>JAWPMT010000005.1:1418750-2110000 GCA_033344775.1 Cytophagales bacterium | reverse complement strand
AAACGATCCAGGCGACTGTTTATCAAAAACACATGGCTTTGCGAACTTGAAAGAGGAAGTATAAGGCCTGACACCTGCCCGGTGCTGGAAGGTTAAGGGGGGGAGTTAGCTTCGGCGAAGCTCTGAACTGAAGCCCCAGTAAACGGCGGCCGTAACTATAACGGTCCTAAGGTAGCGAAATTCCTTGTCGGGTAAGTTCCGACCTGCACGAATGGTGCAACGATCTGGATACTGTCTCGGCCATGAGCTCGGTGAAATTGTAGTAACGGTGAAGATGCCGTTTACCCGCAACGGGACGGAAAGACCCCGTGAACCTTTACTATAGCTTCACATTGGTATTGGGTAAATGATGTGTAGGATAGGAGGGAGACTTTGATCGTGCGTCGCCAGGCGTATGTTAGTCATTGGTGAAATACCTCCCTTTGTTTATCTGATGCCTAATCTGGAGACAGAGACAGTGTGTGGTGGGTAGTTTGACTGGGGTGGTCGCCTCCAAAAGCGTAACGGAGGCTTTCAAAGGTACCCTCAGCATGTTTGGTAATCATGCGAAGAGCGCAATAGCATAAGGGTGCTTGACTGTGAGGCCAACAAGCCGATCAGGTAGGAAACTAGGATATAGTGATCCGGCGGTTCTGTATGGAAGGGCCGTCGCTCAAAGGATAAAAGGTACTCCGGGGATAACAGGCTGATCTCCCCCAAGAGCTCACATCGACGGGGAGGTTTGGCACCTCGATGTCGGCTCGTCACATCCTGGGGCTGGAGAAGGTCCCAAGGGTTGGGCTGTTCGCCCATTAAAGTGGCACGCGAGCTGGGTTCAGAACGTCGTGAGACAGTTCGGTCCCTATCTGTTGTGGGCGTAAGAAGTTTGCGTAGATCTGACCTTAGTACGAGAGGACCGGGTTGGACTAACCGCTGGTGCACCAGTTGTCTCGCCAGGGGCATTGCTGGGTAGCTACGTTGGGAAGGGATAAGCACTGAAAGCATCTAAGTGCGAAACCCACTACAAGATGAGACTTCTTTAAAGGGATGTTCTAGACGAGGACGTAGATAGGCTGTAGGTGTAAAGGCAGTAATGTCAAAGCTGAGCAGTACTAATTACCCGTAAGCTTTCTTTAAGCGACTATACTTGTAAAACGATTAATGATCAGAATCTTTTACTCTGACAACATGTTAAGGATATTAATGTGTGCTGATAAGAAGTATCAGCAGACTAAGATTTTATAGTGATGATAGACGGACTGCTAGTCCGAGGGTGTCTGACACCCGTTCTAAGTTGCTAAAGACTTTATGGTGATTATAGCGAGGGTGTCCACCTCTTCCCATTCCGAACAGAGAAGTTAAGCCCCTCAGCGCTGATGGTACTGCCGTAACAGGTGGGAGAGTAAGTCGTTGCCAGCTTTTAACAAGACCCATTCATTAATTTGAATGGGTTTTTTTATGCCTGAACGTAAAGGCTACATTCGATACAATCCACGATGGATTGTTACATCGGATCAAATATGACTTATAGGATGTAGAGTTCTTCCAAATCATATATCGAGTTCTAAAGATTTCTTTGAACTCATGATTTCTTGGTTCTGCCAAACTAATTTGGTCGCTTTATGATAACTGAGTGGTTTGGACCTCTAAATTGGGATTTTCACTTTTTAAAGACGGACCTAAGAAATAATGCTTGATCCCTAATACTGCCCTATAGTCCGAATGGTCTGCTGTTTGAAAGTCAAGCGTTGATGATGTTCAACGAAACGATGAATGAAGTAAGAAAGATTGATCCGCAATTGGGCTTCTAAGCGATTCTGTAGGAATTCCTCTGCTGATCTTCCAAAGGTGGGCATTTAACCTTATTAGGAAGAATACCATTCATTTACGAAAGTTCTTCGCTATTTCATCTCTGTAAGCTTGTCCAACGGGTAATTTTTTTCCTTTAATGCTGACCTGATTGCCTTCCATGAATTCTATTTTATCCAGGTTTACAATATAGGATTTGTGGATTCTAAGGAAACTATTTCCAGGTAAGGATTCATTCAAGCTACGTAGTGTGTCGCTACTGATAATTGCACCGCTGTTCGTGTGGATTTTAACAAAATCTCTAAGCGACTCTATGAAGTGAAGTTGATCATGAGGAATTCTGTAGATTTTTTTATCAGCTTTTATGACCAATATTTGACTGTCCGCTTTTGGTATTTGACTCAGCTTCTCTTTTGCACGAGTTATAGCTTTAAGGAAGCGCTCAAAAGGGAAAGGTTTTACCAAATAGTCTATGGCGTCTATTTCGAATCCTTCTACTGCAAATTCTGTATAGGCGGTGGTAAATATTACCAGTGGTTTTCTAGATAAGGAATTATAAAAATTAATCCCAGAAATTTTCGGAAGATTTATGTCTAGTAACAATAGATCTACTTCTGAGGATTCTATAAGTGATATCGTTTCCATTGGATTGTCATATGATCCTACCAATTCCAATTCTGGATGGTCCGACACAAATTGTCTTAACAGATCCTGAGCTAATGGTTCGTCTTCTATGATTAGACATTTGATCATGGAATCGTAAATTTCACTTGTACAATAAACAGATTCTCTTCATTATTAAGATCAAGTGAGGCGTCAGGATAGAGTAGGTCCAGGCGCTTTTTAATATTTTCCAGTCCAATCCCTCCTTGACGCAGCTCAGGATGATCCCTATGGTCAATTTGATTTTCACAATGAAATTGAATGGTTTCGCTTATTAACAGAGAGATTTTAATGGCCTTTTTAAGATCACCGTGTTTGAAAGCATTTTCTAAGATAGGGAGGAAAATCATTGGAGGTACTGTGATGTCTTTTGGGTCACCAATAACGCGGAAATTAATTAGGTGGGGACCCTTCAGGCGCAGTTTCTGCAACGCCAGGTAGTGTTCCATGTTTTTGATTTCCTGGCTGAGCTCGACCTTCTCTTTGTTGATCTCGTACAATGAGAATCGCAAGAGTTCTGATAGTATCAAAATGGCTTCAGGTGTTTTTTCGCTTTTCTGTATAGCCAGAGCGTAGATGCTATTGAGCCCATTAAAGAGAAAATGAGGATTTAACTGCTCTTTTAATGAGTTCAATTGGAACCTCATGTTCTCTGTTTCCAGTTGCTGGATCCGAAACCAGGATTTGGAAAACTTCAATAAGGATGTTAGTGCTAAATAAATTGAAAATACAAGGACGAGTGAAAGTGTGTCTACAAACGAGACTATATAATAGTCGACTAAAACTATCGGGATCATGATCTCGAACACCATATAGTGCGCGACAATGGCCAATGCTATGATAAACATCAATCCCAATAAATAGATTACGTAATGTCCTTTTTGCAGTAGCTTCGGAATAAGTAGTCCCAGGTTCAGGTAAACCAGCAGGATCAGGCAACCATGAAAACTGATAGAATATATCACATCAATGGAGCTTAATGCACCTGAAATAGAGAAGTAATAGGCGATGAAATAAAGGGATGCCGCCCAGAATAGTAAGTGCGGCAACGGTCTCCAATTAAATACTTTCACTAGACCAATCATTTTAAAGGTACTCTGCCATAAGTGATCGGATCTTCATAAACTTCTTCATTGTCACTATATACTTCCAGGAATTTCTGGATTTGTTCCGGTTGAGCTGTGATCAAAATGTTACCATCTACATCTTCATGACGCAACCGTACTAGTTTTTTTACAAACATGTCATTCAACTTATCCAGGTCGAAGGAAATTAATTCAAAAAGATTATTTGAAAAGTTAACCTTCATAAAGGTATGGACCGGGAATGCATTCGCTGAGAAAAAACCACTTTTCGTGTCTATGATGGGATATAGATCTATGAAGTAATTGTCCGATATTTTAACCAAGTGCACTTTATAAACAGAGCTTTCTTCATCATTGTCTTGCACGATCATACGGTATGACTTGTCTGTGCTTACAGAAACAGATCCGTCAAATGAAGTTTGGTTTAGGAGCCATCTTGCTGAGCTTGACTTCTCTTTTTCCTCCTCTTCTGCTACTTTACTTTCTTCTGTCTCTCCCTTTTCTTCTACGATTAGTCCTTGTACCAAGGAATCCATATGTGCGGAAATTTTTACCGTATCATACACTAGTTTTCCTCCAATTTCCATGGAGATGGGTTCGTCGGACTGCATGTGCCAACCGGCACCAGATAATGCGTATTCTTGAGCATCGTTTTCTTCGTCCTTTTTTTCAAATACATCAGATGGGTCATCTGAAAAGCGCTGAAAGGTGATTTTATACCCTTCGCTATCTTCCCAGGTGCCGAGCAAGGCTGCTTCAAAAATGACTGTATCTTCAGTGTAGATTGGGAAAAGAGAGTATACGCAGGAAGATAATAGACACATGACCAATACAAACAGTGTGGATGGTTTTGCTATAGTTTTCAGTGCAGACATGATTTTCATTTTCTTTTTTTTTATAGTCCAAAAGTGTTATCTGCGTGATTCTTGACAAATTAATCTCTGCAAACACCAGGTTTTAGGGGGCAAACACTTCTTTTTTGACTTCTATCTGTACGCTTCTTCTAATTAAATCATTAAGCTGCTTTGGATGTGCTATTAAGTTTGGTCTTAGTTGTAAAATTTGGGTATTTATTTGGGAAAAGTTAAATTGAAGACGCAATAGACTATTGACTGTCTCACAAAAAATGCCATGAAGACATATTCCGCCACTCTGATTCTTTTACTGATCAGCCTGCCACTCCTTTCTCAAAGGGTTTCTGATCAGAGTCCTCCATTTGATTTAAGTTCTTTAAATGTTGATTGTCAATCACTTCAAGATGATCGTAATCCTTTTCCAATAGGAGAAGTGATCTATGTGGGAGATGGAAACAACAGTGTTTTGGAACCCCTGGAGCCATTTACCTTCAAATTTGAAGTGATCAACGATGGAGATGGAAGGGCCACTTGCCTTGAAGTTTACGTTGAAGATTCGAAATCTGCTAACTCCAGACGTCCGGTGATCAATACGGGTCGTCATCAAAAAATCGCAAAAATTGATCCAGGAGCTCGTGAAGTGATCGAACTCAAAATTACGCCAGGAGTGGAGCTGGATGATGGAGACAGGACTATTACCATTTTCGTGAAAGAGAATGGAAAGCGATACGATATGCCTCCTTTGGAATACGTAATCCAGTCCAGAGCCTATAATCCTGATCTTCAATATCGAGGATTTGTGATCAATAGCGAGCCTTCAAGAAGTACCAATAACAGAATTGAAAGAAACGAAGAGGTAAACCTTGGGTTGATTGTACAGAATGCCAGTAGTAGCCGTGCTTTCTCGCCTAATTTCCGATTGCTTTCTGATAATGAAAATGTTCTGATCTATGAAGGGAATTATGACAATAGTAAAGGGCGTCAATTACGAGGTTCTTTGAAGACTTTAGGGGCCTATGAAGTAGATACGATCCAGTTCAACCTTCGGGTGACAGGTGCTTATCGTGAGGCGTCGAGACTGCCAATTAGAATGCAGGTTACAGATAGTTTGTATAGTGTACCTGGTCTTGCTTCGCGACTCAATACAAGTATTATCGATACCGATCTTGATATTGATCTGGATTCAAAGCCTAAGCCTCCACAGGTGATTGCGGGCGAAGATCAAAAAAGAAATATAGGTGGGACTTTCTCCGATCGATGGAGAAGAAAGAAAGACGAACTTGCGATTGCTGAATTTCCTCCTGCCGTGCCTATCAATGAAAATGCGGCGGCCCTTATCATCGGGATTGAAGATTATGATCCGCTGACTGATGCGCCTTATGCCGCACAAGATGCAAAGATCATGGAAGAATATATGCATCGTGCGTTTGGTGTGAGCAAAGACCGAATCATGAGAGTAACTGATAGTGAAGCGAACAATACGTTTTTCATCAACTACCTCAAGAATCTGAACGAATTACGCAACACCATTCTGGGAGTAGATGGATCTACCGATTTGTATGTTTACTACAGTGGTCATGGGATACCGGGTAAAAATGATGATAAGGTTTACTTGTTCCCCAGTGATGGAAACATCAGAAACCTGAGCCAGTTTGGGGTGGAATTGAATGAGTTTTACACGGGTCTATCTGCTTTGAATACAAACAGTGTTACCGTCTTTATGGATGCTTGCTTTAGTGGTGCTTCCAGGGGTTCAAGTGCTTATGAAACACAAAATATCACTGGAGAAAAAGGTGGTGTTCGCTTTGTGAATCCGAAGCTTCAGGGAGATTGGCAAAATGATAAAGACTTTATGATTTTCACTTCATCTTCTTTTGGGGAAACTTCTCTAGGGAATGATGTGACAGGAACGGGATTGTTTACCTACTATCTTGCTGCTGGCCTGAAAGGGTACGCGGATGTGGATAAGGATGGACAGATCAATTCTGCGGAACTTATCAACTATTTGAGAAATAATGTGTCTGGAGATGCTGAAAAACTATATCAAGATGGAAAACAGACACCTACATTCATCGGGAAAAACTTCGAAAAGGTACTTGTTGACAGAAATTAGAAAAGGACAATTTCGCACCTTGATTTTTTTACTGGGTGCGTTTTTGTTTAATCATGCCCTATTTGGGCAGGGTACTGGATTGGTCTTTGATGATGAGGCTATCCATGCCATTCCGAAAACAGCACAGCTTGCTACGAGGGACTTTACGGCATTGCCCAGAAAAGTTGACCTGAGTAAGTATGCTCCGAATGTAGGTAATCAGGGCCAAACAGGTACCTGTACGGCATGGTCTTCTGTTTATCATGCCCGAACGATCTCATTTGCGTTTCGAAATGGCATGACAGATAAGGCGGCCATTACAAGAGCGGCTTTTTCCCCATCCTACGTTTATAATCAAATACGGTACAACAACACCTGTAGTAGTGGTACAAGAGTAAACGAGGCACTGGAAGTGCTGAAAACAAAAGGAACACCTACTTTGTCGGAGTTTGCTTTCGATTGTGATAAGATTCCAAATGAGTCTGATCATGCAAATGCAGATGATCACAAAATTCTGGATTATAAGATTTTGTGCTACCAGGAAGATCAGAATAAGGTTGAGTTGGTTAAGAAAAGCCTTGCCAATAATAACCCGGTCATTTTTGGTATGTACACCGTACCCTCTTTTTCCAGCGGAGCCTATTACAGCGACGTATGGAATCGTACGCCGGAGGATAAAGATTATGAAAGGGGTGGACATGCGATGGTCATCGTCGGGTATGATGATGATAAATATGGTGGTGCATTTCGTATTCTGAACAGCTGGGGAGCTGGCTGGGGTGATAGTGGTTATTTATGGATCAAGTACGATGATGCTCAATATGCCATTCTTTTTGCGGCAGAAATGATTGACTATCCAGGGGAGAGTTTTTCATTGGGAGGCTCTATCACCTTCAATTTCGATCAGGAAGATGATTTTCCTTTAGATTTTGATGTGACTGATCAAGTCTACAGAACCCAAAAAGGTTACCTTTCTGGTACGCAATTCCAGTTTACAGTCAATAATCAGGAAGCTGCTTACATGTATGTGATTGGCTCGGACAATTCAGGCGAAATCTTTCAAATATTCCCTTTTGAGGAAGGAATTAGCCCCTATTTAGGGTATCAAAATAGCAATCTTATTTTCCCTGATGAAGATCATTTCGTAGAATTAGACAACCAAAAAGGAGAAGATACGTTTTGTGTTTTGTACTCTTCCAGACCAATTAATCTGAAAGGGTTACTTTCAAACCTGTCCAACTCCAGCGGAGAACTAAGAGATCGTGTTTATAAGATTCTCGGCGAAAGATTGCTGGACCCATCGTCCATAGATTACGATAAGTCCGAAGCTAATTTTTCAGCCGAATCAAACAAGTCGGACGCAATTGTCCCCCTGTTTGTGAAAATTAAACATATCTAACCATGAGAAAAGTTCTCCTGTTCTTCGTATTCGCCCTGACAATTGGCGCTTTGTCTGCTCAAAGCCTTCGAGAGCAGTTGAACGAAGGCGTCAAGCTTTCCAGTGAAGGGAAATACAATGAGGCGATAGACGTCTTTTCTGAAATCCTGAAAAAACAACCCAATTCCGCAACGGTACTGACCAGACGTGGGATGGCTTACTACAATTCCGGCAATTACAACAATGCCAGTCTTGATTTTGCGAAAGCTACTAGCGTCAATGCAGAGAATCATGTGGCGTGGTATTTTCTGGGAAGGATTGATCTTGATAGGAAAAGTTACCAGTCTGCTATCAATAGCTTCGATAAGGCTATTTCTTTCAACTCGAACTCAAGTGAGTATGTATTGCAGCGAGGCATTGCTCAATATCAACAGGAAAAATATGAGGAAGCTCGCAACGACTTTGAGCAGGCCGTACGGTTGAATGGCTCCTATTGGGAGCTGATCTGGCTTGGCAACGCTCAATTGATGATCGGGGATTATACCAATTCGAGAAATTCATATGAGGCTGCTTTAGAGCAAGATCGTAGTGAGTGGATGGCTTATAACCAAATGGGACTGCTGAATTCCAAGCTTGGAAATTTCGAGCAGGCCTCGGATTATTATGAGCAGTCGCTAAATATTACGCAAGACTCTTCTTCAACTCACAGTAACCTAGCAGCTCTCCAAAATAAGTTAGGTAATTATCAGGAGGCACTTACTCATGCCGATAATGCCATCCAACTTCAAGTATCCAATGCCAATGCCCACGCCCACAAATCTTTTGCTCTTTGGAATCTGAATAGATATGCTGAGGGTAGAGAAAGTGCCAATACGGCAATTCGATACGATGATACTTACAATCAATCGCATTATTATCTCGCATTAGCTCAGGAGTCACTGGGAGCCCTGGATGTTGTCGAGGGGCACTTGCTAAAGGCGCTGGACCTTACAGAAAGTTTTGATCCCTTTTACAAGATCGTTTACGATAAACTCAAGGCTTTTCGGGAGCAATCTGAGGCCAATGTGCCGCCGCAGATTATTTTGACCAATCCGGTATTAAGCAAGTCGAGGGGATTTAATGTGGTGAAAGCTGCAGATTTTGAAGTAAACGAAAATACCCTTTGGGTGGAAGGAACAGTGAAGAGTTCCAATGGCATTAAATCATTACAAATCAATGGTCAATCTGTTTCCTTTTCGGATAATGGATACTTTTCAACTGACATTTCTCTGGAGCGAGGGAATAATGAAATTGAAGTGAGTTGCGAAGACAATCGCGGACTTACCAGCCAGACGAATTTTACTGTAAAATCAACATATGTAGCGAAACCAGAGCCGGAAACTCCGAAGGTTTCCGTAAATGATCGATACTATGCTTTGCTTATCGGAGTAGATAATTATGCTGATTATGGTATTTCTGATTTAGCTAAACCGATCATTGATGCGAAAAAAGTTCGTGGTGTGTTGACCGAAAAGTACGGTTTTGCGCCTTCGGATGTATTTCTACTTACCGACCCTGATCGTGAGAAATTCTATTCAGTGATGGATAACATCAGTAAGATCATTCGTCCTGATGATAACCTACTGATCTTCTATGCTGGCCACGGTTATTGGGACAAACAATACGATGCGGGATATTGGCTGCTTAGCGATGCGGTGCCTTCTAATCGGTCTTCCTGGCTTTCGAATAATGAATTAAAAACACTCCTGAACGGCCTGAATACACGACACACCTTGGTAATCGCCGATGCCTGCTACAGTGGCAGCCTGATCAAAAGCAGAGATCTTGACTTCAACATAGAACTGCAGTCGCTATATGCGTCGAAGAGTCGAAAAGCAATGACTTCCGGCAGCCTAAAGACAGTTCCTGACGAAAGCGTCTTTCTGTATTACCTGATCAAGCGCCTGGAGGAGAATGATGAAAAATTCCTCCGAGCAGAGTTTTTATTCAACTCACTTCGTGACGAGGTAATGTTGAATACTGAAAACACGCCTTTGTATGGAGATATTCCTTCTTTGACACAAGAAGGAGGGGACTTTTTATTTAAACAGAAATGAACACATCAAATATCACAATTATGAAAACAATCCAAATTCTACGATTCTCAATTATTGTATTTGGCTTGCTACTATTCACTGATGCTAGTGCTCAGTATAGCAAGGAGGCCAGAAAAGCAGCCAAAGAGAAGGTTGATAAAGATGCGAAGAAAGAAGCCAAAAGGCTGAAAAAAGATGGGTATTTGAACCTACCTGGTGACTTACCATTGGAAAAGCAACTTCAGAGAAGTTTTGAGATGCAATATGAGTTTGATGATCAAAACATGCCTAAGTTCTTAGTTTCTACAGGAACTGCTTCTTCTAAATCCAGTGCAGCAGCTGCCACGAATGCCATGGACAATGCCAGGGTTGAGTTGGCTGGTTTGATTTCTTCTCAGGTGGCTAACCTGATCAAAACAAACAAGGCTTCTACTCAACTTTCTGATCAGGATTTTGAGACCATTGACAAGTTCTTGTCGAGCAGTCAGACGTTTGTGAATGCGGAGCTTGGCATGATCAATCCTGTGGTGAAAGCGGAGAAAAAGAAAGGTAGTGTGATCGAACGTAGAGTCGTGTTGGGCTATTCTTTTGAGCAGGCACGTAAAGTGGCGCAAAACCTGGTTAAAAAGGAGCTTGAAGATGACCTGGAAGCTAACGACGCTGAGTTACAGAAACTATTAGGACTTTAATAATTGAGATTTTATAAGTGATGAAGCTACCTCTGATACTGATTTTTCTTTTCCTTTTGGCACAGCCAATGATGGCTCAGGTCGATTGGATTGATCAGGATCAGAGGTTGCGTTCATATCCTGCTGCTACTTATTTTTCAGGTTTTGCCCGATTGACTCAAATTTCGTCTTACGCGGATGATGACCTGGAAAGCAAACTCAAAGAGAGTGCTCGTGCGGCTTTGAGTGAAAATGTATTGGTATCGATCAAGAGCCAATCCAAAAACGAAATTTATAATTCAAACAGCTATGCCAGGGACGAATTCCAGCGGTTGACGATTTCTTCTTCCAATATTGAAGTCAGTGGGATTACCTACAAGACACATGTGGACGAAGCCAATAATGCAGCATTTGCTCTGGCTTATGTAGAAAAGGCCAATGTGGTGGCCACCTACGATAACCTGATCCAGGAAAAGTTCGGAAAGGTGGATAACGCATTGGGGATTGCTAAACAATTCAAGGAAAAAGGAGATGTAAAAACGGAACTTAGGATCTACTACCGTTTGCTTCCTTACATTAAAGAAATTGAATCTTCAGTGTTCATATTGAACGCTGCCGGTGGTGCTCTCTCTGAGGAGAACCGGACTAAAATGAAGTCGCTGCGTCTGACGGTGACCGAAAAAATATCAGATGTCCTCACCGATCAGTATGATCTGAAAAATGGAGCGAAGTTGATCTCAACTATTTTCAAGGATCAGATTGAGAACAAAGGCTTTCAAATTCGCATGACATCATTGCGCTACAAAGGAGAGGATGGAACGTCAGAGTTTTCAGAGATCTTTCAGCAAATACAAGCAGAAGAACTCAAGAAGGCGGGCTTCAAGCTGACTTCTCGAAATTCGATCTATCACTTCATTGGCAATTATTGGGATTATGACAAAGAAGTGGTGACTTTGAGTGTGTCGATCATTAATCGTCAAACCAATGAATACCTCGCCAGCGTGGACCTTAAGCTCAGCAAATCATACCTGGAAGAAAATGAAATCGATTATGTGCCGTAGTTGGAATAAGCAACTTTCTCTTTTGTTGTTCTTATTGTTCTGCACGCTGGGCGTTAGTCAGGCGCAGGATTTTGAAAAGGAATTTCAACAATTCAAAAAGGAGCAATCCCAGAGCTTCAAAGACTATCGTCAGGAAATTGATGAGTCGTTCAGCGAGTTTCTGGCCAATGCCTGGGATGAATTCCTAAACATTGAGAAAGAAGAACCCGAGCCCAAGCCTAAACCTAAGGTATTGCCAGACCCTCCAAAGCCTAAGCCAAAAGTTGAAGCAGATGATGAATTACTTGAGGAAGATCTTGGTAGTCTGGATGATTTGGTGCTGGAAAGCCCGGCGAATCATAAACAGTTTCAAATGCCTACCAAGGAGTCTGCCAAGGATTTTGATGTGAAATATCAAAAACAACGTACCTCCTTTTTTGGCCAGTCTGTTGAAGTAGATTTTGATGAAGAGATTTTCAAATTCCGGCTGACTTCAACTGAAGAGAAGGGCATTTCTCAAGCCTGGAAGGACCTGGGTAAAACGGATTACAGTGCCAGTATTTTTGGTTTGTTCAATATGAAATCCAAGCTACAGATCAATGATTACGGTTTGTACATGGCGATCAATCAGTTGCTGAAAGGAAGTGGACTCGATGCCAACCACCAAAAAGTGGTGAGTTGGTTCCTTTTGTTAAAAATGGGCTATAACATAAAATTGGCCAATGATGCACAGGGACTGTTTCATCTTTTACCAACGTTGCAGCCTGTCTACAATACGCGATATGTTAAAGTTCAAGGGATTAATTACTACATATTCGAAACCCGACAAGAGGAAAAACTTAAGACTTACAAAAACTCCCATGCTTTGGCCCAAAGACATTTTGATCTCAGTCAAATGCGCCCTTTAGATTTTCAAAATGTCCGAGTAGGCAGCAAGAAAGTTTCATTCAACTTCAATGACCAGCCGTATTCTTTTGATTTTTCTTATGATTTGAATGCCATTGATTATTACGAGCGCTTGCCACGAATTCCATATAACAATTATCTATTTGCGGAAGGATCGGCTACCTTCAAAAAATCTGTCGCTTCTCAATTGGGTGAGGTGCTTGATGACATGAATGCTCACGAACGAGTAGCATTTCTTCTTGAGTTGGTCCAGCAGGGTTTTGCTTACAAGACGGATGATGAACACTTTGGCTATGAAAAATTCTATTGGCCTGAAGAAATTTTCCATTACGAATTTTCAGATTGCGAGGATCGATCGGCTTTATTGATCTATCTCGTCAAAGCATTTACCAGGTTTGATGTGTGTGCGCTGGATTATCCACAGCATATTGCCGTTGCGGTAGCTCTTGAACAACAATATCCGGGCAGGTACTATTCTTCGGCAGGTAAACGCTATTATGTAGCCGACCCCACCTATATCGGTGCACCTATAGGAAAATCGCTGGTTTCAGACCGACCAAAGGTACTTCTCGATCCAACCAACGAAACTAATAGCATCAATCAAAAGGCCGTAGCGCGGATACGCAGTAGTGGGAATGAAATCTTATATCAATCTTCTGTTGGTGATAACACCTATCTCTATGTAAGATTGACCAATTCGGATTTTGCTTTTCTTAAAGTGTCTAAAGGACAGCTATCTTACGCCTCGAAGGTAAAGGTGCCAGTGACTGACGAAAATAAGACTACTCATCTATTGACTTTTGATGATGCAGGGAGTCTCATCGCACATGATGCGTTCGATGAGGTAGGCTATAATAGCTACGGGATTTATGCGAATCAAACAGGCTCATTCATCACTTTACCGGGTGATCAGGTGTCTGTTCAATAGGGATTTGAACCTATGATGCTTTGACAAGCTAAATCTTGAGGACTTGCTTTGTTTAAACCAGTCAAATGGAATAATTTAACGCAACCGCCAACTAAAACCGATAACATGCAGAAACAGATCTTACTTATCTGTCTAATGATCGTCCCATTCCTATCCATGGCACAAGAGGAATATTGGGTCAAGATCAACAGAATTGACCAGGATCCGGTAGATCCGGCAAATGTGATCATAGAATACCAGCTCTATTCGAAAGAGCCAGATGCTTTATATACGGTAGACCTGGACATTCTGTTTAGTTCGGGTGAACGCCGCAGGCTTACCGCTTTTGATCAAGGCAGTCAGATTGGTCCTGATCAGAAGCCTGGGACCAATAAGCGTGTCATTTGGCAGGCGGCCAATGAAATATCTTCATTTGATCAAAGTGTCAATTTTATCATCAGTGCCGAACAGACTTATACGCCGATACGATTCATCAATCCTTCGCCTTTTGGTGGTCAGAAATTTAAAGTTGGTAAGACTTATCAAATCAACTGGAAGGGTGGTATTTCCAAAGAACAAGTACTCGTGGAGCTGGTTGACAGTAAAGGGAGTGCCTCAGAGATCAATACGGATCTACTGAATGATGGAACGATGGATTGGACTATCGGTAAAAAGGATGTGGGTACGTATAAGATGCGTATCACCCACCGTGGACAATCCTATGAAACGCTTGAATTTAAAGTGGCACGTAAATTCCCGATTTTTCTTCGGGTATTGCTTGGTGTAGCGGTGATTGGAGGAGGAGCTTTCCTATATGATCAGGCCATAGCGCCCGATGAGTTGCCAGATCCCCAATTTCCACAATAATCTATTCGACTAAAAAATTGCCAGGTAGCATATGAAACGAATTCTACTTACTACACTACTTTTTGTCACTATTCTTTTCGCGAAGGCTCAGTCCGTCTATTACTCCCTGATCCCTGATTTTAGTTCCGCGACAGAGAGTAGTTTGTCTATCTCTTTATCAGAAGAGTCATTGGGAACAGATATTGAATTCAGCAATGATGGTCTTAAATTATTCGTCCTCGGTAGCTCTACTGATGCCATGTATGAATATAACCTCTCAGAGGCTTTCTCTATCACTTCAGCTTCATATTCCGGTTTTTCACTTTATGTAGGAGGCCAGGATATTAACCCACAAGGGTTTGTTTTCAATCAGGATGGTTCCAGAATGTTCATGGTCGGTTCAAGTTCCGGTGCGGTACATGAATATGAGTTAAGCACGGCTTTTGACCTGAGCTCGGCGATTGAGACCGGCGTTAGTTTCACGATTTCGACACAGGATACATCTCCGACAGGAGTAGAATTCAACCCTGCAGGGGACAAAATGTATATCCTTGGGGCAGGGGGAGATAATATTTATGAGTATGATCTGTCGACGCCTTTTAGCCTGACTACTGCATCATACAATAGTTCGTTTTTATCTGTTTCCTCACAATCGTCTAACCCTAGCGATCTGGAGTTTTCTCCGGATGGGAAATATGCTTTCGTGCTTGATGCGACGAGTAATAACATTTTCACATACGGGATGAGCACCGCTCATCAGCTTACGAGTGCATCTTTCGTCAATGAGATGAATCTGTCAAACTCTTCATCCAATACAGGATTTGCCTTTTCCAAGGATTTTGCAAGAGTTGCTATGATTAATTCTTCCAGCTCAATTACAGATTTTACTGTTGATAAAATTGCTTTTAAAGAGTCGGTTGAAAATGATGGGACACTAGATGGTTCGATTATCGTTACGGTAGTCGGAGATACGCTAATCAGAAAAGGGGAAGCACTGGTGGCGGATACGGAATATTCCATCAACAATCTGATCTCGGATTTCACCCCAGTCTTGAGTGTAGACGCCAGTGGTTTAACGGCTACCCTTTCTTTGTCGGGCCGAACAACGAGCGATCAGGATACACTGGATGTTAGCAGTGTGCAATTTACGTTCGCTGATACGGCATTTGTCACTTCAAATGCTGTAGATGTCACCAATGCCACGGGGCCGGCGGAGAGTAATTTGGGGATCAATTTAGATGCGGGCTTCAACCAGCCTCGGGTTTTTTACGGTATTGAACCCACTATTACTGAAGCTACTTTGTCCGGAAATTCGATCAGTCCGACGAATGATTCATTTTACCAGGATTTCACTTATTCTGGCGATGGTTCAAAACTCTTCCTGTTGGGTACCAGTGATTCTATTCATCAATATGATCTCTCTGTCGCTTTTGATATCTCAAGTGCTTCTGATGCGAATATTTCCTTCTATGTAGGGAGTGAAGATACGACTCCTCAGGCGCTGCAATTTGACGCCACAGGCAGACGTCTTTTCGTACTAGGAAACGTGAATGATGCCATCTTCCAGTATGATCTAACGTCGGAATTTGATATTTCTACAGCGTCGTATTCAGGCACCAGTTTGTCTGTTGGTATTTATGATTCGTCTCCGGCGGGATTCGCTTTTAGTGGCTCAGGAGATCGCATATTCCTGGTTGGAAATGGAGGTCGTACGATTGATCAGTTGAACTTACCTGGTGCCTACAATATTGCTTCGGTTAGTTCTTCTTCAACCTTGACGCTCACCACTTCCAATACATACACCACCATTTCATTTTCGGCGAACGGAAAGTCATTTTATGTTGGAACCACATCTTCTATTATACAATATGACCTAACGACGCCCTACAGCGTGACGGGGGTGACCAGTGTTGGTACCTTGCCGCTCTCTACGGTTTCAGGTAATTATTTGTCTTTCCGGTTCAATCCGGGCCTGACTGGTTTAGTAACCTTGAACTCTTCACGGGTGATGGATGCATATACGTTACCGGCGGTGGCATTCAACGAAACAGAAGATAACGATGGGCAATTGGAAGGCGCCATGATTGCAAGGGTGGTCAGAGGCAATTTTAACAGTGAGATTACCTCAGATGATGTGACCATTGTCGGAATTCCTTCCGGTTTTACACCATCCGTAGCACTCGGTGATGATCTACAGCATATCGAAATTTCATTAACAGGCCAAACTAAGAGTAATGACGCAGGTAATTCTGTATCGGATATTCAAATTTCGTTTGGTGATGGGGCTTTCGAGGACTTCACGGCTGCAGAAGTGATCAATGCTACAGAATCTCAGACAGGATTAGAAATTTCTTTTACGGCAGGTTCGAACATTCCTGAGCCTTTGATCAGCTATTCCAAGCTGCCAAATATCAGCAATGTAAGTGATACGGTGTTCCAATCATTGGACATTGTAGACCTGCAGGGCTTTATTTTCAATAATGATGGTTCAAGACTTTATGCGTTGAGAACAAGTGTGATTGATGAATATTTACTGTCGACGAATTATGACATTAGTACTGCCACGCTGAACTTCACTTTTTCCATCTCCCTACAGGAAACAGCGGGTAGAGGATTGGCTTTTAATGATATTGGGACCCGCTTGTATGTGATCGGAGGCACACGCGAAATCAATGTGTTCCGCTTTTCTCTGGCGTATGATCTGTCTACCGCAAGTTTTGATTCAGTGATCACAACATTCACAGATGATACGGCGCCTACTGATATCGCCTTCAATGATGATGGATCGAAAATGTATTTATTAGGAGATACGAATAATAGCATCTTTGAATACTTCTTGTCTACCGCATTTGATCCCACTACGGCAGTGTTAGAAACAACCTTTTCGCTCGGGACTTCTGTAACGGGGCCTCAAGGGTTCTCTTTTACCCAGGATGGGTCGTCCTTCTTTGTAGTGGACAACCTGCAGGACCGTTTTTATCAATTTGATCTTTCCACTGCTTTTGATATCAGTACCGCTACGGCTAAGCTGATCAATGTTAGCATCGCAACGAATCTTTCGACTCCTACGGCAATACAGCTATCAGGAGATGGTAAACGCTTGTTGATCACTGGAAATACTGCAGACAAAATTTTTGAATATTCTTTCCCAGTAGCGGCCTTCATTGAATCGTCTGCAAATGATGGTCTGCTGGAGGGAAAACTAATCGCGAGGATCATAGGTGATGTATTTAATAACGCTGGAGGATCTTTTACACAATCAGAACAACTTGAAATTTCTGAAGTTCCTCTTGGTCTTGATCCAAATATCAATATTTCAAGTTCGGGAAGTATTCTTACCCTTGATTATACAGGCAACGCAATCAACAATGATACCATCAATGATGTCGATAACATCGCCATAGCTTTTGCAGATGAAGCATTCAAATCATCCCGTGCTTCTGAGGTAGCAACAACAACAGGTTCTGATTATACGAATCTGGGCATTTCTTACACCGCCGGCAGTGACCTGTTTTTGGAAATGGAATTGTCGGAGAATAATGACGTAATTGCAGATATCGCATTGAATGGTAATCGCGTGACCTTGTTTTCCTGGTTAGCTACTGCCGGTACAGATACGACCGTAGTTGATTCCCTTACCATAGCGGGTTCCTATGATTTTGATTCTCTTCTGATTGATTTTACCTTATGGGCCGGGACTAAAGCAGATGGTTCAGATCGTACGATGTTGGCTCCCGACACGATTGCTGTTTCGGATTCATTGGTATCCTTCGGAGGTATTGCTGATACTTTGTTTGTGATAGAAGAGGTATACTATTTTGTTCAGGGATTAGCGAATGAGGTGGCAGATACTACGGATGCCATCAATTTTCAACTGGCATCAAGTAACCTGACCATTACAGGATCAACAGTCGTTGAAACCACATTGACCGGTAGTAATATTTCGTTTACCAATGCTGCATTTTCACCCATACAGGCGGGGACCATAGACAGTGTGGCCTATGGTGAAACGAAATTGGTGGATATTGACAATGATGACGATCTCGATATAATTGCTGCGGGTACAGATAATGACGGAAATGACATCTTAAAATATTTTACCAACACAAATGGGGTCTTTGCTGCAGGAGTAGCTTTCGGAACGGCCAAGGATTCTGTGCGATTGGCGGCAGGTGATCTTGATAATGATTTACTGAGCCAAATTGATCTGTTGGTACAGGGTTTTGCCACAGACAGTAATGGAGGAACACTTTACGACAATGATCTGAATAACATCAAGGACTTTGCGGCAGATAGTGGCAACCTCATTCTTGGTGACATAGCTACTGGCGATTTTGATGGAGATGGCGATCTCGATATCATCATGTCCGGACAGGAAGATACGGATGCAGCGAATTACAAAATCCGGATTTTCCAAAACAATGGTTCAAATGATTATACAGTCATTGATTCACTGACCATGAACCCGATCATTCGCGGGGATATTGAAATTGGAGATGTGGATAATGATGGTGACCTGGATGTATTCTTAACAGGATTAGATTCTTTGGGTAATCCGGTGGCCGTTTTACATCTGGGTGATTCAACAGGATTTGAGGAGAGTACTACTTCTACCTTTACGGCCGTATCGCAAAGTGCGGCAGATTTTGGCGACTATAACGGAGACGGGTATCTGGACCTGGTCGTCAGCGGAACCGTAGACGGAACCAGTGATAATATCTTATCCGTAATTTATTCAAATGACGGAGATGGGTCTTTTACCGCCTCGACTTTGGCCGTGGATAGTGTTTATGCTGGCGACGTAAAGTGGATTGACGTAGATAGCGATGGTGATCAGGATCTGGTGGAGACCGGGATTGCCCGTACAGATACTATAGCATCTATATGGATCAATGACAATGCTACGTTTACAGTTGCAGAAAATGGTAATCTGCTAGGATTGTCCAATGGTAATATCTCTTATGGAGATATCGATGGTGATGACGATCTTGATCTTGTCATCAATGGAGTGGACAGCACTGCCAATTTTGTAACCACGATCTATGAAAATGCTTTGTTTTCCGGTTTTGTTTCTGAAGTAGCTCAACCAGATAGTATTGGCCTGTCCTTCATGGATTCAAAGATTGTGATTGGTTGGGATTCTTTACCTGGTGCCCAGTATGAAGTCATCGTCGTAAAAACTGATAGTTTAGAAAATGTTGAGGTGATCAGGTCGGCGGACTCGCGACGACTAACAGGTTTTGTCAGAAATCCTGAAAAAGCCAGGATCCGCAATGCCACCTACGAAGTGAACAATGCAGAACGCGCGGCTTACCGTGTCGGAGTACAGCGAATCAATAGCATTTCAAAAGGATCGGAATTCCGTAGAATTGAAAACTTTTTCTTTGGCAAGCCTTTCACTCCTGTTGCAACCGAGCCTACCAATCTTGCGACAAGCAGTTTTACGGCCAACTGGAATAATCAAACGGCAATTGACAGCTTTGCAGTGACGCTGATCCGTGAAGAGATCATTGGAGGTGAAGAGACCTTGGTGACTGTAGGTACATTCGGTACAAATGAAAATTCTTTCCGTTTCAATAACCTCCGGCGTAATAGGAACTATCGCTATTCGGTTAAAGCCATTAACGCAGCGACTGAATCCGATACTTCAAATGAGATCAGGGTAATCCTTCCTATTTCTTCGCTCTTCATTGCTTCTGAAATTAGTGGTCTGACAAATGATACCTATGAGTCGCTTGCGATGGCAGATTTTGATGATGATGATAATCTGGATGTTGTTGCATCGAATGGCACCAGTGGATTTGTCCTGTTAAACGGATCTGCCTCGGCCATCAATTTTATGTCTTCCAGAAGTTCAACTTCTATGGAAGTATTTGATTTTGGTAATGATGGTGATCAGGACATTTTCGTAACAGGAACACTGTTTAGTGTAGGTCGAACGACCATTTATCAAAACAATGGCGCTACGTTCACAGAAACGGTGACAAACTCTTCCCAATTCCTTGAAGCGGATATTGCTTCGGGAGATATTGATAATGATGGAGATGTGGATGTTATTTTGATGGGCCAGGCTGATGGCACGATAAAAACAGAGTTGCTGATCAACAACGGATCCAACTTTGATGCTTCTAGTCAGACGTTTATAGCGGATTCGCAAGGAGATCTGGAGTTTTCCGACTTTGATCTGGATGGCGATCTGGACCTCCTGATCATGGGTACTACGGAGGCTATTTTATACATCAACGAATCGGGCACTTTCACTGCTGGGACATCCTTAACTTTTGATTTCCTCAGTGATGTCGATTTGAAACTGGAAGATATGACCGGCGATGGTCGTCCTGATGTTATTTACTCCGGAGCCACTGGTGGTAGTAGTTTCATCAAGATCTACAGCACGAATGAAGCGCTGGAATTTGAGGAAATTACTGACCTTGATGTAACCACGCAATCCAGTGGTGCACCCAAAATAGAAGTGATCGATGGTGATAATAATGGTACCCTGGATGTCATGCTTATCGGCACCGAAGCCATGGAAGTATACAGTAATACTACAAATGGGGTGCTGACAGATACAGAAGCATTAATTATCAACATCAGTGGTGTTTCTAATGCTGCTACTGCCATTGGAGATTATGATAAAGATGGAGATGTGGACTTGCTTTACAGCGGAGTAACGACTACCAATACCGAAGATGCTGGTCTATTGAGTAATGCCAATGACACAGGTAATGAATCACCAACGGCTCCAACTAATCTTGATATTACCTTTCCGAATGGTAATTGGCAGTTGCAGTGGGATCCGTCCACAGATGATAAGACTGCTACTAATCAGCTGACTTACAATGTTCTGATCCAAAGCGAAACTGAGAACCTTACCTACCAGAGCGCCAATCCTGATAATGGTTTTAGAAAAGTTACTGGTTACGGAGCCATTCAGGATACTACCTGGCTATTTGATCCTGTTGATTTGCCTATTGGCGAATATACCTGGACGGTGCAGGCCATTGATGCGAATGGTCAAGGGTCTGAATTCAGTCCGGTCAACCCACTTACAGTCCCGGATACGGTGAAAATATTCAATAATCAACCGGCGATTGCTTCCGGTCAAATTGATGGAGGTACCGAAAATGTTGTGTTTTTCTCCTTTGGGATCAATGCAACTAATAGCAGTACTTTAGATAGCCTGGCATTTACTTTAAATGGAGACTACAGTGAATACCTTGAAGAATCGACGCTCAAATTGTTCAGGTCCGTAGACGCAAATCCGGACCTGTCTCCGGAGGATCAGGTAGTAGATGCGCAGGCTTCTTCTGACGGGACGACCTTGTCCATTTCAGGATTGAGCAATTCTTTGTCTCAGCAGCAAGTGTATTTCTTTCTGGTAGCTCAAGCTAAGTTTGTTGCCGCTGCAGGAGAGTTTCAAGTCACGTTGGATGCTGCCAATGTTTTCATACAAGAAACTGGCTTTGTAAACGAAGCAGGGAGTCTAACGGGTCCATTGATCAGTATTCGAAATGCAGTGACTACTTACACTCCGGGCAATGTTTCAAATACCAATTTTGAGGCATCGACAGAGAACCAGCAGATCATGGTGTTTAGTGCCAATGCCAATGTTCCAGGTGTAAGTCTACAAGGGGTAAATATTGCAGCAAGTGAGGCGATCAGTGATCGATTTGAAAACATCCGATTGTTTAGCTCGACAGATAATTCCTTGTCTGGAGCAGATACGGAATTAGGCACTTTCATGATTAATGAAAGCGCAATGAGTCTTGAATTCAATTCCGCACTACCAGGATCAGGTACAGATCTGTTTTATTTCGTTGTGGCGGATATTGTCAGTACCGTAAGTCAGAGCACACCAGCGATCACCTTGACATTGAACAGTCCGGCGGATCTTACTTTCTCAAGTACGGAGCTGAATACCTTAGATTTCACTACTTCGGAATACACGTTCTTTTTCGATCTCGTGCCTCCTACGGTACGTTATGATAGTTTCGAAGAAAATGTACGACAAGGTTCTGGTCCACATTCCGTTTCATTTACAGTTCAGGATCAGTCAGAGATCACAGAAGTTGATTTTTTCTGGAGAAAACTGGCAGAGAGTTCATTCCAGCAAGTTGCTCAGACAGTCACTGCCAATGGTACCTACAGTTTTGAATTCAGTGCCACCGATATCGGAAGCGTCGGAGTTGAATTTTATGCTGCTGCTACGGACCTGGATGGAAATACCAACGATCCGGAAGTAAGGTCCATTGGAATCTTCTTTGATAGCACGGATCCGATCGATTTCAAATCCGAAGCCAATATCAAGCTCGAAGGTGAATCGGTGACCGATTATTCTCTGATTGCCTTCCCATTCCAGTCGGGAAGGTTCAGTGATGTTTTGAGTGGATTGGAAAATGCGGAACATGGTGGTTTGGCAGAACTCTTTGCTGGAGACGATAATACCAAGTATCGAATCGTGGGATTAAGAAATGGAGCTACAGATGCTTCTGGCTTCCAAAACCTGACGTTGAGTAGTACCTTCAACCCTGGTGCTGGTTATTACTTGATTGTGGGAGTGAAAGAAGCAGATATTCAGGTAGTGTCTGCTGAGACCGTCGAAGCGTCCAGCGATGACCCTCATTCTGTTTCATTGAGCGCCGGATGGAACATGATCGGTAATCCGTACCTTTTCCCGATTAGTATTGAATCCATTAGGGATTACAACCTCGCGGTAGGAAACATTTCTGATGCGAGTGTGATCAATGACTTCAGACTATTCAAAAATGGCCAGTTCGTTACGAATCCATCTACTATGGAACGATTTGACGGAGCCTTTATTCGTGTGACTGAAAGCGTATCCAATTTCGAGTTTCCAATGAACGATGAAATTCCTTCTAACTCAGGTGGGCGTATAGAACTGACACGTTGGGATGAGGTGGTCGATGAGGATAGCTGGAGACTGGACCTTACCATCAAGCAGGGTAATCAATTGAGTTTAGGGGGCTTTGGTATCAAGGAAGATGCTGCTAACGGAGAAGATATCTATGATCAATATGTGCTTCCGGCGCCAGGAAACTATATCCGATTGCAACATGAAATTGATGAAGAATTGACTGTGATCCGAAATGCAATTAAAGCACCGGAACTGGTCAATGTATGGAATACTTCGCTACACGCAGTTCGGGATGGAAGGATCGCGTTGGAATGGGATCATGAATCAGTGAGTGGTTTGGCCCGATCCTTGTATCTGTTCGATCCGGTAGGCGTGCGCTTCATCGATATGAAGGCACAAGGTTCGACCTCTGTTTCAGTGGCAAAAGGCGCAAACGAGTTGCTGTTCTTCTATGGCCCCGAAGACCTCAAAGAAGAGATCATGGCAAATCAGATTATGGCTGTTGGTCAGGTTTACCCTAACCCGGTTACTGACCTGATAGGGATCAATCTTTTAGGACAGGTGGGCACTGAAGTTAGTATCACCCTTTTCGACCTGAATGGTAAGGAAATACTCGGTGCGGAAGAAATGCTAACCACTACAGGAGTAAATACCATGGAAGTTGCCATTGATCGCCGATTGAGATCTGGCTTGTATTTCCTTGAAGTACAATTGTCTTCTGAAGCGGGAACCTACCGAAGTAAGCAGAAAATTCTGATCAATGATTAGACTATTTGTAGGGATATTTTTGATGCTGGGCACCATCAATGTATGTGCTCAGAATTATCAGAAAGAAGCCAAAAAGCAACAGAAAGCCCTTGTAAAAGAAGGCTGGAAAATTTTGCCGGGAGATAAGCCAATGGCTGAACAGTTGGCCAGTTCTCTTGAATTGAGGAGCCGGTCCAATACCAGGGTGCTGGTCAGTGAAGGAAGCGCATCTACTGCTGTTTTCGAAGCAGCGATGAAGGGTTCCAAAATGACTGCTCAGCGAAATCTGGCGGGCTTATTTGCCAGTTCCGTATCATCGCTCGTCCAATCCAGCCAGAGTTCGGCATTAGAGGGTTTTTTAAGCGAATCAGTGGTAAAAATTTCCGCTAGCCTTAGAAGCAATACGGTCATGACCATCTACCGGGAGCAAGGTGGTAAATACGAATTCAAGACAGTGGTTAGCTGTGCGATGCGTGACTTCTGGAATTTGTTGCCGGCAAATGATAAAGAGAAATTGAAAACAGAATTTGGCTTGTCCGATGAAGCACTTGAGAATACTGGCGGTTAGTTTGTTGGCTTGCTTTACCCTGCAGTACGCATTCGCACAAGAGGAAAAAGTACAAAAAGGGGAGGCCATCGTCATCCAGGATCCTTACGAGTCCCCTAAATCAGCCCAGCAACGCGGCATAGAGGATGCGCAGGTTGCTGCGATTGAGAAAGCATTCCCTTATCTGATTGAAGATGAAACCATCACCACGATCAAAGATGGCAACGTCGATTACGTGATGAAGAGCAACAAGAAGGTAAGAGGCATATGGATCAAGCATGAGCGCGAACCCAAGTGTGAAGCCAAGGTTGTGGAAAGCAAAGGCGAACAAGTGAATCAATACACCTGTACGGTTTATGGCTTGATCCGCGAGGTGAAAAATGATCCCTTAAAATTTGCAGCCAGTCCGCTCAGTGCACCTTACAAAGATTCGAAAAAGGAAGTATTTGAATCTGGAGAGCCAATGTATGTTCATTTTCAGCCTGCCATAGATGGTTTCGTTGCTATCTTTTTTCGATCGGCCAGGTCCGTTAGTCGAATCATGCCTTACCCTCAATTGAATACGCCCAAATACAGCGGTGGTATGACTGTAAAAGGGGGAGAGAATTATATCTTTTATGATCCCAGGCATAGCTCTGTCGAAACCTTGAATATCCTGCCGCAATTCGTATTGCCGCTTCAGGTCTGGACAGACTTTACGCAAGGTGAAGAGAGTAATACCATGTATGTATTGTTCAGTGAGTCAAAGATTCCTACACCGCCGATGGATAATGCGTATGATATGGAAAACTTCACCTACCCTCCGGAAATGGATGCTTTCGATTTTGAGCGTTGGTTGGAGGATCGTAGGTTATCTGACCTGTCACTCCAACAACTTTCTTACAAGATCACGGTACGCGCTCCTCGATAAGGCGTATTTATTTCTCATAACTTTTTGTGTTTTTCCCAGGTTAAATGACCAGCGAAAGTGTCGGTTGACCATTGGTAATGAAAAAATAATCTACTGTCACTATCCTGGGATAAGGGTTTTCCCCTCCAAGGTAATTTTGTTCATGGCGAGTAGCCAATGTGTTTAATTTTCTAAATTCTCAGCATGCAATCAAGGACCAGTTGGCCTTCCATGAATGGTGGAATGTCACACTCCAAAACATCCCTTTTTAACCTATCCGAATGACTAACATCAGAATCACCCTCCTTCTTGCTTTTGTGTTTTCTGTCTGCAGTCTTTTTGGGCAAAATGGCGAAGTAAGGATTACCAGAAATTTTAATAATGTTTCCCTATCACAAGTACTTCAAGTACTCAACAATGAATACGGAGCCACAGTGTACGTGAAACCTGAATGGGTTGCAGGGGTCACCGTTTCTTCAAATTTGGAAGATAAGACGGTGCTGGATGCCCTTTCTATTTTGTTGAGAGGAACAACACTATCTGTTCAGGAAATAAAGAATGGTTTGTATGTGCTGTTTGACGAGCAGGCCGTTCAGGAACAATCGTATACCGTAAGTATCCGAGGAACCGTGCGGGATGCCAATAACGGAGAGGTCGTCATTGGCGCATCTGTCCTGCTTCCGGAGCTGGAGTTGGGGACGGTTACGGATGTGCAGGGCAATTATGCCCTACAGGTACCTTCCGGAAGTTATTTGCTTAAGGTAAAAGCCGTGGGCAATAGCGAGATCAGTGAGGTTCGGGATTTTACCCAGGACCAACAAATGGACATTGAACTGTTCTCAAAGACCCTCGAACTGGATGATATCGTGATCTCAGGCAGAAGTGCTGATGAAAATATCAGCGATACGCGTTCCGGACGGGTATCCATGGAGTTGGAAAGTATCCGAAAACTACCCGCCTTGATGGGTGAGCCTGATATCTCCAGAATTGTACAATCACTTCCTGGTGTGCAGACTGTAGGAGAAGGTGCCCGAGGCTTCAACATTCGAGGAGGAAACATTGACCAGAACCTGGTGTTGATGGATGGTATTCCGATCTACAACTCATCTCACTTACTGGGTTTCTTTTCGGTATTCAACCCCGATCTGGTGAGCAATTTCTCAGTGCTCAAAGGAAGTATACCTGCAGAATACGGAGGTAAGTTATCCAGCGTGATTGCCGTAGAAATGTCTACCCCAAGTTCAGAGGGGTTTGAATTATCTGGCGGTGTAGGACCGGTTTCTAACAAGCTTTCAGCGAATATTCCGATTTCTGAAAAACTTTCCGTGCGACTGGGAGGAAGGTACAGTGACCCTAGCTGGTTGTTGAACAATGTGCCGGACAGAGACGTACGTGCTAGTTCCGCACGGTTTTCTGATGGCAATGTGAAGCTGCGTTACCAGATCAATGAAAAGAATGTTGTTGAGTTCACCTCGTATTTAAGCACCGATTTTTATGACCTGGGTCGTGACTCAGCCTATGCCTACGATTCGAAGGCTTTCGGTATGAACTGGGTCTCTGATATCAACGAACAGTGGTTTACACAAACGACCATCTATCATTCCGATTACGATGCGGAGTTGCAGGATGCGACCACCAACCGACAGGCGATCACCGAGAATGGTATTCAATCCACAGGACTAAAATCCATGGTGGATTATCATCCAAATGACTATTTCACCATGCGAGCCGGTGTTGAAGCAAAGGCCAGCAAGATTGACCTGGGGCGACGGACACCAGATGGTTCGGATTCTCAAATTGAATTTAAGGAGATTGGAGAAGAGGAATCAATGGAGTTGGCGCTGTTTGGGGAAACCAATTTCCAACTCAATGAATCCTTGAATGTGACAGGGGGGATAAGATTATCCAGCTTTAATCGACTCAATGCCAATCAGGAATTCGTCTTTTCGGAGGAGCAGGCCCGATCGGCCTTTTCTATCACAGATACCCTGGATTTAGGTTCCTTCAAAAACCTATACAACAATATCGAACCACGGTTTGGGTTTAACCTGCGTGTCAGTCAGGAATCTTCCTTGAAAGGAAATTATACCCGGTCAGTGCAGTATGAGCACCTATTTACGAATTCCACTGCTTCACTGCCCACTGACCAATGGCGAACCAGTAGTGAAACCATTCGTCCGCAGGTTGCCAACCAATTTTCACTGGGTTACTTCCGGAATTTCAACGAGAACCTCTGGGAAACTTCAGTTGAACTTTACTACAAAGATTTTGAGCGATTGAACCTGGTTCGAACCGGGGCTAATGTGCTTTTGAAAGATGTACTGGAAGCAGATATCCTAGAAGGAACGGGGCGATCGATTGGTGCGGAGTTTTTGATCAGAAAGAATCGCGGTAAAGTAACTGGCTGGTTGAGTTATTTCTACTCTCGTACCAGAAACCGGGTAGCGTCTAATTTCCGGGAAGATCGCATTAACAATGGAGAGTTCTTTGCAGCTGATTTCGATCGGCCGCATAACCTGAACTTTTCGACCAGTATGAAACTTAGCAGGCTTTGGACCATGTCGGCGAACTTCGTCTATAACACGGGTCGTCCAGTTACCATACCCGTTTCTTCCTATGTTGTCGGGGGTGTACGTCTGTTCACGGTCAACGAACGTAACAATGTACGAACACCGGATATTCACCGGTTGGATCTTTCCTGGACTTTGGAAGGCAACAACAGAAGAAATTCCAGATGGCGAAACAGCTTTACTTTCTCAGTATACAACGTCTATGGCCGGGATAATCCGTTTTCAGTCTTTGCGCAGGCCCTGGATAACACAATCCCCAGGACTTTTCGCCTGACCGTGTTTGGCAACCCTATTCCTTCATTCACTTATAATTTCCAATTCAAATGAGAAAGGTATTATTCGGCTTTTGCTGCCTGTTGTCATGGTCACTTTTTGGGCAGAACCTGCACCTTGACCAAACCCTGTATCTTTCGGGAGATACGGTTCAGGGAGTGGCCTATTTTCAGGAAGCGGCCCTGGTGCCCTATGCCTATCACCTTTCATTGTTTGATGACAATGGAAATGCGTCCTTTAATAAGATCGTTTGGGTGCCCGCAACTGGTGTGGAGTTTTTCCTGCCACTGGATAAAGAGCTCGGTACAGGTAAGTACACTTTACAGTTGTCCAATTATCAAAATGGTATGATCACCCATGCGGAGGAAGTATGGATCGTCAATCCGGAAAATGGAAGTGCATTAGATACGGCCCCTGATGCTGGTCAGATCGGGACCGTGATTAAGCAAGGGAATGCTTTGGATGTAATGCTTTTCGAAACGACCGATTCGATCAAGTATACCGCACAAGTATTACAAGGTGGTAGCGGTGAAAAGCCAGTTCCGGTGAATCCAGGGGAGTCACATACTTTTGAAACCAAACCTGCTACTGACGTTCGGGTCAGTGTAAGAGATGAGCTATTCCGGGTATATAATGTTCGTGAGTCCATTACTGATCGCGGGCTTAGTTTCGAAAGCCAGCAGAATGGTGGCGCGTTGAACATGTCTTTGCGATTTGACGAGCCCATGGAGCAGGTTTCCGTATCGGTGACTGATTTAAGTCAAAGCCCTGCAAAGAATGCTTACCCGATACTTCCCAATGATGCAACCTCAAATTGTAAAGAGTTGCCTAATCACAGCCGTCTCAATGTAGGTTTAAAGACCTGGTTGAGAGGTTTTCAGCTTACCGGGACATTGAGCAATACCGCTGATGGGACTAAGATCATTGATCAACGGCTGATCATGTCCAACCCGCAAGATGATTTCGATTTGAAATATACCGCCTCTAACGAGCAAGGTCGATTTGGTTTTTACAACCTGGATTTTGAGGGAACCAAAACTTTGTATCTAAGTCAAACTGGTGAAGGTGTCGCTCAGGCAAAATTTGAATTTGCTCCACCACGCTCGTTCCTGGTTTCTCCTTTCCCGGTTTGCGCAGCTAGCTATGCGACAACAGCTGACGAGTTAAATGAAATGGTGCGTTTGAGGCTTTTGAATCGAAAAGTGGCCGAGCGGTTTTTGCAATTTCGAGAACTGCCAACACGTAAGGCTATTTATACACCTGAGCCTTTATTCAATGATGCCGATAACACCATTCTCCTGAGTGATTATGTGGAGTTCGGTACCATGAAAGAAGTGATCAAGGAGATCATTCCATATGTTTTCATGACTAAAAAAGGCATAGGGGTCTTTTCGGTGGACCAAAAGAAGTCTTTCAAGCCCAAACCTCTGATTCTTATCAACGGGGTACCGGTTCCTTATGAAGAGATCGTCATGGGGCTACAGCCAACGGAGATTCATTCAGTGCAGGTGCTCAATAAGCTCTCTACGATTGCTCCTTATGGGAATCTTGCACTTGGAGGTATTGTTTCGATCGTGATGAAAGATCAGTTTGATTTCCCTAACGAATTAGAAAGCATAGAAGTAGAAGGCTACTTCAAATCCAAGGCTCCTAAAGCTCCGGAAAAAGTAGATGGCGTGCCTTATTTCCCGGCATTGGTGCATTGGCAGGCGGATGTTCCTGTTGACCAAAACGGTAATGCATCTATTGACTTTCTCGTTCCTGATTACGGGACCAATGTAGGTGTGGAAGTCATGGGAATTACAAGCACAGGGAGGGTAATTACCAGGTATGAAGTAATCAACTTATCAAAAGCCCCAAAATAACCAGCTACTTCTATGAGGTCATTTATTATTTCTATGCTGCGATCAGCTTACATGCAATTACCAGTACTGGCCCTGGTTTTTAGCTTGAGTTGTGTTCAGCCATTTGATATCGGAATAGATGTTAATGGCACGCAGCAATTAGTGGTGGAAGGTTCCGTGAATGATGCCGATGAGGTCGTTACCGTGCGATTGAGAACATCCGGTAGTTTCGAGGGGGTTTCTGTCAATACTTTAGGGGTCAATGCACAGGTTCAGATTGTTTCCGGTGCCGACGAAATCACCCATCTGAATGAAATTTCTCCTGGTCTTTATCGTACAGATACGGCGGCATTGCTAGGGCAAGTAGGGGAATCTTATACGCTAAGAATACAATTAGCCAACGGTGAAAGCTACACGTCAACGATGGAAACGATTCCGCAACCGGTCAATATTTCACAGGGGAGAGCAGAAGCCCTGGAAACACGAGGCGTATCTGATGATCGTATTCCATTCGTAGAGTATTCACACAATGTCTATGCAAAGTTGGAGAATACTTCAGAGAATCATTTTGTACGGGTAACCGCTGCTGGTTGGGCAAGGGTTCAGGTTGACTATCCTTTATGTGGAGGATTTGATGGTGGATCAACAGGGCCTCCGGGACCTCAAATTTGTTGGTCCAGAAGAAATCCCATCACCAGCCAGGTCAATACTGTCACTAATCAGGCAGTGACCGGGAGTGAATACGAAGTGTTGGCGGATAATGTACCATTTGATTTCAGAGATGCATACGTCGCAGATCTTTTTGCCAACGCCATGTCTCCCGAGGCGTTTGCCTATTGGGAACTGGCCAAATTACAGATTGAGCGGGCTGGGGGATTGTTCGATCCGCCTTTTGCTCCGGTAGTAGGCAACATCAGGAATGTTAATGATCCGGATGAGGTTGTACTGGGGTATTTCCATGCCTATGCGCGAACTTCCACCAGGGTGTGTTTTGACCGGGCGGGAACACCCGCATTTGTGAACATTCCTATTCTCGATTGCTTGACTACCTGCACGCAATTTTTCAGACCCGCAGTTTTTGAACTGCCCTTTGATTTGGAAGACTCTTGCCCTGATCTTGAACGCTAGTGAATGGTCGTTGGGTCATATTTAGCTTCTTCTTTGCCTTGATTGGATGTGTAGAGCCCATCACAATTGATCCTCTAGATGATTTCGAAAGCCAGCTTATTGTAGAAGGCTGGATCAATGATGTGGATGAGATGGTGGTGGTCCGTTTAGGTACGAGTACACCTGATGGCATCGGAGAAAACACCCTAGGTCCTGGTGCGATCGTAACCATCGAAAGCGGGACTGGCGAAATGGTTTTGCTGGATGAAGTTTTTCCTGGTCTCTATTCGACAGCATCCAACGAGTTAGTAGGCGTCGTTGGTGAATCGTATACCCTCAATATCACGCTTAAAGATGACCGTTCTTATATCTCCGAGATAGTGACCATTCCCGAGCCAGTTGAATTTGGGTCAACGAGGGACGTACCGATAGAAAATCGTGGATTTACCGACGACCGGACGCCATTTGTGTCCTATTCCAATGACATATTCACCGAGCTTCAGAATACAGAGGATGAGCATTTTGTGCGCATCGAAACGTCAGGATGGGCCAATTTAAGAGTTGATTACCAACTAGAAGCTCCGGGGCCATTGACATGCTGGCAAATTCGCGATCCTGTGAACAGAGAAATTATTCTGGCGAATAATACGGGTGTGAATGTGGATACCTATGAGATTGAAGTGACCAATGTGCCTGTAGACATTCGGATGAATTACATCATTGAACTCTATGCGAATGCCATGTCCCCAGAAGCTTTTATTTTTTGGTTAGAAGCGCAAAGGCAATTAGAACGTGGTGGCGGCGTATTCGATCCGCCTTTTGCTCCGGTAGTAGGAAATATCCGCAATGTGAATGATCCTGACGAAGTAGTGCTTGGTTACTTTCATGCGTATGCCCGGACCATGACCCGCTATTGTTTTTCCCGCTTAGGCATCCCAGGGAATTTTGAAATACCTATTCTGCCTGCTACCGTACTATGTACAGATTTTTATGCACCTGCTGTTTTTGAATTACCATTTGATGATGACAGTCTCTGTAATTAGACCTACTCGATTGCTGGTGCTGATAGCTGTCTTGTTGATTGGCTGCACGGAGCCTATTGATCTGGCGAATAATCTTGGGGGAGGACAATTGGTCGTAGAAGGATCGATCAATGATGTCGATAGCGTTCATGTGGTGAGGCTTTCGACAAGTTCATTTGATGGGGTTGGCGAAAATACTTTGGGTCGGAATGCCCGGGTAACAATCACTGATCTTGCCAGTGATCAAGCACACACACTCAACGAAGTTTTTCCAGGCAGTTATGAAACAACACCCTGGGAATTGCAGGGCATCATTGGCCAATCGTATCGTTTGGATATTGTACTGGCCAATGGTCAATCGTATGCGTCTGATGCGGTTACTATTCCCGAGTCGATACCCGTTTCCAATACGGAAGTGAAATTGCTGGAAGAACGTGGTACGCTGGACAATGGTACCCCATTTGTAACCTATGCGCACGAAGTGCTGGTGGATTTCGAGAATTCTGAACGTCCACAATATGTGCGGATCGAATCGCAGGGATGGATTGAGTTATTCGTGGATTATGGGCTTTGCGACGAGGTATTGGGTGGCTTTGGTATTCCCGGAGAGTTGAGTTGCTGGCAATTCAGAGAAACCATTGAATCAAATATCAATACCGCTACCAATATTGGAGTTGACACGGATATGTATCAGGTATCTGCAGTGGTTGTTCCGTTTGATTTTCGGGCGGGCTATGTGACGGAATTATTTATCAACAGTATGTCCTTAGAAGCATTCGCTTATTGGGAGTTGGCAAAGACACAGTTGCAGCGAAATGGAGGAATTTTTGATCCACCTTTTCCACCTGTTGTAGGCAATGTGATCAATACAGATGGTGATGCTGAGCCCGTTTTGGGTTATTTCCACGCTTATTCCCAATCTTTTATCAGAACATGTTTTGATCGCACGGGTATTCCTGGGATGCTGAACATACCCGTTTTAGATTGTCTGACCACCTGCGAAGATTTTTGGGCGCCGGCAGTTTTTGAGTTACCCTTCGAAACAGAGGGACTATGTCCGATATGATTGTGAGAAACCGAAGTTTAATCCTCTTATTTTTTCTGTCACTTTTCGGTTGTGTTGATCCCATCGATGTGAAACTGGATCAGGATGTTACCAGACAGCTGGTCGTAGAAGGCTGGATCGATGATGTTAATGATTTGGTGGTGGTTCGGCTGAGTACCAGTACCATCAATGGAGTAGGAGAAAATACGCTGGGCGGGGGCGCCAGAGTAACCATTTCCACAGGTTCCGGAGAGATCTTTTTGCTGGAGGAGGCCATTCCCGGCGTTTATGCAACCCTTTCGGAATCAGTGAGAGGAGTGGTGGGAGAATCGTACCAGCTTAACATCGAGTCAGGAGATGGCCGCATGTATGAGTCAACCATGGAAACCTTGCCAAATCCAGTTTCAATTGGCCTGACGCAGGAGGAATTAATTGAAACAAGGGGGACAACTGATGATGGCACTCCTTTTGTTTCATATTTCCATGATGTATTTACGGCGCTTGAAAATACTTTGGATCAACACTTTGTACGATTTGAAACAACCGGCTGGGAAAAAGTGCTGGTGGATTATGAATTGGTACCGGCAGGCCCTCTCGATTGCTGGCAGTTCCAAAACCCGATCAATAGAGATGTCATTTTAGCCACCAATGCTGGAATATCAGGAAACACTTATGAGACGAAGGTCGCCAATGTACCTATTCAATTCAGAACGAATTACGTGGTGGAAGTGGTGGCGAATAGTATGACCAGCGAGGCGTTTGCCTATTGGTCGGAGGCAAAACGCCAGCTGAATAGGGGAGGAGGTATATTCGATCCACCTTTTGCACCGGTAATAGGAAATATCAGAAATGTCAATGATCCTACTGAAGCAGTGTTGGGCTACTTTCACGCCTATTCACAAGACATGACTCGATATTGCTATAGTCGTGATGGAATTCCGGTACAATTTGAAATTCCTGTCTTTCCTATAGGAGTCACGACACTGTGCACGGAGCATTATGCGCCGGCCTTATTCGAGTTGCCATTTGATGAGGGGGTCTGCCCGTGAGTGCATTTAGTATTGACAATTTTCAAGTCACTGCTAGTCGTTTACCCTGGCCATAAAGGGTGTCTTATAGCATAATAACGTTCCATTAACAATTGTTTTGGAGGTCATTAACACAGAACTGTCTGCGGTTGATCCACCTTTGAAAACAAAAAATGCGAACCGTTCTACCGCTTATCACTTTACTGATTTCTTGTACTTCAATCCTGGCACAGGTGCCAAATTTTTATGAAAACAACCGTGGGCAAAAGCACCTCGCTGGGCCATTTCCTTTAGCAACCTTGGAAGAAGATGCTACCTACGCCAGTTGGTACCGTGCTTCTTATGAGAAATTTGAATTGCGTGACGAGAAGGCTAAATGGGCTAAAGGACTGAAAGATGCACAAGTAACTATTTACATGGGAACCTGGTGTGGCGACAGCAAGAATTATGTGCCCAAGTTTGTCCACGCGTGGGTACAAGCAGGATTGTCTCCCAATCAATTGAAGTTTGTAGGGCTCTATGGCCATGGCCAGGAGGGTAAATACAAGCAAGGTCCCAAGGCTGAGGAAAAGGACCGGATGATCCACCGGGTACCTACATTCATTTTCGAAAGAGATGGAGAGGAATTTGCACGGATTGTAGAGGAACCGGTTAATGATTTGGAAACCGATATTGCTCAGATAGCACTTGGTTTTCCGTCTACACCGAGTTACCGAGCCGCCAATTATCTGATGGAATATTTTTCCAATAGTGAAGGCCCCGACTGGAACGTGGATCAGTTTGCAAGAGGGTTAAGGTACCATGTGCAACGCTCGTCGGAACTGAACACATTGGGGTATGTATATCTGTCAGCGGATAAGCTAGACGTAGCGTTAAAAGTCTTCGAGTTGAACACAAAGCTATTTCCGCACGAGCACAACGTGTACGATAGCTACGCAGAGGCGCTAGCGACGAATGGTGAAAAGGAGTTGGCACAGGCGTTCTACGAAAAAGTGCTGCTACTAGATCGTTTCAACGAAAACGCAACGCAGCAGATCGCGAAGCTCCGCGAGGGTAAGTAATCAGATTACTTTAAGTAAGTAATGCGGTTACTGGGAGTAACCGCATTACTGCAACAAAAAAAAAGACTGGTGCCGGAAGCACCAGTCTTTTCGATAGAGTAGTGTATTTACAAAGAGATTTTTGACCTGTGTTTTTTGCGTGCGTTACGTCGCAGATTTCTCTTCACAGGGTTCGATATTGTCATCCGGGTTTCTATCGATGAAGATGTACAAAGGGTCGACCCCAGCCTTTATTGGCTTCTTGTCCACTTTGATCTCGAGCTTCGTGTCTTGCTCTGTGATCAGGTGCTTTTCGAGGTAGATCAGCTTCTCGTCTCCTTCTTCATCTTCTGTGTAGATTCCGATATCAATCCATTCGTTTAGGGCTACTTCATTGGTGTTACCCACGCTATCTGCTTCGAATTTTTTGACATCCAGATCTAAGGTCACCAGATATTCATCTTCACTTATTTTGTTATAGAAAGACTCGTCTGTTTTATTCTCATACAGGACGATCTTCTCAAACATATCCGTTACCAGATTTTGCAAACTGTCTGGTGTTACTGCTCGGATGTATTCCATGAAGTCCACCGTGGTAGGATAGCGTCCATTCTGACGCCCTTGCCAATCTGTGGCAAGTCTTCTCAATGCAGCATTCACACTGTCTTCACTGATGAAGTCCTGCAACGCATACATGATGTTCGCGCCTTTACCATAGTGGATGTAGGCCTGATTTTCTGCCAGTGCCAGAGGTAATTCTTTCTTCTGTTCACTGGTTCTTCCTCTCAGGTATCGGTTGAGTTCTTCTTTGAGGAACTCTTGCATGTGCTCTCTTGGGTACTCATGCTTCATCACCATCAAGGCAGAATATTGAGACAATGTTTCAGATAGTACCTGACTACCCTGAACATCGGCAGCGATCACCTGATGTGCCCACCATTGATGTGCAATTTCATGCGCTGTAACAAAGTAAGCCACATCTACATCATCCTCTTCTTCAATTTTCACCATGAATCCGATGGCCTCAGAAAAAGGCACCGTGTTCGCAAAAGACTGAGCAAACGAGCTATATCTTGGGAATTCCAGGATTCGCATTTGACGATACTGATAAGGGCTGAAGTTTTCGGAGAAGTAGGCGAAAGAGTTCTTTAATCCTTTCATCATACTTTCCAGATTGTATTCATGCCCTTCGTGGTAGTAGATTTCCAGGTTTATTTCCTGAGTAGTAGCAGAATCAATATTGATCGTGGTTTTATCCCTCATTACTTCATATCGTGCAGAAACGATATTGAAGAAAGGCAACATGGGCTTGTCCATCTTATAATGGAAGTATTTACGATCATTTTCCATCCACTCGCGTTGCAAGTAACCAGGAGCCACAGCAATTTGATCCTTCTCCGTTCCGATTACAATCTCGAAATTGATCCCATGGCTGTCATCTGAAATGAAATTTCTACTAAGACCTATTGGGTCATCACGTTCAGGTAATCGCTCTTTAGGCTCCAGGTCATTGTCTTTCCGGGTATTATCAGTTCCTAGCTCGGACCCGGCATTATACCCTATCTGAGGCAATGAAATATTGTTCAGGAAGGTGCCATTGAAGACGATGCTTGTGTTGCTTCCTGATTCTTTGAATCCGGTCGAGGTGTATTCCTGCTTAAAGCTGAACTTCAGAGAATCTCCTGGTTGCAGTGGCTGATCAAATTCATAAATGAGGTACTTGAACTTTTCATCATTCAGGACTACTGTAGATGGCTTGTCCAGCTTAAGGTATTCATGTTTGAAATCATCCTGGAAATCTAACTGGATATGCAAGCTGTCGATTGGGTGATCTTCCATGTTCACCAACATGTAGTATCCTTCCATGCTGTAGTTCCGATCCATTGGGTACAGCTCAGCCCGGAAATTCATGTCTGTGATCTTAGGCTGAGCTACGAATTCATACTTCTTATAGGTACGTTCATAGTCTGCCTGGAATGCTTCAATGTCCTCTGAGTTGGCATAGGTATTCAGGACGTTGGTATTGTAATAGATGTAGCATCCTGACAATCCAAATACCATGAAGGCCGTGATCCCAAAAGTGATCAAGGGTCGTTGCAAGCGTAGCACGCCTACTTTCCAACGCCACTTCATGGCAGCTTCCGAACCTCTTACGGCGAACATCACAGAAACGGCGAATAAGAAGATGGAGAACGCCAACCAATAAAGGTCAAACCAGCTGAAGCCAGTCACAAAATGGCCGAAACCATTCATTTCTGAATATGTACCGAGGCTTGCACTTCCAAACTGGAAGAGACTGTGTTCTAATCCCAATGAATCCAGAACACCCATGGTGATGAAAAACAAGATGAGGAGTGCATGTCCCAGGAACTTGTTGTTGACCATGACCTGAATGAAGAAGGCCAACAGCGTGAAAAGTAACAGGAACGAGAAGGTCTCGGTAAACATGGCTGTGAAATAAAGGCCCAGCTTGAATTCATAGAACCCTTTGAATGCTTGCACGAGTACTCCGAAAATGATCAATAAGACGGAGAGCGATGCATAAACCAGAATCAACCCCAGGAACTTGCTGATGAGCCCGACAAAATCAGGAGAAGGCAAGGAATCCTGAATGAGGTTGATTTTCACATCACGTTCACGCCAAATCAATTCGCCGGAGTAGAACACCACAATGATGATAAAGAAGAGTGAAAAGGCTCCTTGTATCAGTTGTAAAATGAGATAAGTCGTAGGGTACGTATAGGTTCCAAAAACTCTTCCGATAAAGAAAGAATTGATAATAAGTATGACGAATCCAAATAAGGCTATGGCCTGAAAAGGAATGCCTTTAACGACAAACCAGAAGTAGAATCGGGCTTGTGTCCAAATTTGTTGCAAATAGGTGCCAATCCCCAGGTTTTGACTCACTTTCGGAAGCTCAATGGAAGTGTCAGAGACTTCATCCGCTTGTTTGTTTTTCTTTTTAAACCAACTATTTCGAACCACATTGAAGCTGAATGCGAAATAACCGATGATACCGAAAATGATGCCTACAGCAATCCATAATAAGCGGTTTTGTAGTACCACACCTTCAATTGGTATGACCTGAGAGTTCTGTTCCGCTACGGTCCAGTATTGCGTTGTGTTCCCAATGGTAGTAAGAGCAAACGGATCTAAAACTGCCGCTATGTTTTGATTATCTACTTCACTGGTTAATGTCAGAGCGATTTGATAAAAAACAAACAGGATCATCCACTGTACGTATACAATGAGCATTTTTCGTGAAAGTGCACCCGTGAAAAAGAATAATACTCCAGTAAAAAACAGGTTGGGGATCACGAAGTAAATGAATGGATGTAAGTATGTCCAGGTATTGAATGGCAATACTTTGTCCGGGTCAGTCATTTGTTGAATGACGTCTCCAATCATGAAGCCTACCGGAACACCCAGGAAAATCAGGACCACTACAATGAACGAACCCAGGAAACGACCTAATAGATAGTCACCCTTGGTGATGGGCGTTGTGAACATCATGGATTCCGTACCGTGCTCAAAATCACGCAAGATGCTTACTCCCATCACGGCGGAAGTGATCATCGCCATAGCCGCAGTAAGTATACCCATCATGTTGGCTACCGTAGCTGGCGAATTTTCTTTCACCAACCCGGAAGCTCCACCGATCTGAATGACATCCGTCGACATGGTCACAGCAGCCATGACGAGCAGGATACCAAAATAGATATAGGTTGCCGGCCGCTTTTTTCTGTACTCTAATTCGAATTTGAATATTTGATACCACATAGTATTCAAGTTTATCGTGGACAATTAAGCAGCAGACAAAGCAGCTTCTTGCTTAGCAAATATTTGAGAGAAATAGACATCCTCCAGGTCCGCAGCGACGCCATCAAACGAAGGATCAGGCTGCTGGTCCGCGAAAACGTGTATCTGTGGTTTTCCGGCGATCAGCCTGTCTGAGATCACATTGAAATTATTTCGATAATCTTCCAATTCCGATTTATTGATGGTTTTGCTCCAGACTTTGCCCTCGATATCGGCGATGGTTTGAAGCGGGTTACCTTTTAACAACACTTCGCCCTTATTGATGATGGCCATGTTAGTACATAATTCCACCACATCTTCCACGATGTGTGTGGAAAGAATCACGACCGTGTTTTCTCCAATTTCACTTAGAAGGTTCAGAAATCGGTTTCTTTCTGCAGGATCCAGCCCTGCTGTTGGCTCATCCACAATGATGAGCTTTGGAGATGAAAGCAGCGCTTGTGCGATCCCAAATCGTTGCTTCATTCCTCCGGAGTAACCTCCCAGGTTTTTTCTTCTTGCTGGCCATAAGTTGGTTTTGTGCAACAGGGCATGTACCAGCTCTTTCCTTTCTTTTTTATTCGAAATGCCCTTCAATACGGCCAGGTGATCAAGCAATACTTCGGCAGATACTTTAGGATACACACCAAATTCCTGAGGCAAGTAGCCCAGGATCTTTCGTACTTCATCCTTTTGCTTCAGTACGTCCAACTCACCCAAAGTGATTGATCCTGTATCTGGTTCCTGCAACGTAGCGATGGTTCGCATCAGTGAGGATTTTCCCGCACCATTAGGGCCCAGTAAGCCATACATGCCTACCGGAATTTCCAGGTTCACATCTTTCAGTGCCTGTACCCCGTTACCGTAGGTTTTCGATAAATTTTGAATGGAAAGTTTCATTTCTCTTAGAGGTTAACTTATTCTTTATTCTTCTTCGATTTCAGTCGCTTTTTCTGAAATACTTTCCGGGACAAGCGTACTTACTTTTTCCCAGGAAAGACCGTCTTCCGGCTTGATCTGTTCTTTCATTTCTTCGTCAGGATCAAATCGATTTTTTTCTAAAATAGGTGTGTCCTTGATCTCAAGTTGATGGATAGACAACAAGTGCTGGAATTCGAAATCTGACCGCTCATTTTTCGCCATGATGTATCGTTTGGTCAAGCCAATATTGGCCTGAGTAAAGAAGTTTTCAGGATACCATTTTTCCCCTCTCAATTGATATCGGATGGTTTGTTTGAATGTAGGTTCGTTAATGGCCAGTCCGAAAGCGAAAAGGAAGGGCCTTGCCCAGGCAGGCACCACGATCTTTCCGGATGATTCGATGGCTACGATGGCATCGCTATCATAGTCGAAATAAATTTTACCGACCATTTTGACATGGTCCACTTTGCCCTTGCTTTTGAAGGAAACAATGAGCAATTGACGACCCAGGTAGCTGGCTGCTCCGGTGTATTCAAATTTGAACTTTTTGTGCAATTTCAGCGTGTCCAGATAGTCTTCAGTAGAGCTGATAGGATCATCGGATAAGATGCTGGAAGGGCCTCCGAATGAAGCCTGAATCAATTCACCACCTTCATCCGCTTCATATTCTTCACCTTTCTTTTCGGCCTTTTTGCGTTTTTTGGCTTCCTTCTTATTGCGTTTTCTAAGCATGAAAGCCAGTTCAGCCGGATCATCAACCTCATTATATAGAAGCAATCGATGTTGTGTGGAATCTCCACTGACATAGTTAGGATAATGGCTTTTGAAGTAGCCCTCGGTGTATTTCAACGGATTGCCATTTTCAGCGAATTTCTCGCGGTAGTAAGCTTGTGTCTGAAACGGTTCATTGGCGTAATTCTGAGGGAATTTGGATACTGCCAGTTTCACATACTCGGCTGCAGTGAGTGGACGGATCGTCAATTCTTTTAATTCAATGGAAGAACTTTTGAGCCTGATGTCCATTCGATCTTCTTTGATGTCGGCAATCGCAATTTCAAAAGGTTCGTATCCAATGAAATTGGCAACTAAAGGATATTGAGATCGAGAGGGAATTCTGAAATTGTAAATTCCCTGGGAATTTGACACGGTACCTAACGATGTTCCTTTTAGACTGACGGTGGCAAAGGGGAGTGTTTCTCCGGTAGCCGCGTCATAGATGGTACCTGAAAGTAACCTGGTATCCTGGGCGACCAACCCTGCGGACACCAGGTATAGAAATAGGAAAAATGTGTTTTTGACCTTTGGCATTTTTACTAATTGCATTTGATTAATAGTCAAATGATGAAACTAAAGTAGATATCGTTGCACACTCTAAAAAAAGGAATGGATAAACCTCCGAAACTAATCTACCAACACCCTTTTTTATCCTTTCAAACAGGTGGGCGGTTCAATACCCCTGTTGGTAGATACAATCACCATATTGGTCGAGAAGCTGCGCAGGTGTTCGACCTGAATTGAAAAGCCACGTACATTTGATCAATGGCAAATCGATTAGAAAATTTAAGAGATCGCCTTTTTTCCAGGCTAAACCGACAAACGGGCATTTATCATATCCTGTGGTGGACGTTTTATTTTGTCATGATCGGTGTGCTCATGGTCGGCGTGGACCAAATGCAGTTGCATGAATACCTGGGATGGCTGGTGATCAATGTACCTGTCAAGCTGGCCATCTTCTATACCTTTTATTCTTATCTGGTCCCCAATTGGCTGGGACGCAAAACCTGGTCTTTTATAGGTGTGGTGATTTTGCTGATGCTGGTCTATCCACCATTGAAATATGGGTTTGATAGTCTTTTTGCTATAAAATCCTTGCCTTCTGTTCAATTCAGCCTGGAAGAGGATCATGAATATTTGCATTGGCAGGAGCTTGCACGCAGGTTCAATACAATTTTAGGACTCGTTCCTTTTTCGATTGCCGTACGGATCACCGTAGACTGGTTCAAGAATCAGCAAATGAAGAAGGAGCTTGAAAGAAGAAGAATGCAAGGCGAATTGGATTTGCTTCGAAACCAGGTAAACCCACATTTTTTGTTCAATGTCTTGAATAGCATTGATTCACTGATCTATAAAGTGTCTCCGGAAGGATCTGAAGCAGTTCATAAGCTATCGGCCATCATGCGCTACATGCTGTATGATAGTAATGCCAACCACGTGCTGTTGAATAGCGAGATCGAATACCTGTCCAGCTATTTCGACCTGCAACGCATTCGGATGAAAGCCACAGATGTGGTCAATTTCGAATGTAAAGGGCCAGTAGCCGGGCAGAAAATCGCACCCATGTTGTTCATTGTTTTTGTGGAGAATGCCTTTAAGCACGCAAATATCATTGATGGACGCAGAGTCATAGAAGTGTCCATAGAAATGGAAGATTCTTTGTTGCGATTCAATTGTAGAAATTCATATGATCCCAATCATTTGGAGCAAAAGGATAAAGTAGGGGGTATAGGGCTGAAGAATGTAGAACGAAGACTGGATCTGTTGTATGAAAACCGATACGCGTTAAATACTCATGTAGCAAATGGCTATTATACCGTATCGCTTAATGTAAATTTGGAAGAACCTGAAGCACCTCAAACTAAAGAAGGATGAAGTTAACCTGTATAGCTGTTGATGATGAGCCCTTGGCGCTCGAAAAAATTGTGGATTATATCGAGCAAGTACCTTTTCTCGAGTTGAAAGGCAAGTTTGACGATGGGATGGAAGTCTTGTCCTTCTTGCAAGATGAACAAGTAGACTTGTTGTTTCTAGACATTCAAATGCCGCAATTACTGGGGACGCAATTGGTGCAGGTACTGAAGCAAAAGCCTCAAATCATCTTTACCACGGCCTACAGTGAATATGCCATGGAGGGCTATGAACTGGACATTACGGATTATTTGCTGAAGCCGATCTCCTTTGGACGTTTTCTGAAATCCTCGCAAAAGGCCCTGGAAAGAGCTTCTAACGGGAAGACGGCTAAATCTTCCGCACCGGCCCCTAAAACGGAGCAAAACGACTTCATTTTCGTAAAGACGGAGTTTAAATGGCAACAGATCGCGCTCAAGGACATTCAGTACATCGAAGGAATGAAGGATTACCTGGCCATCCACACGACTGCCGAACGCGTATTAACACTCATGTCCTTCAATGACCTGCTGGATAAGCTCCCGGCCAAAAATTTCATTCGCATTCATAAATCATTCGTGGTAGCAATTGATAAGATCAAAGAAATCGAAAAGGCCCGCGTGATCATTGGTGAGGTGCCCCTGCCGATAGGTGAGACTTACAAGCAAGCATTCATGAACCGACTCAAGAGTGCGGGATGGATGTGAAGCCATGAAGCGGAGGTTGGTTTAGGGTGCTTGGATTTATTACGGTTGTGACCCTCGATTGCATCGAGTACCCATTAAATTTCCGCGTTTCTAACTCCCCTCACCCCCTCAATTAATCCTGCAATCGTCGAATAATCCTCGTTCTGTAAGGACCATGATGTTGATTGGCATTCGACCACTATTTCTGATGCTCCAACCTGATAACCAGCCCTGACCAACGCTTGTTCCGTCCAGTATGCCACATCTTCGTCACCAGTCAGTTGGATGGCTGGCCCGGATGCTACATTGAGGAGACGATGGTGCACAAAATCGTAGTGGTGATGCTCGAGGTAGAGGGTTTTTTCTAACTGTCCATTGAGGATGAGGTCTTCAGGAATGCCCGTTTGAACTTGCGTGCCAAAACCAAACAACCACAACTCATCGGATAACTGTGTCGTAACCTGGATGTCATGGGTCGAGATCAGAATACCTTTTCCTTGCTTTGCGATCTCACGAAGCAGTCGCATCACCTCAATTTTATTGTTCAGGTCCAGGTGGGCGACAGGTTCATCCAAAATGATGAGGTTCGTATCCTGAGCTAACGCCCGAGCAATCATCACTTTTTGTAATTGACCGTCACTCAGTTCTCCGATTTTTCGTTCGGCGATGTAATCGATCTTCGTTTGATGAATGGCCGATTCCACTGCTGTTTTATCTTCCTGTGATAAAAGTCCTAGCCAATTGGAGTAGGGGTGCCGACCCATGGCCACCAGATCGATTACCGACAGTTGATGATTGGCAGGTTTTTCGGTCAATACCAGCGCACAGTCTTTGGCGATCTCCAGCCTGGAAAGTTTTTCCAGGCTCTGGCCGTTCATGCGTACTTCTCCGGAAATTACAGGGAGCAGTCCATTGATGGTTTTCAGGAAGGTGGTCTTGCCCACGCCATTTTGCCCCATCAATGAAATGATCTGCCCCTGATTAACAGCAAGATTCAAATCCTTTTGCAGGGCTGGTTTGCCGGGATAGCCAATGGCTAGATCATGTGTCGAAAGCAAACTCATCCCGAAAAATTGATGGTGCGTTTTTTTAGCAATACCCAAATGACAAATGGCCCGCCAAATAGAGCTGTTACCGCATTTAGCGGAAGTGTGAGATCAGAGCCGGGAACCTGACTGATGATGTCAAAAATCAAAACCAGTCCGCTGCCAAACAAGATGATCAGTGGTGTCAATTGGAGGTGATTCGAGGTATTGAACAGCATCCGAACTAAGTGAGGAACGGCCAAGCCAATAAAGGCCACGGGGCCACAAAAAGCAGTAACTGTACCGGCCAGTAAGCTGGTGTTCAGGATGACGAGAAACCGGATCCGTTTTAGGTTCAGTCCAATACTGGCTGCGTACTGTTCACCCAAGAGCAGGGCGTTGAGTGGCTTGGACAATGCCATCGCAAGGATAAGTCCGGCAAATATGATCCATTGAAATACGATGAGCTCCTGTTGCGAAACCCCACCCAGACTACCGAATGACCAGATCACATAGGCCTGGATGTTTTCGGCCTGACTGAAAAACTGTAAGATCCCAACGATTGCACTGGCGATGGTACCAAACATCAGACCTACAATCAATAGGCTGACACCATCTTTCAACCTCGAGGAGGCGAGCAAAATAGTGATCAACACCAGAAAACTTCCGACACCAGCAGCAATGACAGTGGTCCAGCTTCTCCCAAGTCCGGTGAGGTCAAAAAAGAACCCGAAATAGATCCCTGTGAAGATGGCTAGTGCTACCCCCAGCCCTGCTCCGGAGCTAATGCCCAGAATAAATGGTCCAGCCAATGGATTTCGGAACAGGGTTTGCATTTGTAGCCCGCTTACTCCTAGTGCTGCACCCGTGAAAACGGCAGTCCATGCTTTGGGTAGCCTGAAGTTACGGATGATCAGGTCCCAGCTTTCCTTGCCCGTTCCCGAATCAGAGAAGTATTGCCAGAAATTGGAAAAAGGAATGTAAACTGACCCTAAACTGAGATTGGTGATGAATAGCACAACGACCAATAGCATGAGCAAGACAAAAATGATTGTCCAGCGTTTTTTGGATCGTTGAAGATAGCTTTCTATCATGGGAGCTTACGAAAATAGTAAAGCTCGTGATCAGGCAGTAATTCGGGGTGAATGATGTGAATCAGGTCCGCTAATACCAGATCGGGTCGCATGTAGCCGGACTCGAAGAAATCATTGCCTCCATCGGGAATCTGCCGATTATTGTAGTTGAAAGCCTTGCCTTTTTGATAGGCTGTAAAATCTATGTATCTGGCATCTTGTGTAGCGATTTCTTCCAGAGAAGAGAACGACCCCATGCCAATCCAGAGATCGGCTTCCCGGGCTTTTTCAAAGACACTTTCAAAGCTCAACTCCAGCCAGCTGGTAGTGCTGTCTTCGGACCAGGTGTAGCTACCACCGGCATCTTCAAAAAACTTCGCCATATTATTTTGGCCTCCGGGTAAAAACCAGGTATCACCATAAACATTTCCACTAAGTATGGTTGGGCGATTGGCGACATTTTTAGTCAATGCCTGTAAGGCCTGATAGTCCTGTTCGATTTGGCCAAATATCGAATCTGCGAGGGTACTTTCGCCTACGAGCACCCCGAAGAACTTGATCCATTCTGCTTTTCCTAAAGCGGAAGTTTCCATGAAGTCCGCATTCAGAATGACGGGAATACCAGCGGCTGATATTCGCTGGAGGTCATCAGAGTTTCCAATAGCGTCGAATCCGATCACAAGATCAGGCTGAAGCCCAATGATCAATTCCAAATTGAGGTTTCCGTCTTTCCCAACGTCTGAAACTTCTCCTTTTTCCACCTGTTCACGGATCTTGGATGAGGAGATGTACTTCACATTCGGAAAACCGACCAGCTTATTTTCCAGACCCAATAATTCCAGGCAATATAAATGCGACGTTGAGGTACAAATGATGCGCTCTGGTGTTTTGTTCGGAATGTTGTATTGTTTTGGTGATGCTCCCGGCCATGCCTCTTGTACGGTAATTGTACTTTCAGTAATTTGTAATTGCGTGGCATAGTCCAACTCGGTGATCTGCGCAACGGTCTTCTTTTCAGTACTGGAACAACTAATGAAGCAAAGAATTGCTATAAAAAGGCCAGTTGCCTTAATAAACGTATAGGTTGTAAGTCTTTTTCTTTCGGTCCAGGAAACTGACATATTTTTCGCCTGCATGTTCGAAGGCGTAAACATATCTTGCTTTGATGTCTTTTTCGTCAAACCAGTCATCAAATGAATTTTCTTCGATTTTTTTGATCGTATCATCCATCCATTCAAAATCCTTTGAAAGCTTGGTTTGGATGTAAGAAGATGTGCCTGGTTGACGTCCGGATAATTTACTGCTGTAGGGGTTGGATAATGGTTGTTTCAACTCTTCATAATTGCCCAGGGTAAGCAGGTAATGGTCTCCCATGTCCGTTGCTACAATCCCGACATTGCGATTGGCCAACACGCGTAGAAAATCCCGTGGTGTATTTCTATAGAAGCTGGAACTGGTAAAAATGGTCTCACCACTTGGTAACTCGTTGGTAAATGGGATTTCTTTCATTTCAGCAGTGAAGCGATTTTCAAACAGGATTCTTGCGTCATCTGTTTCCTTGACATACAAGAATACTTCCTTGCCAGAAGATCGGGCAACAAATTGCAGATCTCCATGAATGAATGAATTCGAATTATTCGTGTATCCCTTGCTCTTCAACTTTACGTAAGGGATCACTTTTTCCGTGTAGATGGCACTGTCAAGATCAAAAGAGATCAATTCCGTTCCCAGGTTGCTTTCGAAAGTCACGTCCAGAGTTTCGTCACGAACATAAGCCTTGATCTTCTTGGTGGCCAGGGATAAGTCAGAGGGAACATCCTCGTAAATAACAGCAACGTCCATAGGTTTCGGATCACTGAAGACTTTGAACATGTCGTGGAAGTCGCGGTATTCGTCTACGCGGTACAAGTACCTCTTGATATTTTTAGGGGTCATGATCTTGTAGATCTTCATCACGCTGCTTTTGCGGGTGGCCGACGCCATGTAGAAGACGCCATCTTTGATGAAGTGGAATAAGTACTCATCCTTTTTGTCCAAATCAAAGGGCAATTGTCCTCGCTTTACCCCGCGGGCACGCATGTTGAATTGCAAGTAGCCGGGAATGGTGACATTGTAATTCGTATAATAGCCGTGAATTACGCCATTCTCAGCTGTAAAACCCAGTAATTCGTTAAGGTAGAATTTTTCTTCTTTGAGTCCGATTTTGAAAGTCTTGTTGAACTGGACTTTCATGGAATCATTCAGTACGAAAACATCTACTTCATCGTAGGCCACTCGAAGCAGGTAAGATTGATTAAGGGTTCGGTCCTGAACATAATGGGAAGAGAATTCCTTATTGGGGGTTTCAATAGGAATATCGAAAACCTTTTCTTGGGCAAAGACAAGAGTTACCCCGCAAAAGCAGGTAAGCAATAAAATGGCAAGTCGGTGAAGCATAGAACTGAAGTCCTATTCAAATGTCTGGAAAAATCCCAAGAATCGAAAACGAATGGAGTAGACAATTGGAGTACTCACCCTGCATTATGCGATTGACTTAGGAACGACGCGGATTTGTAGGTTTTTGTTTTGTAATATTTGGGTACAGTATCGAGTCGAATGTGTAGCCAGATGACACCCAATCCCGCAGTAGAGAGCCATATGCATTTACCTCGATTTACTTCTTCCAGCACACTTTCTCCTACGGCTTGTAAAACTGCCAGTACTTGATTTTCAGGGGCAGCGTTCAGAAAGATCCCAAAGTGTTTGTAATATTCCTTGTCCGATTTTAACGTCGGGACCACCAAACGAGCATTGCGACCAAGGTTATCAAACACTGCCACCGATTTCTCCTGATGCAAATGAGCCGAAAAAGATTCTGTGTCCACCTGGCGTCTGGTGAACTGCTCTGTTTTCAAGATCATGCATTCGTAAGGAAAGTCCATTGTGGCCTGCGTTAAGGCAGGGTGTTCCCAGTAGCATTGATCAAAGCCCAGGTTTTTGATTTGCTGCACGTAATTCTTGGTTGCTTCCACAGAAAATTGCCAAAGATTCAAAACTTCCCGAAAGGAAAGAATCGATCCGTTTTGGGTAAATCTGCATCGGGCTCCTTGCCCGTTTTTAGCTAAAATTTGTAGGGAAAGTGCCATCTGGTGAGGTTTATTAGGTGTTTTTGCGCTTCTGTGAAAGGACTTTTTACCACACAAACATCCGTAAAATGATGCAAACTGTACATGAAATGTTAATTCGTGACCCGTAATAAGTCAAATTTTCATATATTTACAGTACTGTAGCCGCTCGGCTACAGCCTTTAGTTGTTTTGGGAGCAATCTGATTTTTATCGGATTGCTCTTTTTTTTGCCCTTCGATAAACTCAGGGCACCTACCTGGTAATAAAACTGGCAACTGGGATTTTATATTGAATAGATAAAATCCCCCGCCTTTCAGGCACCCCCTTTGGAAAGTGGGACTGAGACACTTTTTATAAATCAGGAGGCGGGGGAATGTTAAAGAAATTTGTGAAGGATTAGGTTGGCTCAATTCAATTTTTTAGGATGATTTAAAACCTACCGAGATAATTGAAGCCTCGCCTACTAGCATTTACTCAACCAAAAACTTTAATAACCATAAACGATCAAGCACTCCTGAGCTTGTATCCAGAAATTAATCATTGAACCTTCTCTATCTAAATTAAGGTGTCACTAATCCTCCGCTACCCGATTCAAAAACATTTTCATGCGTTCCTGAATGGTGTCCCGGTCTAGCCAGAAGGCCCTAGAGTAAATACGGGAGTACGGCCATTTTTTATCGGCCAGTAGATTGGGGAAGTAAACGAAGGCATCCTTCACCGATGGACTGTCATGGAATACCTCATCATCCGTGAGGACAATGCCTTTGTTGTCCGGGCCATTTTGAATGGTGAGATCTGCAAATTGATAGGTTTTTTGTAATTCCAATTGAGGAAAGCCGTGGAATTGGGGCAACTGTAGGCGATTTCTTAAATACCAGCGATCAGCGTGTTGTTCAAACATCGTCACCCCAGGTTGCCAATCCTTGTTACTGACGGACCAGGCATGCTCCAGGAATTTTTTGAAAAGTAGAGGTCCGGGATTCTTGGTGTCTTCGGCGCGTATTTGTACAGGAAGAATACTGGATATGACATAGATCTTTATTCGTGCTCTGGTGACAGCAACGTTCAATCGATTTTCTCCTCCTTGTTGATTCAATGGACCAAACCGCATTTGCAGTTTCCCCTTTTTGTCAGGCGCGTAGGCCGTGCTGAAAATGATCACATCCCGTTCATCGCCCTGGATGTTTTCGATGTTTTTCACGATCAGATTGTCAGGCAACGATTTTTCCAGTGCTATGGCTCGGGTCTCAAGGAGGTCGAGAATATGACTTTGTTGACGGGCATTGAAAGTTACCACACCAATAGATAGCTTCGGATCATTTTCCTGAATAGAAAAAATCATGTTGACCACTTCCAGAGCCTCCGCTTCATTGATGTTGTTTTCCCAAATCCCCTCCTCAACTTTCATGTAAGAGATGGCTGGTTCGGCCTGATTCAGAGCTTCAAAAGCTGGGAGCATGTGTAACCTGCCGTCATAGAAATGCTGATTAGAGAAGTCGATCAGCTCCAGCGATTGGCTGCGGTAATGGCCAGCAAGGCTGGTGTCAGGTAAAAACTGTTGGGCAAGGTCCAGCAGCGAATCAATTTCCAATTCCGGCACATCGTCCGCATTTTCCTCTTCCCAACGGACCCGATACATATCGAAGGGTTTCAACTGTTTGCTATCACCGGCAATGACTACCTGCTTGCCACGATACAGCGCCGGAACGGCCTTTTCTGCAAAACACTGAGAAGCTTCATCGAAAATCACCAAATCAAACATTTCCTGCATCGGGAATATGGCGGAAGCGGATTCCGGAGAAGCCATCCAGCAAGGCAATAGTTTGAATAGCTCTTCGCTGAAGTTGGTCACGACACGCCGAATAGGCCAGATGCGTCGCTTTTTGGTCACCTGATGGTACAGGTCGCGGTAGGTGACCAGATTGTTGAGGCGATTATATTCAAGGTCTTCGTAGGTGCGTTCGCGCGATTTCAGGAGTAGGATGTCGGAGCTGACTTGTTTTTTGTCTTCTACCGCATCTTTCAAGGTTTTTTCAAGCGTTTCCAGGTGATGCGAGGAAACAGACCGCAGGATCGGATACTTCGTTTCGATGTGGTCAATCCAGGCCAGTGCCAGGCTGTTATTGAACAGTACCATGATCGTTTCCGGATTCAGATCTTCACTCGAAGCGTCCAGCAGGTCTTCGATGATCTTCATTTCTATCTGAGAGAATCCATCACGTAAACCGTGGTAGTCATAGATCTTATCAAAATCCCTGTTCAGTGCAGTAACCACTTCATTCACTGATACCTTTTTCAACGTGAGGGATCGAATTTGCTGGTCTGATAGATAAGTACCCCAACGGGCTCGGTTTACGGGAATTTCTTTGACCAATGTCTGGAGCTGCGCCAGCGTACTCAGTTGGGATTTGCGTTCGTTTTTGTGAAATGGAATGAGCGACTCCAATGGTCGCAGTTGATCCAAAAGCTCGTAGGTATTAAGTGCCAGTTTCTGATAGAAGAACCAGTTCTGCGTCTCTGTCTTCTTCAAACTTTGAGGGAAATCACTGAGCCATCTGGTCTGTTGTAATTCTGAGAGTACATGCTCGTAGTTCAACCGATTGTCAATCTTGTCGAGCAATACCTGAAACCCTTCCCGGTTTGCTTTGAGCTCATTCGCTTGCAGTACCTGTCTGATGAAATTCCTGTCAGCGGAAAATAACTTCCAGCGTAGCCAGCTAAAGACGCCTTTTTGCGCGTTGATGGCGTGTTCCAGGGCTAGCTGAAATTTACCTAGTTCAGCTGCCTTTAGCGAATTTTCTGGCCCATAGCCTTTGAAACACTGCATCATGCGACGTTCTTGTTCGGCCAGCCATTCCGACTTGGAAATTGGCGCTTCAGTGACAATGTGCTGAAAATACCGATAAGCACGTTCGTTATCCAGATTCGAGATCAGGCGTTCCAATTCTTCAGGCTTATCAGCCAGTAGTTGGGCAGATTCAAAATCAACTGGTTTGTGAATGATCTCATGCGCCTTTTGCTCAATTTCTACCGCATACCTTACCACCTCGGTAACGGTATTCCTGATGTTGACCAGATCACTTACCGAGTGCTGCGCAAAAGATTTTCCTCCGATCCAAAAGTGCTTTTTACCTTCAAATTCGCGGTAATATTTCAAGTATAGGGACAATCTGTTTTTGAAGGCCTCAACATCATGATAATGGAAGGATCGATATTCCTGATTGAGCGGAATGGCCAGCGTGGTTGGATCAGAACTGAGGTAAAGCTCCTTGATTGACTTTCCACATTCTGACACATCAAAAAGCATGGTTTTGAATTCCTCCAGCTCTTCAACGCTTTGGTCGATTTTTCGGCTGGCTTGCTGAAAGGATCTTTCCAGCTGAATGGCATCCAGGCCATTGTTCTTTTGCTTGTATTCGTCAATTCGATCGATCTGAGTTGCGATCTGCTGAAAAATGTCCTTTCGGTCATTCTTGAAGTCATGGACCAGGCCAATGGAGTTGTGCAGGTCTTTACTTTTAAGGCGCTCGTACACGACATCCAAAGCCGCCTTTTTCTGGCAGACCAGCAAGATGTTTTTGCCTCTGGCAATGTAGTCGCAGATTAGATTCGAGATCAACTGGGACTTTCCGGTTCCCGGAGGTCCCTGCACGATCATGGAATTCCCTTTTTTGATCAAACCGAGTGCCCTTTCCTGATAAGCATCCAGCTCAAAAGGGGTAAAGGTGTTTTCTTCTAACAAACGGTCTGAAAACCGGGTGTCACCCTCGTCTTCCAGGTCTTCTCTTTGGCGCTGAAAAAAGAAGTCTTCAAGGTCTTTGATCTTATCATTTTCGATCAGATCGATGTAATCAGGAACAAGGTAAGATCCTGCTTGAGGAAAAATTCCCAGCACAGCCTCCGGGAAGAGTTTGAGGCTTCCGGTCTTTTCCTGTGATTCATAGTCAGCTCGCTTAAAGTCCTTGAAAGGCTTGAGCTCATCCATGAAATTGTCCTGATTGAAATTGATCTCCAGGTTGCTGTTTTTCAATAGCTCATACAGCTGGGTTCTGAAAACGGTTGGGTCCCGATCAAAATCATTGAATGTGGTCTCTAGCAACTCTTCATCCAGTGGCGTTTGGTTGAAAAAGGAATAGGCCAGTAAAAAAGACTTGTTAAAAGTGATGTTGACATCTTTTCTAAGCCTAAGTGACCATAGATTATTCTTATTGATCAATTCGATGGGAAAAAAAAGCAATGGCCCACGTACCAGGGTGTCGTCGGAAAACTTTCCCCGAACAAATGGCCAACCTACATAAAGGTCTTTGGCTCCGCGCTCCTCGAAAATGAACTTGTCAATTCTTTCCAGCCGCTTCAATTTTTTTCCCAACCGATTCGCATCCGCGTCTCTGCTATCTATTTCCTGCGTCAGATCAATGGTGCTGTCATGCCCGATGAGTTGCTTAATGATGTTGAAGCTGGGTTCATTCAGGGCAAAATTGTAATCATGAAGGTCAATGCATTGTTCGGAAACCAGCCTTAGAAGCAGTAAAGATCTATTACTCCCGGAGAGATTGGTCAGGCGTCTGAGGTAGGATTGGAGAATTTGATGCATGAAGCAACTATGGTTCCACAGAAATATAGGGAGATATTTTCTGATAAAGACTATCGTCGATGATCTTTATGTTGAGTAACTCCTCCGCATCGGTGAATGTGCCATGCTGTTTGCGGTAATTTACGATGACCCTGGCCTGATTCCAGTTGAGGTACGGGTGATTGGCCAGGTGCTTCATGGAGTCTGAATTGATGGGGAGATTCTGAGTAGGTGCCTCGCTGATATAGGTGTGTTTTTTTAGCAGATCGATGACGTTCGGTTTCATTCGATAGACTTCAGTAAGTTGTAAGTATGAATAGAACCCACCCAATTCATTCCGATACGCCAGGATGTTTTTGGCATAAAAAGGCCCAATGCCTCTTATTTCCTGTAATTCTTCATTGGTTGCCAAATTGAGATCCATCCAGATTTTTGGCGCGTTCTTTTCTGTTTTTTTCTTTTCTACGGAGGCGATTGGGGTCGAAAGGTTTTTCTCTTTTTTCGCAGGAGGAGCAATAGCAATGTAGGGCGTCAGTCTGTGGACCAATGCCGAGTCCATCCCAAAAATTTTTAATAATTCTTCCGGCGATTTAAAGCTGCCGCCCGCTTTACGATAGTTAACGATGCGCGAAGCGAGGTATGGTTTAAATCCGAGTTTTTTCAAATCCGCGTCGGAGGCGAGGTTAGGATCGAACTTGAAGGGCTCGTAGATTGGAGTATTTTTTTGCTGTTTCTTAAAACTATCTTTCGCTTTCAGGCTGTTATCAATTTCTAAAAGCCAATCGCTAAGCAACTGTTTGTCTTGTTGCTCGGTAGAGGTTGTGGAGTGCGACATGCGGAAATATTTCCTGGGCAATATCCCGGCAAGTAAGACGATACTAAGAAGTATGATCGTAGCGTTGGCCTCTGTTTTGTTAAAGCCAATCAGGTTAATGATGTATACCCTAAAGCGTTTCATGTAGTTGTTGCCTTAAATATAGGTCAGGCAACCAAAATGGAAAAATTGCCGTCAAGGGAGAAGAATACTGGGAAACTATCGTGGCATTAAAACATTGAATTTTTTAATTTTGCAGACGTTCTAATTGAAATGCATCAAACTTTTCGCGCTTTAGGTATCTCTTACAAGTCAGCCCCGGTTGATTTGCGGGAGCAAGTAACCCTCGAAGAGGAGTCCAATCGCAAGTTTCTCAAAGTACTCAGCGATACACTCGGCCTTGGAGAGGCTATCATCATTTCTACCTGTAATCGTACGGAGATCTACTACAGTGCGGAGGGTAATAGAGATGAAGAAATCTTGTCTTTGTTGAGCGTTGAGAAAGATTTGTTCCAGTTTCAGGATTTTAGATCGCATTTCAAGTCTTATACAGGAGATGCGGCCATCAATCATTTATATCGCGTTTCTCTGGGATTAGAGTCAAAAGTACTTGGCGATATCCAGATCTCTAATCAAGTCAAAAAGGCCTACCAGTATTCGGCAGACGAAGGCATGGCCGGGCCATTTCTTCACCGGTTGATGCACGCAATCTTCTATGCCAACAAGCGCGTAGTGCAGGAGACAGCATTTAGAGATGGAACAGCTTCTACTTCATACGCAGCAGTAGAGTTAGTGAAGCAAGTAATCCCCAATTTCGAACAGCCTAAGGTATTGCTCCTCGGGTTAGGAGAGATTGGTGAAAATATAGCTGAAAACTTAGAAGGTATAGAGGCAGCCATTTATCTGGCGAATCGGACGCTTTCAAAAGCAGAAACCCTGGCTTCCCGATTAGGTTACCACACCTTGTCATTAGAAGCGGCCCTTGCTAATGTTTCAGATTTTGACGCTATTATTTCAACAGTTGCGGTAGATGATCCGATCATTACCAAAGGGCATCTGGACAGTGAGTTATCCGGTCAAAAGCTGGTCATTGATCTGTCGGTTCCCAGGAGTGTGGCACCTGAAGTAGACGAGTTACCACATGTGCTGTTGTACAATGTGGACCAGATCGAGGAGAAAACCACGCAAACTGTACAGGAAAGAAAAAATGCCATTCCTGCTGTAGAACAAATTCTGGTGGATTCAGTAGATGAATTCCATAATTGGGCGCAGGAGATGGAAGTTTCTCCAACCATCCAGAAATTGAAGAATGCCCTCGAAGAAATCCGTCAAAAGGAGATCTCGAAATACGTGAAGAAGGCTTCTGAGTCAGAATTGAAACTGTTGGATTCTGCTACGAAAGGGATCATTCAGAAAGTCATGCGTTTGCCGGTGCTGCAGCTGAAGGCTGCCTGCAAGAGAGGTGAGGCGGAAACCCTGGTCGAAAGCCTCAACGATTTGTTCAATCTGGAGCAGGAAGAGGTCACAAAATCCTGATTTATTCCCTTTCATCAAAAATGCCGTTGGTCCTGTGTACCGCTGATTAACTTTGGCATATACTCTTAATTACGGGACTATTAAAAGGCTCATTTTTTCTACCATCTGCTATTTGTTTTCCGGCCTGCTACTCCATGCGCAAACTGCCAATGAAGTATTTGAGGAAAATGGTCAATTCGGACTTAAAAACAGCTTCGGTGACGTACTGATCTCACCAAAATTTCAAGCACTAGGCTGGCACCCGAACACAGATGAACCCATTGGTGAGTGGTTGGGCTACAGGCAGTCCGGAAAATGGGGGCTGATGAATATCGAAGGTAAGAAGCTCACAACTCCCAGGTACTACAGCATCGAGCCTTTTTCTTCGGGGCTTTTTCTGGTAAGCTCCAAGGGTTCCTTGTCCAATCAACTGAAGTATGGATTGATCGATGGAAAAGGGAATCATCAACTGTCCAATGCCTTTTTTGAGATTTCCGCTTTGGATGGTTTCTATCTGGTCAGTAATTACGATGCGGGTGAATTAACCTATGGGGTGTTCAACGGTGCCTTCGAGCAAATCCTGGAGGATTCGTACCTCAAAATTGAAAGGATTGGTCAGGTTTTCGCCGCGATGGATGCTGGTGGGTTCTGGTATTTTTTTCGGGAGAATGGCACTCTTGTTTCCGATGAGGAGGTAGACACTTATGAAGTATCATCCTCCTATATCCTGATCCGCAGAAACGGAGCGGAAGGCTTAATCAATACCCAAACTGGGACTGTGCTATACAAACCCGTTTACAAAGAAATCTCCAATTTGGATGGGGAGCCAGCGCCAGTTGCCGCCAAAACGTGGCAGATCTATGACTGGTCTTTAGATCCGATCGTGGAGCTGGCTGCGGACAGCATATCCAGTTACGGAGAGTTACTCGTGGCTTCTATCAACGGAGGGCAGCGTTTCTTTGCAGATTCAATAGAAATTCTTGCCAATAAGCAATTAGAACTGGTCAGGGCGGAAAAGGGCTTTGCCATCGCCAGGACAGACGATCAATTCGAGGTTTTCGATTACTCCGGCAAGAAGGTCCTGCATGGAGATTCTGTTTATTTTGATGGCGCTTATTTCTTTGGTTTAAGTGGGAAAAGCTGGGACATTTATAATCTCTACGGACGAAAAATAAACCCGTATCCTTTACAGGCAGTGATGCCCTCGCAATCACAATATATTCCGGTGAAGCGTACAGGCCAATGGGGTTTATTAGATTTTTCAGGCAAGCAAATTGTTCCCAATGTATACGATAGCATTGGTGTGGGAACTGAGTCTACCTTTCCTGCGAAGTACGTGGGGAGCTGGGGTATCATCAATGCATTTGGTAACTGGCTGGTGCAACCGGGTTACTTTTCGATTGACCAGCTTAGTGATCTGTTTGTTGCAGAAGGAAACGGTTTTCGTTCATTAATCACCTCTCGAGGTAAAAACTTACTCACGACCCGGTTTGAATTGAAGGAGGGTAATTCTTCGATCGAAATGTTGAGCCATGATGGCAGGGGACTGATCACACGGGAAGGGCTGGTCATATTTGATCCTATCTATGATAACGTAAGGCACCTGGGAGATTTCTATGCAGGGCAGCGACCTGAGGGTGCCGTGATCAAAGATGGCCTGGGGGCTTTTGTCGTCCGGCTGGATGATGGCGTGCAGCAAGTATTAGATTACTCCGAGGGATTCTTTCTGGTAAAAAAAGATGACCTGTATGGCTTTCTGGATGATAAAGGCCGAATTAGGATAGCTAATCGCTATGACAGTGCCCGGCGATTTAGCGAGGAAATGGCCCCGGTCAAATTGATTGGTAAATGGGGATTTATCAACAAAAATGAACGTCTAGTGATCCAGCCGCAGTTTACGGAGGTCGGTGATTTCAAAAACGGCAGGGCGATTGTTCATCGTGACCATTACGGTTTAGTAGATCAGGAAGGCAAAGAGGTGCTGGAAGTGAGTTTCAAAATAATAACAAGAACAGAAGAAGGTTCTTATATCCTCGAGGATCAGCAAGGGAGAAAGGGATTGGCCAATTCGGCAGGAGAATTCATTTTATTTCCTTCTTTTGACGAAATGCAAGATGTGGGTCATGGCCTAATCATTGCAGAAAGGAAAGGTAAAAAAGGCCTTTATGATCATTCGGGACAGCTCAAGTTAGGGTTTGACTATGGGGAGATCATCCCCGGTGAGCGGTACCTGTATTTATTGCCGATCAGGCAATGATAACCTTATGGGTAGGATGCAGGTGTTTGATGGCCAGGCTTTTGATGTCTGCCGGTGTTATCTCATTCAAAACTTGCAGATAGTTGTTCAGGTGAGTGAAAGGAATTCCTGCCATGAACTGGGGGCGGTGGATCGCAGCGATCGAGGTACTAGAATCAAAAGAAGACAGCAGTTTTCCTCTTGCGTAGTTCTTGACAATGGCCAATTCTTCCATCGAAGGTTCTTTTTCATGTAGACCTTCAATTTCCTTCTCAATTTCACTGACGGCCAATTGGACATCATCCTTTTTTACTTCAGAGCCAATGACCCAATAAGACGCATTGCCTTGATGTGCAATTTGTGAATAGATGCCATAGGTGAGCCCTTTTTCTTCACGAAGGTTCTTCATGAGACGGCTGCCAAAATAACCACCAAGAAGCATGTGAACCATCGTATAACCGTGGATGTCTTCGTGCGACTTGTTGATACAAGTAGCGGCGATTCGAATGGAAGCCTGCGTACTGCCACCTCGTTCTATTTCTAAGGTTTTATCACCGGGATCCGGGGAGAATGTCAGCGTTTCGGCCTTGCTTCCGGGCATTTGTCTGGCCAACTCGTTTACAAGAGGTAGATACGCTTCAAAATCCCCGACCAGCATGATCTTGGGTTCGTGGAATAATTGCTTGTTATAAAATTCTTTGACTTGATCCAAAGGTACTTTTGTTGCCATTTCTGGCATCAAATTCCGCCCGTAGGGATGTACTTTCCCAAACAGTTGCTCACCCATGGTTAGGTTGGCAAACTGCGTATTCTTGGCAAGTTGCGTCCGTATATTCTGCTCACGCAATTGGCTGAGCTTTTCAAAGCGATCAGGTGGAAAGGAAGCTTCTCGAATCAGATCGAAAAGTAACCTTAGCGCAGGCTCGAAAAATTTCGTGAGGGTGTGCAGTCTGAATATGACCCAATCGGTGCTCGGAACAATCTCCAAAAAACTACCAGTTGACTCAAATTTGAGAGATATTTCTTCTGCAGTAAAACCTGCCGCACCTTCGGCAATCATTTTTGCTGCATAATAAGAAGTGCCCGGATGCTGTTCGTGCCATTTACCCCCTGAAAGGATCAGTTCAAAAGAAATGACCGGGTAGCTCTTTTCGGGTACCAGTAATGTGGGATAACCATTGCCCAGTGTGGAGGTCTGGGGGAAAGGAATATCAATGTCTGAAATGGATCGCGCAGGTGGCGCTACCGTACGGTCAAGCACTATTTATTGGTCCTCCTCCTTGTTGAAGCTGAAGATGAATGATAATCTCAAAGTATCCCCTAGCGGGTGATTTTGTTCTTGAGGAATTAAGTAGGAGAAATCCAATCCAAATACCTGATAGCGGAATCCAAGTCCTGCGGTGAAATACTTTCGGTCGCCCTTATCTACATGCTCCGAAAAGTATCCAACTCTGGCAAAGAACAATTCTTGATATTGATATTCCGCTCCAAAAGAAAGGCTAAATTCTTTTAATTCTTCGTTGAATCCACCTGGAGCGTCTGAAAAGCTACCGAAGGTACCACTGATCAGTGGTCGGTTAGGGTCTTCACCTTCAAGAATTCTTAAACTTCCATCCGGATTTCTCTCAAATTCCCCGTCATCGTTTGTGACATAGGTTGGTGGGGTAGGGACCATTAATTTGTTCACATCAAATGCGAAAGTGATGGAGTTGTAAGGATCGAGCTTTCCAGTCCATGCTGCACCCAGTCTCAGGTTGGCCGGAATGAAGTCTTCATTGCTTTCACTGGTATAAGTGATCTTCTGTCCGATATTGGAAATGTGTGCACCTAAAGAAAGGTCTGATTCAATGCCAGGGAGAGAAAGTGGCTGCGTATAATACAACCCAACATCTACGGCCAGGCTGGTTCCGGGACGTACGTCCGGTGCATTGGTGATATTGCCTGATAGGTTGGACCAGATGAATCTACCGGTCGCACCCAGACTCAGGTTTTCGCTTAATTTTCTTGCGTAAGTCACGTCAATGGCAGCCTCTCGCGGGTTTTCAATGCCCAGTGGATCTCCGTTCAGGTCTGTCAGTTGGATCTCACCCAGGTCGAAATACCTCAGTGAGGCGCCGAAAGTCTGATCCCTGTTGATCTTTTTGTAGAAAGTCAGGTAGTTCAGGGACATGTCGTCCACGATGTTGCCTAACCACGGGGAATACGAAAAGGAAAATCCCATATCGTAATCGATAAACGCCAGTTTGGCATTATTCCAGTGGACGCTGTAGGCGTCAGGAGAGGTGGCGACACCTGCATCTCCCATGGCTGCACCGCGGCTGTCGGGTGCAAAACTGATGAATGGTACGGCCACCGTAATCGGGTTGGATTGGCCGCCAAGTTCATTGATACGTACTTGCGGTCCCTGGGCCAAAGCAAAGCCCGGGATGAGTGTTAGTACCATGATCTTAAAAAAGCTCCTCATAGCTAGTCTTTTTTCAGGTTAGCAAAAGTAATCTAATTCACAATAAGTCGTTTCACCTGTTGGCCAACCGCGCCATCTAAAGTACTTCTCACCGTTATTTTGTAGAGATATAATCCTTGTTCTAACGAAGCAGTAGTTACATCCCAGTTTAGAAAATCAATTCTAGTCGGACTATCATCTATTTCATGGTAAAGGGTTGCCTTTAGCGCTCCATCTACCCCATAGATGTTAATGGTAATTTCAAGTTCTTCTCCGGGTCGGTTGTGTTCAAAGTTAAACGTCGTTGTTCCAGATGCGGGATTAGGAAAATTAAACACATTTTCCATGCCGATCTGGCGAACGTCTGAAACTATAAATTCAACTGTTTGTGTGGCGGAATTATTGTAAGTGTCCCAAAGTTTTATTGTCGCGGTGTACCTTCCTGCAACCAGGTCATTGAGCGGATAGGTGACAAAGCCATTTTGGAAGTCATCTACATTGGCTGAATAAAAATCATTGATCACGATTGGCTCCTCGTCATTCAGTGTAAGTGTAATGTTCTGATTGATCGAGTTTTCCGAAATATTTAATCCATTTTCATCAAATACACGTGCAATCAAGAGGCCACTGGACTCAACAACAGCGCCGTTGACAAACTGTTCATTATTGAGATAGAGATCGATTTCCGGGGGATTGTTATCTGTTCGGGTTATGAGAGCCGTTCCTCCAAGTCTGATCTGATCCGTCGCGCCGCTGGCATCCGTTCCATTTGCTTCATCCAGTGCGTATAAGCTGATCTTTCCTTCTAAGAATCGGTAGGAAATATTTCTGGTAAGTATAAAGGAAGTCTCAAAACGACCACCGGAGACAGAGGCTTTTCCACGGAACAGGGCATTTTCCTGTACGTCATAAGAAGTTGCGAAGCTTTCCTGACCCAATGTACGTGCAGTAGAAGCAGCATCGAGTAGCACAATGTCAACTACTCCATTGAAATCCGCATTTAGTGTGGAATCCAGGTGGCGGATGCTGCCACTTAGGGTGATTTCTTCGAGGGCGCTCAATGTATCCGTCTCAGTTGTGATACTTTTTTCATTGATCTCGTCGATGGTGGCAATGAAGTCCGGATATTGTAACATCATCATCGGGTCACCCAAAAGCGCAAAGTTTCGATTGCGGGGGCCCCTCAGACTTTCATTTTTGGTACGAAGAATGATGTCTCCTAAACGAAGGTATTGACCGTTTTCTCGTCTAAAGATATTGTTATGAAAGGCGATATTGACTTGCCGGTTACTCGAAGCAAATACCGGACGTGTAGTAGTCAATAAGGCGATCGCGCCTCCATTTGGATCAAGCAGCAGGCGCTCACTCCCCGAAAAGAAATCCGGATCATCATAACGTCCAAACTGGCAGGTTGCTGTTACGAAGATGGGCAACCGGAAACGATTCGTAAGGTTACTTACGATTGTTGTATCCAGGGTATTTTCATCCATCCATTGGAATTCATTGCCATGACCGATGTAGTTGATCAGGAAAGTGCCCTCATCGATGGCCTGGTTGATCTGCTCCCTAAGAATTGGCGAGGTTTCCTGCGAGGCACCTAATTCTTGTTCAAAGGCATCCAGGTAAATTTTTTGGGGCAGAATTTGCGTTGCTTCTTCATCCAAAATTCTTGAAAGTGTTTCCCCATCGTTCAAGTGCTGGTTACGGTCACCATCATCGGCTACGTAGGTTACGGTATTTTTCCAGTTGCCAAGTACTCTTTCACTAGTGCTGTAACGAATGATCTTGTTGATCATGTCCGTGGCTTCGGCAGTCGTTTTGGCTGGAATTCGACCTACGCCGATATCAAGCGTGTGATCGCCGAATGAAGTTTCAAGCCATTCTCCCTCGTCTTCTTCCATAAATCCGAAATAGTCATCTGAAGAATAACTCAGCACAGGGTGTACTGAATCTCGAGACTCATAAGTGGGCACCAAATTGGTGTTGTTGCTCAGTTTATTCTTGTAATCGTAAGAGCAGTCGCCGAATAGCAGCGCATAGCCCAGATTAGGCGAGTTTTGATAGAAATAGCGGATCATGTCCCGAACCGCTGTGATGTCGTTGCTGCCAGACCCGAACTCATTGTAGATCTCGTGGATGTTGAATACTTCTACCTGCAGGTTTTGAGTTGTGCGGTGAAATTCCGCCAACTGCTGTGCCTGTGACCAGAACCTGGGGTGAGCAATGATCAGCCCTTCCTGAGGTCCCGCACCTTTGATGTTTTGATTGGCAACTTGTTCGATGTAATCGGGGACAGGCATGTCCTCCGGCTGGAACACGACAAATTGCTGATCTGCCGTTCCCACATAATCGAAATTTACGGTAGTTCCCGACTGATCTAACGCCACTAACCTCGGTTGATGTGGGTCGGTGATGTCCCAAACCTGGCTGTTTTCGTCGGTATTGTTAATCTCAAACTGAATCCCGTCCGTCGTTTGTCCATTTGAAAAATGGGTCATTCCATTGTAAATGGCCAATTCCCTTTCGGCCTGGATGACAAAGTAATTGAGCCGGGCAATCGAGGAAATACCGCTGACAAAATTGAAAACGACATTTAAGGTAAGTTCATCGGCGGCGGGAACATCAATAGCAAAAGTGTCGACGTGATTGACTCCCCGATCTTCATATTGATCTTCGAAGACGGATTTGATTGAATCGAGTTCCTGATCACCGAGGCTGGCGTCATTCATGGCCAATGAAAAAGAGTTATCCGTTTCCGATTGGCTCAATGAAGCGAACAGTAATTTTCCTTTTCCAGTGAAGTTGGGGACTTGAAAGTTGTAATCCCGATCCGTATTGACGTTTCTTTGATAGACTTCTCCGTACCATTCGCGGCCGCTGCCTCCACGGCTGAGACCACTTTTCAGGATGTTCCGTTCATCAATTTCGTGTGCAAGTAGATGTTGATAAACACTTCTGATGGGGAAGTCCCCTGAAATGTCTATGCGTGGTTCCATGCTTTCAGCTGGATCTCCACCGTAGGTGATGAAATAAAAAGATGAGTCCGAGTAGACGTTGTTTTCGTAGTGGATGAGATTATTTCGTATTTCAAGCTGATGTGGCCCTATGCCATAAAACAACAAGTAATCTCCCGCATCAAAAGAACCATCAGTCAATCCTTCGGCGTAGGTTGGGTTTTGTAATAAATCCGTAGGTCTGTCTACATCGTTGGCCTGTGGAAGCATTCTACCGCCATTACCGTAGACTTTCAATGTTCGTGCATCCAGATTTTGCACATCGAGTCCGAGAGTGCCCGTCAAAAAATCACGATCAATTTTGTAGACACCATCTTCAGCAATGGCGATCTTATGCCATTGTCCATCTGCCAATACGGAATTATCGAATTGGGCGTGGGATTGCACACCAACCAAATAAAATAACAACAGAAAGGTAGACCGGATCATCCCCCACATAACGTTCAGCACTTTAGAATATTGGAATCCTCATGGATCAACTATTTTCTACCCTGAAAAAGTTCGAAAATACGGAAAGCAATATATACCCTGGAATGACCAATACTAAGCCTCTGACCCCAAAAACGAGTAATAAGGTAATTGAGAAGACAATCAGTACATATCGGAACAGGTTGTCCTTCAAGCTGTAGTTCTTAAACTTCAGTGCGATCATTTCAATAGGAGCCACCATGATCAGTGAGCTGGCTACGGCCAACAGGATCCATGCCCATTCGGGCAAGGACGGATTCATGAGCGGCAAAGAAGTAATAAAAATTGCATTGGCAGGAGTAGGCAACCCAATGAACTTATCAGCTTGTTGATCATCCGTATTGAAAATCGCCAGTCGCATGGCGGAAAATGGAGCAATCAATAAAGCCGCGTACGGTGCGATTTCGAAATATTGATTTTGTAGATAAATGAATAGAAAAAGCGCTGGAAATGCTGAAAACGAGATCATGTCCGCCAGGGAATCCAATTCTTTGCCTATTGGAGACTGCACTTTGAGTAATCGCGCTGCAAATCCATCAAAAAAATCGAAGATCCCAGCAATGATCACGAAAATCAGTGCATCATTTACGTTTTCCTGAAAAACCCAAATGATACCCAATACTCCGGTGAGCAAGTTGAGGCTGGTGATCAAATTGGGGATATGACGTTTCAAGATGATTATAGATTTTTCACGAATGGGTTGTGCGTCTTTTCATACCCGATATTAGTAGTCGGGCCGTGACCACTGTGGACAGTCGTGTCATCAGGCAAGGTAAAAACTTCTCTTCTGATGCTTTCCAGCAATTGCTGATGATTACCACCCGGGAGGTCTGTTCGACCAATACTATCGCGGAACAAGACATCTCCTCCGATCAATGCTTTAGCTTCGGCATTGTAAAAAACCAAATGTCCGGGAGAATGTCCGGGAGCCAGCCGTACTTCAAATTTCAATTTTCCCACCTCGATCGGATCAGTCCCAATGTATTTGTCCACATCCGCCTGTACATAATTTGTAAATCCATAGCTGGCGGAATAGCTGGGGACTGCTTCAAAAATGTCTTTTTCTCCTTTCGGAATCCAAAGGGGTACCTGGTATTCATTTTTCGCAAAATAATTCCCGGTCACATGGTCGATATGACAATGGGTATTAAGTATCAGTTTGACTTGCAGTTCATTCTCCTTGATGTATTGCTTCAATTGCATTTCCTCATAGGGTTCGTAACAACCGGGATCCACAATGATCGCCTGATTATCTTCGTCGCTTATGATGTATGTATTTTCGTAAAATGGAGAGAAAACTAAGGCCTTGATGGTCATTTGAAATAAGATAGCTAGAGAAAACTCAATTTAGCGATACAAATTTGCTGGAAAATCCACAAACAGATTGAAAGAGGTTGATTTTTTAATTGTAGGACAGGGAATTGCCGGAAGCTTGCTGGCTTATGAACTGATCCATAGAGGTCAGCAGGTCATGGTATTTGACCAGGATCGAGCGGATAGGTCTTCCTCCTATGCTGCAGCGGGGCTCTACAATCCTATCACCGGTCGCAAAATGGTGAAAACCTGGATGGCTGATGAGCTTTTTCCATTGATTGCTCCCTACTATGATCAACTGGAACGAGCATTGAAAGCCTCCTTTCATCAGTCTTTACCGATTTACCGACCCTTTATTTCCATCGAAGAACAAAATGACTGGCAAGGCAAGGCAGGGACGGAAATGTATGCTCCCTATGTTCATAAGATCCACACCGAATCGATCGGTTACCCTGCGGTAGTTGACCCATTTGGTGGCTTGTCCTTGAACTACACGGGTGTAGTAGACCTGCCTAAGGCGCTAAAAGCGATAAAAGACTACCTACAGAATAAGGGAATGTACAAGGTTGAAGTGTTTCAGTATCAGAACGTAAAATCAGGAAAAGACCAGGTACACTACGGTGATTGGAGGGCACGAGCGGTCATTTTCTGTGAAGGAACGGGCGTTGCTGATAATCCTTTCTTTAAAGGTCTGAAAATGAGACCTGTGAAAGGCGAACTAATCGACATCAAAACCGAATTTCGTCCGAACCAAATCGTCAACCGGGGAGTTTTCATGATACCACGTGAAGGTGTGATCCGGGTAGGGTCTACCTACAACAACCAAGACTTAAGCTGGCAACCTACTACAAGCGGAATCAGTATGATTGAAGACAAGCTTGGAAAGTTGTACGAAGGAGCTTATGAAGTAGTCAGAGCTTTTGCCGGGGTTAGACCGGCGACTTTTGACCGAAGGCCTTTCCTTGGATTGATGAAAAATCAACCCAGTGTAGGTATCTTTAATGGATTAGGTACAAAAGGAGTTTCTCTGGCGCCATATTTTGCTCCAATGATGGCAAATTTTTTGCTAGGGGAACGAGAAATCCTCCCTACTGTAGATGTGAATAGAGGTCTGATTTGACCAGATGTATTTGTTTAGTTAAAGAAATCATTGAAAGAATGATAAAGGTTCGTTTGCTTCTTGCCCTGTTTTTGACCAGTGGAGTATTGCTGACTCAGGCTCAGCAAGACTATTTCAACGAATTTGGTCAGAACAGGATCCAGTATAAGAAATTTGACTGGCTCTACTACAGCACTACCAACTTCGATATTTATTATTATTCAGGAGGAGGAGATTATGCGAAACAGGCAGTAGACTTTCTGGATGAAGAATTCAACCGGCTGACCGATATCCTCGGCTATGCACCTTATGCGAAGACAAAAATCTTTCTTTACAACTCCATTCACGATTTACAGCAAAGCAACAAAGGCATTGACGGTGCCAATTTTACCATTGGCGGTCAAACGGATTTCATCAAACTTCAAATGGAAGTTGCTCATCCGGGTTCAGCTGAGAAATTTCGGGAAGAGCTTGTCTATCGATTGTCCAGAATACTGATCGAAGACATGATGTTTGGAGGAAGTCTTGCGGAGATTCTCCAAAGTTCCTATTTGCTTTCATTGCCACGATGGTTCATCGATGGAGCGGCAAAATACCTTGCCTATGGCTGGAGCTCAGAAATGGATGATTACATACGTGATTATATCGGTCGTAAAAAGATCAAAAAGCTGATCAAAATTGATGGCGAAGAGGCTGGGGTGATAGGACAAAGTATTTGGAATTATATCGCCTTGACCCACGGAAGGAGCAATATTTCCAATATCCTGAACTTAACCAGGATCATTCGTAACGAAGAAAACAGCATAGCCAGTACTATTGGTGTTCCGTACCGATCCTTTATCAATAACTGGCAGAATTACTATTTGGTGTCGGAAGAAGAAATCCTGAAGGACTACAAAGATCCGGATGATGAAGATGAGATCGTCAGTAGGAAGAATTCCGATTTTGAGCACAACAATGTCCGGATCAACCCGGCGGGACAGAAGGTGGCGTATAGTATCAATGACCTGGGAAAATACGATGTGTACGTAAAAGACCTGGAAACGGAAAAAACCGTCAAAGTGCTGAAAGGAGGCATCATTGTGCCGGGGCAGAAAGTAGATGGTGATCTGCCGTTGCTTGACTGGATTGACGATGACCAACTAGGGGTGGTCTATTATAAAAGAGGATTCCTTTACCTGGCGACCATTGATGTGGCTAAGGCAGAGGTGATCAGGAATAAGCCGTTGACGCGATTTAAACAGATCAAATCCTTTTCTTTCAATGACAATGGTCGACTGGCTGTGATCAGTGGTGATGTAGATGGGAGAAACGACCTGTTCCTCGTGAGTATGCGACGAAGTGCTGTGCGGAGAATTACCTCCGATATATACGATGACGAAAGTCCGTCATTTATTCCTGGCACCGCAGCCATCGTATTTAGTTCTAATCGCCCGGCAGATTCTCTGAACATTGCCGATGTTCCGCTGGAGGACATGGATAGTCGCTACAACTTGTTCATCTATGATTTGGATACAACGAAAAATGAATTCTATCGATTGACAAATACCATAGGAAATGATGTCAAACCACATGCAAAAAACGAGTCAGAGATCTTTTATCTGAGCGATCAGCGTGGGATCTCTAACTTATACAAGTATAGTTTTTATGATTCGATTCATTCCCAGGTTACCAACTTCAGTAAGAACATCTTGGACTATGATCTGCATTTCGATGAAGATGGGATTACGTTCCTTATGCTGGATGAAGGAATTGAAAAGGTGTATTATACGAACAAAGTAGATTTTCACGGGAACCAATTCACGGGTCAGACCCCCAGGCAGCGTTTTGAACAAGCAAAATTTGTGGCAAATCGATATGTCGAAAATCAGTTGCTCAATCCGGATGGTGTAGCAGATGTCGTTGCAGATACCGCAAGTGTAGACGAGGATTCTGCTTTGCTGGATACGGACGATTACCTTTTTGAAGAGGAAGAGCAGCCAGAGGATGACAGCTTTGTAGATACAGAAAACTATGTTTTCGAAGGGGAGGATGAAACTCAGAAGGAGAATTACCGACCGGAATCGTTCTTCTCCACCTATCGGAAATTTCAGCAGAATTCTGAAGTATTAGGACCGATCCCATACTTTCCGCGATTTAGTTTCAGCAATTTGGTGACTTCATTTACCATTGATCCACTTCGAGGATTCGGGATTTTACTGGAAACTCAGATCAGTGATATGCTGGAAAATCACAAAGTACATGCAGGAGCCCTGGCGATCACAGATTTGCGTAGTGGTGACTTCTTCATTGAATATGAATACCTGAAGCGATGGGTGGATTTTAGTGTGCGGTTTGACAAACGATTGCTGGTATTGAAGGATGACAATGAAACCCAGTTGGTGCAGCGATATTCATTCAGTAAGTTAGAGTTTGGTGCTGCGCTACCTATTTCCAATTGGTTCCGTTTCGATATCAATCCTTTTTTCGCAACCACGAATTTTACAAACCTTCAGTTTCAAGCAGTTAATACAGTTAATAATGTGATGGGACTGGCAGAGGACAATCGTGTTACTTATGCCGGAATCAAAGGAAGTGCCGTATTTGATAATACCATTGAAAAAGGCTTTAACATCCCACAAGGTACCCGTGCGAAATTTGACATCATACAGTATTCAAGTATTTCGGATCAGAACAGGAGTTTTGGGAATCTTCGTGCGGATATCAGACATTATCAGCGTGTTCATCGCGAAATCACCTTTGCTACCCGGGTTTTCTATGGGCAGTTCTTCGGCAAGAACAAGCCAACCTACCTGGTTGGAGGTGTTCCCAATTGGCTGTTGAACAATACCAATACAGATGGAACGGATAATCCTTTCAACCGAATCAATAATCAGGTAGATAATACCAATTTCCTGTTCATGGAATATGTGACCAATATCAGGGGATTTGATTATGCGGAATTATATGGGAGCTCATCACTGGTTTTCAATGCGGAACTCAGGATCCCGGTCTTTCAATATTTGTCCAGAGGACCGATCACTTCGAATTTCCTGAGAAACTTCCAACTGGTAGGCTTCTATGATATTGGATCTGCCTGGACCGGACCTATTCCGTTGACACGTGAAAATAGTGCGACAGAAGTGCTCTATCGTACCGATGGTTCTCCTTTCTCTGGTAGCATTGCGAACTTCCGAAATCCCTGGTTGGCCGGGGTAGGGGCAGGGCTGCGCACGGTGCTTATGGGTTACTACGCCAAATTCGATATTGCACGCCCAATCCGAGATTTTGAGCTCGGTAATTATAGATTTTATGTAAGTGTGGGGTTGGATTTCTAACTTTGCCCTATGATAAAATCGATGACGGGGTATGGCTCCGCCGAGGCAATTACCGAAAAGTATTCCCTCAAAGTTGAACTGAAGTCCCTAAATAGCAAGTACCTCGACCTTATTTTGAAGCTCCCGCGTGAGTTTAGCGATAGGGAAATGGACATTAAATCCATCATTTCGAAGCAGCTGATCCGAGGCAAAGTCAATTTTACCATCGATTTTCAGCCCAATCAATTTGGAGAATCTCCGGTAGAGATCAACCAGGAATTGTTTCAGTTGTATTATGATCAGTTCGCTGACTTGGCAAAAAGCAACCTGACCAATCGTGATGAGCTGTTCAAATTGGCGGTGCATGCACCGAACGTGATGGTTTCCAAAGAGGACTTCAGCGACCTGATCAGTTATGACGAGATGGTGACAGTGGTTCGTGCAGCGCTGGATAAGTGTGATCAATTCCGAATGGATGAAGGAAAGCAACTAGAAAAGGCCCTTCGGAAAAACATTGAAGAAATCAGTAAGGGGTTAGCCGTAGTGGCTGAATTGGACCCGACGCGGGTAAGTAATATCCGATCCAGACTAGACCAGGCCATCAGTGACCTGCGTGAGAAAACACAAGTTGATGAAAATCGATTTGAACAAGAGCTGATTTTTTATGTGGAGAAGCTGGATATCTCGGAGGAGAAAGTGCGTCTGAAAAGTCACCTGGAGTATTTTCTGGAAATCTTGGACGGTTCGGATTCCAATGGGAAGAAATTGGGTTTCATTGCTCAGGAAATTGGTCGTGAGATCAATACCATTGGTTCCAAGGCCAATGACGCAGACATTCAGCGTACCGTGGTGAAGATGAAAGATGAGTTGGAGCAGATCAAAGAACAGGTGCTCAACGTGATGTGATCGCACCTCGTGATGAGAGTTTTTGCCCACATCGTTGCCTGGTTACCCTTTCCCTTATTATATCTGGTATCCGATGTACTTGCCTCGTTAGCGAGTTTGTTTTACAGACGTAAGATGGTGACAGCTAATCTTACTGCCTGCTTCCCTGAAAAGTCAGCAATGGAGATTCGCACCATTCGCGCTAAGTTTTATCGCAACCTGACCGATGTTTCGCTAGAGGCATTCAAAACCCTGCGTATGGACCGATCGGAATTTAAAGAGCGAGTGAAGTTGATTCGCAATGAGGCCTATGAAGAAATCGAACGGAACCAATCTCCATTTTTGTTGTACGCATCACATCAATGCAACTGGGAATGGCTGGGTACGGCTATTGGGATTCAATTAGCTCCTTTGGACCCCATTTACAAGGAAATCCGCAATTCAGGTAGCAACCGGTTGATGGCCGAGATCCGCAGTAAATTCGGCAATCGCCCAATACCCGCTGCTCAGGCGGGACGTGTTTATCGGTACCAAAAAGAATTTCGTGGAGGAGGGATCATTGCTGATCAGTCTCCTACCAGAAAAAACAAGGGCAAAGTCTGGGCAAATTTTCTCGGAAGAGAAACTCCGTTTTATCAGGGTATATTTGTATTGCCCTATCTTACTCAGCTTCCGGTGTATTACGTGTCTGTTGTTCGAGTCGCTCGTGGTAAATATGAGGTGGAACTGCATAAAATGGCCGATCCTCCCTATCAGAAAGGCGAACATCAGGTGCTTGATCAGTATATTCGATTTTCAGAAAGCGCTGTGCGAGCCAGGCCCTCGGATTGGCTTTGGTCACACAACCGATGGAAATATCGACGATCAAAAAATGAGGAATTAATTAACTTTCAATAAAAACCCGGATGAAGTCAACCGCCTTTTACATCGTTTTTAGCATTTTTTTCCTAGCCGCCTGTCAAAATGAAGTTCGGAAAGAAATGCGCCCCCTGGTCAATTCCATCAACAAGAAAGTAGGACACATCGATGCGAATCATCGGATTGAGATCATGGAAGATGATATTGTTTCCGGAGATTCTTTATTAAAGATCCGGGGCTATTCCATGGACGGTCAAATGCTGAAATTGGTCTCTGTTTTGACCACCCCACATCTTGTTCGTGATGATTATTTCTATTTTGAAAATGATCATGTGATCTTTTCAGGACACCTGGTAAACAATAAGGATGACCTCCTCGCTGCTGAATACAAATACTATTATCAAGGAGATGAGATCGTTGAGTCATTGTATTGGGAAGACCACTACGAAAAAGGCAAGCGGTTTCCTCACGAGAGTTTTCAGGAGTTTGAGCCCGAAATGGATTCATTACTTGCCAGTGAGCGTGAACGAATTTTATACCTGATGGAGAAATTGACCATGGAAGGGTTTGTGATCAAGCACCTCAACGAACATTTGATGAACTAATGACAATAGAAGAAGCGCAACAGCTGGTAGACCAGTGGATAAATACCACGGGTGTGCGTTATTTCAATGAGTTGACCAATATGACCATCCTCACTGAGGAGGTAGGGGAGCTAGCCCGGTTGATGGCACGAACTTATGGAGAGCAGTCATTCAAAGCATCAGATAAGGATCGGGATCTGGGAGATGAAATGGCAGACGTACTTTGGGTCTTGATCTGCCTGGCAAATCAAACAGGAGTCAATCTCACCGAAGCACTGGTAAAGAACTTCGAAAAGAAAAATATCCGTGATCAGGATCGTCACAAGGATAATCCTAAGTTGAAATAGTGATGGATAAGGTTTAATCTCGCGGTATGAACCTCACCACTCCGGCATTATTATTTCCAGCAATATCTCTGTTGCTGCTGGCCTTTACCAATCGGTTTCTGGCCATTGCGACGCTGATCCGACAGCTTCACGCCAACTACAATGAGAATAAAGAAAATCGCGTATTGGCCACTCAAATCGAGAATTTGAGAAAGCGGCTGTTCCTTATTCGCAATATGCAGGCTTTTGGGGTGCTCAGTTTCTTTTTCTGTGTGTTGAGTATGATTTTCCTGTTTCAGGAAATGCAAGTTGCTGGTAAGTGGGTATTCGGAGCGTCATTATTACTGCTGTTGATTTCATTGGGTATCTCTCTCAGAGAAGTTCAGCTTTCCACCAATGCGTTAGAGGTAGAGTTGAGCGATATGGAGTTTAAGGGGTAGGGCTTAGTAATCCGATTACTAAATAAGATAATTAGTTTTTACTAATTCAATTTTTGATTATTGAACTAGTGACATGAAACAACGAGTAATACCATATCGTATAATCGAAAAACAACTACGAAACTTCAATTTTTAACATAAACAATTTCAACATGAAAAAGCTAAATGTAAAGCAACTTCAAAGTGTGAAGGGTGGGCCATTAATTAAGACCTCTTCTTCACATACACATACAGGAGGTAATTAGAGCGAGATAGTGTAACTCTTTTCTGGTCCCTCGTTACGGTCCTCGATTGTATCGAAGGACCTTAAAGATTTAAGTTTGCAATTTGTTGAGCATTCCTGCAATTTGGATCAATCTTCAATCCAGCCCTTCTCCATACTTAGACGGATCAGTTCACCGGTAGTTTTCACGTGCAGTTTGTGCATGATGTTTCGACGGTGAGTTCTTACCGTTTGCTGACTGATGAAAAGCTTTTCTCCCACCTGTTTGCTATTCAAGCCTTCCGCAAGACACTTCACGATTTCCAATTCTCGGGTTGATAGCTCTTGTGCAGTGGTATCATTGGATCTTTTGCCTCGGAAATAGTCGAATACCTGTTCACTGACCTTCTCGTGAAAATAATTTTTGCGTTGGTTTACCGTTTCGATCGCATCAACTACCTCCTTTTTGGAGGCGGCCTTCAAAATGTATCCCTGCGCACCTTTTTCCAGCGCTTTACGGATATACTTCAGGCTTTGGTGCATGGTAAGCATGAGCACGGGTAAGTCGAACCCTTCCTTTTTCATGAGCTCAAGCGTGGCAATGCCATCAATTTGCGGCATGTCTATGTCCATAAGGACGACATCCACTTCTAGTTCATTGAGGAGCTTGGGTACTTCGTATCCATTCGTGGTTTGTCCCACTACGGTGATCTCATCCTTGGGGTTGAACATGGACTTGAGTCCTTCTGCGAAAAGTTGGTGGTCGTCTACGATTAGAATGTTGATCATTGTGTGAGGGGATTTTCAGTCATGGCGTCATCCAGAGGGAAGTCGATGTTGATCGTTGTTCCTTTGCCGGCCTGGCTATCAATTTCCATTTCTCCATGGAGGCTACTTACCATGCCATCCAGTGAGTGTAAGCCCATGCCATCTGCCTTGACTTTGGCGTTTTCTGTGTCAAAGCCCTGACCATTGTCGGCAACCATGATGTTCAATAATTGTTCGTCTTCGAAACAGGTTAAAAGTAACGTCATCTCCGTGGCCTGCGCATGCTTCAATACATTGCTGACCAGCTCCTGGACAACCCGGTAGAGGACAATTTCCTGCTCAAAAGGAATGAAGCAATCGGTCACAGCCGCATTGAACTCGATTTTGAGTTTGCCGGATTGAGACAAGTGATCTACCAGCTCCTGAAGGGCAGAGACTAATCCAAAATCTTCCGATACACCCATGTTCAGGGCATGAGACATGTCTCTTACGTCATTGTAGACCTGATCTACTAACTGATGAAGTGTATTGATGCGTTGATCTTCCTGCTCAAAGCCATTGAGGTTCATCTTGACAGTCGCCAACAGGCTTCCAAGGTGATTGTGGAGTTCTCCTGCCAGGTGTTTACGTTCTTTTTCCCGCCCTTCAATCATGGATTGTAGCGTCTTCTTCTCTTGACCTTGTAACAAGTTTTGCACGTCTTTTTCATGCTGATCCCGTTCCGCTTTCGAGGCCAGTTTATTGGTGATCAGTCGCTGACGACTCAACAAGTAGAGCAGGATGAAAACCAGAAGAAATACCAGTGCAACGATGATGTAGATGTTTTGCAATTGCTTGTCTTTCTCCAGTACCTCAATTTCTTTTTCACGGATACTTACCTCGAATTCCGTCCGCTGATCGGCCATTGCTTTAGTGTTTTCTTCATTTTGGATACTATCGCGATAAGCCAGGTATTCTTGATGTAAGCGATATGCTTCCTCAAAGTTTCTTCTTTCGGCTGAGAGTTTTGATAAGACCAATGAGGCATCACGGGCCTGTTCCTTGAGTCCTAGTGCTTCAGCCATTTCCAAGGATTTTTGGGTATGGATTATGCTTTTTTCGGTTTGTCCTGTTTCCAGATAGAGATTTCCTAATTGATTATGGAAGTCTGCCATGCCGTATTGATCTCCTAAAGGAACTAACATATCAATGGCAAGGAGTAAATCTTGTTCTGCCTCTTCGAATGCCCCAGTTTTCCAGTAGACCAGGGCGCGATTTCCTAGGTTATAGGCTTTGCCGATTGTTAAATTTACAGAGTCAAAAAGTGGACCGGCTTCATTGTAATATAATAAGGCACTATCAAATTTGTTTTGTTCAAAATAGATGAATCCAGTATTGAGAAGGTTGATTGCTAATTTTTGGAAGTTTCCAGTTTCTTTAAAGATTTTGATCGCTTTATTGGAATATATGAGTGCATTTTTTTGATCGCTATTTTTGGTGTAGGTGGTAGCTATTTCGACGTATGATTCAGCCAATAAGATATTTTCAGTATTAGCAAATGCAACCTCAGAGCTCTTGAATAAATATTCTAAGGATTTTTCTAATTCTCCAGTTAAGCGGTAAGAAACTCCGATATTTAGTAATGCATTAATGTAGAAGTCTTGTCTATCATCTGCGTTAAGCAATTCTAGAACTTTCTCCGAATAGATTATCTTTTCCTCCGGATCAGAAGAATAAAGGGCTATTTCTTCAAGAAATTTGAGACGTTCAGATCTTTCTAGATTCGAGTTCTGGAGGAGCTGCTTCAAACTATCTATTAGTGGAACATTCTGGCCTAAACTGTTGAAGACTAAAAAGCTTAGTGTTATTGGGAGCAATATGATTTTTCTCAAATTCATTAAGGGTTTGAAGGTTGTTTGATTTGCAGTTGAGGATCAATGACAAAGTTATAACCCTCAGTGACTGTTTTTCCTGCGGGGATTAGTAGAATATCAAAAGTAATGTTGGAGGTGGTTTCTAATTTGTGTGTTGCTGTTAAATGCATGGTCACAGCATAATTGTGAAAATTACCATTGAAATAACTACTCTTCAGAGGCTTATTTGGGTTGTTATTTGATCTTTTAATTCTGAATGGTGCTTCATTGTTGTTGGAGTTGAAAAATATCCGATCTGCGGTTGTCAAGTTGATTGGCATCAGCGTGATGTTGACATCTTGTCCCTTAACAAGTTCGATCAGAAACTCTTTTATACTTGGGCCAGTCGCAGGACTTACGCCAGGTCCATATATAGTGATATAACCTAAAATATCATCTTCGGGAGGGTCCGGAAGACTTAATATGGGGATTAATTTTTCTGTATTGAATTGTAAGAAATAATTTTTTACGTTAGTCTGTGACATGATTTTAACTATTTGGTTGTTTAATAAACTTAATGGTTCAAACTAACCAAATATTTTTAATACCGATATACCGCAACTGCAGTAGTCTTTGAAATACCGCAGGTCTGATAAGGGTTAAAATGATTGGCTTGTGAACACCTTGGCTTCAAATTCGAATTTGATTTAATCTCTTGCAATTCAAACAAACTTTTGAAGACCTAGAAGACTACTTCAATTTAACTATGTGCTTGGGCTTTCATTGACATAAAGGTTAGAAGTCATCTTACCTTTATACTGGTTAAGGCCATAGGTAATGGTTGGCATGTAGAAAAAGAACTTAGGCACTTGGTAGGTGATGTACCCGACAACAGAATCTTGATCCAGGATACCTGTCCCATAATTTACGCCGGAATAGCCATTGGAAATAGGGGATGCAGCAACTGATGGCCTAAAATCTAACGCAAAATAGAAGGCTTCTCCACAATTTTCAACCCCGTCTGCAAGTTTTGCTTTGATGATAACGGTATCATCTGTTGCCGATTCAGCATTATAAGGTTCAACAGTAAGCGTAGAATCCTTATTTAGTGTCATATTTAATATCGTTGGCATTTTATTGGTGTTTAATTTTAAAATTCGTTCTCCTACAAACTTCAAAGAAATCTTTCTCTTTTTTGTACCGCAACTGCAGTAGTCTCCAAAATACCGCAGGGTTTTTCCGGTGCTGATACCGCATTTGTGGTATTTCATGATATACGCGCTTTAGGGTAAGGAAATCGTCTCCCCTTTTTTCAATTTTGGCTTGTGTGCGCGGGGTTAACCATCTCGACTCCACGGATGACGAGCACCGTCATGTACACACTAGCATCAGACAAATAAAAAACCCGAGGTACCTTGTACTTCGGGTTTTGCTTTTTTAATCTCACATTGAGCTTGTCGAAATGTGAGATTCTTGAAGTGTGAAGCCTTCTATGGTACTCTGAGGCCTAGAAGTGGACTTTCACCAACTTTTCTCCTTCCAATCGGATCACTGTATCATAAATGCTATCCTGCAGTGAAAAAGCAATGTCCTTTTTGATGCCAAATCCTGCGAGTCTTTGGGCATGTGCAGATTGCTCTGCTGCACCTAATAGATCATTTTGGTGTTGAAGGAACAGAGAGTGTGCCAGAAAAGTAGCATCGTCTTTCAACTCTTTTTGGCTAAGTCGGTCGATCAATGCGCCTGCGTATAAGGTGTCTTCCAGGTTGACCGTTCCTTTCCAGCCTGCGCAGTGAATGACCAGGTCTTTGTTCAATGTTTCCAGGTATTGAGTAGTTGCGGCTAGATTCAGGAAAGCGCCTACCAATATCTCATCAGCTGCTCGGGATTTGCTGAGTGCCAGCGTGCCGTTAGTGGTACTGACACCCACTTCCCGGTTAGTCACATGTTCCTGCAAATAATCAAAAGGGCTGTTGCCCAAATCGAATTCCGGAATTTTGATGCCGCCTCTTTCCCCAGCCATAAGCATGCCCTTTTTGCCTAGTGCCAGGCATTCGTCGACGGTGGCTACCGGATAAATGGCTTTGACATTGTTGGACAATCCGGCCACCATGCAAGAGGTGGCACGGAAAATATCAACAACTACCACGACCTTTCCTGACAGGTCAAACTGCTCAATAAGGGCGGGAGTTAGGCAGACTTCAATGTTCATTGCGTCACAAATGGAGGTCGGGACACCTCCGCTTTTACTAGCTTATTACGGATCTTAATGAATACTTCTGTGCCAGATTTGTGCATGCCAGAGTTGACATAACCCAGGCCAACACCAATATTAAGACTAGGCGACATGGTGCCTGAAGTCACTTCGCCAATGGTTTGTTCGTTTTCGTCACAAATCTCATAACCCTGACGCGGAATTCCCCGATCGATCATTTTGAAACCAACGAGCCTTTTAGAAACACCTGCTTCTTTTTGTGCTTGTAACGCTTCACTATTGATGAAGTCCTTGGTGAATTTGGTGATCCATCCGAGTCCTGCCTCCAGTGGGGAAGTTTCGTCGGTGATGTCATTACCATAGAGGCAATACCCCATTTCCATGCGTAGGGTGTCACGAGCACCAAGTCCGATGGGTTTGATGTCATAAGAGGCACCTGCCTCAAATACTGCTTTCCAAAGTGCTTCTGCTGAATCTTTGTCGACATATAGTTCAAAACCGCCTGCGCCGGTGTAGCCGGTTCCTGAAATGATCACATCCTGGATCCCTGCGATTTCTCCTTTGACAAAATGGTAGAATTTTATGTCCGCAAGAGAAACTTCAGTTAAAGACTGTAGTGCCTCAGCGGCTTTAGGGCCTTGTACCGCGAATAAACAGATGTCATCCGATACGTTTTCCATGGTCACCCCTGCCGTATTGTGGCTAGCTACCCAATTCCAATCCTTCTCGATGTTGGAGGCATTGACGACCATCATGTAATCTTCTTCTCCGAATCGGTAAACGATCAGGTCATCTACAATACCGCCTTTGTCATTGGGGAAACATGAGTATTGTGCCTGTCCGTCAACGATCTTACTGGCATCATTACTGGTCACTTTTTGGATCAGGTCCAAAGCGCCAGGCCCTTTGATCAGAAATTCGCCCATATGCGAAACATCAAATACACCCACACCATTACGAACGGTCAGGTGTTCCTCTTTGTCGGAGCTATATCGTACAGGCATTTCGTATCCTGCGAATGGAACGATTTTGCCGCCCAGGCTCACATGAAGGTCGTGCAAAGGAATTTTTTTGGTCATCATTATTGGGGTTTAACGATTAGGTAAATGAAGTATTGACTAAATGTTTACACGGAGACCGACCGGGCAATGGTCCGACCCAAAGCGTTCGTTGTAGATCTCTGCTGCTGTCACCGAGTCTTTTAAAGCTTCACTGGCCAGGAAATAATCGATTCTCCAGCCTACGTTTCTTTCACGTGCCCGGAATTTGTAGTTCCACCAGGAGTATTTTACTTCTTCAGGATAAAAATGTCGAAATGTATCGAAATAGCCTTCGGCCAGGATATTGTCCAGCCCATCGATCTCTCTTTGAGTATAACCTGCCGATTTGTTGAAGTTCGGCTTAGCCCTGGCAATGTCAATTTCCGTATGAGCCACATTAAGGTCACCACATACAATCACAGGCTTTTTGCTTTCAAGGGCCACCATGTGATCCTTGAAGGCGGCATCCCAGGTTTCCCGATAATCCAGGCGCTTCAGGCCTTCTCCTGAGTTGGGAGTATACACCGTGACCAGGTGAAATTTTTCATATTCTGCCGTGATTACCCTTCCTTCCTGATCGTGTTCCTCAATCCCCATGTCGTAGGTCACCGAAAGGGGCTCCTGTTTTGAGAGGATCGCTGTGCCAGAATATCCTTTTCTGGCTTTGGACGAATTAACGTAAATGTGGTAATCATCAAACAACTGTAGGGCAGTTTTTACATCTTCTGGTTGTCCTTTGGTTTCTTGAAGGCACAAGACATCAGGCACCATTTCCTGGACATCTTTTGGGAAGTCTTTTTTGATGATTGCCCGGATTCCATTTACGTTCCAGGATACTAGGTGTAAGCCACTCATTCGGAAGGGGGTTCTATTGATTACTAAGTTTTTGTTGCCATTTCCACGCCGAGGTAAGCATTTCTTCTATGCCAAGCTCGGCGGACCAGCCAAGTTCTTCATTGGCTAGCGTCGTATCTGCATATATATTTTCAATATCGCCGGAACGTCGCTCTACGATCTGGTAATTCAATTTTAAGTCATTTACCCGCTCAAAGGTTTTGACTACTTCAAGCACAGAATTCCCCTGGCCTGTTCCAATATTGAAAAATTCGTAGTTTGACTTCTGATTTTGCTTCAGCTGTCGGTTTAAGGCCACGACATGTGCTTTGGCCAGGTCCACGACGTGAATATAATCTCTGACTGCAGAGCCATCAGGTGTATCATAGTCATTTCCAAATACCTTCAATTGCTTTCGGATACCCGCAGCTGTCTGGGTAATGAAAGGTACAAGATTAGCTGGAACACCTTTAGGCAATTCTCCGATGATGGCGGACTCATGCGCACCAGTAGGATTGAAGTATCGAAGAGCAATGGCATTTAATGATTGGTCCGCTATGCAAGCATCACGTAAAATGATTTCGCACACTTGCTTAGAGTACCCATAAGGAGACTCGGCAGGTTGAAAAGGGGTATCTTCAGTAACCGGGAGTTTGTCGGGTTGCCCATATACGGTGCACGACGAAGAAAATACGATGTTTGGTATCTTATGAACCGACATCATCTCCAGCAGATTGAGTAATGAATCGAAATTATTTCGATAATACATCAACGGTTGTTGCACTGATTCGCCAACTGCTTTTTTAGCAGCAAAGTGAATGATGCCTGAAATATTTTGATGTTCCCTGAAAAACGATTCCAGCGCTGATTTATCGATAAGGTCAAACTGTGCAAATGATGGCCTTTTTCCTGTGATCTCCTCGATGCCATCCAGCACAGATAGTTCGGAATTGGAAAGATCATCTATGATCACTACTTCGAATCCAACATTCAACAGTTCAACTGCTGTGTGTGAACCTATGTATCCTGTGCCTCCGGTTACGAGAATTTTACTCATGAGTCCTTAAAATAATTGCGATGGATAATTTCCTTTTTCAACCAATTCAATCAATCGATCTTTAACGACTGGCTTATCTTCCTTATAAGTTACTCCCAGCCATTTTTCGGCAGATTCCAAGACCGGTACATCGGTCATGTTGGCTACCTGATCCAGGATGGTGGGAATATAAAATTCCGATTTTAATTCATGTGAACGCTCCTGAATAAAAGCGTTGAATGCTTCCTTCATCAGGTTGAAAACAGCCGGCGTAAAACCCATCAGGTTCATGGATACTATTGTGCTCTCCGGTAAGTGAACCTGATTGTCTTCATCCTTGAAATAGATATTGCCATCTGCTTCCCTGGTGATGTGTGTTCGCTCCGTTATGGATAAAAGATGGTTGCTGTCGTCCACTTCACACACGCCTCTGGAGACGTATCCGTGCTCAGATATGGTCTTGGGCAACTGAAAACCAACCATGCATCCGGCTACTTTTTGGTGATCCAGACCTTTGAGGTGATCAGCGATCAGTCGAAAAGAATCTGCACCATAGAAATCATCAGCGTTAATTACGGCAAATGGCTCTTTGACTTTGTCTGCAGCGACCAACACGGCATGACCCGTACCCCAGGGCTTAACCCTGTCTTCAGGAACTGCTATTCCTTCAGGTACATTATGTAACTCCTGAAACACATAATCGATGGCGATCTGATCTGAAAATTTGTCGAAATATAATTTCTGAAAATCTTCGAGTAAAGACTCTCTAATGACGAAAACCACCTTCCCAAATCCTGCCTTTATTGCGTCATAGACAGAATAATCGATGATTGTCTCGCCCGAAGGACCAAATGCATCTATCTGCTTTAAACTACCGTATCGAGAACCCATTCCTGCGGCAAGGACAACTAAAGTTGGCTGCATAATTGATTAATAACTGTTTTATGTCTGCGTATTATCGGCGCAAACTTAATCATCACTGCTCAACAAAAGCTAGTTTTTTTCTACCAACACCATAGGTGCCCTAAATGCCAATATTATAGGATGGCTATAGTCGTTTCTATGGTGATATTTTTCTTTTCCTGATCTTTTGCTATGTGATCTACCGAACCACATATTATTTTTACTGATTCTTATGGTTTTGTGTCTCACAAAATTTGTGTGAAAAGGTTATGCGGTTGGATATCGGCAAAAAGCTTAATAGCTACATTTTTTTAATTCTGATTGCTTTTTTATCAGAGCCACTATTGGCCAATGATACCCTGGTATTTCATCATATTGATGCCAAGTTGTCTCAAAATACGGTCACCAAGATCTGGCAGGATCAGGATGGTTTCATGTGGTTTGGTTCACGGCATGGCCTCAACAAATTCGATGGTCGTTTTTTCACCCAGTATTTTGCCGATACCCGGGACTCTTCTTCATTGAGCGATAGCCGGATCAATGATGCAGCCATCGATCAAAGCGGTAATTTTTGGTTAGGAACTGATCGAGGGATCAATTTTTATAATCGAAAAGAAGGTGTTTTTTCCAGGTTCATGCATGATCCGGATAATCCGAATTCACTTGGGAGCAACTTCGTCGTATCACTTTTTGTCGATCACGAAGGGGTAATTTGGATTGGTTCCGAGGATAAAGGTCTTACGCGTTATCATCCAGAAGCGGGCACTTTTTTCAGGTTCAGATATAATCAGGATGATCCCAATTCTATTTCAGGTAATCAAATCAATGCCATTGAAGAAGATGATCAGGGGAATTTATGGATTGGTGTGCGTGGAGGAGGAATTAATCTTTATGACAGGAATTCCAAAAGATTCATCTCCTACAAGCTGCACGAATCCCAGGCCGGCAATTCGCCACGAACCCTTTTTCCAAAGGCCAATGGCTTGTGGATCGGTTCAAACAAGGGATTGTATTCACTTACTTATGTGGAAGGAAGATATACCATTGAGCCGGTAATAGTGCCAAGTCAGCCTGAATTAACTGCTTCACTTGCTCAGGCCACGGTATTGAGTCTTTTGGAAGATCAAAAGGGGAATTTATGGATCGGTACTGAAAATGACGGCCTCTATTTGTTGGATGCACAGCAAACTTCATTGGTGCATTATGTGCATGCCAGAGAAAATGAAAATGGTATTTCCGGTAATTCTATTTGGTCGTTGTTTCAGGACAAAAGTGGGGTGATCTGGATTGGGACTTATAATAATGGACTGGATAAAATTGATCCACTGCATACGGTCATCCGGCAATACCGTCAAAATCCGATGCAAAGAAATACTGTCGGATATGATCTCGTGAGCTCTTTCGTGGAAGAAGGAGATAAAGGGCTTTGGATCGGTACCGATGGAGGAGGGTTGAATTTCCTTGATTACAGCACAGGTAAAATGGAACTGTTTCGAGAAGGGACAGGCCCACGTAATATAGCTGGTGATGCTGTTTTGTCATTGCTAAAACACAGTAATGAAGATCTGTGGGTAGCCTCCTGGGAAGGTGGAGTTTCTATTTTAAGAAATGACACCCAGCAATTTGATAAGATATTGTTTGATCCCGAAGATCCAAACTCACTATCCGGTTCACATGCTTTTTTCCTGATGGAAGATAGCCGTGGCAATATGTGGATCTCTATTTTTCGCGATGGTATAAATATCTATAATAAGGAGGGTCAACTCCTGAAGCGGCTTTTTTATTCTCAGGATGATCCCGTCAGCATTAGCAATCAGAAGATCAGAAGCATGCTGGAAACCGAGCCCGGTACCATTTGGTTGGGTACCGAAGGTTCAGGTCTGGATCGGATCAAAGTAGATGAGAATTACAACATCGTTTCCAAAGATAATTTCTCTACCGACTTCAAAAGTTTTGGTAATCTTAGTCACGATGTGATCGCTCATATCCATCAGAGCCCGAATGGAGATCTTTGGTTTGCCACCTTCGGCGGTGGGGTGAGTCTGCTACGCGCTGGCGATACCGAGTTTGTGAACCTGACCAAATCTGATGGGTTGTCCAGTAATATTGTGTTGTCCATTGAAGAAGATGAAAATGGTTACATCTGGTTGGGGACAGCTGATGGCCTTTGCCGGGTTTCTCCGGAGTTGGATATCATGCGTTTCGATCAGGATGATGGGATCAAAAGTGTCGAATTCACAAAAAGTGCAAGCCTGGTTTCCAGTACAGGAGAATTGTATTTCGGGTCTAACAAGGGGTATTTTAAATTTCATCCTACGGATATCAAACGAAATGAAGCCATTCCTGAAGTAGTACTGACTGGCTTTCAGGTGACGGGAAGAGAGGATATGAACTTCACCAAAATGGCTTCTCTGGATGATGCCTTTCCGGATAATAAGATTGAATTGAAATACAATGAGAATGACTTTTCCTTTCAGTTTTCGGTGCTCAATTTCTCACAACCCAACAAAAATCAATATGCCTACATGCTCAAGGGCTATGACGATGATTGGATCACTTCGGAGGACGGTCGCAATATCACTTACACCAATGTGCTACCGGGAGCCTACACGTTTATGGCAAAAGGATCCAACAATGATGATGTATGGAATGAGACTGGTGCCAGTATTACCGTGATTGTCAGAAGGCCCTGGTTCTTTTCCAATTTGGCGGTTTTAGTATACCTGTTGTTCTTTTTGTTTTTGCTGTTCTTGTTCCGACGAGGGATCATCAATAGGGAACGTCTTAAGAACCAATTGCAGACGGAGCATGGCCAATTGACACGTATGCAAGACATGAACAAGCTTAAGTCGAGGTTCTTTGCTAACATTTCACATGAATTTCGTACGCCACTTACCTTGATCATGGGACCGTTGAAGTCATTGATTGCGGGAACTTATAAAGGGGATCCAGTGAGTCAGTACCGGATCATGTCCAGAAATGCAGAGCGCCTCCTGCGACTGATCAATCAGATACTGGACCTCTCACGTCTTGAATCAGGAGCTGTTAAATTGAAGGCAAGCAAGCTGGATATTGTGAAATTCCTGAAACCTATTGCCCACGCATTCACCAGTTACGCTGAGCGACAATTCATTGATTACAAGTGTACGTTCCCGGAGGAAGCCGTCGAAATTTATTTTGAGCCGGATAAAATAGAGAAGGTTGTGATCAACCTGCTTTCCAATGCATTCAAGTTTACCCCCGAATTCAAAAAGATTGAGGTAGATGTACAAGATACCCCGAATGCCATCAAGATCATGGTCAAAGATGCAGGTATCGGTATTCCGGAGGATCAGCTCGATTACATTTTCGACCGATTTTATCAGATCGATAACGGAGATAAGAAAGGGTCAGGTATTGGATTGGCTCTTACCAAGGAGGTTATCGACCTGCACAAAGGCAAAATCGAGGTGGAAAGTCAGGCTGGAGAAGGCACAACTTTTACGGTCTATTTATTAAAAGGAATGGACCACCTGCCAGAAGACACGATTTTGGACGAGGAATCGAGTCACCATTTTGAAGAAGACTTCAAGGAATTGGAGATGGTGAAGAACAGTGGACCGCTGGAAGAAGAGATTGAGCAGGATAGTATACCTGAAGAAGATCTGCCTTTGGTCCTCATTGCCGAAGATAATGAGGACATGCGCCTTTTCATTTCAGAGTACCTGGTAAGTGATTATCGCATCATAGAAACGACCAATGGTGAGGAAGCGTATGAAGCAGCGGTGGAGAAAATTCCGGATGTGATCGTGTCTGACATCATCATGCCTCGAATGAATGGCTATGAACTTTGTCAAAAGATCAAGAGTGATGAGAAAACATCACACATTCCGATCATCTTGTTGACAGCTAAGGCTTCTGGTGAAAGTACGGAAAAAGGATTTGAACTGGGCGCAGATTATTACGTGACAAAACCTTTCAATCCGAAGCTGCTGGAGTTGCGAATCAAGAACATGCTCAAGACGCGGGATCAGATGCGGCAACAACTTACGGCATTGCAGGAGACCCATGTAGAGCCGCGGGATTTAAAGATCGCCAGCAAGGATCAGGAGTTTTTGAAAAAAGCCATCAAGTGTCTGGAAGAAAATCTCAGTAATTCCAATTTTGGGGTCGATGATCTCTATAGGGAATTGGGACTAAGCCGGACGCAACTCTACAGAAAACTCAAAGGTCTCGTGGGTCAGTCAGCCAACGAATTCATTAGGTCTTTCCGACTGAAGCGAGCAGCCCAATTACTGAAGCAGCAGGAGATGACGATCTCCGAAGTTACCTATTATGTGGGCTTTAATGACCTCCAATATTTCCGGTACTGTTTCAAAAAACAATTTGGATCTAACCCTTCAGAGTACGCTCAAATGTCCAATCAAAAGCCCTGAAAGGACATATTCCAATCGTTTGCATCATTTACCCCTGCAATCTGGACGTTTTCCCCACGAGGCTGAAAGTTGTATTTTTCGAAGTTTGAAGACCGCTTCGACTGGAGTGGTTGGCATTATTGTAAAATAGTGTCAGGATTATTTCAAACTATCTAAATCTAAAGTATGAAGAACATGTACTTAGGTCTAAGAGCAGCCAATCTTTGGAACACCATGCGTTACTCGGTGATTGTGCTACTCATTGGCTTGTGTTCGACGACAGCCTTTGGCCAGAATCGAACAGTAACGGGCAGTATCACCGATGATACAGGTGAAGGGCTCCCCGGTGTGAACGTGGTGTTAAAAGGAACATCAACAGGTTCGGTTACTGATATCAACGGAGGTTATTCCATCGCAATAGATGGCAATAATGCTACATTGGTGATCAGTGCGATTGGTTTTGCTACTCAGGAAGTTGCCGTAGGTGCGCGATCCGTAGTAGATGTGCAGTTGGAAGTAGACGTTGAGGAGTTGGAAGAAGTAGTAGTGACTGGATACTCTGTGGACCAAAGAAGGAAAACACCAGGTTCTGTTTCTACTATCAAAGCGGAAGATCTTAGAGCACAACCTTCCGGAAACGTGGAGCAGCAATTGCAAGGACGTGTTGCTGGTGTGACGGTAATTACGAACGGACAGCCTGGAACAACCAGTCAGGTTCGTGTACGTGGTTATGGCGCACTAGGTGGAAATGCTCCTCTCTATATTGTTGATGGGGTGCCAGTAGGTTCTATCGATTGGTTGTCTCCTGACGATATTGCTTCTACTACCGTATTGAAAGATGCAACTGCCGCTTCTATCTATGGAGCACGTGCAGCTGGTGGGGTAATTGTTTACACGACTCATCAGGGTAAAAAAGGTAAGAAGGAATTGACGGTTACCTACAATGGCATGTCTGGTGTTACCACACCTGGTAATGGTCCTGATATGTTGAATCCACAGGAACAGGCAGACTGGACCTGGGCGGCAATCAGAAACGCTGCGAGAAATGCTGGCGAAACACCTTCTTTCAACCATCCTCAATATGGGACGGGTGATTCTCCTGTTCTTCCTGATTACCTTTTAGTAGGTCCTAATTCAGGAGTTACCGGAACAGTGAACCTGGCGGCAGAAGCGGCTAACTATAACATCGATCCTGATGCAGGAGGAATTTATCAAGTAGTTAGAGCCAACAGAGCGGGTACTGACTGGTATGATGCCATTACTCGTACGGGTAATATCAACCGTCACAGCATTGGAATCCAGGGTGGTGGCGAAGGTAGCCGTTACTATGTTGGTATTGGACTTCAGGATCAGCAAGGTATTGTACTACACCAGAGATTCCAGCGTGCTAATTTCCGTGTGAACTCCGAGTTCGATCTTCTTCCTGATGGAAAACTGAGCATTGGAGAAAACATCCAAATGACCTATCGATCTACTCGAAACATCTTTGGTGCTGGTGGTGGTTCAGGTTCATCTGATGATGAGAACGTGATTCTTTCAGCACAAAGAATGTCACCGATCATTCCTGTGTTTGATGAGTTTGGTGGATATGCGGGTACAGCGGCGCAAGGTTTTAACAACCCTAGAAACCCTGTAGCTCAATTAGACGGAAGCCGAAACGACCGTGGTTTCTCTACACAAGCATTTGGTAATGTTTACTTGAAGTTCGAGCCTGTTGAAAACCTGGTGTTCAAGACCAGCTTTGGTGGACAGTATTTCGGTGTTCAATTCAGAGGTTACACCAGAAGACAATATGAGAACTCAGAGAATAACTCATCTTTTGGTTTCAACCAGGGAGCTCAGATCTTCTCCAACTGGGTAGTGACCAATACTTTGCAATATGAAATTGAATTCGGTGAGCATCGAATCAAGGCATTGGCAGGTCAGGAAGCATTGAATGCTGGAACATTCAGACAGATCAATGGTTCTGGTATCAATCCGTTCTCTCAGAACCCGGATTTCGTTTCCTTGTCAAACGTTCAGTCTCCGGTAGTAAATGGTAGCCACTCTTCAGGAGTGAACTTCTCTTCTTACTTTGGTAAAGTGACGTATGACTTGATGGATAAGTACATCATTGACCTGGTAGTACGTCGTGATGGTTCTTCTCGTTTTGGAGCTGCTAACAGATACGGTACATTCCCTGCAGTTTCAGTTGCCTGGAGACTCTCTGATGAGCCTTTTATGCAAGGTGTAACCTGGTTAAGTGATTTGAAACTTAGAGGAGGATACGGAATCATCGGTAACTCCAACAACGTAGATCCTAATAACCAGTTCAGCCTGTTTGGAACGAACCTGGGCTCGTCAAGTTATGATATTGCTGGTTCTAACTCTGGAGCAGCTGCCGGATTCTTCCGATCAAGAATTGGTAACCCTAACGCGAAATGGGAAAGAGCAGTTACCTCAAACTTTGGTATTGATGCCTTGTTCTTCGATGATAAACTCGATTTCGGTATCGAATTCTGGAGAAAAGACACAGAAGATTTGTTGTTCACAGTTCCTGTAACAGTTCAAGCGGGTGAATTTGCAAGTGCACCTTCTGTGAACGTTGGTGAAATGAGAAACACAGGTATTGATTTGACCATTATCAACAAGGGTAATATCAATGGCGATATCGGGTATGAAATAACTGTTAACGGAGGTTTCCTTACCAATGAGATCAGAGCATTTGCTCCAGGTATCGACTTCATCGAAGACGGTAGTTTAGATTATCGAGGAATTCGTGCAACAAGAAATGCTGTTGGACAGTCTATCTCTTCATTCTTCGGATATGATGTTCAAGGTATTTTCCGTGACGATGCTGAGGTAGCTAGCGCTGCAACTCAGGCTGGTGCTGCTCCTGGACGTTTCCGATTCCGTGATGTCGATGGTGATGGAGAAATCACCACTGAAGACCGGGTATTCCTTGGAAGCCCAGTTCCTGATTTCACTGGCGGTCTTACTGCTAAGTTCAACTGGAAAGGATTCGATCTTGAGATTTATTCATTCTTATCTGTAGGAAATGAGATTTACAATATCTCTAAGACTTTTACTCACCTATATCCTTTGTTCCCAGGTGCTGCGATCAGCTCTGATGTGAAGGATTCATGGACGTTTGATAATCCTTCAGGGGACATTCCTTTGTTTGAAAACGTATCAAACTTCAGTACAAATACCCAGTCTAACTCTTTCTACGTAGAGGATGGTTCTTACTTCCGTATTCAGAACCTTACGTTAGGTTACAATCTGCCAGCTAGTCTTATAAATACCTGGGGATTGTCTAAAATACGTGTGACTGGATCTGTCAACAACTTGTTGACTATCACCGGATACGATGGACTTGATCCAAGTGTCGGCGGGAATGCAGACGTTAACTTCGGTATTGATTTGGGTAACTTCCCTATCACTAGAAGTTTTACATTTGGTGTACAAGCAACATTTTAATTCACTCAATTGAAAATGAATAAATATAAGTTTCTAGTCGTCACTTTACTCACGTTTGGAGTGGTGATGACGGCCTGTAAGGATGAGTTTTTGGAGGTGGCGCCTACGAACTCTTTGAGTTCAAATGAGTTGTCCACTGCTGCGGGACTAGACGGTTCAGTTATTGGAACGTATAGTGTGTTGTTGGGAAGAGGCGGATTCTATACTGACGCTTCCAACTGGTTTTGGGGTTCAGTTTTGGGTGGAGATGCCAATAAGGGTTCTGATCCTGGTGACCAGTCTCAGGTAAATGAGATCCAGACATATAACCCTCAGACGACCAATGCTTCTATCAGATCGAAATATGCTCGGGTGTTCGAGGGTATCGCGAGAGCTAATGCAACGCTTCGTTTGGCGAATGTTGCTGAAGAAACTGGTTCTGCCAGTACAGCTGCAATCACTCAGGCAAGAGCTGAAGCACGTTTCTTGAGAGGTCACTATTATTTCGATTTGAAGAAAATCTTCAACGATGTACCTTATGTAGATGAGACCTGGGATGAAATTAGTCCGATCTCTAACAACACGTCGTTGTGGCCAATGATCGAAGCAGACTTCCAGTTTGCTGCAGATAATCTTCCTGCTACTCAGTCACAAGCGGGTAGAGCCAATAGCTGGGCTGCAAGAGCTTACTTGGGTAAAGCACAACTTTTCCAAGGCAATTTTGCAGCGGCCAGAACGACGTTGAACGACGTAATTGCCAATGGTGTAACTGCCAATGGTCAGCCTTACGCACTTGTAGCTAACTATGCCGATGCATTCCGTTCTTTAACGGATAATAGCGCTGAGTCTGTATTTGCCTCTCAAGCTGCTGCAGGGACAGGAACGATCAACAACGCGAACCCAGGTTTGGTATTGAACTTCCCTCACGGAAGTGCAGGACCTGCTCGACCAGGTGGATGTTGTGGATTCTTCCAGCCTAGCTTTGAGTTAGCGAACTCATTCAGAACTGGAGCAGACGGATTGCCTTTGTTGGATGGTTCTTACAACGACGCAGGTAATGCACTTGTGAATGATTTTGGTTTGGCTAGTGGGGATGCATTTACTCCTGATGCCGGTAACCTTGATCCTCGATTGGATCACTCTGTAGGAAGAAGAGGTATTCCTTACCTGGATTGGGGGCCTCACCCTGGTAATGACTGGGTACGTCAGGCATCTAATGGTGGACCATATTCTCCAAAGAAGTTCATTTACTACCAAGGTGGTATCGGAACAGAGAATGATGGTAGCTCATGGACACCTGGTTACACGGCAGTTAACTATACAATCATCCGATTTGCAGATGTATTGTTGATGGCTGCAGAAGCTGAAATTGAAGTAGGTGATTTGAATGTTGCGCTAGGTTACATCAACCAGGTAAGAGCGAGAGCTGCTGCTTCTCCTGTAATGCTTGACGATGGATCTGCTCCAGCTGCTACCTATAACGTAGCCCAGTACACTGCATTTGCAGATCAGGCTGAGGCTCGATCGGCTGTAAGAATGGAGCGTAAGCTTGAACTTTCTGGTGAAGGTCACCGTCTTTACGATTTGGTAAGATGGGGCATTGCTGCTTCTGAGATCAATGCGTTCCTGGCTTATGAAAGTACGCTTTTAAGCGGAGCATATACTGGAGCAAGCTTCACGGCTGGTACCAACGAGTATTTGCCTCTTCCACAGTCTGAGATTGATTTATTAGGGTCAGATATTCTGATTCAGAATCCTGGATACTAATCGCTATTACAAATTGTTAATTCATATAAAAGGCTATTCCCGACTAGGGAATAGCCTTTATTTTTAAAGGAATATTCAGGGATCTATCACCTGGTTGACCATTTTTTGAAAGTATGATGAAGTTGAAGCAGTGTATGCGGTGGTGCGCATTGGTTGTGATGGCCGCTTGTACCACACCAGAAGAAAAGAAGGAAGAGGTCAGTGGACCCAAAGTCTTTGAGAAAGTTGCCAAATCCACGAGCAACATCCAGTTCTCAAACGACCTCAAAGAAGATTCCATCATCAATTATTTTACTTACCCGTACATCTATATGGGGGGCGGTGTGGCTACTGGCGATATCAACAATGATGGCCTGGCTGATATTTTCTTCACCGGAAATATGGTGGAGAACAAACTCTATCTAAATAAGGGAGATTTGAGTTTTGAAGACATTACCGAAACCGCTAGGGTAGGCGGGGACGACCGCTGGATGACCGGCGTGACCATGGCCGACGTGAATGCCGATGGCTGGTTGGATATTTATGTCAGCGTATCTGGAAAATTCACCACGAAGAAAAATTTATTGTACATCAATCAAGGCTTGAACGATGCCGGGGTTCCCACATTTTCCGAGGAAGCAGCCAAGTATGGGATTGATGATGAAGGTAGCTCAACCCAGGCCACTTTCTTTGATTACGACCTGGATGGAGATGTGGATCTGTATGTGGCCAATTACCCATTCACACATTTCAAAACACCTAACTACGCCTACAAATTTGCAATCGATAAGAAAGACCCGCTAAACTCTGACCGACTGTATCAAAATACAGGAGATGGATTTGTAGATGTCACGGAGGAAGCGGGCTTATTGAATTTCGGTTTATCACTTAGCGGGACAACTGCAGATTTCAATCAGGATGGTTGGCCTGACCTGTACGTTTCCAATGATTTTGCTTCTCCCGATTATTTCTATTTCAACAATGGAGATGGCACCTTCACAGATAGAAGTCAGGAAGTGACCAATCATACCGCCTTTTTTGGGATGGGCACAGATGCAGCAGATTTCAACAATGATGGACTGATCGATTTACTCCAGTTGGATATGACTCCCGAGGATAATCGAAGAAATAAAGCCAATATGGCGAGTATGGACATTCCGGGGTTCTGGGAAATCGTAGGATTGGACTTGGGCTACCAATACATGCAAAATGCCTTGCAATTGAATGGAGGTGTAGCGGATGATGGCCTGCCACATTTCGGAGACGTATCACGTTTGTCAGGAATTGCTCTGACGGACTGGAGTTGGGCCGCGTTAATGACGGACCTTGATAATGACGGTTGGAAAGATATATTCATTACGAATGGCACCAGAAGAGACATCAACAATAAAGATTATTTCAATCGACTGGATGCGCGGACTTATCAGGAAAAGCAAGAAAGTACTGAATTGCAATTAGCTGTCAACATCCCAGCAGAGCCAGTGGACAACTTTGCTTATCGCAACAATGGAGACCTGACCTTTACGCATGTTTCCGCCGATTGGGGGCTGAGCCATGTTGGTTATTCCAATGGCGCGAGTTATGCCGATCTGGATAATGATGGAGATTTGGAACTGATTGTCAATAACATTGACGAGCCTGTTTCAGTATTTAAGAACCTTTCCACGGAGAATGGAAAGCATTACTTACAGGTGGAATTTGAAGGGTCAGAAAACAATCCTTTAGGACTCGGCGCTAAGGTTGAAATTACTGCTGACGGTCAGAAACAAGTACAGGAACTGACCATGACGAGAGGATTCCAGTCTTCTGTAGCACCTATGATGACTTTTGGTTTGGGTAATACTGCTAACATTGAAAAACTGGAAGTGACCTGGCCTGGAGGCAATTCTCAGACCCTTACTTCCGTAAAGGGAGATCAGCTTTTGAAACTCACTATTTCAGATGCCCAGGATGCTTCTTCTAAGACTGACATGATTGCAACGACATTTACGAACAAGACGAAAGAAACACCTCTTGATTTTGTTCACCGTGAAAACACCTTTAACGACTATGATTATGAGGTGCTCCTTCCACATCAGTATTCCAGAAACGGGCCTGGTCTGGCCAGGGGAGATGTCAATGGAGATGGACTTGATGATGTGTTTGTCGGAGGGGCCACGGGCCAGTCAGGCGCTTTATTGATTCAGCAGTCATCCGGAGGGTTTAGTACAAATACAGGTCCTTGGGAAGGGCATAGAAGCATGGAAGACCTGGATGCAACCTTATTCGATGCGGATGCAGATGGAGATTTGGACTTATATGTAGTTAGTGGAGGCAATGAGACTGTGGGAACGGCACGATATCAAGATCGGCTTTATCTCAACGATGGTCAAGGAAGCTATACCTATGCGAGAGAGGCGCTTCCAGCCATAGCCAATAGTGGATCGAAAGTGAAGCCTGGAGATTTTGATGGAGACGGAGACATGGACCTCTTTGTCGGAGGAAGGATCGTTCCACGAAAATATCCTTTACCTGCTACAAGCCTGATCCTAAGGAATGAATCGGAAAAAGGAGTGGCGAAATTCACGAATGTGGGTGCTTCAGTGTGTCCTGCACTGGATTCCATAGGTATGGTGACAGATGCCGAATGGATTGATTACAATGGCGATCAAGCATTGGATTTAGTTGTGGTGGGAGAATGGATGCCAATCACCGTATTTCAAAATGATGGCAACGGTGTGTTGATCGATCAGACAGAATCATTAGGTCTGGAAAAGACGTTAGGCTGGTGGTACTCGATCGCAGCTGAGGATTTTGATGGAGATGGTGACATGGACTTGGCTGCCGGAAATCTGGGACTGAATTATAAATACCAGGCTACCGAAGAGCAATCTTTCGATGTATATGCCAATGACTATGATAAAAACGGATCACTGGACATAGTCCTTGGATACTATCAGGATGGTACACAATACCCTTTGAGAGGACGTCAATGTTCCTCCGAGCAAATCCCTGCAATCAAGTACAAATACAAAGATTATAATTCCTTTGCGGAGGCCACTTTGATTGATATTTACACAGAAGATGATTTGGATGCGTCGCTCCATTTGAAGGCTTACACCTTTGCCAGTATGTACCTGCAAAATGATCAAGGTCAGTCCTTCCAGATGTCTAAGCTGCCCAATGAGGTGCAGATATCTAACATCAACAGTATCCTTCCTGGGGACTTTAATGGGGATGGTAACATGGACATGATCCTTGCAGGAAATATGCACACTTCGGAGATAGAGACTACTCGAAATGATGCCAGTTACGGTGCTTTTCTAGAGGGTGATGGCGCTGGAAATTTTAAGGCGATCCCTTATTCGGAAAGTGGTTTTTACATCAATGGTGAAGTCAAAGACATGGAAGTAATTGCTACTGGCGAGAAGGAAGTTGTGATCGCCGCTCGTAACAACGGGCCTTTGGAAATACTTGAGATCTCAGGGAGATAAGAAATGAATAGAATAGATCGTCATGCCGGCGACCAGCGATCAGGTTTTTCTCAGCTTAAATTCCGAAGGAAGCTGAGAATAATGCCGGCGGCCCGCGTAGGGTATCTCCTCAACGATCTCACTGGCTTTATCATTCAAAATAGTGTAAGAGCTTTATTACTTTCTTACTGCTGTTTTCTGCTTAGCTGCGGACATGAACAAGAGCAATTAGCAGAAAATCAATCAATCATCAACCCCTCCCTGGACTTCCAACCCAACATCTTGTGGCTGGTTGCGGAAGACATGAGTGGGAACATTCCTGCATTTGGAGACTCCACTATTGTAACCCCTACGCTAGACCGGCTGGCTGCCGAAGGTGTCTGTTATGATCATTTTTTCACCCCTGCCCCGGTTTGTGCACCTGCCAGGTCCGCCATCATCACGGGCATGTATCCCAATCATATTGGAAGTAATCACATGCGCACGGGGCCCTGGTATGCGGGAAGGGCGTCAGAAGAGGCGATAGCAACCTACCGGCAATATCTTCCTAAAGGATTGATTCCATACGAAGCAACTCCCCAAGATGATGTGAAGATGTTTACTGAGTATCTAAGGGCAGCAGGATATTATACCTCCAACAATGCGAAGGAAGATTATCAATTCGTTCGGACCCATGTTGCATGGGATGAAAGTAGTCGCCAGGCGCATTGGCGCAATAGGAAGCCAAGTCAGCCTTTTTTCGCAGTATTCAATTTTGGAGTGACGCACGAGTCACGTATTTGGGCTAAAAAAGAAGATTCACTTTGGGTTACCAATGACCTGGATATGCCAGTTCCTCCCTATTTGCCAGACACAGAAATAGGACAGCAAGATGTGAGGAGGATGTATTCCAACATCCTGGAAATGGATGCCCAGATAGGAGCTGTGCTTGATCAATTGGAGGCGGATGGATTGCTGGATAGTACGATCGTCATGTGGTACACGGATCATGGAGGACCCTTACCCCGGCAAAAGCGATCACTACACGATTCTGGGATTAAAGTGCCTTTGATAGTCCGGTTTCCAAATGCCATTGGTGCCGGTTCACGAGATGCTCGAATGACGAGCTTTATCGACCTTGGCCCAACTGCTCTTTCGATAGCTGGTGTAACACCACCAGACCATCTCGATGGTAAGGCATTCCTTGGGCAATACTTGCGAGAGGAAGAACCAACGCATGTTTTTGCGGCTGCCGATCGATTTGATGCTTCATACGAACAAAGCAGGGCCGTTCGGGATGGTCAGTACAAGTACATCCGACACTATCAACCTGAAGAGCCGATGTTTCTGCAGGTCGCCTATCGGGATCAAATGGACATCATGCAAGAATTGTATCGTTTAAGAGATCAAGGTCAGTTCACCGAGCTCCAAAAGCTTTGGTTTGCTGATAGTCGACCCGAAGAACAGTTATTCGATGTGATTGCGGATCCGCATGAAGTCAATGATCTGGCACAATTGCCGGAGTATAAGGAAAAGTTGGAAGAATTACGATTAGTAAACGATCAATTTGTATCATCGATCAATGATCGAGGGCTGATGCCCGAAGAAGACTTGTTAGAAAGCATCTGGCCTTCGAAAAAACAACCTGTAACTGCCGATCCAACCTGGAGCATAGATGCTGATCAAGTGTCACTTGCGTGCGTTACTGATGGTGCTTCCATTGGCTATCAGATTACGAATGATGCGGGTGAATGGCCTACTGCCTGGCAGATTTATGTCGCACCTTTTTCCATTCAACAGGAGATGAAGATTCGGGTCATAGCGGATCGAATAGGCTACCGGCCAAGTAAGGCAGTTGACATTTCTTTTTATTGAGGGCATTAAAATGAAATCCCGCTGACATTTCGTTCAGTTCCCATCATCCTTAACCAACCCTGGCTGTTCCTTCACTAGTAACTTTTAAAAGTTGATTTAAAAAGACACCTTGATTCTCCTCTCCGGAGGAGATAGAGGTGAACTGAAGTACACTTCGAGAGCCTCAGTTTGACTTCAAAATAGGGGCAAAGTAGAAATGCTAAATCCAGACAAAATGAAGAAAGCAGGAAGAATAAATGGGATGGTGTTGGCCTTAGGTCTGATGGCAATAAGTGCGTGCGAGGATGAGGTGGAGTCTAACAGAGAATGGGCCATTCCTGCAACAGCGGTTTTTGATGGCGGTCCGGGAAAAGATGGTATACCTTCCATTGATAGCCCTTCCTTTGGCGACATTGCCAGTCAGGATAACAATATTCCGGATGGTGATCTCGTCGTTGTGGTGAAAGTAGGGGATGAGGTGAAGGCTTATGCTCATAACATCCTGGATTGGCATGAAATTGTTAATGATGATTTTACTACTGGATTGAAACTTGCGCTGACCTATTGCCCCTTGACGGGTACCGCGATTGGGTGGGATCGGACCATTAATGAAACAGTGACCACCTTTGGCGTGTCCGGCTTGCTGTATAATAGTAATTTGATTCCTTACGATCGAGTGACCGATAGCTACTGGAGTCAGATGCTCAATGAAAGCGTAAGTGGCCAACTAATCAATCAGGCTATCGCACAATATCCCGTTTCCGAAATGACTTTTGCGGCATTTAAGGAAGCGTTTCCCAATGGCCGCGTATTGACCCGAAGTACAGGGTTCAATCGAACTTATGGGTTGTATCCTTATGGGAGCTATTTGTCGACCAATAATACCCTGTTTCCCGTAGATCGTAGTGATGATCGAATTTTTGCCAAGGAGCGTGTTTTAGGTGTACAGGCTGGGGGCATCACCCGAGTCTATCAGTTGAGTTTGTTTGAAGAAACGAATATTGTCTTGGATAATCTCGATGGTCAGGACCTGATCATCTTTGGGAATCAAACGCAAGGATTTGCCAATGCGTACTTAGCCAGAGCGTTGAATAATGAAACGCTCACACTGGAATCAATCGATGGAGAAAATGGTGTAGTCGCCCGAGATCAGTTCGGTAACGAATGGAACCTCTTTGGCGAAGCAGTATCCGGCCCAGATGCTGCAGTATCCTTATTGCCTGCTCCTGGTTACATTGGCTTCTACTTTGCCTGGGTAGCATTTAATGCCGATGTAGAGATTTTTGAAGGCAGTTAAGGTCTCGAAAAGTCAACCTGATCTGAGTCAGTGAAAGTTTCACACGAAAACGACGAGAGGCCAATACATATGGGAACTCATTCCACACCAATTTCCACGGAGATCGGTAAGTGATCCGATCCGATATTTTCTCCAACTTTTCTAGATTTCACTGAAAGCCCTGCTGATATAAGGCAATGGTCCAGGGTGGTCCTGGCCGGACTAAACCAGGTAGGCCAAGTGGTGAGCTCCCCAAAACCGCGCCTTGTATCAATAAGTTTAGCAGTTGAAGTAAGCTTTTTGAAATGAGTTGAAAAAGAAGTGGTATTCAGGTCACCAATTAAAATAACTTCACTATCTAATTCAGCGATATATAGACCAAGCTCTGCCAATTGGGAATTCCGGTGTTGGAAATAATCTGCTCCTACGGGAGGCAAGGGATGTGTAGCGATCAATTGAACAACGGCTGACCCTATTTCAATCGCTCCTTGAATAGAAGGGATGTCTAAATCCCCAAATGTTAATGTTTTCAGGTTTGTGATTTTGCCTTTACTGTAAAGTGCCATTCCGAAGTTGTCATTTCTCGGTATTGTCAATCGATGTGGATATTCCTGCAGCTTCGGTTCCAGCTGCGATTGCCAGATGGTGTTGAATTCTTGCAAGAGGATTATATCAGGGTTGTTTTGATTGATGTAATTCTCAACTAATTTGAATTCCATGTTCGAGCTTAATAGGTTGATGCAGATGATTTTTGTTGTTTTAGTCAGGCTGATGTTTTTATTTCCCCCGAAGTAGAATGGAACTATCTCCATTATAAGAATGAAAATGAAAGGGAGGAAGATCAATGAAAGTTTCGTTTTCTTAAAGGCAAGGATCACTGTCCCACAGGTCAGAGCCAGAAGGTATTGCCATTTGAAATGACTGAATAAATCCAATATCCAGTTGGGTCCCGAGAAGAAACTTAACAGACTAGTGATAGCAGTTATTGCCATCGATGCAACTAACAAGCGACTTGAATATTTCGTCATTCAGACTATTTCGTGGTAAATCGATAGAAAGATTAAGTTCGGGTCAATTCCTTTCTAATTATGTTAGCTGGATCTAGGATGGCTCAAGAGGTCACTCATCATCGATAAAAAAGGAAATTGGTTTAAGTTTTAAACTTAAACCTTATTGATCGACTTCAGTTTCAAACTGAAGTCAGTGAACAGTTGTATTTGAAAGATCAGTTCAAATGCTCATTGATGACGGTAAAGGTGTAATAATGTTCTTCACCCATCATAAATCCATCGGACTGAATGGAAGGTTCTATTTGTAAAGCCCTCAGTTCAATTTCTTGACTAGTTCCATCCCGGTTTTCTACAACTAAAACTAATTCATCGAATAAGTCATAGATTTCATCAGCGGTTAATTGTTCATGGTGACCATCCTGAAAAAGGAATCTGACCGAACCGGAGCTTGAACCTCTGTCACTGGTAAGTAATGTCTTCGCGTCATCTTCTCCGTTAACACTCCATTGAAGGTCAAAACTTATGTCTGAATCATTTTTGACAATCAATTTATGTGTGGTGTCTTCAATTTTAAAGAAGAGATCACAGCTTGAAGTAGCTGCCATAATTACCAGGCAAAAAAGTAAGCTTCTCATAATCAATAAATTATTAGTCGTTTGTGATCAACTTTCAATTGTTACAGTGATGTAAATATGATCAATTTCGTGGACTTTTTATCTGGTTCAGAATTGATGGATCTAGCTCTGCAACACCTGACCAATAAGGGAAACACTAAATATGCTCAATAAGAACCAACCAATAAACCCTTCTATGATAGTAATGTATCTTGTAATCCCCTGGACGGGAATCGCGCCAAAGCCCAGCGTCGAAAATACATTGATACTCAAGGTGACTGAATTCAAGGTGCGTACTCCAATCAGAAAGACCGTATAGGCGGCAAGAGAGAAGAAAGTCACCAAAGCAACATAAGTTTTGCGTTTTGAGCTTAGATCTACCCATCGACCTTTTAAGATTTCAATCCGTCGATAGAAAAATGTGAGGAATTTATGTTTGATCATGGCAGCCAGATACAATGGCTTTCCCATTGCCAGCACAACAGCAGGTAACTGCCCCTTGTTTTCACGAATTTCCTTTTTGTAGTGCTCGAAGGTTTGAAAGAGCTCTTTGTGTTCATCTGAATAGAAATCTTCTAGTTTTTGCTCTGATTTGAAGTATTCCATCAGTTTTCGATGTTGACCGATCAGGAATTTTCGATCAATTTGATCCCAGTCACTGGGAAAGAAAAAATATAAGGCAGCAAAAAGGAGAATGGTCCACATAGAAAAAATGAGGGACTTTACCGGGCTGGTGCCATAAGCTGAAAAGTACTTGAGAAATTGATTAAGGCGCCAGTTGAACAGCGATTGAAGGTCCGGGTTTTGCAGATATCCATATTGATATTTCCGCGTCTCCATGTCTTTCATTTGCACGTAAGAAGCATTGGCAGATTCGATATCACCCTGGGTCCGGTACATCGAATGAAACTTACTGTACATGCTTTTTAGCGCATTAAAAACATAGATTTGAGCACTTAGTGTATCTGTCTGGGAGTTGAATGGCAGTTGAGCATAATCATAGTATAAGCCAAGCCCAGCATTGCTTAATTGATCCCAGTAAAAAGAGGTATTGTTCAATGGGAAATTGAATTGATTGGTACCTAAAGGCTTGTTGAAGATACAATCCTGAACAGCGAGTACTTCTTTGACTGAAACTTCGATGAAATCGATGATCGTTTCTTTAAATTCGATGCCATCGATGTACATGATGTCATAAATACCACCGTTGAACTGAATCACCGGATCAACGTCGGTTTCCAATATTTCGCAATTACTCAAATTGAAGGTGTTGATCTTGTTTTCATTCTGAGTGATATAGATGAGAATTTGAAAGGGTTGGTCTTCTACTTCGAATCCATAGTTAAATGGAACACTGGGTAATTTGGCTTCGGTTGAAAGCTTACAATTGCTAAAGGAGAATAAGTTAATTTGAAGTTCGGCGATAATGATCCGGTGCAGGATGGAACTGTATTGAAATTGAAGCGTACCCATATCGGACTTTCGAATGTCCAATCCTTCATGGAATATGTCATTATAAAAGATCATTTGGCTGCCGCCCTGACATGCAGTAAGGGACACATTTCGATGAAAAATCAGGTTGCTCATGACTACCGTAGAATTCTCTGGCAGTTTGCAGTTGAATAGCATGACTCTTGAACGAATGTGTATGGTATCCTTTGGGATCGTATCCGCTGCTGGAGTTCTGGGTTGCCACCAGGCGTAGAGGGAGTCTACATTTTCGTTGTAGTAGATTTCTGTGTTCTGGAGGATATAGGTAGAGTCTTTATGATTTGCCATTTCCTCTATCCATTCACTGATGGAGATACTTCTTTCGTATTCCTGCGCATGTACTTGCGTTACGGATCCAATAGTGATCAGACAGAATAGTAGGCGGTAGAGATGCTTTAGCATTGATTTGCTTTTAGACAAGTTATTCAATGCTCAGAATAATAGCAATGGGTTCCACCGTGACTGTTGGATTGGTGGTTCTTTGTGAAAAAATCCGGCACCATTCCTGATGCCGGATTTCTAATCAAATGTGTGTTTCTCTTTTACCAAACGTCCAAAGAGATACCCTATGCGGGGCACAGGTATTTTTCAGTCAAAAAAAATAAGACCGAAAAAACCCTTGCCGGGCGCCCGGCATTACGCTCGGATTTACGATACCTGCGCCCCAGCTTTCATTAGCAGGGCCTTGGTGGCGTTGATGCCATCGGGTTCAGATAATTCGTCTCCTTCAAATTCAATTCCTACAAAGCCTTTGAATCCCGCATCCTTTACGATTTGTAACATTTTCACGAAATCGGTAGACTTTTCATTTCCTTCCGCATCGAAGGAATGTGCTTTAGCACTTACGCCCTTTGCGTAGGGCATCAATTCCTTGGTCCCCTTGTAGCGATCGTACTCATCTTCACATCCATCGGCGCCTCTGGTAATACAGAAATTACCGAAATCAGGTAGTGTACCACAGTTGGGAGAATTCACTTGCTTCATGACATCCGCTAGCCACGACCCGTCTGAAGAATAGCCACCATGGTTTTCGACGATAATATTAATACCATTTTCAGCGCCGTATTCGCTCAGACGTCCCAGTCCGTCTACCGCGGCAGCTTTCACTTCCTCGGCAGTACCCTGCCCCGCAGCATTCACACGGATAGAATGGCAACCGAGGTATTTGGCGGCATTTACCCATTTATAATGATTTTCTACGGCCTTGATGCGAGCAGCTTCATCTGCATCTCCCAGGTTACCCAATCGATCGCACATGATCAATTGACTAGAAACACCATTGTCATCGCACTGTTGCTTAAGTCCGTTGAGATAAGCTGTGTTTTCCGCATGGGCGTAAAAGAAGGTATTCACATATTCGATAGCTGAAATACCAAATTGCTGTTTGGCAATACTTGGGAAATTTTTAGGATCTAATTCTCCTTGAATGACGGAATCAGGATCGTTATCCAGGGCTTGCGCGAATTTCTGCCACCAGTCTGGCTGATTTCTCTGTTCGCCGAAAAAGGCACGGTTCAAAGACCATTGGGCCAAAGAAATGCTGAAAAATAAGCTGGCTGTTTCTTCTGCCAGAGTTTCTGTTGCTGATGAGGCCTGCTCACTAGCTCCGCTGCTTCCACATGCAGATAATATAGCTGAGGAGCTCATGATTGTTGGAATGGCCACCAGGCCAGTGCCTATTTTCTTGATGGATTTTCTTCGGGATTGTATCATATCTCTTTTCGGTTAAGTCAAAAAATTATCAATTAGATCAGATGGTTTTCATTATTATCAATTTGACGGGACCATTTTAATAGATTTCACTTCCATTAAGCTGTCCATTTCAGTGTTGGCAGCTAAAGTCAATTCATGATTTCCGATAGGTAATTTCAATTTTCCCATGGAAACCAATGGCCAAACTTTTTCCTCCACTTCACCTCGGGGTACCCGGTCTTGATTGACCACAGTTGTAGCTTCATATGGTGAGTTTATTTCTAAGGTAATGGTTTTATCATGGCAATGAAGTGAAAACTGACCAGCTGCAGAAGGAACCGATAACTCCAGTAGGACTTCATACGCCATCTCACTAACGACTTTGATGTTCCAGGTGGCTTTGGAATCTTTTTGCCATCCAACGAACCAGTCATTGGCCCAGCCACTTCCTCCTTTGAAGGTTAAGTCAATGAAGGATGAGGCATCAGGAGCTGGAAATACGATAAGGGGGACCTTCAGATGGCCTACTTCGATTGGTGGTGGAATTAATCCTTCTGAAGTGACATCCGATAACCACTTTTCATAGTTCTCGGCTAATTCACGGACCAATTCAGGTCTTTCTTGTGCCAGGTTATGGTGCTGTACTGAATCATCAATCAATTGATATAACTCATCTCCATCACGTTTTCGAGTCAAGACAAATTCATGATTACGAATAGCCCCTGGAATGGTATCAAAATCCCAGGATACCTGATGGGTAAAAAAGAATCGATCTTCTGATTTTTCACCGGATAACATAGGCACCAGACTAATGCCGTCCATGGCAAGATCTTTAGGTGTTTGTAAGGATAGCAAGTCAGCGAGTGTAGGAAGCACATCGATATGAGCGGCCATTTCGTTGATCTTTTGATTGCTCCAGTCCGGTTTTTGTGGATGATGAATGATGAAAGGAACCCTTACCCCTCCTTCATCTACATGTGCTTTTCTGCCTTTCAGTCCATTGTTGTAGCGCCATCCGTTAGGGCCATTGTCGGTCATGAAAATGATCATGGTGTTATTAGCGAGACCTATTTCCTGAAGATGATTTCTGATCCGGCCGATATTTTCGTCTATGTTCTCTACCATGCCATAAACGGTAGCACCCTTGTCGTTGAGTCCTCGGGTTTTGTATTTGTTGTAGTACTTGTCCGCGACCTGAAACGGACTGTGCGGCGTATTGTACGAGATCATCGAAAAAAAAGGTGCTTCCTGATCCGTCATGAAATCAATGGCATGATCCGTGAAAATATCGGTGGAGTAACCTTCCATTTTTTGTTCTTCAAATTGAGAAGTCAATACCGGATCGAAATAGTTGTTGAGATGGCCATCTGTAAAACCTATGAATTGCTCAAACCCTTGTCCGATGGGGTCGTGAGGATACTGCTTGCCATTGTGCCACTTCCCGAATAAACCTGTACGATAGCCGTTTTCCTTGAAAACTTCAGCAAGTGTCACTTCCTCAGATTGCATGACTTCTTTTCTGTGGGTGACCCAAGAGGTGCCAGTACGTAAATGATACCTTCCTGTCAATAAGCTGGCCCGGGTTGGTGCACAGACTGGCGATACATAGAAGCGGGTGAATTCCGTAGACTCTTTTTCGAATTGATCCAGTACGGGTGTTTCAATCTCAGGATTGCCGTGAAAAGCCAGGTCGCCATAACCCTGATCATCGGTAATAATCAGGATGACATTCATTGGCTTTTCCTTTTCAGATTGATTGTTGCATCCCACACTCATCAAGGTCAATGCAAATAGTGCTATGGTGCCCAGACCCTTCATGGAGCAGGATCATTTTTAAGGATGGGGAGTATCATCCCTTTTCGGTACGGATTATCGAGATCAGATTCGAAAAAGACCTGATCGTCCTTCTGGAAATTGAGGAAATCAGCTTCGCTCGCATGCCCTGGATACGCGGCATAATGGTGCATGGTATTGGCATTTCGCCAGAGCAATACCCAGGCAATTGCGATGCTTTCTGAGTTCTCTTTTATTGGGTTGAGTAGCAATTCTGTAAACCAATTGGGTTTCTTCACGCCCTCGAGACCTGTTTCTGACAAAGCAGCAACTTTACCTTTTTCCTGTGCGATTTTTGTAATCAGCTGCAAGCTTTCGATGAAGTGAGCCCTTTGTTTTTTTCGGGATAGCGGATTACTTGTCCGGCCCACGTCCACATAGTTGTCCAGGCCAATGATGTCTACATAATCATCTCCTGGATATCCATAGAGATAATGTTCGGTGGCCTTCTTGTTTAATTTTAAAGCGCCACGGTCCGGAGAGAAGCAAATCAGTACATGGTGGATTTTTCTTATGTTTCTCAGGTAATCCACCGTAAACCGAAAAAGCTCGATGTAATCCCCTTCCGATATGTTGCCTTTGCCCCACCAGAACCAGTTGCCATTGTGCTCGTGCCAGGGACGAAAGATCACAGGGATCCGTGTCCCATTTAACCGGCATAGGTTGAAAAAATCAGCCAGCAAGTCCAGATGTTTCAGAAGCTTTTGGTGTTGGTTGCCTCCGGGTAAAAGCTGTGCTACTCCCTTGGTTCGGTCCCAACTATCTCCGCCGGAAATGAGGTTGTCCAGGTGCCAGGAAAAGGTGTTAATGCCCCGACGTTTAAAAGTAGCCTTGACCCATTCCAGCATATGATCAAATCTCACACTATCGATGTTCTTTTCCTGATCCAGGGTTCTGCCAAGGTCCCATCCGTGAACAGCTGGGAAAGATCCTGTGATCCTCTTTATGTCCGATTGATTAGGAAGTGTAGGTTCAGATTCCGTTCGCCAGCTCACGCCATAAGCTTGAGCATCTTCGTGCCCAAGCATGAAACCAGCTTCCGATAAGGCATGCAGATTGGTTAATAAGTTTCGGGTTTTTCGGGTGGCTTTTGGGTCGGCAGGAGCTTGACTTTTGACAATATTCAAAGCAAAAAAGGTCATTGCAAACCAGAAGAGTCGAAGGGTCATGAAATCCAGCCAGAGAATTTATTTCGATAAGATTACTGAAAAATGTTTAGACCATTGCTCAAGTGGAACATTCGTACAGCTTTATAAGTACGATGGCCCAACGTGGGCCTCCCAGATACCCATTCTCTTCGAGGTAAGAATCAATCGACCATGATTTGGGGAGATTGACAATAAGACCTGTTATATTGAATTTTTTAAACCCCATTGATCTGATGAAGACCAGATTTGTAAACCCCCGATTGGCGTTCCGCTTGCTTAGTGTGGGAATGATGATCGCCCTTATGTTAAGTGTTGTTTCATGTGGAGAAGAGAAGCGTGCTTTCTCCGGAACAGACCTCCTGTTTCAATACCAGGTAATTGCCATGGACCTGGAAAAAGGTAGTTCAACTGTTGCCTTGACCTTAAAGAATCAAGGAGCTGTGGATTTGGAACAAACAGGATGGGTACTCTACTTTAATCAAATGGCTGGCCTTCCTGAATCCAAAGAAATCGGTGCGGGTCTTAACCTTGAACGAGTCCAGGGAGATTTCTGGAAGATCACTCCCGGTACTGGTTTCGAAGGGATCAAATCAGGAGCTTCATTGTTACTTGAGTGGGATCTGCAAGGAGTAATGACCAGTGCAAATTTTTTGCCTTTTACGCCTTTTATAAAAATGGCTTCTGGGTTAGAAGCAGAATTGGTGCAGGCTGATATCTTGCCGATCAGTAATGACTTGATCCCGGAATCGATTCGATTCACTTCCCAGGATCGGTTTGAACAAAATGAATTATATGAATTTTCGAATGAGACTTCTGCGTCAGCTATCGTGCCTTCTCCTCAACGTGTTTCCAATGCTGATGGAGTTCTTAAATTAGATGGCTTTACCGTAAATTCAGACGACTCATTTCAGCAAGAGGTATCCTGGTTTCAGGCGTTTGTGCAAGCTGAATTGGGGAGTACTGTTTCTAGTACGGAAGCCACCTCAGCCAATTTGCATTTACTACTAGATAAAAGTATCAGTAACCCTGAGGCATATGCTTTAAAGATTGACGCGACTAAGGTGACTTTATCTGCAGGATCCAATGCTGGTATTTTTTATGGTTTGCAGTCATTGATCGCTTTGTTCCCAGTGGATGCATTTGCCTCTGAGTCCGTAAGCATGGAACTGCCACAAGTAGTTATCCAAGACTCACCGGCATTTCCATATCGGGGTTTTCACCTGGATATTTCACGAAATTTCATTCCTGTTGATGTGGTAAAGAAGACCTTGAAATTATTGGCATTTTATAAGGTGAACGTATTCCATTTGCACCTGACCGATGACGAGGGTTGGCGACTTGAAATTCCGGAAATCCCTGAGCTGACAACTGTTGGAGCCAGAAGAGGCTTTTCAGAAAGCGAAGAAGGATTCATACACCCTGCGTATGGTTCAGGACCGGATCCGGATGATGAAACGAATCACGGAAGTGGCTACTACAGTCAGAAAGACATGGTTGAAATATTAGAACTTGCTGCAGAGCATCATATTTCAGTGATTCCAGAGATTGACCTACCAGGTCATGCTCGCGCAGCAATCATTGCTTTGGAGCATCATTTTAAAGCAACCGGCAATGACCAATACCGCCTGGCTGACCCACAGGATAAGAGTGAATACCTGTCCATTCAGAATTACCCAGATAATGTGATCAATGTTTGTCAGGAATCTACCTACGATTTCATTGGATTGGTGGTAGATAACCTGATCAATATATATGAACAGGCAGGACAGGAAATGCCTATCCTTCACATTGGTGGAGACGAAGTACCCAAAGGTGTTTGGACAGCTTCTCCTAATTGTGAAGCGTTAATTGCAGATAATCCTGATCTGGAAGTCTCAAGATTGCAGGAATACTTCTTCTATCGTGCCAATGAGTTGCTGAAGTCCAAAGGCATTCGAATGGCTGGATGGCAGGAGATTGCAGAGAGTGAGCATGAGGGTGGTTATGAGGATAAATCCATGATCCCTTATATCTGGTATCGTGCCGACGAGGGATATCGACTGGCCAATGAAGGCTATGAAGTGGTTCTTTGCAATGCCACCAATTTATATTTTGACCTTTCCTATGACCGAGATCCAAGGGAAACAGGACTGCATTGGGCGGGTTACGTAGACACCCAAAAGGCGTTTGAATTCATGCCCTATAATTTTCAGCTGCCTATTCCTGATTATGAGCAAGATGGAGCCGCAGTAGCTACGCAAACCATCCTGACCGAAAAAGGACGAGGAAATATCTACGGCATCCAGGCGCAACTTTGGAGTGAGACCGTATTCAATGGGCACATGTTGGAATACTATATCCTTCCTAAATTGATTGGCTTTGCAGAGCGGGCCTGGAAAGGGGAGCCTGGCTGGAAACTGGATCAAGGAAAGAAAGTGGGATTTGAGGCGGATTGGACCACTTTTGCATCTCAAGTAGGAAACAAAGAATTACCGAGACTGGATCACTTGTATGGAGGATGGAACTACCGCGTACCTGTGCCTGGGGTTAAGGAAGAAGGAGGAAGAGTTACGGCAAATGTTAATTTCCCTGGATTTGAGATCAGGTATACCACTGACGGTAGTGAACCAAAGGAAACCAGTTCGTTATATGAAGGACCAATTGATACATCCGATAATTTGACATTCCGGGCTTTCACCAAATCCGGAAGAGGAGGGAAGACTTCTCGTGTCGAATAGATAGATGTCAGGTTGAGCTTGTCGAAACCTTAGAAGTACAAGTTCTTCTTTTGAGCCACTTCACGGAATGCCTGCTCGAGACTTCTCTTGAGGAGGTATTTTTTTGCTCGAACAAAGATAAAAGAGAGTAATCCCAGTCCAAGCAATAAATAGATGATTTGATTCAATTGTGCCATCTGCTCCTGTTTCTCCATATCCTTGAAGAAACTGGCGGTGAGCAAATCCATTTTGTGTTGCTGACTTAACTTCAAAGTCTCTTTCTGGGCAAAAAGGAAAGCTTCATTCTCGTCGACATATTTCCTATGATAAAAACTGGCTTGCTTTGAATCATTAAGGGCGAAACTTATCTGAGTAAGGAGATCATAAACCTGATAATTTTCTGGTAAAAGTACCAATTGGTTATAGCATTTTAAACTTATCGTGGCGAGTTCCTTTGCGGTATTCAAGCGACTACTTTCAAACATCAACTGAGCAATACGAAGTTGATTTTCAAAAATCCTTACAGAATCTGATAATTGTTGATTTTCACCGAGTGCCAGCTTGAAGTACCTTTCTGCTAGTGAGTTATCTCCTTCTCGAAAGTATGATTCGCCAATATTATGGTAAGCAAATCCCAAAAATTTTGTCTTTGATTCTACTTCAAATGAAAATTCCTCAATTTGCTTAAAGTAGTATCTGGCTAAGGCATAATCCTCCATTTCAATCGCGGTGACGCCCATGTAATTCAGGCTATTTAGTATCGTCCACTCATCTTTTGTTTCCAGGCTCATTTCGAAGCTTTGTTTGAACAAATCAAAAGCTACTGGGTAAGCTTCCTTTCTCATCATTGCTTCCCCTTTACTGTAAGTCAACTCGTGAGTTCTAACTTTTAAATTGTGTTCCAAAGCAATAACTAATCCCTGATCAAAGTACCTAATTGCTTCGTCGTACTGATAATGCCGAATAAGTATTTCCCCAGTATTTAGATAAATATCTACCAGTGTCTTTGGGGTTCGTTTGTCACTGGACTCAGTGAGAAGTCTAAGTGCTTCCAGATTTAACACGAAGCTTTCACCAAGCTCGTTGTTAACTCTATGTAGATAAGATTTGATGAAGATAGATTTTGCTTCACCGAAGTTGTAGTCAATCGATTTGGAAAAAGAAATTGCACGATCTACGTAGAAGTGAGCGCTATCTATATTTCCTGCATCCAGATGATCATAAATCGTATACTTTGCCTCATCAATATCCTGTTTGGAATTGAAAGGCATTATACTGGCAAGCAAAAGCAAGACAGAAGTAATGATCATCTATTATAGTCTGGTTTCTTCTCGTAAAAAACGGAAAGATATAAAAAAGCAGGGATTACCTGCTTTAATTATATCAAATATTGGTTAACCTGGCCGCTTTACCTTCGATTCACCGGTAGATTCCATTTCAATTTCATCCATTGTGCTATCCTCGCAAGAGGTTGTCAAAGTTAATACTGCAAAACCAAGGATAAGGGCCATTAAATACTTTTTCATAGTGCTGAAATTTTAGTTTTATTACCGCGAATTTACTGGATTTCAGCGCTATAAGGTCTCTACTAAGTTTATGGGTTGCGAATTTTATTTTCATTATTTCTCATACTGGTCTGAGTTGTGAATTATAACCTATTAAATTTTTGCCTCTATAGCTTATAACGAAAATCAATTAACCCGATATTCCGTATATTTATAAAAACACTATTGACATGAAGGCTTTAGTAATAACAATTGTCTCGTTCTTGGTCAGTTTTTCAGCTGCTGCTCAATGGAATTTCGGTATTGATGTTAAGGTTTACGATCCTGTAGGTGAATTCAATACGAATGTGGATGGCGTAGCGGGAGGGTTAAGCCTGCGAGGAATTAGGATGTCCGATAATGGAAGATGGTCTTATGGAGGGGAGATCGGTGTTGCGATGTATTCTCAGGATCAATATGATGTAACCTTACCTTCAGGCACCCAGATTGAGGTAGACGAAGAAGATTGCTTTTGGACGGTGCACGGACTGGTGCAGTATACCTTATTTCAAAATGAAGCCATCAGAACTTATGGAGAAGGACGCATCGGAATGACCACCTTTTTCAGTTCGACCATCGCATTGACAGAAAATTCAGAATTCGGAGATGAATTTGAATTTCATGGAACCGCCTTCAATACTGGACTGGGCGGCGGAGTTACTTTGAATATCGGCAAAATATTTACAGGGGAACGCAATGAGTTCAATTTCGATGCAGGTGTAAATGTCCACTCCGGTTCCAATGCAGTCTATCGAGACATGGATGCGGTGGATACACCAGCACCTTTAGACGCAGGTAAATTCAAATCATTGACCCATTATGTTGGCTATCGATTTGGGTTGTTAGTTGGTTTCTGACTATCAATCGGATTCCAGCATATCCAACACCAGACTTGCAGTCCACGAGAAGTTTTCACCGCCATACGCGGTTGGAGCATTTGGATCTACCGGGAAGTATTCCATGAAACCATACTTTTCTACAAGTGCTAAGACCTGACCTTTGAGTTGATTAGCCAATTCGGTTTTTCCATAGGCCTTGAGTCCTTGCCAGATCAGATAATTCATGTTGATCCATATTGGTCCACGCCAATATTTCATGGGATGATAAAGGCTATGTTTGGGATCGAATGAAGGAACAGCCGGATATTTCAAGATGTTTTTCAGATGTTTAAATACAATAGACTGTTGCTCCTCATTCAACAATTGTGCAAAGAGCGGCGTAAAGCTAGCTGCTCCCCAGCCGGGGATTAACTGACCGTTTACAATGTCCATGGGCGAAAAGTAACCTTCCTCATTCCAAAGTACTTTTGAAAAACTTTCCTTTCCTTGTTTGACTTTCTTTTCTAGTAAGGACACATCCAATCGGCATTGACGCCCCAGTCGGATCAGTGAATCTCCAGAAGCGAGGAAAATGGCATTGGTGGTAAGTTCCACCATCTGATATGGGTAGTTAGCGGGGATTGATTCGTAATGCACATCTTTCAACGCGTTGAGCTGCCAAATGTACCGTTTGTATTCTTCATCACTAGGGCGCGTGTCGGCACTGTTTTCCACGACTTTTTTATCTCTGCGATCTATGAATACATGGGCTAATTCATCTCGTGAGATTCGCTGTAGCGCTTCATCCCACCATGGTGCATTATCCAGTCCTGTTTCCCAATTGTGGGTGATGTTTATCAACCCGTTTTTGAGCGTGTCACGGTAGTCGTAATAGTATTGGTGCAGTTTTAGAGTTTTTCCAATGAGTGCTTTAAGCCGGTCTTTCATGCCGAATTTCTCGACCATACGCTCCAGTACATATCCGTGGACAGGAGGTTGTGAAATACCGGAGGTAGCCACATTTTTCGGTGCAAATTCGGAGGTTCGGCTATCCCAGTATTTTGCGGAAGGGAAATATTGGTCACCAAACTTATCGGCATGATGGAATACGATGTGAGGGAGGAAGCCATTGCTCCACTGACCGGAAAACAAGGACTCCATTTCCTGCATGGCTTTTTCCTCTTCAAGATGCATCCAGCCTAAGGCGATGAAGCCAGAATCCCAGTTCCATTGAAAAGGGTAGAGCTTTGCGCTAGGTACGGTATATCCTTCGCGCCAATTTTGTTCCAGCACCGATTGTGCAGTAATTTTCAGATCTTTCATGTCGCTGGGCCAAAACTAATTCGAAAGCCTCTGACGCTGAAACTGAGCGTTCATTCCTTTCGTATTTATAAGTATGCTATATCCGGAACGACCTAAAATTCAATTAGAAAAAAGACCTCAGGATTGGGCAATTGAAATAGCCACATTTGTTGGCGTATTGTTGTTGATCGGACTGCCCATTTTGCATTACACCTCTCTGCCAGATACAATCCCCATTCATTTCAATGCCAAAGGTGTGGCAGATGGATACGGATCCAAGGGTACTTTGTTGATGTTGCCAATTATAGGGACGGTCATGTTCATCGGGTTGTACGCGCTTAATCGTGCACCACATATATTTAATTACCCGGTAGAGATCACTGAGGAAAATGCAGAAAAGCAATACCGAAATGGTACTTCGCTCATGCGTTGGATGAATATGGTCATGACACTTTCGTTTGCCTTTATGGAGTGGCGCGTGATTGATTCATCCATGCAGGGACAAGGAGATTTAGGAGCTTATTTCTTGCCCGTTTTTCTCATCAGCATATTCGGTCCGATTGTCTACTTCATTTGGAAAAGTCGGAATTAGCTAAGGTTTAAAAACAACGTAAGTGTGATCTTCACCTTGAAGTTCTTCCTCAATTATTGCTGAGATCACTGCCCAATCACCTCCGGCCAGCCCTGCTCCAATGGCCGGGTAGCCGATGAGCTTTCCTGAGAAGGAAGCTTTGACGCTGCGAAATGCCCGACGAATGGCTTCGTAATCCGCAAGTGGGCCATTTCCCCTCCAGTGAAATTGTGTGTATGCATTCACGACGATCAGGTGGTTGGATTTAGCATAGCTGATCGTGCCTAGTTTGCTATGGTCTCCCGATTTGGTTTGTTTGTCTGCTTCAAATGCCTCGGGGAATTCAGCCTTGATTCCTTTGGCAATTCCAGCGCCCATTGTGCAAAAACAATTGCATCCATGCACAATTACGTCAAATGTGCCAGCTTTTCCCAGTTTGATCAGATCACCTTCTAGCTTTTTCATTCCAGGTCCTTTTCTCAAAGGTCGGGAAATAAATCATTAGCTTTATAACTCCCCGGCTTAACCTAGATCTAATGAAGCGACCTTACGCCCTGTCTTGCCTGCTTTTCACCGCATTATTATTCGACGTTCAAGGCCAAAATGCTGAACTGGATTCAATCAGTGCGAGTTATGCGAGACGATCCTTTCCTATTTTGCTGGAGTTGCTGAGCATTCCCAACGATGCGAATTATCCCGAACACATCGAGAAGAATGTGATCTGGTGTGAAAATGAATTTCGTAAGCGGAATTTTGGAACGACAAGAATAGACACAGAAACAGTTCCATTATTGCTGGCGGAACGCAGGCATGTAGGTGCAGAGAAAACGGTATTGATCTACCTCCAAATTGACGGTCAGCCTGTAGATGGGCGATGGTGGAATCAGTCTAACCCATATGAACCCACGCTGAAACGCAAAGATGACGATGGCAATTGGGAGACCTTACCCATTCAATCAATCAGCCTGTATGATGATGATTGGCGGATTTTTGCTCGGTCTGCGAGTGATGCCAAGGGACCAGTTGCCATGTTTTTAGCGGCTTTAGATGCGGTTCGCGATCTTGAAAAAGAACCGAATTTCAACATCAAAGTGATCATGGACTTTGAGGAAGAGCTTGGTTCGCCTCGGTTGCCACAAGCGGTCATCGATAATTCAGATCTACTGAGTGCAGACATGTTGATCATTTTTGATGGGCCCAGACACATTACCAACCAACCTACACTCACATTCGGAGCAAGAGGAATTGCCACGATTCAGCTGACAACCTATGGTCCGATTGTACCTCAGCATAGTGGACATTTTGGGAATTATGCCCCTAACCCTGCTTTGCGCTTAAGCAAATTGTTGGCTTCAATGAAAGATGACGAGGGTCGGGTGACCATTCCAGGATTTTATGATGGGATCGAAATAACGCCGGAGGTAGAACGGATCTTGAAACGAGTCCCTGACGATGAGCGTGGTATCAAGTTGCGGTTACAGATTGCACAAACAGATCAGGTTGGGGGATACTATCAGGAGTCCATTCAGTACCCATCACTTAATATCAGAGGCATGCAATCTGGCTGGATCAATGAAAAAGTGAGGACCATCATTCCAGGTTCAGCCCGAGCAGAAATTGATGTAAGGCTGGTGCTGGAATCAGATCCCGATCGATTGATTCGGTTAATTCGTGAGCATATTGAGGATCAGGGATATCATGTCATTGATCGATTGCCGGTCAAACAAGAACGAATGTCGTATCCCAAAATCGCGACCTTTACGTCGGAGGTGTCTTATCAATCCTTTCGTACTGACTTTGATTCGGAGGTCGGTTTATGGCTGAGGAGTGCACTCAACAATGCATTTGGTCAGGAACCGATCATGATACGCATGAGTGGGGGTTCTATTCCGATTTCGCCTTTCGTGACCACTTTAGATATTCCTGCGGTTACTGTTCCGACGGTGAACAGGGATAACAATCAACATAGCCCAAATGAAAACCTAAGGTTGGGGAATTATCGAGAAGGCATTAAAACCATGATCGCCATTCTAACTGAAAAGCTCTAAACCATGAAGTATTTATTTCAAGTGTTTCTTTTGCTCTTTTTGATATCCTGTATTCAGCAAAAAGAACAGGCAGTCGAAATTAAGATTCAAGGCTTAACCGAATCTGTGGAAGTGATCCGTGATGAATCCGGGATCAATCACATTTATGCGCAAAACCAGAATGACCTGTTTTTTGCTCAAGGCTACCTGGCCGCGAAGGATCGTTTGTTTCAATTTGAGATATGGAGAAGACAAGCGACCGGGACCGTAGCAGAAATATTAGGGGAAAGCGAATTGAAAAGAGATATCGGTACTCGACTGTTTAAGTTTCGAGGGGACATGACCGAAGAAATGAACTACTACCATGAAGATGGCGTAGAGATCATTACCCAATACACAGCCGGAGTAAATGCCTACATCGACGAGGTATTACAAAACCTGGAATTGCTGCCCGTCACTTTTAAGGCATTAGGCATCCTTCCACAAAAGTGGACACCAGAAGTGGTGATCTCCAGACATCAGGGACTTCTAGGGAATATTGGCACAGAGCTAGCAACTGGAATTGCTGTAGCGAATCTCGGAGCAGAGCAGGTAAAAAAATACAGTTGGTTCCATCCGAAAGATCCAAAACTAGCTCTTGATCCAGCGATAGATGGTAGTCTGCTGAAGCCAGAGATATTGGAACTGTACAATGCTTATCGAACCAGTGTAAACTTTCAGCCAGAAGATATTTTGCCGGATTACAGAACAGAATTAACCGAGCAATCAATTGGCATGAATTTCCCACAGGAGTTTGAATCACAGGATCTCTGGATAGGAAGCAACAATTGGGTGACCCGTCCCGAACTTGCTGCTAATGGGCATGCTTATATGGCGAATGACCCACATCGAAGATTAGCTGTTCCTTCTTTGAGGTATTGGGCACATTTGAATGCTCCGGGTTGGAATGTGATTGGTGGGGGTGAGCCGGAAATTCCCGGTATTTCGATCGGGCACAATGATCATGGCGCCTGGGGGTTGACGGTATTCCGTACGGACGGAGAAGACCTTTATGTTTATGATTTGAACCCTGAGAACCTTCAGCAATACAGGTTTCAAGATGCCTGGAAGGAAATGACTGTGATCACAGAAAGGATTCCAGTCAAAGGCGATGGGGATCATGAAGTTGACCTCTGGTACACCCATCATGGCCCGGTGACCTATATTGATTCTGCCAATTTTAAAGCTTATGCAGTGAAGTGTGCATGGATGGAGCCTGGAGGTTCTCCGTATCTTGCCTCTTTGCGAATGGATCAGGCGAAAACCTGGGAAGAATTCCGAACTGCCTGCAACTACTCGCACATTCCGGGTGAGAACATGATCTGGGCGGATCAGTCTGGAAATATTGGCTGGCAAGCCGTAGGAATCGCTCCGATCCGAAGAAATTTCAGTGGCATGGTGCCTGTGCCAGGTGATGGTCGCTACGAATGGGACGACTATTTGCCAATTGTTCAGAAACCCAATGTCTACAATCCTCCTTCCGGCTATTTCGCTACAGCCAATGAAAATGTAACTCCAGAGAGCTATGACGAGTGGGATGCAATCGGGTTCCAATGGGCTGACCCTTTTCGCGGGGATCGTATTGCGGAAGTGTTGGAAGGCGGGAAAAAACTCACCATGGAAGACATGAAGGCTTTACAAACCGATTATTTGTCCCTTCCGGCTCGTCAGTTGCTGCCACTCTTGTTTGATCTGGAAGTAGCGCCTGGCGAAGTAGAAGACGCGCAATTAATGTTGTCCGATTGGGATTTTCGCTTAGATCCTGCATCAGCCGAAGCAGCCATTTATGTAGCCTGGGAAAATGAATTGAGAGAGAATTTCTATCACTATTTTCCCAATGATGAGGTTCAACAGCACATACCTGCCATACAGTTTTCACGGATACTGAGTTGGATTTTTGATCCTAACAGTTTCATCGCTGACAGGAGAGATGAATATTTAGCCAATACCTTCGAGCATGCAGTAAACTGGTTGATGCAGCAGCAAGGAGAAGATATGCGTCAATGGCGATACGGGGATGCTTCTTTCAAACATGTGACCATCCGACACCCGCTGGGAACCGTAGTAAATACTGCATTGCAAAAGCAACTAAATACTGATATCATTGAGCGCGGCGGAAATCAATACACACCTGGTGCCACCGGAAGTAACTTCAACCAAACCCATGGCGCTACCTTCCGGATCATTGTGGATGTAAATGATTGGGATGCATCAGTGGGAATGAATTCTCCTGGACAGTCCGGAGATCCAAATAGTCCTTACTACAAAAACCTCTACAAAAAGTGGGCCGCCGACGAATTCTTCCCAGTCCATTTTAGCCGGGAAAAAGTAGAGGCCAATGCACAACAGAAGGTGAGGTTGGTGCCGGAGTGATTCCCTAGTTTTTAAATAGTACCGGTGTGTAGTTGAGCTGTAGATAAGCGAAATGAGCGATTTCATCCGCTGATCCTCGTTGTTTCAGTGCTCGCATACTCTCACTAGCAAAGAAATGCGCGTACCCCAGGCCAATATTTAAAGACTTGTAGGGTGTGTAATCAAGAAAAAAATCTGCTTCATAGCCTAAGTGTTTGTCATTAAGAATCGTTCCGTTCTCTAAGTCCCCAATACTTTCTTGTGTGGAAAAAGAGTGTAATTGGAGTCTGGTGCGCCACTTTTTTGATGCCTGATAAGAAAACTTGACAAAATAGTCTTCCAATCCCCCGGGTACGTTGAATCCTGCTGCATAAAACATGTCTTGTACGCCAAAGTACCGGTGACGTCTGGCATAAAGAGGTATGAAGGTGTTGGTTTCAAGATAGGAAGGGTCCTGTAGGTTTTCGGCGCTTGTGCCGGACAAAAGGTCAAAGCCTGGGGTGATACTAAAACCTGTGGAAATGGGAATGTTTAAATTCAATGAAGCCATGTGAGCAGCAACTTTGAGGTCGGATTGGTTTCGCCCTCGCTGGATATAGTAACTTCCTGTGAGCTTCATTTTGCCAATTTTTTGAACACCATATATGCCAATAGTCCTGAAGCGATTGATCGACGTGTCGGCCAACTGTTGGCCAAGGTCTAGAAAAAGCATCGAGAGTTCTGTGGACTTAAAGTGCTTATTCAACCAAAGCATTCCCATATTTTTATAGGTTCCATTTACTTCATAAAGGTCCTGAAACAGTACTTCTCTTTCATTATTTACCGCGCCGGCCAAATGGACAGTCAAGGTTGAATCCGTACTTTTCCATTCCAATAGGCCTGCGTCATGGGATCTAGCGGGCAATCTCCAGGTGCTGTTGCTCAGGATCTTTAAGTCATCGTATTCGAACTCCTGTCTTCCAATCTTAATGGTGAGTCGATCTGCAAGGTTCAATTTTATCCATGCCTGATACAAATTGATGGTCGATTCCCGCGTATTTAATCCTTGTTGGCCCCAGGTTCGGATATCCTGAAAGGAAATGAAAGACGATGTTATTTTCTGGTCATTGAAGGATATGTTGAGTCTTGTGCGTTGGGTGGTTAAGAATACGCCCTGTTCATTTTGTTCACTTAATGTTGTGTAACCATCCCGATACTCAGATCTGGGCCGGAATTCCAGGTCCATTTGGAATTGGGCTTTCGCAGCGAATAGTGGAAAAAGTACAGAGAATAGCAAAATGCTTCGGCGCATAGTAATTGAGTTAATTCAGGGATTGATTGGGGAATTTCTCAAAATCAAGTCGCGCAAAAATAGTATGTCGATGATGAATGGCTTGTTGTTTGGTTTTCAGCAGGAATTTATTTGGTTTCGACCTTACAAATTCGGTTCTAGCCGAATAACCAATTGGGGAAACGCCTTAATTTCTATCTTTAGATTATCCAGCTGATTCCTCCGTAAATTTTTCCGATGTTTGGAGGCGTATCAAAAACCTATTTGAAGCTAATTCATGAATCTACGATTAAAAATCGCACTGTTAATTGGTAGCCTGCTGGTAGTGGCGGTACTCAGCATTAGTCTGGTAGCTATCTTCAGTATTCAGGCCAAGAGCACTGAAGATATCAAGTCCTTTCGGGAAGAAGAGGTTTTAAAGGCGAGACTCAGACTAAAAAGTGTAGTGGATTTGGCATATGGAATAGTGGAACAAGCAAATCAACAGCCGAACTCAGAGGAGGCAATTGAGGAGGCGCTCAGCTTACTTTCCCAAATTCGATTTGACGGAACGGAAGGCTATTTCTGGATTACTGATACCCAACTACCTTTTCCTACAATGATCATGCATGCGGCTAAGCCGGAAAATAAGGGCAAAGTCATGAGCGATGAAAAGTATAATGTGGTTAAAGACAAGGAAGGAAAAAATCTATATCAGGAGCGGGTTGAGCGGTCATTGAAGCATGGTGATGCTTTTGTGGATTACTTGATGGTAAAACCTGAGGAAGATAAAATATATAGTAAACTGTCTTACTCTAAATTATTTGAGCCGCTAGATTGGGTAATTTCCTCTGGAATCTACACGGACTCCATTGATGAGTCTGTACTAAAAAAGCAACAAGCAGTAGAAGAACAACTTTTAGGAATTTTTTATACAGTCATGGGCATTGCTTTAGCATTGCTCCTGATCGGTTTATATGTGGGTTGGTACTTCAGTAATCAAATTGTATTGGCAATCAATAAGGTTGGTGTCAAACTGACGTCAATGGCGGCAGGAAAAATTGTCAGTAAAGAAACTGTCAAACGCAAGGACGAACTTGGGGATATGATCAGCTCATTGAATGTTCTGGTTGATAGCTCGGCAAACTATGTTCGTTTTGCTCAAAACATCAGTCAGGGAAATTTAAATATCGATTTTAGTGCCATTGGTGCTGAAGATGTAATAGGAAATGAATTCATTACCCTCAGCAATAATCTTAAATTAATTCTGGAAGAAACTGATTTCGCGTTGCAAGAAGCCAGTGTCGAAGGAAAACTTGATACGCGGATTAAACTGGAAGGTAAATTTGGCGTATGGCGAGAATTGAGTGAATCCATTAATAACTTGCTTCAGTCCATTGCAGACCCATTGGTGCGGGTAAACAGTATGGTAATTTCGATGAAATCGGGGGATCTTTCTCAGCGATTTGATGGTGATGAACGTGGAGATATCAGAGGGCTGATGGATAGTTTCAACAGTGCGCTAGATCAGCTCAATGTACTCTTGTCGGAGATTATTGTCAATGCCGATTCTGTACAGGAATCTGCCACCGAGATGATGGTATCAGGAGATGAAATGAGCAGAAGTACTTCGGAGATTGCCTCAGCTACTGGACAGATAAGCAGTGGTGCTCAATCTCAGGTGAGTAACATCGACGATGTGTCCCATCTTATTGAAGAAATATTGGGATCCTCAGATAGCATGAAAGAGAAAGCGAAGATCATCAATGAGTCCGCCGTACTTGGTGCAGAAAAAGGGCAAAAAGGTGAGGAAATGACGCAGGAGCTCATGAATAATATTTTGGAGATCAGGACTTATGCCGATAAAACACATCGATCGATAGACGTGTTGCAAGCAAGGTCTGGTGAGATCAGTCAGGTGCTCGGTTTGATTACGGAGATTGCCGCCCAAACCAATCTGTTGGCGCTGAATGCAGCTATTGAAGCTGCTCAGGCAGGTGATGCGGGTCGTGGCTTTGCAGTAGTAGCAGACGAAATCCGTAAGCTGGCGGAGGATTCCAGAAAATCGGCGGTGAAGATTGAGCAACTCATTGCCGATGTTCAAAGTGATACGCAGGAAACCGCTCGCACCATGGATCAAATGAATGAACGCGTCATATCTGGCACATCGGTTTCTGAAGAAGCTTCCGTCATTTTCAAGGAAATCAAGTCTTCTTCGTCCCATACGTTAGGGCTATGCGAAGAAATTGTAGCCGCAACGAGCAAGCAATTGGGTAGTATCCAGGAAGTGATTGGAATAACTGAGGGTGTAGTTGTTATTTCGGAGCAAACTGCGGCCGGCACGGAAGAGGTAGCCAGCTCCGCATCAGAATTGGCAGCCGGCATGGATAATTACAAACAAAAATCCAAAAAGCTTTCTGCGATTGCTAGTTCATTGAAGCATGAAGTTTCCAAGTTTAACCTCAGTTCAAATGACACTGACGCTTTTGTGAAGGAATGAACCCGGACAGGGATCAGACCAACTAGCCTTTTCTACAAAAACCTCTTCGAAAAATAGGCTGCTGACGAATTCTTCCAGTCCATTTCAGCCGTGAGAGTTAAGTAGAAGTCAATGCGCAGGAGAAGGTGAGGTGGGTGCCGGAGTGAATTCAATTGAATTATAGTCGAAACATGTTAACAGGGATGAAGAGGTATTTGGCAGTTACTTAAAGCATATGGCTGTGATGATTTTTTCATATATTTCAGAAAGTTATGATCATCAGTGCAGCACCGTTCACTTTCGCAACAACGCAAAGAGAGGAAGATAAATTAGTTTATTTAATTCCAATCAAATTCGATTTACAGACGAAGGATGAGATTTCACTGGATGGGTGCGTACTCCAGGAATATAAAAACCTCACATTAGATAAGGATTTCAAATACAAACAAGGCCAGATCTACCTGTGTGATGAGAAGCAAACTCCAATTGGAAAAAATGAGAGCATTCGACTGAAAAAGGGGATTAAACCTCTTTATCTGGCAGTTATTACCAAACAAAAATCAGTTGAAAATTCTCAACTATCAACCAGATTTACTTTATGGTTTAACAACCTGACCGGATCAATTAAAGTTGACCTTGAAATCAAGTTTAGTACCAATGAAGAGGGTGATTTATTGAGCGTCGATTCACTGACGGTAAGTCAGAATGGAAGAAAGGCTGTCTTTAGCTTCATGTTATTCATCACTTTCGCAGCTTTATTGACGAATTGGGCTTTGAGGCTTGGGAACGTTCAGTTCATGTTGATTGACCCTGAAAAGATCAATTATGCCATTGGGGCGATTGTGTCCTGGTTGGGACTACAACCATCGTTGGTTAAGCTTATCTTTTCAAAGCCTTCTTACATGGTCAATTTCATGAAAATACCCCAGCTTTATTTGACCCCAAGTGTATTTACGATATTGAATAAGAAGGTGACCAACTATATTCTTATGGTCGTTTTACCAGGAGCGGTATGGTTGCTTTCTGCTTACTTTACACCACATGAATTAGAGAAGTTACCTGACTCCTGCCATTGTCAGTATTATTTCCAAACGAAAGATGACCTTCATCTTGTAGAGCAACGTGAAAAAATTCAAATTCTAAATTCAGATCTGGATAAAGTCAAAATTTCATTTAAGGATTTGGATGTAAAGGAGATCGATACCTTGTCATTTAGTTTTGGTTCACTGACAAACCCTAATTTAAAAAGCAACTTTTTGACGCAATTGGGTCTGCGTGAATACCGCGTAAAGCCTGCATATGTGACTTATGATGTTATTCATGAAGGGGGTAGCGAATTAAAACCTATTGATTTTAAACGCCCTGATTTGGACTATTCTGTTGTGCAAAGTGTTAAAGCGTATGTCACTGGAAAACATAGTGACATCACAATCAATGATTCCGGGAGTGTCATTACAGTTGCATCCGAGCTAAAACCTAAGATTCAGTTACGGGATTTTAATACCATTTTCCATGAGGTTACTCGTGCCCTCGATTCCGAGGGGAATGGAGCTGAAAATTATGTGAAAAAATATTTCCTTGCGAAGATTGAGGACTACTCGTTGGAAGATGAGGTGATTTTTGAAGCCTATAAATCTCTTGTGAAGATTCATTTAGATCCCTTGCAAGGGAAGGGCGAACAAACGAAGGCAAATAAATTTGAAATAATGAGGCCCATTGTCGAGGTTTTAATTGAAAAATCTTCCCTCGAGACGAAAAAAAGGATCATAGGCGAGCTGCTTACCATCTTTAAAGAGAATTATTACAATAAAATCAAGGGTGAAACAAATAAATTTTACTACCGGCTTCAAGTCGGTTTATTGGTATATGCAGATGCCAAATTTCCAGCTTTAAGGAGTCAAGTGGAAAGCGGCATCCATGACGTCATAAAAAATACTGGGCGAATTTGGTACAAAATATATTTGGAGGAAATTGCTGACCAAGGGAGTGAGATATCTGAAGACAGAAAGTCATTCTTTTCTTCTATTGGCGTGTTTAGGCTAATTAAAAGGAGTGAATTTGAAACCATACGGAACAATCAGAATAGTCGCGAGTCAGTGAAGCAATTCATCGATGACTACATAAGTCTGAATTCCGTTAGATAGATAGATTCGGTTCTTTAAGTGATTGCATTTTAGCTAGTCTAGATAGGTCTTAATGCTTATCGCACATGTCCTTGGATCATCCTGCATCAGAAAGTGACTGGTACCTTGAATATAGGCTGTAGTAACTCCCCAGAGTTTTTGTGTATCGCTAAAAACATTACTTCACGAGACAACTTTAGTTTCTCCGATGGTGTCCCACTTACCATTCAGGAATGGTGGAATGTGCAATTTGGTGCTACAGCAAACTATACGGTCACAAAAGCAGATTTTCTTGAGGCACATTCGAGACTTCCTTATTCACCTTTAATCTGAACGGTTCGCAGCGCTTCAATTTGCATTGGAAGATCAATTTTGAAGTATCGGGATGGTATCAGTCGGGAATGATATTTGGTATTGCAGAAGTGGGGGATTTTGGGTCAATAGACCTGGGACTGGAGAGAGAGTTTGGTAGCCATAAATTAAGAGTATCCTACACAGATATTTTGCAGACATTACGGCTACAACAATTGGCATTTTGTGTCAGGCTTCAGAAATTATTAAATGGACTGACGTGGATGGTATCATGAATGCTAATCCCTCGCAGTATGATTATAGCAGTTCCTTGCTAGAGATATCATTAGAAGAACTTATAGACTTATCTGAAATCAGTGAAGGGATATTGGTTCATCCGGATGCCTTGAGGCCCTTGTTGAGAGAAGAAATTCCGCTTAGGACTAAGAATACTTTCAACTTGTCATTTGACCGAATATCGGTATTAAAGGGGCTAAACACAGAGTCTGGGAATATTATCGCGAAATTGGACGGATATCAATTAGTAAGATACTCCTCACATATGCAAATGGCCTCTCCGAAAGACCTGAAAAGACCCCTGGTATTTGTGGATTCTTTTGAACGGCAGTCGGTTTTTGGCAATTCACCGCTCGGATAGTTTAAGTTTTTTGGCGTGCTCGGAGTGTCAATTCGATTTAGTCAAGGAAAATTTGACTTTAATAATGATCATCGGTACTACAATGGATGATTTTGGCTACAAGAATTTGCTGGATCTATTGAGGAATGAAGGTGATGCGGTATATACTGCATATCATGAGAAACGATTCATAAACTTGTTGGTCTCAACGGAAAGGTCAAGGAAAGTTATGGACTTACTGTTGTCGACATCATTGGTATGCTGAGAGAGAGACCAGGTCTCAAAGTGGTCAGAATGCCTTATGGCATGATGAGAGATGCTAGTTCCTTTTCCAATGATTGTTTTTAGAAATCGAAATTAGATTATTCGATGCTACACATAAACACGATTCATCACAATCGTGTTTTTTCATTTAAACATAATGGCCTTCTCTCAAAGTTGATTCCCAGGTTCGCTGTTCGTTTCCGAGAAGTACTTGCCTCGCCATGTTTCAAATCAACCTTTCTACAAGTGGCCAAGTCAATTAAGATCAGTTTCTTATTTCAAAATAAGCAATAAGTCAAAGTGAATTGATAGCTATTTCCCTTTAAAATACTAATTGATAAAAAGTGTAATTTAGTTTTTTCTGAATGGTTTGCTATACGAAATGTCACTCATTTCGCATTTCATGCTAATAATCGCCATAAAAGTCACTGAAAATGTGGAAATCGGAACATGACGCGATTCTCGAATCTATATTAGAATAGTACAATGAATTTTTTACTGTCGTACTATTCTATTTTGAAACTACTTTTTTCATAAGTTGATTTATGAAATGGAGTCGGATTGTTGGCAAATAGCTTTTAAATAAAAAAGCACTTACAAGGTTAATGCTCGTAAGTGCTTCATTATTAATGTGAAGAAGATCGGATTCGATCGGGGACGCCTAGTTGGGGGCGCCTAGTCGCAGACGGCCAGTTCGACAACCTCTTGACTGGTATAGTCAAGCGTTAACAAAAAAAAGCACTCACATTGCTGCAAGTGCTTTCTGATTCTGTGGAGAAGATCGGATTCGAACCGACGACCTCTTGACTGCCAGTCAATCCTAATCAGTTTCATTCAAATTTAAACTGCCCTATACGCCGTTTTTAGGGGGATTCTTGCTTAAATTAGACTGAATAGAACTGAATAAAACTCAAAAAAGCACGCCGAAAGCACGCCGAAAATCATTGAAAGGAAGTCTATGGCTAAAGTAAAAGTCACATTAGATAAACGTGAGGACCACAAACATAAGGATGGAAGATGTCCTATTGTGTTACGTATATCTCACAAAAGGAAGGTTCGTGATATTCCTTATGACTTGTATGTCTTTGAGAAAGACTTTGATCCATTGACTAGAAAAGTAATAGGAATTGAAAATGCTGTACGTCATTCAAAACGGGTTCAGAAGTCTTTCAGTGAAATTGACCTTTGGCTTGATGAGAATAAGGCAGATATAAAGCTTTGGGATATTGGCAAGCTTAAGGATGAGATCGAGCGTAAATTCTTTAAGAAACAATCCGCTCTTCATGTGTTGGAGCATGGAGCAGACTTATTCAACCGCTTTCGCTTACGTAAAAAATATTCAACAATTGCATCCTATGAGAGTGCTTTAAAAGTTCTGATTAAGTTCAACATGAAAAATGCCAGGAAGCCGGATAATGTCATTATCAAATCTCTTTATAGCTGGGATGATAAAAATGGATACCAGGTATTGGATGAATACAAAGCTTTCGACATGCCAATTAAGGCCGTGACAAAAGACTATGCGAAGAAGCTTCATGCTTATCTGAGTGGGAAGCTGGCAAAGAACTCCGTGAATATTCATCTTCGGTCTTTACAATCAATCATAAGCGACGCTGAGGATTCCTTTGATGAACTTAAAGGACATAAGCCTTTTGCGGGAATAAAGAAGACAAGCGTTGAAAATAAGCCAGTAGTACTAACATTTGAAGAAATCAATCAAATCCGCAGCTTAAAGTCGGAGTTTAACGAGAACAGCTTTAAGTTTCATGCCATCAACTATTTTCTGTTCATGTTCAATAATATGGGTATGAACTTTATGGATTTATCATTGGCTAGAGTAGATTGGTTCGACGGCAAGCGTTTCAATTACAGGCGCAAGAAAACTGAAGAAGAAGGCGATGATTTCTCAATACTTCAAAATGAAGAGAATTTGGAAATTATCAACTATTACCAACAAGGTAAAAAGCGTAGCGATTACTTATTCCCAATAATACCAGAAGACACACCGGAAGAGCGCATTTTTCTTGTGAAGAAGGATAAGTCCAAACTTTTCAATAAACACTTCACGGATATTGCGACGATGTTAGAGATAGATAAGAATATTACTACTTATACAGCACGCGACACCTGGACAAACATTGGCTTATCCATGGGTATTGATATTCGTAAAATATCCAAAGGCCTCGGCCACTCACGCGTGGAAGTTACTGAGAAACACTATGAGCAAAGTATGCAATTTAAATTGCTTGACGAGATGAACGCATGGATAACAGGAGGGCGAGAATTATAACAACTATTGTTATTTATCGTTATTTTCATGTATAATAGTAGAATACAAGGAGAATAGCATGAATGTGTCACTCAACCCTCATTTTGAAGACTTTGTTTCTAAGCAACTAGAAGGTGGTCGGTACAATAACGCAAGTGAGGTTATCAGAGCAGGTCTTCGATTATTGGAAGAACAGGAATTGAAGGTTCAAGAATTGCGTCGAGAAATTGACAAAGGTTATAAAGGCGAACCCGTGGAATTTAGTGCCCAAGAAATCAAAGAAATGGGCCGTTCTCTCAAATCGTAGGATGGCAAGATGCCAAAAGTTGAATTAAGTATTCAGGCCCGAAATGATCTTGCTTCAGTTTGGTATTATATTTCTGAGCAAAGCAGTGATCACGTCGCGGATAAATTTATCGATAGCTTAAGCGAGGTATGTCAGAAAATTGCTAACATGCCTACGATTGGTAGACCTCAAGATTTTCTTAGAAAGGGTTTACGAAAACACAGCTTTAAGCGCTATTCAATTTACTATGACATTGCGGACAACAATCATATAGTCATCAGGCGTTTTTGGCATCAAAGCCGAGATTTAGAAAATATGAATATCTCTGAATAGCCTATTTCGTCTTTGGCGACGGTGGGGGTGTTTTTCCAGGTCTCGTAGGATTGTTTCCTCTGCCTTTTCCTGACTCATTTCCTGTTGTTGAAGGGCCATTTTCGGGTCTTGGTCGTGCCATAATTGAGAGATCTTTAATTCTATCAATAAGTTACATATAATTTTTCAAACAAACCATTAATTGAAAATAAACTCACGGGGGTTCGGTGAATATCGAGCAAGCAAAATCTATTCGATTAGATGAGGTACTTACAAGGCAAGGATTCGAGCCACTTGACGTGAAAAAAGGTGGAACGGAGTTTTGGTATATTTCTCCATTTCGTCAGGAACGTACGCCTTCATTTTCTGTTGACCTTAATCGAAACCTTTGGTGTGACTTTGGAGAGGTTGGTGGAGCCGAACAGAAATGTGCTGGTGGAAATGTAATCGCGTACGTTATGCGCTTTTACCACACTGATGTTAGTGGCGCACTAGAACAATTAAAAACTCTTTTTCAAGGTAATATCTCTCAAAAAGAGTCATCAAGAAATCGATCTATCAAGAAGAAAGGTAACCCCATGAAGTTACAGCTTGTAAAGTCTATTGAGCTCCCTGCCCTTCACAACTTTTTGAATGAAAGAAAGATACCATTTAGCCTGGCACAGAAATATCTTAAACAAGTTCATTATAAACATGAAGAAACCTTCACAACTGGCTATGCACTCGGCATGCGAAACGATGAGGATGGCTATGAAATCCGAAACAAATATTTCAAAGGCTTGATTGGCAAGCGCGGGATCACCTTCGTTAAGGGAAGCAATTCAAATGGCAATCTGCAAATGATTGAAGGCCATTATGATTTTCTGTCTTTGCTGGCAATTTATCAAAAGGAAAAACCCCAATCAGATGCAATTATTTTAAACGGCGCAACGATGATCAACGAAGCCGTACGTCTTATGAAAGCCAACGATTACCAAAAGGTACAAACATGGTTTGATAATGATCTTGGAGGACGGCAGGCTCTTGATAAATTGACCGGCGAGTTCCAGAAGGCCTCAATTTCTATCAAGCCACAAAATCATAAGTATAAAGGCTTCAATGACATAAATGAAATGCATCGAGCCTTATCGATGCCAGAGATTTCGGAACGGTTTGGTCTTTAAAAAAGTCATGGGCTTTTGGAATGAACTGCCGCTTGCGGATCATGCTGATGGTCATCTTTTTTTGGCTAGCAATGAGAGGGTCAAATTCGGTTCATAGAGTGAAACCCGTTAAGTACAGTGGCCGTTAAAAACACCAGAGTAGCAAGATACGTTTTTGCTATGCAGAAAACATCTTGCCAAGGGGGTTGAACCCCCGTTGGATCCCCCAGAAAAGGCGCAATAAACGCCGTAAAATTTTTCCGAAAATAGCATTTATGGCTCGCCCTAAAAAACATACTTCAGAAAAATTGAGTAAGAGCTTACCACCAGTTCGCTGCACAGAAACGGATTATGAATCCATAATTTCCCGAGCAGAAGAAGCTGGTTTGTCTCTTACTGAGTATGTCCGCCAAATGGCTTTGGCGGGACAAATTGTCGTGCGCAAAAGCAGTGCTGACTTTAGCCTTTTAGAAGAGCTTCGGTATAGCGGGAACAATCTAAACCAGCTTACCAAACGCTTTCATACAAATGGGGTCGAACCGCAGGAATTGCGCAAGGCACTTGATGCTCATGATCAATTATTAAGAAAGGTAATGGGAGTCCTATGATACCAAGGATTGCTCAGCGCGGAGCCAGCTTTAAAGGGGCTGGACAATATTACCTCCATGATAAAGGCCAAGACACAAATGAACGTGTCGCTTGGACATTAACCCATAATGTTCCGACCGATGATCCTGAACTTGCCATGAAATGGATGGCTTATACGGCAATGAACAGTGATATGCTAAAGCAGCAAGCTGGCGTTCCAATGTCTGGTCGTAAAAGCATGAACAAGCCTGTTTACTCATTTTCAATCGCTTGGCAACCTGAACAAAATCCGGAGCCAAATCATATGCAAGAACTGGCTTTTGATGCCTTGGATTTATTAGGGCTAAAAGATCATGAAGCCGTAATGGTTGCACATCAAGACACCGCTCATCCTCATGTGCATGTCATAACTAATCTTGTTCATCCCCAGACTGGTAAAACAATGCGACCACAAAATGATCGACTGCGCTTTAGCACTTGGGCTGAGGAGTATGAAAAGAGTCATGGTAAAATTTACTGCGAAGAGCGTGTGATTAATAATGAGAAGCGCAAGCAAGGTCAAAAAACCAAGCACCGCGAAACCAGAATAGACCAATCACTCATTATACAAAATCTCTATAATCAAGCAGATAGCAGCAAGGCTTTTCAGGCCGCATTGCTGCAAGAAGGACTTACTCTATGCAAAGGAGACAGGCGTGGTTTTGTACTGGTTGATGAACAAGGTAAGATTTCAAGCCTTTCACGCCAGTTGAAGGGGCAGCGCGCAAAAGATATCAAAGAGCGTTTAGCAGACTTGCAGGATTTGCCTAACGGTCAAACCATCTCTGATCAACGACAGGTTTTTGATCGTGATCAGTATGAAACTGATCGTCAAAAAGCGATTGTTGATGGCGCGTTAGAAGCAGAAGTAAATAGGAGAGAGGAAAATCAGGAGACGACAGAACCTAAGAAGAAGGAAGTCACCAATCGCAATATTGAAAGCCTTGAAAAAGATCAGGATTTTCAAAATCGACTGGATAAACTAAAGCAAAAACTAGAACAGAAGGAAAATTCACAGTCTAGAAAAAATTTCGCTGATGAACTTGATGCTATACGCGAAAAAGAGGATAAGTCGCAACAAACTCAATTCAGGAAAGAACGTGAGTTGCGAGAACATTACAAGCGCGAGGAATATGCTGCGAAAATTGCGGAACTTCGAAAAGCACTCGAAAACTCTTTAGAAAAAGGTGAGAGGCAGCGACTCCAGAGCGAATTAAATAGTCTTCAAAATACCTTGGCAGACATTGATAATCGAATGCTTGAACAAGGAGTGAGTCCTAATGATCCGATGACAAGCTTTGATCAACAGACACCCGCAACACAACCTGAAAACAAGCTAGGAGAGAAGCCTTCACCCGATGAGACCAAGAAGAAGTTGAGGAAAGACTTTTATAAGAAAACTTTGGATGACCTGAACCGGGAAGGTCAACAGAAAGATAAAGACCAAGATTTAGATTTGGAGCTTTAATGTATTGCGGTGCTTTGATCACCGTTTGTAAGTTCAATGGCTCTATTTGCCCCTCTTATAGTTCTGGTATGCATATGAGCGGCCTTCACCGGATTGCCATCACCGAGCTTTCCAATAAGCCGATAAATACTGGTCAATTCTCTTAATTCCTCATCTGTCCAAAACCCCGATTGATCTATCCCTCTTATTTCGTCAAGCGTTTGAAAATAAAGCTTTAGTTGTTTCAATTGTTCGTCATTTAGTTGATCGTCATTCATCTTTTAGGCCTGCGTTTCGTATAAGTAATAAGATCATTGTAACATGATTTTTCATTTATGGCGATAAGTAAGGAAGCGCTTGAAGATTTGAATTCGGCGTTTAAAGAAGAGCTTCAAAAAATACGAAAGAGAGAAGAGCATCAACGTAAGGAGGCTTTTAAAAAAATGGAATTTGTTGATTCTCCAACCTTGGAAGAAGATCGCTCTTCAGTGTATCAGGATCTTCTAAAAAAACAGGAGAAGAACATTGAAGACAAAGCCAAAAGATTAGAAGCCAAAATGTTTGAAGATTACGGCGGTAGTTATAAAGCCGGAATCAAACATTTTTCAACTGCTCATGAGATAAATTCAGGTGAAGCTTCCGGCGAATTTAACGATGGCGCTCAACCAACGGCAGAACAGACTAAAGAACAAGAACGAGCTGCATTCTTTAGTAAGACATTGAATGAATTTAACAGCACCTCAAAAGACAAAAGCCGTGACAGGGATCACGGCTTTGATAGAGACTAGGTTTGAAAAAAATTAAAACTCGTAATGCCCGATAAGACCTGTTATTGGGTTTAGTTCCCTCACTCGTTTATAACCCACACGCTCAAGTCTCAACGGTAGTCCGTCAACAGGAAAAACGAGCATTCTATTTCTGTTTTTTGCCAGATATGTCATTACTTCCTGAGCGGTCATAAGTGGTAATTTTTTCTCAAAATCCTTGCCGTTATTTTTTACTTTTTCAATGCGATTTCCAAGTAATGACGAAATATAATTTGCCGTTTCCAAGTCATGAACCCCGAAGAATTCAAGTGTACTATTCGCGATGAATGAATTCCATCTTTTCGGATAGTTATGGATAAGCTGACCCAAGTTTTGAATAGCCATTATGAGCTTAATCTTATCCCCCATCAGGGTACTGATGCCATCGCTTATCGATTTAATATTTTGGAGCCTCGCGAATTCATCGAGAATAAACAATGTATCCGATTTAACCACGGCTCGACTCCTTAAAAGAGCCATTCCTAAATTTGTAATGGTTCGGAACCACCGCATTTGCCCTGCTTCACTCATCATATTTTCTGGTAACACAACATAGAGCGTGTCGATGAAGCCATTTGATCCAATTTCAGAAAATCTAAAGCTGTTATCTCCTACAAGGTGTTTTTTCATTGAAGGATCACTAATCCACTTTAAGCTCCGAGCAACAGTACTTAATACTGAGCCTTTTTCCTTATCCCCCATACCTTGGAGCCTGATGGCTGCTTCAGCTGGAAGTCCTCCCGCACTTTCAGTGTCCATCAACATCTTGACCAGCAATTCATTGAAGCGCTCAATCCGTGCTACCCCTATTTCATTATCAAAACCATTCAGCAACTCTGTTATATAAACCAGGTTTTGATTTTGCTTTGATACGTTACCCAGTACAAAAGCAATAACGCCCTCGATTACAAACTGCGCGATTTCCTGAAAATGAACATTCTCACCCTTTTCTGGTAAAACGCACCCTTCAGATATTGCAGAAAGCATTTCCCGGACTCTCGGGCTCTCTATATCGATTTCGGATAACAAATTGTAGTTCCAGGAAGGCAAATCTGTTTCATGAAAAGGGTCGAAAACAAAGCATCTGCCATTTTCGAAGTGCTTTATTGCTTTTCCTTTCAATCCCCACTGATTAAGCCAATTTTTTGAACTTCTTCGATAGAAAGTTTGCTTTGATAATTCACCTCGCAAATCAAAAACGATGGCGGGTGTGTCCACCATCAATAAATTGTTGTAGAGAAATGACACGCTTTTACCGCTTCGGGCACTTGCACAAACGAGATGATGAGAGTTTTCTCTGTCACCAATTAAGCGCATTCCAGGATCGTCTTGCCAAAGGTTGCGCCCTAAAAGGATGGATTTTGTCCTGAAACCCTCTTTCGAGAGCCAATTAAGATGTTTGATTTCTTTTTTATCAAAACTGCGAACACCTGCATAATCGCCACCAGCACCTTTACCATCAACAAACCACTGTCTGAAAAACTTGTTTTCTTTAATTCGATCAATTTGAAAGATGTAGGCGACCGGAAAAACGGCAATAAAAAAACCTATGCCCCCATTGAGGGCATAGGTCTTTAATGTATGTGTCAAATTCTCGTAGCAGAATTGCGTTTCAGCCAAATTGTAAATCAGCTGGCCAATTTCTCTCGCGAAAGAGTAAGCGATAACGCCGATGATGAGCCATAATATGACACTTAGGTACCATCGACTGGAAAAAGCCCACTGTTTCAGAAAGAGTAAGCAATGTAGGAATAAGACACTCCAAAAAGCTAAAATTACTGCGTCCACAGCCATTTGCTCGCTTGATGTCTCTTGATTCATAGTAATTAGAAATGCAACACCAAGCCATAAAAATGCAGGGATCAAAGCCATCAATCCCACTTTCAACATTCGTATCGTCAGTGAATGTTTCATCTGTAAAATCAATTAAGGTGTTAGAATAATTAGAATTGAAGAAAAGAGAGACTAGGACTTGGCTGAGCATTCGATAAGTCCTAGTCAAAAGGTTCTTAGAGTTCTTCTTTTAAAACCAAACCGTCACAATTGAAAACCAGCCCGTTTGATTTTGTAATATCACTGATTCTCATCTTCGACATTTTCAGGAACCGACCACTGGGTTTGTGGAAGAAGCGTTGCTCGATTTGATTATGATTCATGTTGATAGTTTTACCAGATTTATTCATGAAATAGATGTAAATCTCATCTCCGTAAGCACTTAATTCCTTTCCTATCCAGCCAACTCTATATGTCCATGAGTTATAAAGCTCCTTAAAAGCCCACACATTGGGACTAACCTGGTATCTGATTATTACTTTAAACGTACAGGTCAATACTTCTTCGGGAATGGAAATATGAATATTTCTGGCGAACATAGAACTATGATTTACCTCAGGCCTTTTATAATCATCTGATAGTCTATCCCGCCATCTTTGTATTGCTGTTAGTCCGTCGAATGGAGTGGAGGTTACCACAGAGTTTACCTTTTGAAGTTTTATCTCATAGTAAGGTGTAGTTCTTTTTGCGTTATACGAAATCTTGGAAGTCTTATCCAAGACCTTCTTCCATGTGATATTCTGATTAGAACTAAAAACCTCGGAATAGCAGGCATTCAAAAAGGAATTGGTAAATACTGCACCTACTGGATAAGCATACGAAACTGTGCCTCGTTCAGAAGACGTTACTGTTATTTCACCTTTATATCCTAAGAATAGCTCCTTGAGATTCTGACTAGCAGCGCTGTTCAAATTTCCCGGAGATGTGTGATAAACAGCCGCTTTTGCCATTCCACTACCTGGTAAAAAGCTATTACAAGCATCGCTGACAACCAATGATAGGTGATGTTTGCGCGCTGAAATCGCTTTTTGGATGGCTTCAAGTTCCAATGCATCGCTCCATCCTCCAAGCAAGAACATTGGGAATTTACTTCGAGGTGATGCGTGCCCATGACCATTATAGATTACAATGATGATCGACTGATCATCCAATGGCAAACTATTGATTTTCGCCATAACGGACTTTCGAGTATAGACAGCATTTCCAGCCGAACGCTTGAAAACTGTGATCTCAACGTCGTATCCAGTTGCTTGACCTACTTTGTATACCCAACCTGTCCAGTTCTTAATATCAACCCTTACTGCTTGGCCGATATTTTTGTCCTGATCATCTCCGATAATTATTCCGTAGACCGTCTGAGCCCGAAGGCTTGCCACGATAGCGATTAATAACACTATCGTTAAAAAGGGCTTCATTCCCGCACGAACAAACTTCCGGCTGTTTTCTGCGCTAGGCCATAAGCGTTTGAGGGTGAAACCAAACAGTGTAATTCTCTTCATATATAAATGTTTTAAATCTTAAAAATCCAAATCTGCCTAATACACTCAGGTAATAAAAATTGCACTATTTAGTGATTTGAATAAGGGAGAATAACTTCCAAAATGAGGAAACTGGTCTTTTGAATTTTCCTAAAGCCGCAACTCTCCAGCAGTTCAATTTCTCAATTGAGGGAAATAAATTACTGAGTTAGGGGAAATAACCAGATTGAGCTATTACTTTCGTCGGATATTTCTTAGATGCCGGATTTGTTAAAGAATTGTTAAGGTTTCATCTTTTCAATTGAGAAGAGAATTTGGCTAAAAAACTTGAATACAGAATATATGGTTATCAATACGGAGAACGGTATACTCCAAAAACTTCTTGATCGACATAATGGTGACGTAAAGGAATTGGAATCAGAACTTGAGAAGATACTCCCATTCACTGGATATTCTGACAAATACAAGTTGGAGGAAGAGTTAGATCGCTCGCAGAATGAGCATAAGGGAGATATTCTTGAAAAATCTAGTGCTGCTCTAAAGCCTTACAATCTATGGGTTGTATTTTTCGAATACATATACGGCATTAAAGCGGAGGAATTTGGCATCAAAGAGGATAACCCTTTGCTGTCTGAACTGAAGAATGTGAGAGGTCAGAAAAGTACATCAACCATCTTGTCACTCAGAGATTTTGGAAATGAGAATAAGGAAACTTTACAACAGAAATATGAACAGGCAATTTTAGATTATCTGGATAAACTAGATGATTCATTACATGTTTATGACTACTTAGAGAGGCATAGATATGAATTGGAGGATTATTTTGACTCGCAGATAAGTAATGATGCTTACATGAAAGTTCATAAAAAGGGCTACAACGAGATTGAAAAAAAGATCTTCCCGTTAGATCTTTCCGGTGAGCCAAAAGCACGATACAAACGATATTTGGCATTGCCTTTTAAGCATGAGTTCATTCCAAGTAAAAAAGACGTTGAAAGCCTCAAATTTGAGATATTGAGCTGCTTGTCTTTACCTCTTTTCCAACACATTTGTAACTGCTTTAAGCAAGCGCCGAAAATCGGGTATAGCTACACAGATTATGGATTTTATATGCTCAATTACCCAACGAGGATATACCATTATGCTTTACTAAACAGAACAGAGCACTTTCTTCTTGAGCAGTACAGTTATGATTCTGACGGAGTTTGTAAACCTGATATTCTTCATGTGGGAGCGAATTCAAAGGCCCATCAACAAAGAATAAAGGTTTACAGAGATGATTTTGTCAGACTTAGAGGAAAGGAAAAGCCAAAGTTTGATTTGATAAACGTTCTTGACAACCTGGAAAAGCTTGTAGAAAAGATGACTTCAAAAATCAACAATCCAGATAGACATACCACAAGTAAAGTCGTAGAGAAATGGAAAAACCAACGTAATGTTTACCAAGAGATGAAAGCTTATATTCTCTCTCTAAACCTAGATCCTGAGCTGCTTTACCTGACTACCAACTGAAACATGATAGAGGACGTCTTTCTTCAAATAATCTAGTATTATAATCCTCTAATTCTCTTATAGCTTTTTCCTTCATTTTTCTGACTTTTTCAGGGTCCTTTGTCTTATCCTCTTTAGCAGAAAGAGCGAAAGCCCCTGGCATAGTTGCAAGTTCAAGGAAGTTTTCAAATGTTTTTCCTCTGTCCATTATATCCTCTAAGCTCTCAATAACGCGAATATATGCTTCATCGTAGTAAAATTCTTTGCCCTCAACTTCTTCGGCAATTTGCCAAGCATGGCGTACAAGATGTTTCATCATTATAAGATGGCGTTCAGCCTCTAAAAAATCGTATTGTAGTTTTGACATATCATGTCTCCCATAAATTTTGATATTTTGATTTGAGGGTTCTAGCACTCTCACGTACTTATGTCAAAATTTTTTTTCCAAAACAACTAAAGAACTTTAGCACTCTTAGCAAAATATTAACTCCTACCAGGGTAAAATGATGGGGTATATGAAGGTGGGAAATGACAGATACATCCGTCGAAGACGTACATCAAAAGGAACAGGAAAGAGAGAAGCATCTTTTTAATCATGGGATACGTGGCGAACTGCCTGATGTCGGCGGCCCAGTTCGTTACAATGATCAATCGGAAACCCACCCCACCAGCGAAAAAGCTAAGCAGAAACAACGCTTAAAAGATGAGTTTATGCGGGTGGTTGATGTAGTCAGTGAAGCCTACAACCGGATGTTAGAACGTTTTGATAAAGAACTTACCGAATTAAGCATTCAAATTCAGGAATTAGAAACAAAAATGCAGGCAAACCGGGATCAGTGGGATTTGAATATTGAAAGGCTCAACGATATTGATAATGTTCTTCTTGGGGTTGAGGATGGTGGAAAGTTAGACAGGTCCGAAGCTTACAGGATTATGGCGGATCACTTTGAAACAGAAATTTCAGAAAACACCTCAGATGCAGAATTATTATTGCTACTTGAGAAAGTGCGCAAGGAAGCGCGTGAGGGTAATAAGGTCTTAGATCAACGATTTGTAGGAATGGAAAACATGCATGGTCAAAAGCGTCAACGAGAGCAACGTGTCTTAAATGCCAAAACGGAACTAGAGGCTATCAACAAAAATTCTGAATTAAATGATGACCAGAAAGTCGCAGCAATTCAACAGCTTCGTAGGAAGACAGGGGCAAAAACACTTCATGCCAGTGCTACAGAAACCCAGGATCAGGAAGCTGGTCAATTGGCTGATGAGGTTGTAAAGAATGATGTATCAGAAATGTTTAGGAACGAAAGTACAGGTTTATCTATTCCGGGAATGGGCTAGGAATCGTTCATATATGAGCTTTCTATGAGAAGTGTCAAAATTTACTTCTGAGAAGTCGGATATTGTGCATAATAACGTCTTTTGATATGAGGCAATAACGCGTAAAGTTCATTCCCATCTACAGGCCCATTCAAATCGTTTTCAATGAAGTAGACAAAGGCGGTACCTAAATTTTCAGGAACCTCCTCAATAAAGAACTTAAATGGAACTTCAAGAGAGTCAAATTTCTGTTCCAGAAACTTTAGATACTTATCGTATTGATCCCTGAAACTCGTTCCTCTTAATACAGCTATTGTAAGCACATCGTGCTTCTCTGAATAGTTACCTGCTTGCCTGAAGATGGTTTCTTCTTTTTCGTGATTTTGTGCCACTGCAGGATGTGATGAGAATAAAACACCCAACGCGAGAGCAAATAGGTATCGCATATTCTGAATTTAATTTTCGGGTTTATTGAAATTGGACCTAAGAAAATGGCTTTCTGGTTCCTGTCTGGCCGAAAATTAGATATAGTGTGCCAACCTATTTGTTTATTGAATTTGAATTGAAAATTCTACTTCCATAGAAGTTGTCCAGTCTAAACGGATTTGGCGAGTGATTGACCTCCTGCCATAATTGAGGCCCCTAAAGTGAAAAAAACGGCCTTATAGAGCTATATAGATCCTATTTGAGAGAATTTCTGAACAGTTTAATCAGAATAGGGAATTGTGAGAGAGTGTCGCTGTATTTATCTTCAATCTTTGAAAAATCAATTTGGACGGTATCCTCAACAAGAATCAAGAATAATAGGGACTTCACATTTGAATTCATTCGATAAAAGTCCTTAAGACCTTCTAGTGTTTTTAAAGTGTCGTTTTTCTTGCCCGTGCTATCAATATACTTGGCTTCGATAATTATTGAATTTCCTTTTATCGAAAAGTCAGCATTTTTGGTATTTCCATCAAAAGTTACGGCAATGTTTTCAGGCTCAGTGCTAGGAATCCAAGGTCTTAGAATCAAGTGAATCAAGTTTTGAAAGTCATATTCACTGGATATTTTTAGTGTTCCTACATTAATGTTTTTTGCTTTAAGGCCATTCCTGAATTTTTCTGGAACATCAAAAATTCTCGCAATAATATTGCTAAGGCTAAAACAAACAGCCTTCCAGTCACTCCCGAGAAAGGTAATAGGAAGGTTCTCACTATCCAATTTAGATAGCAACAAGGAAATCTGTTTATCCAATGAAGCTGTAAGAAACCTCTGTCTCGTTTTTACTAAGTGAAATATTATTGAATTCAACTGATCCTTCCAGCCTGTTGAGGCCTCTTCGTAAGTGATCAGATTCCAAAGTTTCATTCTAAATTCCTCATGATTTTGGTGCACTTTATCCTGATAACCCGAGATACCTACAATATGAATTGGAGGTTTGATAGATGGATTCATGGTGATTTCCTTCAAAAAACTTACGCCATTTGAAGCGTTACAATCTCCATTTTCTTCAATTGGCAATACTAGATCCAGTATCATCAAGTCAAAGTAATTATGATATAGAAGTTTCCTTGCTTGCTTTGTACTACTAACTATATCAATCTCTGTTTCGTTAATATCATTGGTAATTAGTATCGTTTCTTTAATACTTTGTTGTTTACTTGGGTTATCATCAACTAATAAAATCCTAATCATCAATCAACATTTAAAAGTTGTGATAATTTCTCTTTCCACTCTTCATCGATCTGTGAATAAAAAACATATCCAATATAGTTCTCTGAAAATTGCGTACGAAGCTCATTGTCAAGCTCGGTTATTTTAGTGCCGTCGTCAAAACTTCCATGCATTGTAACAACTATCGCCCTTGTTGGAATATCTCTAAGGAACATTTCTTTTAGTATTTTTTTCCCGGCCAATGGCATCCAGGAACCACCATTATCTTCCGAGGAAATATCATAATTCGGCATACTGATGTCCAAAAGAAGGGCATCATAGTCATCCGAATTATTAATCAATTCCTTTAATCCACTGATGTAGGAATTTTTTGTGACAATAGCTGTTATACCAGGTTTATTATTCAAAAACTTGTGGATCTGAGCTTGTTTTAAAGGATGATCTTCAATGAATAATATTTTCATACCACTATGTCTCTAGCATCAATATTCAGGTTTACGAAAAACCAGTCTTTTTCATCTGAAATTCTTGTAGTCAAGCAATTAGTATGTTCATTTTTTAAGTCATATGTAATGATTTTGTAAGCTTTATGATAGCCAGATTTACCCTCGTTAAGTAGCTTATCAAAATCCAGTATATTCCCTTTCCACACAGTCTCCAATGCCTCAATACTTTCGTCATCGGTTATTTCATTTGAAATTTGGATAGTTAGACCGTTCTCTCGGGTTGATGTAACAATCTTGCAAGGAATATCAAGAACCTCTTCATTTGAGTGCTTAATAATATTCTCTAGAAATATTCTAAGTAAATCAGCAAAATGCGTTTTATACTCACCTTTAATCGGTGGATCACTTTTACTTTCCAAGTCAAATATTAACTTTTTGAATGGGCTACTTTTATTGGTGTATTCAACAATGATATTTGCTAGTTCACTAAGCTTAAAATCAGAAGCCTTAATTTCGCTACGCTTGAACCACCTGCTTATTTTTTGCATTACAGTTTGGGTCTCGGTCGAGCAATCTTTTATTGATTTGATTAATTGGTGATTAGCAGATTTTCCGAATTGAGCTACGAGGCTAATTTCTAATTCGTTAAAATATGAATTGAACTGGCCGAGTATTTCATTTTCAATTCTTGTACGTATTATCTCTAAGTTTTCATCGGTTCTTCTCCAAAGAACAGCGAAAATACCTTTGATGAAATCCTCGAAATTATCATTTGCAACTGTGGCAAAAACAGAGTGATACCACAGGTCATTTGGATCAAAGTCGTAGTTAAACCAACCTTCGCTATTGCTATCTTTATTAAACACCTGAAGATGTTTTTTGATTAGATCAAAAATAAGTCCGTCGACTTTGCTTGAGAAGTCTGCCAATAATACTTGTAACTGTTCTTTTTCGTCGTGAGAATAGCCCCCATATATCATGTCCCAATGATAGTTCCTTCTATAATTGGACGAGCTTCCTTCCTTAAGAGTAATCAGATTATGAGTTTCAAAAATTGGCCTTAATTCCCCAATTAGTACGCCATGTCTGATTCTTGTGCTCAAGTATGCGACTATTCCATATTGGCTGTTAAGAAATTTATCTTTTATTGCTTCGAAAAGCTCCGAATAAATATCAAAAACAGGGTTACCAGAATATTCAATTTTTTCAACTTCAGTATCTTCACCTGAAGCGTACGTTGTTAATTCACCCCCCTTTAGATATAGAAGTTTACTGTCTCCAGCTATACCATAAATAACTTTGAATCTATCATAAACGGCTTCGAAATCCTGAAGACCCTCATCTATGATTCCTTGCTCATTGACGTAAATTTTACTCTCATCTAGGTCTATTAAACCTTGTTGTATTACTAGTATGTTCTGTATGCTTTTTATTTCATCTTCGATACTCTTGTTTTCAATGACTTTTGTTTTTAAGAAATTGGCTATTGCCAATCTTTCTTCAAGTCTATCTTTAGAGTTTTCTATAAAAGTTGAGTGCATTAGCACTTTTGGGCTGCAGCAAAATTCAAGGAAGTAAAGAATTTTCGTTTTATCAAACTGATCAAACTTTTCTAATAGTTGCGATGGTTTTTCTACACCATAAGAAGTATTAAAAAGTTCGTAGGCAATATGTGTTTCTACATCGTCAGCATTAACAATAGTATAAAATATTGGAAGATTAATTGACCTTGATACATTTCTAAATCTGTTGGAACTAATTTTCTCTAACAACTCTCTAGTTTCAACTTTTTCGATGATATAATTATTTTGAAAGAAACTCGATACAAATAAGTCAATGCATGAATCTGCTTTGTCAAGGGTCAGGTAACACTTGAATAGGTTTATTAATGCTGTTTCATAAATTGGCGTTGTATCTTTGTAATGATGAATCAGGAATTCCCATTCCTTAATAGCTCCAATAAAATTTTTACTCTCCTGTAATTTTCGAGCTATTTCAATCTTGTATTGTCCTTCAGGAATTTTCTGCTCAAACTTGATCAGAGACTCTACACCTTTTAATTTTTCAAGAAAAAACTGGACTGTAATTGAGTCAGGAAACCTACTGGAAAGTAAATTCAAAAATTCTTTCTTCTCCTCCTTCGAAGTGTATATTTCATGAATAATTGGGTTCGCAACATTGTATGAAAACTTTGCTATAAGATTTCGTTCTTTACTTCCTTGACTTTGATTAAATACGTAATCGGTAATTCCATAACTTATAGAGTTACTGGATAAATTATTGGCTATTCTTAATAGGTTTAATCTCGCTTGATCTGGATTTCCTTTTACGGAAGTGCTTTTAAATAAAGCGTTCAATATTTCATTCTGGATACTTTTTACGGAACCTACTGGTATGAATTCCTTCTTTTGATAAATCAACGTTTTTACATACAGAAGATATAGGTCGAATTGGTTTGGTTTTTTTAAAAGTAGTTTTGCCAAATCCTTTTCAGCTTCGTTGTATAGCCCAGTAGTATATTTATCAATTGCCCGTATTTCATCCTTACTTTGTTTTACATCGAATGCGGGAAAAATTGTATCCCCAGAGAATAGTTTTAGCTTATATAAAATAGGGTCTTTTACCTTTCGAAGTAAATAATTAATCCTGTTTCTGAGATAGTACTTCGTTCTTTCATGATTTGGGTCGTCTTCATTCAAATAACTTGAAACAGCAAGCAAGCTGGTCAAAACCCTCGTGAGATTTAGATATCTGTCGGTTATACTATGCTTGAAATCTAAAGAAAGAATTGCGGGATAGTCAGAAAAATCTAAATGACTGAGAAATGTGAGTTTGAATCGATAGTAATTCCTGAAAGCGTTTTTGGTTTTGTGGCTTTTCAGTTTATTTAACCCAATTTCTAATTCGTTAAAATATCTATTTACAGAAAGCGAGTGTTCAGCTCGTAAGCTTAAATAATGCGCTAGTGACTTGGTAATTCCTTTGCTTAGATTATCAGTATTAAATGAACTTAAATACTTCTTATTTTCTGAAGCCTTACCTGAAAGCTCAAATAGTACGAATCTATTCTCGAGTGTCCATAGAGAGCAACAAATGTTCTCCTCTATTTTCGAGAGATATTTTTCGGCTTCGGTGTAATTACCAATTATTAAATTCTCGTCGTAAAGTTCTTTATAAAACAGAAACAGGTTTATTTCATTACGATATTTTCGAACACCTATAAGGCATTGATTTAACTCTGCATGAATATTGTCACCCAAATACGGCGTCTCTTTCAAACTACCAAGAAATGAGTAATCACTTGGCAACGGATTTCCATGGATTAGTTGGTTATTTGCCTTTGGTAAGTTGCGCTCCAAAAAATCCATTGAGTGGCACAATTGGGTGAAATCCAATGTCCCTTTCAATTCATGAAAAGCTCTCTTTCTATCCTTCGGCTTCCCATTTAGCATATGGTATTTATCTCTTGATACTTTTATACCATACGGAACATTTTTTTTCTTTTTGGGCATTTGTATTGAGTAGTGGATAGCTGATAAAGTTAGCGTAAAACTCTTTTAATTCTCCTATTTGGACTAAGCCAACTTCTAATTTTGTTTTGCGAGGTATTGTAGAGCTATTTATAACGTTGCATGCTGATTTTTGGTTGTTTAGCAACAAAATATATAATTAACGTAATTCTTGATATTCCTTATTTCACTCTTGATTTTTTGTCCGAGAATATCTAATACTCGGACAGTTATAGTGTGAAAGGGGGAATTATGTATAAATACTCACTATCACTACACGACAAGACTGGTCAACGAAAATATCTCAATCAGAAAGAGCGCCTGAGGTTCTTAGAAGTTACCAAACAGCAATTGATTGAAGTCAAACTTTTCTGTCAATTAATCTTTTATACAGGGGCTCGCATTTCAGAGATTCACAATTTGAAAAAAGATAGTATTGACCTGTCAAATGGCACTGTAGTTGTTGAAACCCTTAAAAAACGCCAGAAAGGTATCTTTCGAGAAATTCCAATTCCAGATTACCTACTAAAGGATTTGAAATGCTTTATTGATGGATTAAAGCCAGAAGAAAGCTTATGGTGGTTTTCTCTTCGTACAGCATCTAGACGAATAAAAGACTGCATGGAAGCCGCCAATATTAAAGGGGTACGGAGTTCTGCCAAGGGCTTACGACATGGTTTTGCCGTTCATGCAGTTTCAACAGTCCCATTAACCCTTGTAAAGAAATGGCTCGGCCATAGTAGATTAGAAACGACTGAAATATATCTTGATATTGTTGGTGTTGAAGAGCGGGACATCGCTAGAAGATTTTGGGAATTTTAGTACATAAAGTTACATGAGACTGGGTGTTGAAAAAATTAAATAGAGCTGAAACAAGTCAGGTTAGTTAAAGAAATAGATGAGTATTTCTTAATTATTACAATATTCTATGGTATAATTTCAATAAATCTTCTCATATAATTTGTTTTCCGCTGTATACAGTATTATTTTGAATATCATGAATGCTGCATTAAAGTGCAAAAAAGCCTATTTCATCACGCCTTTCTACCATTTCATCGATTTTATGACACTATTTTTCAATGTTAAGCGTATATTAAGATAGAGTTATGAAATATCATCAATATTATTTCGTAGACGCACAACGAATTCTTGACAAGAATTTTACGTTAGCCGAAAACCAAGAATATGGTTTTAGTCTGTATTGTGGAAAATGGTGTTGTTACACGAAACGAGAAGGTAACAGTCTTCGAATTTTAGCTATTTTCTATGCTCCACAAGGTAGTGAAATCTATATAGAAAAAGCAGTGTCGGTTGCGTCTAAAATTTACACCAGAAATGATATTGCAAAAACTCTGAGTGTGGATTACAATCTTCATACCGTAGGAGAGACACGTATGTTGTCTAATGCGATAAATCAGAGAAACAAGTTACATGAGCTTGTTTTTAAGAATGGTTCTATGAGTTATTGGTTCGAACCAATACCTGTAGATTGGCCCGAAACTCTACTAAACCCTCAAAAAGGATTTACTCCAGTAGAGATGGGATTAATTCAAGCAACAAGAACACGGAAGCCCAAAAGTGATATGACTTTTTCAGATTTACCAAATGGAAAATCTCTGGTCAACAAACTGAATAAACGCGGTTTTGATATTAAACTTTCTGATCAATTTAGTGTAAGTGATGAGATACCCAATGAAGATGAATTCTGGGATAAATTTGAATTGGGTTTAGAAGAGGTGGACGAAGAATCGAAAGTCTCAGATGAACAACATCAAAATTTTAGAGAAACTCTGACCAAAAACCTGTAATTCCACCTTCCGTGTCGCAAATATTCAACGGTGGGGAATATTACGAGTTCTTCAAAGAAAAATACCCCAACCACAAAGACAAAGCCGGTTTAAGTTATAAATTTCTCATGGAGCACGTTGAGAAATTTCAAGTCGTTTATTATTCACAACGACAGGAGATGCCAAGTGTTGAGGTTATAAAATTTGCAATTGAAAAATACGGGCTTGTTGAAAAGTCCATCGCACTTGCTGAACGTGAATTGTATTCGTATGAAAAGGATCTTTTAATCGTATTAAGGGATTTGTCAAATCAAAAAAAATCATTCGGCACACAATTTAGTGCTAGCCTAGCTGCTCAGGTAGCATTTTTTATACTCTTAGCTTTGATTTTTTTATTGACCGCTGTTTTTGACTCGGACCTCGGAAAGCAGATTTTGGAATTTATTGGGAAATTCACGTAAGTCCTACGTAAGTGAATTCCAGATGCATACTATCGCACGATATAGATCCTTTTTTGTTGACTTCGGGATCTTGATCCGATAGGACCTCGCCCTTACTCAAATCGAGAGAGCCCTCTCTCAATTTATCATAACCCTAACCTTAAAAAGGAGTTTGCCGATGCGCAACAGCCTATTCTACGGCGAAATCGCCGATAAAATCACAGACTATTTGTGTAAAAACCCAGATCATATGATGCAAATTGATCGCTCAATTAGTAATAGTCACGACCCAGGGGGGACTATCTGGACTGTTGTTTCTGAGGCCGCATACGTATTCGATAACGTTGAGGGGTTAGCAGAGGACGAGGATATTAATCTTATCAATGCTGTAGGTGAATACTCTAACGAGATTCTTGATCATTTATTAGTTGGGGACGTACCAAAGCCAATTCAGATGGTGGAAATGGCTTCCCGGAGTATTCAGACGACTATGTAAACTCATTCTAGAGCGGGTTGTGTGGAGAATTCAATCTCTTCACAACCCCAATTTTCCTATCCCTGCTCGCCAAAAGAAAGAATATTCATGTTTGACCTTACTAAGGAATTCGAAGAAGTCCGCCTTGTTTATAAGAATAAAATCAAAGCCCAATACCGTCCCATGGTTCGTCAGCCTAAAGAAGCTCAGGTCATATTAAGACAACATTGGGATGAATCTCAGATTGAACTTGTAGAGGAAGCGAAGCTCTTGCTCCTTGACCGAGATAAGCGATTAATGTCGATTGCAGAGCTTGCAAAAGGAGGAACCTCCAGTGTGATTATTGATCCCAAAATTGTATTTGCTATCGCTCTGAAAAGACGAGCTAGTGGAATAATTGTAGCCCACAATCATCCAAGCGGTCAGTTGAAGCCTAGTGATGCGGATATGAGATTAACAAGAGACCTACAATCTGCAGGACGATTTCTGGGTATCCAAATGATCGATCATATAATAATGACCAGAGATGGGTATCACTCCATGCTCTCAAATGATTTTTAGACAGTCTCATGACTATTGGGATACATAAAAAATCAAGAAGAGATATAGATGAACGAAATTCTAAGAAATTTTTCACAAAATCAACATGAATGGAACTTGGAGGTAATTAGTGATTTGCCAGAATCCTTACCTGTGTTAGAATCAACTGTCAAAGGATTAGAGCCATTATTTGTTGAATTCCTAGCTGAAATGGAGGGTGGGAGCGAGTATGAAGAAACGAGTAGCCATTTACCTACGAGTATCAACACCAAGACAAGCAAAACAGGATATTTCAATCCCAGATCAACGAAATCAAGCACGAAGCCATTGTAATGCAAAAGGCTGGGATATTGTAAGAGAATTTATCGAGCCAGGTAAAAGCGCTACGGACGATAGGCGTCCCATATTTCAAAAGATGATTTCAGAAGCGTGCAGTAATAACCACCCTTTTGATGTTATTCTAGTTTACTCATATTCAAGGTTTTTTCGTGATGCAGTTGATTCCGGTGTATATCGCCGTAAGCTGGAAAAGTATAATGTAAGCGTTGATTCTATTACACAGGACTTTGGTGATGGGCATGATGGTGAACTGCTTAAACAAATTATTGCCGCAGTTGATGAGCACGCCAGTAAGGAAAATGGAAAAAATGTGCTTAGCCGCATGATAGAGAACGCAAAGCAAGGGTTTTGGAACGGTGCCGTTCCTCCTTTTGGGTTCAAAACTATAGTCGCTGAGGTTCGAGGTGATACGAAAAAGAAAAAGTTAGCAATTAATCCTAAAGAAGCCGACGTCGTCAAAACCATTTATAAACTTTACCTAACGGGCGAAGCTGATTCCGGTGCGATGGGAATAAGAGCCATCACATCTTGGCTTAATGAGCGAGGCTATAGGAAAAAGAATGGAAAGCTTTTCTACGCCAATAACGTTCATACTATTCTTACGAGTCCCATTTATTCTGGCACGTATTTGTTTAATACTAAGTGTGCTAAAACAGGAAATCTTAAACCTCGCTCTGATTGGGTTACGATAAAGTGTCCTGCCATTGTGGATAAGGAACTATTTGAAAAGGTCCAAAATCTTTTAAAACAGAAGCAATCAAATGTTACCCCAACTCGAAACCATTCAGCGTGTACATTATTGAGCGGTATTGCCAAATGTGCCAAGTGTCAATGCAATTATATGCTAATGACATCTGGTAAAGGGAAGCAGTACCGGTATTATAAACCCTCTCATAAGGTCCGATCAGGCTATAACAGCTGTGATTGTCGTAACATTCCTATGCAGTACTTGGATGACTTAGTTATGGACCAAGTTATTGATAAGATGCTGAATGTTGATTTCATAAAAGCAATCATCAAGGAGCTATCTGAAGCTCAAAAAAATCACTGCCCCTCTATTCAAACAGATTTGCAACTTCTAAGAAAAGAAATGCGAGAAACCGAAAAACGTTTAAATAACCTTTATGAGACACTTGCTGAAGGTAAGGTTAAGGATTTTGAAACCTTCAATGAGTTTATCGATAAGGAAAACTTACGTTTTCAGGATTTAAGGCAGCAAATTAAAATTAAACAACAACAGCAGAGTCGAGTTTATAATTTTTCAAATACCCAAATTGATCGTTTCACAAGAAAATTTAAGGACTCTCTAAGAAATGGTCCAGTGGAATTCAAAAAACAGAGACTGCAGGAAATTGTAAGTGAGATTGAAATTGAACAAGATAAAATTCTAATCAAAGCATCTAAACCCGTACTTGCCGAGATTATGCTTAACATGAAAAAAGGAGAGAATAGTGAGGTTCGTATTTCGGAACGAAAATGGTGGGCCATTCCAGATACAGATACGCAAATCATATTACAAATCGATTTGTCTAGAAAGTATTAATTGATTTTCCCGCTTTAATAGACATTATCACGGTCTATTTATTATAGAGATACGAGTATCTCTCAGGAGTCCTTGTTTTCTACCAAAATTCAAGGATTACAAGCCTTCTTTTTTCAATACAAATTGAACCGTGATAACCTTTAATTAAAGGGATCAATTTTTTTGATTATTTATCCTGAAAGGCATCTATTTTATTATTAAAAATTAAATGTGCCTTACTGGTCCCTTTCAGATGTCTCGCCCCATGTCTTTATTTCGACTAGAAGAATTAATATGTTGATGGAGGCTTATTCTTGCTTGTTCCCGCTCAAATTCTTTTACCCCTGCGTCGAAGGCTCTCATTTTACTACTAGGTTCTTCCTTTGGCCTGTCCATACCTTTGAATATCTCTGGCATTGACTTGCGAAGATTATAGCCCCGATTAAACCATTGCTTATACTCTGCTGAAACGTTTAATTCCTCCTCCATTTCTAAAATGTATCTTTTGCATATTGGTCTAAATATTCGTTAATCGAATTACGATCATAAAGAATGATTTTTTTACTAGGTTTTGTAAACCTGATTTTCCCTTCGTCTCGTAACCCTTGGAGAGTAGAGAGGGCCTTTATTCCAAGCATTCTCATGGCTTCTGTACCATCAATCCAAGTATCTGGCGCAAATGTTCTCTTTTCTTCCAAACGATCAACCACACGCTCGACAAGCGCGAAAAAAGCATCTTCTTCTAAGCAAATGACTTCCATGCGTTTTCAGCTCATTCCTAAGTCTTTCAGCGTCTTTTGTAGGCTATCGCTTATCCTCAGCCTTTTGTCCCGCTCAATGTTTTTACTGCCTTTTGAGGTGATTGCACAAACATAAGCAGGGTAATCATAGCCTTTACTTGAGTTATTCTTGTGTTGCATTGGTCGAAGGTTTTCTAAGTCATCCGTGCCACCGTTTTTTTTAGGAAATGCATGATCGACGCTCCATCCGTATTCTGTTTTTTCACCATATTGATCTTTTTTTATCCAAGCACCGCATGGGTCGGTTCTCAAATTAATCGGGTCAGGGCTCCCTGCTGGTTCTGCCTTTTTCCAAATTTCTTCGATTTCTTTTTCAGTATAATCTGACACGCCATTCGTATTTTTAAGAAAAGTTAAGTGTTAAGTTAATGAAAACACAGCCATTGATCGAAGAATATGAACTCTATTGTATGCGCAAATTAGGTTTTTGATTGTATTTGTGCTTTACCTATGATTGTATCCTTCCCCAATCAAAAGAACGCCGAAAGCACGCCGGAAGGCATAAAAAAAGCACTTACGATTTCGTAAGTGCTTGGTATTCAAGTGGGCCCAAGGGTCCCAATTTCGAATTTTCTAGGTGCGGATACCCGCGCTATTCTGAATTTCTCTATGTGAGCTAGAGAGGTGTGATATCAATCAAAATCCATTTCAAATGAGAAATTCAACATCACAAAAAGTCACTCATTTATTCGAGTATCAAAATCAGATCCTGAGTCAGGGTCAGATCAAAATTGTCAAGACTGGAGTCTGGGTGATCGTTGGCCTTGTAGCAGGCCGTTTTGTATTGCAATTCTTGTCTGGAGCTATTCTGGCTTTCCATGATCTGGTTGCAGCTATCAGAAATCAACGGAACAATTGATCAAGTCAATTCAAGGTTGTGAGAAGCTTCAATAGAGGTCACTCCTTATCGAAGTATCACACCTCCTTGTGATTCTCTGATAACAAACTGCAATTCTTTCAACGCTTCAAACATCGAATAACATGAATAGTAATAAAGAAACTGACTCCTCTGGTAATCCTATCGAAATCCGCGAAAAATGGATAGCGACTGTTTTCAACTTCCGCACCTTCCTGATGTTGATTGTGAGTGGAGCAATGATCAATAACCTTGACCATAGTGCACATCTATATATGAAGATAAGCACTTCAGTCAGCCTCTACCACGCTTATTCAGTGGTCATCATATTTGACCTCATTGTCTTTGCCTTAATATGGATAGGAGATTCAAAAGCCGTCATCTTCGCCATTTCCATCTTCTTCATAAATGAGTTGGCCTGGGATGGTGTTGTTGTATTCTATGAACTCTTCTACCGCTTCTCTAACCCTGAACAGCAAATCGATCCTCATACTAGGAATTACCTCGAACTGATCACAAAAGCAGTTACGATGTTAATCTACGGAGGAACATTCGCTTTCACGGTCCATCATTTTAGTGAACTGTTCAAAGCTCAGATCATGAAGCGATCAAGGTTCAACAAGTTGGTCAATGACCTGAGAATCTATATCAACAAGCTCAGGTCAGAACTTAACCAATACCAGACTCAACTGAAATCTCATCAGGAAAAGGAACTAGAATTAACAGGTAACAATGATGAATTGAACAAGAAGCTTTCTAGTTGTGAGGAGAAGCTAACACGACAAGAACAGCTAAACACGGAACAACAAGATGAACTGGAAAACCTCCGAAATTTCAAAGAGCAAGCTGAAAAGGAGTTGATCTGTATCTGTGGCAAAAGCTTCAAAGACATGAGTTCCAAGTTTGGACATCAACGAAAGTGTAAGGTTTACAAAGCCAGTCAGGAAGAGAAGCTATCAGTCAATGGCTCACCGGTTGAACATGAACCCTGATCACGAAGCAACAGCAAAGAACAATAACTGATCAACATCCAATTCAAACTCTTTTCAAACAATTAAATCCATAACTAAAGCAACAATGATCTTTCTCCATTACCATACTGCCTTCAAAGCCCTTGATAGATATGTCAAAACCTACAACAGTAAAACTGAGGATCTATCGCTACAGATAAGACAAAGTGTTTCAGCAACAGCTAAGGAACTGATAAGACTATATGGTTCAGCGCTGATCAAAGCCAATGGAATAGAAAAAGTAGATAAGGACAATTTGCCATCACTGAGAACCAACAATGTGCAGCTGGCCAAATTGAGTCATTCAAGTACACGTACGGTCCAACGTCATATCCAGAAGTTAATGGAAGCAGGTGTGATCACCAGGAAAGTATGGCATGGTAGTAATGCTAGTTATGAGTTGTGGATAAACCCGGATATCCTGTTGGTAATGGAGAGAATAAGCCCAGATGAGGCAAAAAAGGCGCAAGATGTTAAATCAGCAAAAGAGGCCGTAGAAGCTCAGAAAGGCCATTTTGAAAAAGAACAAACGACAAAACGTCTACATACAGATGCTGGTAACACTTCTATGTAGTAAAGCAAAGTTTCCGTGAAAAATTGATTAATAAGAACTAATTCTCCCTTTTCTCTTAATCCCCTGATCGGGTAATTCAGAGTCAGAGGAATTCTCTGGTAAAACTGATTGGGGGTTCGATACCCCCTTTCAGTTTTAATATAACCGTCGGTATAAATCGTCACCGTCGGAATTCTCTGGTACGATCAAAAATAACATGTAACTATAAAAACAACCTTCTATTAACGGACTATCTATTGAGCCGCATTTCCTTTTTTAATTTTTATAATGATGTGAGCTGCAGACTAGAAAAAGCGGTCTTTGTATGAATAAAGCCGCAGTGTTACCTTCACAGTCTCACTACATAAAGGTTGGATTTTATAGTCCATTCATTTAACCACACTAATGATGTAGGTTTCATTATTTTTCAATACATATTTGATTCTACTCAATAACTTTTTGGCAATACGAATAATGGCTTTTGATGGAGGCATTCTTCCTATAAGTTTTTGATAGCACAGCATCAATGCTGGATCATGGCGAACAGCTACCCAGGCACTTTCGATGAGCATACTTCTCAGTCCACGATTACTTCTAGGGGTAATATGACCTACTCGGTCATGTTCTCCTGATGAATGAGTAGTAGGAATCAAACCAACATAGGCACATAAGTGGTCCAAATTACCGAAACGTTTGATGTCTTCCAATTCACTAATCAGCGTGATCGCCACGATAAAACCAATACCTGGAACACTCTGTAACAAAGCCACCTGAGTTGAAAACATATCCGATCTTGATATTTTTTTGAGATCTCTATTAACTGCTAATAGTTGTGTTCTTAATGAGGTAACGGTATCTATGAGATGATCCAAAACAGCTTTTACACCTTCTGATAGACCATCAAGCGATTTTAGCCATGTAGTGAATGCTTTTGACCAGTGCTTTGAACTTTGAGCATGAGCTAATGGTATGGCAATACCATAGTAGTACAGCAGCGACTTAACCCTCAACTTATGTCGGTTGATTTCTTTGATCAAAGTTTTTCTATACCTCACAAAAGTTCGTAGTTCCTCAAAAGCTAATGATGGAATGTGTATACTTTTCAATGTCCCATTGGCAAGTGATCTTACTATTCTTCTACTATCACGTTGGTCTTCCTTTTGCTTTTTCTCTTTGTCTGTAACTGGTATATCCGCAGGGTTAACCACCAGATTCTTTATGCCTAAAGAAGACAATCGTCGATGAATACTGAAACCACAAAATCCCGCTTCATAAGCTGACTCATAACTCGCGCCTGGATACCGTTTTGTTAGGTAATTATGCAGAGCCTCTGGATCCGCATCTTGGGAAAATGTTTTCTCCATTATTCCTGCTGTCATCAGGCTTACCTTCCAGCTCTTTAAATGAGCATCGATACCCACGTATATAGTTTGACCATTAAAATCCAATCCATTACCTTGTTTCTGCATAAGTTTCTTTTTTGCTTTCCCCTTAAGGTATTCCTTAGGGGGGAAACTTATGCATTGCTAACATAAGGACTAGAAACACTAATAATATAATAATAGATGTGGTTAACTCCATGAAAATACCTTCGAATGAGGGCATCAACAGCCGAAACGTCTCAACTGGCAACACTTCAAAAAGGCGTGAGCATGCGCTCACAAGTCCTCAAGCCTTTTCAGGCTACACTGGCAACACCCTTGCGGGACACACAGGGGAAAAAGTGGCAAAACAAGGCGAAAAGGCGGCGGGCCGGGCGGCGGCTGTGGATAACTGTGAGTTATCCGAAAAAGCCCACAAAGATGCAGGGGAAAAAGGGCGGCATCGAGTTGGAGAGGAAAACGGGGATAAATCCCCCGAAAATCCAGCTCGGGCCGCCACTTCCTTTTACGCAGAAAGGCTTTGGAATCTGGCTAAGAACGTGCTTTACAAGGATGTGTATCTCACCGAAAGGCAGGAATTGGCTGCAAAAAGGTTACTTCGGCAATGGTATGAACCGGTGAGTGAGGACCGCCTGACACGAGTCCATGAGATATACACCGAGCGCATCTTTCTGGTCAAAAAGTTTATCCTGAAAGACCCTGAGAATCGATTTGTACAACTACCTGACCGATATTTTGATCCGACGAACCGTCATGGCTTCACCGGAACCAAGAAGTGGTGGGAAGTACAGGAAAAACGCAAAAAGGAGGTTCAGCTTAAACTGATTCTGAATGCTCAAGTTAGGCGATATCTCAACAATGAAAAGAAAGATACTGCCAAGAGAAAGCCATCACTGGAAATGTATCGGGACTGTGAGCAGCGAATTGGAAAACTTGGAGATCCGATGTTGTTGAAGCAATTCCATGCTTCGATACTCTCTAGTCATTCCAATCTTCAACTGAATTAAAATCAAACAGAAATATTTCAAAACCCTTAAACCATAAACAATATGAAAACGACAATGAAAGAACAGCAAGCAACAGGAATCAAGAAAAGATTGACTTCCTTCAAGGATAATCTGTCATCGAACCTTTTCTATCGACATTAATTATATCAGTTGATATAAAACAACATAAGATAATATCAATTGATATATCCGTTATTCACGGTTTCATCGATTAACTTTCTCGCCACGTTTCATTTAATAATTACAATCATGAAAAATTTGACGAGAACATTTATTGCTTGCCTATTCTCTACTTTGTTATTCGCTTCTTGCAGCGGGTTGCAGGAAGACCTTTCTGAGGTTCAAGTATTGAATCCAGATGTTATCACAAAATCGAATGGAGGGGATGGTGGTGATCCAGAGTTGCCCGATGATGGTGAATAACACATACGTTGGGGGCCGAGAACCACTCTGCCCCCTGTACTGTGAAACCAGTATTTGGCAAAGTGGGAATTAGGCTGTACTTTTTCATTTCAGATTGAAATTGCTCGATCCTGACCATTCTTAAAAAGAACCTTAATGGCCAAGAAAAGAACACTCTTATTTCTTATTCCCTGCCTTATTTTGATTCATTGGAGTTGGGGCACTTCTAATTTTATTAGTCGTTTAGATAGTGCTAAAAAGAACGATGTGTTCTTAGCACTTGAAATGGCCAAAAGTCAACTTGTCGATGAAGGCCTTCTTTCAAGAGAAAAAGCGGAATTGTTCTATTGGCAAGGGAAAGTTCAATTTTCGGAATTGGGCGATAAAGAGAATGCAATCATCAACTTTTACAATGCACTAAAACACTTCAGGAAAATCAATGATTCAAAAAAAGAATATGCCTCTTTGACCTATTTGGCGTTATCTTATCAATCACTTTATCACTATGAATATGCTATTGATTACTTTAATGAGATCGTCACGTCTGTTCAGGGCTTAGATTCCCTAAGTATCATAAAGACCTTCTACAATCTTGGCAGCACCTACAGGCTCAATAAAGAATATCAAAAAGCTGAAGAGTCATTGAGAATATGCCTGGAATACTATAGGAGGCATGAAATTGAAAAGAAGCATAGAAATGCCGTGTTAGAAATGGGGCTTCTATTTCTCGATCAAAATAAGCTAAATGATTCTAAGACATATTACAATGCTAGTTTGAATATGTCTCAAAGTAGTAAGGACTCCATTTTCATCGGTCGAAGTTTAAATAGTCTAGGTTATATTCATTTACTGGAAGGAGATATTTCTACGGCAACCAATTTGTTATTAAATGGTCTTGCATATAAGAAAGCCACAGACGATAAACGAACTATGATCACTAGTTATTTGAACTTAGGTAAAGTCTACAAGCGTTCAAATCAATTAGAAAAAGCCATTCCAATGTTTGAGATTGCTTCTCAACTCGATCCAGCTTATGCCGATACTAAAAAGATAATTGAAGCACTTGAAAGTCTTTCATCTTATTATGAGTCTCAGTCAGATTTTGAAAAAATAGCAGAGATCAAATCAAAAATTATTGTTTTCACAAAGCCTTATATTGAGCTAAGCGAACGCCTCAAAATCCTTCATTCCCAATATCAAGCGGAGAGAGTATATCAATTGAACGAGAATCAAGAGCTACAAGCCTCATTAGCAATAGAACGGCAAAGGCTCATTATTATCTGCCTTACAGGGCTCATATTATTGATTGGTATCATCTGGCTGGCGCAGCACTACCGACGCTTAAGACGAGTGGATGACGATCTCATCATCTATCTGAAAAGGCATGTAAAAGTACTTAATCGTATTGGGCTTCGATACTCAATCGATGTTGACAAAATGATCGCCCAGGTAGAGAAAGAAGAGCAAGCCCGATCCTGATTTTATTCTTTTGACTCCTGTGTTTTCTCCAACAACTGGATATATTTCTCCTTCAGTGTTAGGTTTTCGTGCATCAACTCCTTAATAGTTATACTGTGACGGACATACATGCTTTTCAACTCTTCTAATGAAAGGTCATTTACGTATTGAAACTGATCTTTATTAGCATTGTGAGGATCTGTCCACCGGTCTATTTTATCTGCTGTAGCTGCTTCATCTGGTTTGGTATTATCTTCCTTAAAGACCGAGACTTTGGTCATATCGCACTGCACAAACTTGACAGCATCTAGATCGAAGTATTCAACAATCTCGTGATACTTCTCAATCTTAGGGAAGGTAGAGATTTCATAGGATTGAACATTAGCCTTATTCAAGAAGAACAACCGCGCAAACTGTTCTTGATTCAGCCCTTTCAACTTTCGTAACTCTTTTAAGTTCTTATGGAAGTAGTTCAATGAAATCGTGCTTTCAAAAATAAAAACCTGAATCCGTTAAATGAATATTTTTTATTTTGATAAATAATATTCATCTTTGACTCATCTAAGTACTAAGAAAATAAAACTAACTCATATCCAGATGATTCGGAGAAATGAGTTGATAAAACTTTGTGCCTAGACATGAATTGCTTTGAGAAAAGCAACTTGAATGGAACGTTAGAAAATAGAAGCAGTAAGGACTTGGTTTTCAGATGGCAAACCATGTGACAGTACCTATAGCTGGTTCAAAATAGGCGGGTTTGTAGTGAGTAAGCCCGCCACTTCTTACAGAGAATAAAATATCAAACGAAACTTCTGTTTACATAACAGAAGCGATACTGGTTGTATTTGTAGTAGATGTAGAACCCTGCTGCGCCTGGAAAAATATTAAGATGTATGCTCTGTTTGGCGGAGTAATACCGATGCTGGTTCTATGGCAAAGTCGGGGCACACGTCCCGACTTTCTTTAGGTTCTACAATGAAGTGTTAATGTTTGGATTCGAAGATAGAATATCAAATGAAAATTCACCTTGGCTAGCTGGTACATGTTCTCATGAGACAGGTATTATGAAATCAAGATGGACAGAGAAGAATTGAAGCATGAAGGAGAAGGTTAATTTGAGACAGGTGACGGCTATGTAGCATGTGTTGTTATCTGAACCCATAGCGGGTAGGAAACTAGGCCTACCCCTATTACTCCTTATAACTAACAATATTAAAATCCAAGCTTTCAGATAGGACTACCATCCTTTTACAGCCGATAGCTGTTCACAAAAATGAAAGGCCTGGTGGCAGGTTCTTAGTGAGGGAATCTCAGACCTGACATTTTTGATCTGTGGCGAATGAATATAAACCTGTGAATTGGTACAGGTCTATGCTGGTTGTATTTACAGTGGAGTGTTCACTCCACTGTTTTATACTAAATGAAAGGTGTATGTTCTTTTTGGCGGAGTAAACACGGCCGGTCAGGCGTTGCCAACTAGGCCGACGTTGGTTCTAAGGCAAAGTCGAGACGTGTGTCCCGACTTTCTTTAAGTTCTACGATAAAGCGTTACTATTTCGACTCAAAGATAGAATTTCAAACGAAATGCGCCTTGGTTAAGCGGTGCATGTTTCAGAAGCAGAGGAAATGGGCGAATGTTATTTATCCTCCCAGGATGAATGGTATTCAGCCCTCCTCATTCCGTTTTTTCTAAGACTTAATAATGACGTTCATTGTAAAATTCGATACCTACATGAAGAATTTCAGTACGTTCATGAAGTTCCTCTAGTTATTTCACTAATACCGTAACAATTTTATGTAACTTTTTTAAATCAACTTTTTATGTACTCATTAAGAACCTCAAACTTATTCTATCTATTAGTCCTCACATTCCTATTCATAGGCTGTGAACCTGTTCCTGAACTGCAATTACCAGAACAAAAGGACTGGGAAAGGTCTACTGTTTCTTTAGATCAAGATAAACAACTTCAATCACTCATTTCAAATTATTTCGATGGTGCTTCCGGGGGAAGAGTTGAGAATCAATTCGGATCTTTAAACACAGATGAAGTCTCTAAAATCAGCAATGATTCAACCACCAGATATGCGGCATTATTTGAGTCTGATGATCCCTATGTATACACGAACCTGATCATGTCAGAATCTACTGATTCATCTTACGCTTATATAATGCAATACAAGCCAGATCATGCCTGGTATGATTCTATTGGATATGATCATGCAAAGTGGAATTACTTTACTGGTGACATCTACTACTACGATTTAGAAGGGAATCCATTTGGCTATTCTTGCATGAAAGACGGCACAACCGATGAAGATTGTACAGCACAGGCCATCAACGGTAGAGCTGAAGATGTAATTATAAGTTGTCGTACTACTCTGTGGATTACTATTGCCTGCAGTGGGGATGTTTGTGAAGTAACAAACATTGAATACGAGAGTACTTGTACGACTACAGTGATCAATGAGTCAACGGGCAGTACGGATACTGACCCTTATCAATACCCAGACGCAAGAGAATGTAATTACGACAGTAACTATGATTGCAATCCTCCATCAGATCCAACACCTTCAAGACTCCCTAGTTGTGGTCGAGGTACTGTTTATGATCCAGTTTCAGAACGATGCGTAAGCCCTGCAGATTTGTGGGAACAGGATATTTGTGAAAAGACCGCTTTCAAGAATAATGATTGTGTCCAAGGAATCTGGGAGATTATGAAAAACAATAATACCGGCTTTGAAACGCTTTCTGCCTTCTTGGGAGATCAACCAATAGCTGATTTATGTATGGACATTAAAAACTTAAATCAAGATGGCCGAAGCCCAAATGGCAATACAGCTCCAGAGTTCACGTACCGAGGTGACGATTTGATAGGCGCGAACATTACTATTAGTCTTAATGATCAAAAATTAAATCGTTCAAAGCTCGATATAGCACGAACTTTGTTGCATGAAATGATCCATGCGGAGCTTTTTAGCAAAGTAGTTGAAGCCGGTGGATTTGATCAGTTTGCTGAATATGCTGTAAATCATAATAATGAATTTGCTGCTATATTGAGTTACATAGAGACTTATGGAATTCAAGGACCGTGGCAACATGAATATATGTCTGATTTTTACGTGGATAAAATGGCAAGAGGTTTAAAAGAGCTTGCTCCAGAATTAATGTCCTCTCAGATAAAAAACTATTTAACTGGCAGTAGTCTTCCAAATGGCTCTTCATGGAATTGGGATGAATTTTATGAAGCTTTAGCTTGGCAAGGATTAGACAAAACAGATAGTTTTGATTCCTTACCTCCATCAACAAAAACCAATTATATCTGGTATGCCCAAGAGTTTTTGAGATTAGAAGTCAGTTCTTATGAGTGTAATTAGAATTTGTTTTTTCCTGTTGTTCAATTTCCTAGTTGCAATATCAGGATTTTCTTCAAGCATCAAAATTGGTTATCACTCACCTGCCCTATGGGAATGCGAAGACACTGCTATAATAGAATCTTATATCATGTCAGACGGGGTAGCTCGGGTTCGGATCAATTCATATCATTTTGACGATGAAACGCTTATCCTAGAAAGTGAAGTGGTAGAGAATATTAAAGGAGTTGAAAGTCAGCTCCTTACTTTCACTTTTGATCATCCTACAGCATATTTCGATCATCAGTTTAAATTGAAATGGATGGATAAAATGGTATCAAATGAGTATTTGATTTACCTGAACTTACGAGAGGATAATACTTGGATAATAAATATCTGTTCTCGTCTTATTGCGGTTGATGATTGCCGAGCATCGGAAGAGATTAACCTGTTGCGAATTGTGAAAGAATTTGGGTTCCAGAACTATTGGATAGATAATTCTCGGCTAGACGCACCATTCAAAGCTGAGCCTATCGAAATTGAAGAGATTATAAATGCAGAGAAAGGCAATTTTGATGAACTCGAGGGGTATCCTGTAGGTGTCTTGAATATTTTATTAAGTGATCAGGGAAAAGTCTTGGATATTATTTCAAGGACCGACAAAAACTTTGAGGTAACCGAAGAGAACCAATTATTACTTTCTTCAATATCGGACCACTACAAGCCTGATTCATATCAACTTTTCTTTATTCGTATTTCTAAAGAGTTAAAATGGCAGCCCGCAAGAAGTGGAACTGTTGGTGTAAAATGCATGGTCCCTATTAGGTGGGAAGTGACCGATGATAAAGAATTAGTTTTTCGACTTCTGTAAGAAAATATCTAAACGCCGAATCAAAAGGAGCAATTTCAATGGTTATAGTCGTACACAGAAAAAAATAAAAGTTGGTTGTTAGATCAGTCTACTCCCTGGGGTTTCTTCTATTAGCAATTTCCTTAAAGGTCCAATGGCTAATCCTTGTCTTTTCTATTGATTCTGTAAAAGCCTTGGTATCTTAAAATACTAGTTTTTTTTTAACTAGGTTGAAATTGAATGAGGAGCCAACCCAATTGACTTCTCATTATTTTTAAATGCCTACCCCAATTTCACCTCTTCACCCAAAAACGGCTGTTGATAAAGACGCTTGTTTGTAGCTCCGTAGATCGCATTGGCCAGGGCCGCAAAGACTGGTGGGAAAGGAGGCTCACCCATCCCTGTCGGATCTATTTCATTCTGCACAAAATGCACATCGATTTCCTTGGGCGCTTCTGCATGTCTAATCATACGGTACTGATCAAAGTTACTTTTCTCAGGTACGCCATTATTGAATTTCATCTCTCCAAATAGAGCATTACCAATCCCATCGATGATGGCACCTTCGGCCATGTTTGCTGCAGCGTCAGGATTCACCACAATGCCACAGTCCATGGCACAAGTCACCTTTTCAACTACAGGACGTCCACGCTCTACCTTCACATCGACCACATGAGCAGCGTAGCTATTGTGACAGAAATAAGCAGAGACGCCACGCGATACACCAGGCTTAGGATTCCCCCAATCTGATTTATCCCTGACCAACTCCAGTACATCAATCAAACGATCTACTTCATAATCATTGGTTTTGCCCACAGGGTCATTCTTGGCTCTATTCAATAGCTCCAGTCTAAAGGCAATGGGATCCTTTCCTGCAGCTTCCGCAATTTCATCCATGAAAGACTGCTCAGCTCCTGCCAGGAAATTAGATCGTGGTGCTCGGAATGCTCCGATAGTGATATTTGAATCCAAGGCCCACTCTTCAGCCAGGTAGTTATCAATCGCTCCTGCAGGGAATCGATTGGCTGCTCCTCTTCCCAGTGGACTTTCCGGGATACCTCCGCCTTTCACATGCCAGCCGATCAGGTTATTATCCTTGTCCAGGGCAGCGCGATAGGTAGCGGTATAAGTAGGTCGGTAAATACCGTAGGTCATGTCGTCCTCACGGGTGTACATGAGCTTGACTGGCTTTTTCATCTGTTGCGAGATCACTGCGGCCTCTACCATGTAGTGGCCATACGCACGCCGGCCAAAGCCTCCACCCATGCGCTCCATTTGAATGTCTACTTTTTCCAGCGGTAATCTCAAACGGGCAGCAATGGACTTCTCAATGAATTCCGGGGCTTGGATCGGCCCTCTGATCAACGCAAAGTCTGACTTGACATCTGCATAGCAATTCATGGGCTCCATGGTATTATGGGCCAAATACGGAGCAGAGTAAGTACGTTCAATGATAGTTTCGGCCTCCTCAAAAGCCTGACCGGGATTACCATCTTTTCTTAATTCCGTTCCAGGCTTGGAAGCCTTGGCATGCATATCAGCCAGATGACTATTAGAACTTTCCAGGCCTCCAGGGATCGTGATATCCACTTTTCTCCCGAACATGTCCATCGTATGAGAATGTGTTCCAAACGCCTCCCATTCGACTTTCAATGCCTTTTTGGCTTGCATGACTTCCCAGGTGCTATTCCCGACGATGGCCACCATTTCATTATGCGTATTGGTGTCGAAGTAGTTTCTTTCATAGCCGTCCTCAAACGTCTTAAAAGCAAACACGTCTTGAATACCAGGCAAATCCTGGACAGATGATTGATCGAAAGACTTCAACTTCATACCAAAGGCAGGCGGGTGCACGATCATCGCATAGGCCATGCCCTCTGTTTTGATGTCTACCCCAAACATCGGTTGGCCGGTGACAATCTTTGCAGCATCCACATTCTTTTTGGATGTGCCAATGATGTTGTATTCCTGAGGTGTTTTTAAGGTGACTTCCTCCGGTGCTTCGATTTGTGCTGCAGCTGCAGCCATTTCTCCATAAGATGCTGAGCGCTCGGAAGCCTGGTGCATCAATTGTCCATTAGCCGTCGTGATCTCATTCAAAGGCACTTGCCAGGCATTGGCTGCCGCTTGCTTTAATACGTGTCGGGCTGTAGCCCCGGCAAGTCGCAAACTCTTCCAGGTCTGACGGATCGACTGACTTCCTCCGGAGAGTTGTCGAACGTATTTATCGGTATCGAAAGGTGCTTGTTCTGAAATGACATTTTTCCAATCCGTATCCAATTCATCCGCCACGATCATCGGCATGGAGGTCTTCAGGTTTTGACCAAACTCAGGGTTTGGTACCCGCACTGTAACGATTCCATTTTCACCAATTTTCAGGTATGAGTTCATTTCGAACCATTCCTTGGGCATTTGTAAGGCCTCTTTCTCTGGCTTTGTTGAGCATGAGGCCAACCAACTGAAACTAATCATCAAACCACCACCAGCTGCAGCAGAGGTCTTGAGAAATGAACGACGACCGATCTTTGTTTTCAATACTGTCATGACGTGCTATTTAGGCCTGAGCCGCGGTTTGGATGGCTTTCTTAATTCTGGTATAGGTGCCACATCTGCAAATGTTACCATGCATGGCTGAGGCAATTTCATCCTCTGACGGGTTAGGGTTCTGCTTCAGTAATGAAGCTGCGCTCATGATCTGGCCTGCCTGACAGTAACCACACTGTGGCACGTCATGCTCGATCCAGGCTTCTTGCAAGGGATGATCCGCATTTTCGGATAAGCCTTCAATGGTGGTGATTTCATTGGTCCCAATGGCCGAGATAGGCAATTGACAAGCGCGAGTAGCATTGCCATTCAAATGGATCGTACAGGCACCGCATTGCGCAATACCACAACCGTACTTTGTACCAGTCAATTCCAGGTGATCTCTTAGCACCCACAAGATGGGCGTGGAAGGATCCACGTCAACTTGATGTTTCTTGCCATTTATTTTCAAGGAAAAAGAAGCCATATCATTCAATTTAAGAACATACAATTTAAATGATCAGAGGGCGGATTCCTTACGATAATCAAACAGATGCTTACACAAAGCACACATTGACGGACCGATCACCAAAAATCTATCTAACACCAAACACGATAGGATCCAGGTCAACTAACTCCAGGGACCTGACCATCTTGATGGTTCCTTCCTTGTATCTCAGGAAATGAGGGGTTTTCAGGTGTGATTGATAAGCTGAATCCGAAGCGTAGATCTCCAGAACAGTAACTTGCGAAGGATCTCTCTCTTCCTGGACAGCATGCATCGTCAGCACTCCAGGTTCTGTAGCAATGGATGTTTCAATCCCTTCTTTCAGATAATTCAGGTATTCATCGAGCTGAGCAGAATCAATTTTCAATTTGGCAAATCGTACAATCAAATCCTCATCCTCTTCTTTCCCTTTCAAGTCATTTTCAGACTTTGTTATTTCCGGATTACCTGAACAAGCCGCGATCAGGATTAAGCTACTTACCATTAATACTTGCCTCATTCACTATCCATTTTATCACCTTGCCCTAAATATCCCTTCTCCTTCATCAGTAAGTGATTGATGTGTTGCTGCTTTTCATTGATTCTTTCCAGATTGGCTTTCGCTTCCTCTAGTTTCAGATTACTGTCTCTCAATTCATTTTGGGTAGTAGCAAGCTGTTGATTCTTCTTTTTCAATTGAGCCGAAAGCTTTTGTAATTCATCATTGATACGTTGAGCTTCTTTTTGCGCAACCTGACTTCTGCTCACATAGAAGATGACTAATCCAAATACGATGGTGGAGATCACCAGTGTATTGAGTGTCAGGAACAACAAGGAATGATCGAGTAGAATTTCAGGTTTATGTGAAATGAAAAAATTATCATAGGAGTAAGAGATTATTCCCCCCACGATAAACAATCCCATCCAGATGGAAGAAAACTTGAATCCACCTAACGCAGGCGCCGAGGTTACTGCGAGAATGGCCCAAAGCATGATTAGGCCTGAAGCAAAAAAACCACCCAAAGACCACTGAAAAAGAAAGGGGCAACAATAAACTCAGAAGCATTTGAAAGAACCTGGCAAAATTGAAATGCTTGACTACATCAAATAGTATCAGATTCACAAACGAGAAAATCACATAGCCAAAGGGGATCATTGATTGCCAGACCAGGCCATTTACCCAGGCGATGCTTCCCCAAATCAGGCCTCCACAAGACATGAACGTGGCTAGAAAAACAAGAAAACTCTTCCGAACTTTCAATTCGGGTATATCAGAGCTGGATTGACCAATGCTCAGATAGCGTTGAACGAATGTCATCATCACGATAGGTTAATAGGTATTTGTCGGTAAAATGGAATGTCCTGACAGGGTGACAAAAGCTGAAAAATTCATCTTCCTGACTCCAGAGGGATTTAAAAAAGAGAGTTCAGGACATTACGCCGCAAAAATCATTCTTCAGATCAGATGGAAATAACGAAAATCAAACCAAAACCTACGAGAATCAAACAGTCAGGCTATCAATCACTTACGGATTAAACCAGTAGGTCAATTTTAAGTTGATCGAACGGAACTTCGGACCCAATCCATTCGGAAGGTAATTGTCGTTGTAGACAAGGAATAAATCCGAAAGGGGCACATTACGTATTTTTTATTGGTCGCTTTTTCTATCATATTAACATTTCGAATAATACAACAGATTCAATTTTCAAGAAGAGTAATATTTTGTCGGAAAATGGATTTATTGAGATACCTGTCTTACAAGGAGAAGTGGCTAATCTGCTTTTCGACACGTATACGAACATGAAGGCAAGACTTAAAAGTAGGTAGGTCGGATTATTAGTCTTATCCTTGGTTTGAATGACTGGAGAGTATCGAAGCATGGAATTGCTTCAACAACATCGGATCTCCAAGTTTTCCAATTCGCTGTTCACAGTCCCGATACATTTCCAGTGAGGGTCTTCTTTTGGCCGTATCTTTCTTCTCATTGTTGAGGTATCGCCGGATTTGAGCATTCAGAATCAGCTTGAGCTGCACCTCTTGTTTTCGCTTTTCCTGTACTTCCCACCACTTCTTGGTTCCTGTGAAGCCATGACGGTTCGTTGGATCAAAATATCGGTCAGGTAGTTGTACAAATCGATTCTCAGGGTCTTTCTGGATAAACTTCTTGACCAGAAATATGCGCTCGGTGTAAATCTCATGGACTCGTGTCAGGCGGTTCTCACTCACAGGTTCATACCACTGCCGAAGTAACCTTTTTGTAGCCAATTCCTGCCTTTCGGTGAGATAGACATCCTTGTAAAGCATGTTCTTAGCCAGATTCCAAAGCCTTTCTGCGTAAAAGGAAGTGGCGGCCCGAGCTGGATTTTCAGGGGATTTATCCCCGTTTTTCCTCTCCAACTCGATGCCACCCTTTTTCCCTGCATCTTTATTGGGCTTTTTCGGATAACTCACACTTATCCACAGCCGCCGCCCAAGCTTGCGTTCCTTCAGGATCTTTAATGACTGCATTAGGATTACTGCAAGGTTCTTTTGAATCAGAGGCTGAGCGAGCAAATACTTTCCAGGCCGGATTCCAGCGGTCATCTAGTTTATCCCAGCTAATTTCCTGACATCCCTCTTTCTGGCATTCCTTTAACACTGGAAGAAAGGGACTTTCTTGATCCCACTTGGAGGTATCAACAGGTTGACCATCAATTTGCAAATAAAACAATAGGGTTGGCGCTCCTTTTTTGAATTCCCTGAATGCAAACAGATGTTTGACGCCCTCTGAAATGAGTGTTTCGGTCTGAAAATCCAGCTGCTCGAATTCCCTTTTGCACCAATCCAAATTCTGATTGATATGATCTTGATTGAGTCCGTAATTGGGAATAGTCAAAAAGTCCCTAAGCGTATTAATTCCGGGGATAAGATGCTGATCAGCCAGGGTTGTTATATCCTTTCTGCTAAGTGTTTGACCTTGACAGGAAACTCCAATAGCTATGAAAGTTAATATCAGAAACGCCCTCATTGATGGAAGATAGTAAGTGTTTATCAATTAGTTACAAACATGACTCATTCATCAACACCAGGAACAGGCAGTAAATATGCTTCTGTATTTTTCTTGCGATGAGCTTTCAATGACTTGTTCAGTTTTTTGATGATTGCGTTCGTTCTTTTCCATACCTGGGGGCTTGACTTATCAGATTTCCTGAGGACTTTGAACAACTCACGGGTTTCCTGTAAATCTTCCTCAGGAATTGTGTAACCATGATAGAAAGCCGATTTGTTTGCCCTTGTAAGTGCCAACATCAGGTGATCCAATCCCTCACGATTTTCTCCGCCTTCCAAATAATAGGCCTCTGCAATACTCAAGTGATAAGACGCCAGGGACCTGCTGATACTCTCGAATGTTCTCCTTAGTGAGTTCTCTGAAATAACGCCTCCGGAGATCAACCCATCGCTTAGATCCCTCAGGTCTTCGGTTAAATATTCTATCAGCTCCTTATGAATTGTATCACCTGGCACTTTCAATCCATATATGTATGAAATGGCTTGATCGATATGATTAGAGGCTTCCAAAAGCTTTCGTTCAGAAGAGAGCTTTATTGTGCTTTCAAAAAACAAGTCAAGTTCTTCTAGCTTCCCGAAAGCATCTGATAACCGGCCATTTCTTTTCTGATCATTGCCAGTACAACCAATTATCATGCTGAACACTAATCCAACCAGGATCGAAGCATATAGAGGTCTCCTTTTCATCTCATTCAAAATTTCAATTAAGACCTGAAACCCGGCGAAAAGTCACAAATCCGCCGCTAAATGGAGCTGACAACAACCCGATTCACCCGATACAAAAACAAAACCCTGACCACATGAGTCAGGGTATAGACAACTGGAACCTAAACCAGTTTTCGGTGGAAGCTCTTAGATCAAAAAACTACCCATCGATTCTTCATATCGGTCGCTATATATCCTGTCAATTCAAACAGAGTGAAATTTTATAACCGCGCTTTCTTTGCTCAGCTTTCTTCTGTGAAGAGAGAAGTTGACATCCATTTGGTTCAAAACAAAAAAGGTCTGTATTCAAGGTGACCTCCTCAACTGGCAGATGCTTGTTTTTCCCTGAGTTACCTGGCATTGAATAAGTATTTTTGACATTGGAATAAACCAAGGCCGGACCTATGGTCACGACCTTGTCTAAGCGGACATTCACAAATGGATTCTTCATACAATTAGCCTCAAAACCACGGCCAGTGACCCAGGTCCTTAATTCTTCTTGCTCTACTCCACTCAAATACTTTTGAGACTTGGAATACTCCTTCCAAAACAGATATTGATCGAAAGCTACTTTCGATAAGATCAGTTTGGCATATTCCAGGTAGGCACTCATCATTCAATTCATAGTGGTCTTATTTGGACTGGCGACATCAGTAAAAGTCACACGTGAAATGAAATAATTGTAATGAAAAAACCCTGACGTTTTTCGCCAGGGCCAAACAACTGGAAGCTAAACCAGTTTTCGAATAGAGACTCTTTAGGTCAAATGGATCTACTCAGTATTCTTTGAATTTCTCTACCGACAAGAGCTTTCCTCCCTCAGAAAAGGACAAAACAAGAAAGCTTATCCAATCTGAGAACTCGTCATACACAACTTCTTCCTCTTCCGGGTCTTCTTCCTTCTCCTCATCGTACTCCCAGTCTTCAACGGTCAAAATCACCTTGAACTCAAGTGGTGTATCCGGGTCCTGGTATTTACGTGTATCATAAATAGCAGCCTCTTCATAATTTTCCTTGACATATCGAATGACACCCTTCGGAAGGTCCTTGTCGATGATGTAGGTCACCGTATGAAGCCAATTCCCTTGCGAGTCAAAATAGGCCTCCTTATTTCCATCTTCCATTTCGAAGTAAGCCACGATAGTTCCTTCTTCATTTTCTTTCCAATCCACTTCGGTGGCGACCGGATACATTTGTTTGAAAGCCTTTTTTACTTTACCATTTGGCAATCCCGAAGATTGCGCCCCGAATGCCCACCCCCAGGTGGACAAGATCAGGAGGGTAGTGACTAATGAACGATTCATCTTCTCTGAAACATTTTCGTTCCTTTGAGACTTGAAATTGCCTTGGAAGTCACATTTCACCCTAAAAACTGACCCAATGCTGTGGGCTGATACAAAAGCCAACCAGTCAGACTGTTTCGTTCTTTTTGAGCAGGCAATACCTGGTGAGGCATGGTGGCACTTTTAAAAAGCACACACTTACCTGCAGTTGGAGTGACAATTGAACTTTGTTCATTATCGTGAAAGAGTTTTAACTCACCACCATCACCGGGTTGCCAACCTTCATTCAGGTAAAGGACCACTGAAATCATCCGATTGTTGCGATCATTGAATTGATCCAGGTGTTTCGCATAATGACCACCCGGAGGGTAGTTCGCAAGGTGAAACTCGTAACCAGACAGGCTAAGGAAGCAGTATCTATTGAACACGTGAATCATCTCATCCACCAGATCCCAGAATCCATTGATCTCCTGATCTCTGACATTGTCAAGCCAAAAAGTCTGGTCACCTCTAATGGTCGTGTCAATGGAATTTTGGTCGAGAGCACCTATCCCCGCCTGTTTAAATAATGCAAGCCTGGAGAGGAAGAATTCCCTAACCTGTAAGTGTAAGTCCGGCCTTAGGAAGTGGTCAATAACCACATAATCTTCTGAAGAAAGTTTATCCACCCAGGACAACCAGTTCTCTAAACTATGGTACGTATTCAAACAATTTTATAAATCACATTACTTCTTCGGGTCAGTTCACTCGAAAATCCCAACAAACTCATCTCCATTGTAGCTCTTGAAGCCACGGTACATGCCTTTGGTGTTGAATGGCAGCACGACATTCCCATGCTTATCCACTCCGATCAGACCGCCCCGACCACCCATGGCTGGCATCTTTTCCATGATCACCTCGCGTGTCGCTTCCTCCAGGGTTTGATCCCGATACAACATTCTCGCAGAGATGTCATAAGCAACTACCGATCTGATGAAATATTCACCGTGTCCGGTACAGGAAATTGCACAGCTTTCATTGTTGGCATAGGTGCCGATCCCTATCAAAGGGCTGTCACCTATCCTGCCATATTTCTTGTTTACCATACCACCCGTGGAGGTCCCGGCGGCCAGATTTCCTTTCTTATCTAATGCCACTGCACCTACAGTGCCAAACTTTTCGTCATCGTGATCCAGCTCCACCTGATCCTTTTTCAAGGCCCTTTGCCATTGCTTGTATCTAAACTCGTCGTAGAAGTACTCCGTCGGCTCGGTCTTTAAATCATTTTCTTTGGCATAGGTCAATGCTTGCTCCCCACTTATCAGCACATGTCTTGATTTCTTCATGACGCATGCTGCCAGCAGAATAGGGTTCCTCACGTGAGAAACGCTTGCAACTGCACCCGCATTTAACTTCTGGCCTTCCATCAGAGAAGCGTCCATTTCAAAGGCTCCATCGTGGGCAAAGACGGATCCCTTCCCAGCATTGAAAAGTGAAGAATCCTCCATGATCATAATGGCCTCCACAACCGCATCAAGAGAAGAGCCTTTCTTTTCCAGGGTTTTATATCCCACGGTATAGGCCCGCTTCAGAATCTGTTCATACGCCTCGGCTTTCCACTTGGTCATTTTCGTTTTGGAAACAGTGCCAGCTCCCCCATGGATAGCAATCGCAAATGGCTTCACTTAGATCTTCGTTTTCGCGGAGTGCTCAAAATCTTATACAATTCTGCAGATTTGATATTCAGACTGTTGAAAACGGGGATGTCTGTGTATTCGCTCAATTCTTTGATATGAAGCGGTGAGCTGGAACAAACTCCGGAAATAGCATCGGGCACCAGGCCAAACTTGTTTTTCAAGACCTCCAATCCCCCGATTGCTCCAAAAGAATCGGCTGCACAAAAAATGAGCTTATGGATCCGATCCCGGATATCTGGATGTTGCAGCAACATAGCGGTTTCTCTTTGGTTGATCCCATCTGCAAACTCCACGATCCAATAGTTGTCTTTGTTGTTGGCATATTTCAAGTCCAGTTTATTGAACACATCAACGACCTCATGCTCCTCCAACATATAGGTGCTTGGGTAACCGAGGAAAGAAAAATCAGAAAAGTGCGTGGCTCCCGCGTCATTCATAGACAAGATATCCTTCAGGCTAGCCGTCCCAGTGACTTTCGAAGCTCTTACTTCTTTTTCATTTACCGATAGAGCGAAAACGCAGGCCGTCGCTGCGGCGCTTTTCCCTGAATTCATCGCTGTACCTACACAAAGGATCAACTTGGCCCTGGGGAATTTTTTAGTTTCGTTCTTTGGTTTGATCAAGTTGAATTGCCGCGTATTGATCACTTCTCCATCTGCATTGCAAACGTATCCCAGAGGTTTAATTACGGTGGGAGAAATGGCCTTCCCACTTTTGGAAACCACATGCCCCACCACGCCAGACCTGGCCAACAAATCCACTGATTCAAAATCCGTATCGGTAGGGATCACCCCTTCATAAAAATCCGGTGCATATCTGTTCCCAAAGATGAATACGGCTTTAGTTCCAGGATGAATGGTGTGAATCCTTCCCGAACTGTTTTCTAATGAATCATGCTGACTAATGGTCTCAACCTGACCATAGAGCAAGTCTCCAATTTGAGGGGGTCGGTCGATTTCAATATAGCCTTTCAGCGCTTTTCTCGGCACGGGGTAGGCCGCACTCGGCAGCCTGAACCCCCGGTACAGTTTTTTCATTGATTTAGGTTTAAGAGGTCTAAAAAGTGTGGTTTGATCACTATAGTTGATGAGCATTCCATGGATGATAGGAATAGGACTCAGGAGTCCTTGTTGAGATAGCGAAACTTTACGTTGACGTTTTGTTTCTCTGGATAAATGAACGTGAAATCCCGGAAACGTGGAGGGAGGAATGATCGATGATAGTAATCAGAAAAACCAAATCCTTCTTTCGGAAAGATCATTCCCATGTCCACAATTTCATTGCCATTCGCGTCATCCAACAAGGCCAGGCCATATAGCCCAGGCTCCATGTTGGTCAAAGTCAGTGTAAGTCTGCCTTCGATCATATTTGTCTTGCTGAAGGTATACTCCAGAAATGGTGTTCTTTTGGACCAACTTTCCTGGTCCTTATAAATCCCTACAAGAATGTTCCCTTTGGTTGAACGAATGTTTTCCAGATGAAGCGTAAGGATTCCCCGCTCCTTAGCCTTGAACCCCATGAGGTTCAGCAAAACGATGCTCAACAACACATATCGCATTACTAGTTCAGATAAAGCACAATTTCATACATTCGTTGATGGCCAGTAGATGGCGAAATCATCAATTCCAGTTTCTTTTTTCCATCTTCATAAGTGGCAAAAAGATTAGACCGCAGTTGGATGTACTCCACCGGCTGATCACTCCATTGATTAAAATAGGCTTCCATCAGGTTGGGTCATTTGGGCTTCAAAATGAAAAGAGACAGGGCCGCAAACCACAGCGACCTTGTCTATGCTGGAGCCTTAATTTGGGAATCTCACCGCTACCACTAAATTTATTTACCTCCAGCACCTATTTCTCTTTCACATAGATTTAGGTTTCTATTAGACTGAGATTTCTCAAAAAGTCACACTTGTAAAAAGATTTTTTTGAGACTTGAGGTCGAATGACCAGAAAGCCAGTTCGAAGGAGTCTTAGTTGTTTTAGTAAATCACTGTGCGTTGGAATTTTGGTTATTCCTCAGATTTTGAATCCAATGGCTTGCGCTGACTATCGTTTACTTTCTTATCGGCATCGGGTACGATATTCCCCTCTTCGTCAGTCAATTCGTTCTCTATCGTACTCATGACTTCTTCCTTCAGCTCCGAAGGGACCTCCTCAACCTGGTTCAGGTTTTCAAAGGGGTTTTCTTCTTTGTTACCGTCTGCCATAAAGTGCTATCAGCTTTGCTTTTGTTCGCTTGAGTTTCATTTTCACAGAACTCTCTCCTGCTTGTGTTAACGAAGCAATCTCCTTAATGGATAACCCATCTTGATATTTCATTAAAATTATTGATTTCTCCGCCGGGGTGAGCTGCTCCATCAATGCGGTCAGCGTATCAATACTAAGTTCCATCAATTCGCTATCCTCCGGGACATCAGAAGGCTCCGATTTGCCTGCTTCCAACGCCAGTTCTTCAGACAGAGATAGCTTCTTTTTCCTAATGGCCTGATAATCTACACAATGATTATATGCCACCTTGTAAACCCATGTTGAAAACTTCGATTTGCCACCGAATTTGGTCAACTGGAGAAAAAGCTTCACGATCACATCGTGCGCTACATCTTTGGCCTCATAATCATCCCTGGTGAAACTGAGACATTTTTGATAAATCCTGAGTGCATATCGATCATAGATTACTTCGAATAGGTCCGTACGATTGTGTTCCACGATGAGATTCACAATCTCTTCATCAGATAACTTTCGAAGCGCTTGCCTATCTACAATCTGCTCCATCTACGGAATGATATGTGTTCTTAGCATGAAAAAATGAGGCCTGATTCAATCAATTTAATGAACTGTACCTCTTGAGACGGCAAAACTCCCTGTAGGTCACATTTTAAGAGAAAATATTCTCTAAAATGCTGGTCCTAAGCCCGAAATCTACGCCATACGATTTAGTGACGAAAACCAAAATTCCAGTCTAAAGCTGAAAAACCTATGTCGGATTTTATTCATTTTTTATCGTACGTCAAGAGCAATCTTGCCACTGTTGGCATATCCGTAGGATTATTGATCTTATATATGGCTGGTCGAACCTTCATCAGTAAGGTTATTCGTCGCCATGCCCATAGAAGCCACGTCTCCTCGGACCGGGAGATTTACGTGAGAAAGCTTGTTCATATACTGTTTTTGCTTATTACCATTACGCTGTTAGGAGCAACCTGGGAAATCTCTTTAAAAGGTCTTTCTGTTTACTTTGCATCGATTTTCACGGTAATCGGAGTAGCCCTTTTCGCAACATGGTCGGTAATCAGCAACCTTACTGCCTCAATCATCCTGTTTTTCTTCTTCCCATATCGCATAGGCAATATGGTCAGGGTCATAGATGGAGATAACTCTATCGAGGGAAAAATCGAAGACATCACACTGTTTTACATTAGAATTCGCACCACCGACCATCAAGTAGTTGTCTACCCGAACAACCTGGCCATTCAAAAACCCATTTTACAAATCCGTGATTAAGGTTAAGGATCTATTATAAAAATAATTAATGCCTTATGGTGACTTTATGACCTATCTGGGTCTAAACTCCAAAATGTTTCACAAATGAGTGCTCCTTTTTCCAAATCAGCGGTGCTTGCCATTCTGACGCTAGTGACCACTTCCTGGATAGCTTCAGCAACCAGCGACAACCCGGATCCAAAAATACAAGCAGCTTTCGAAAAAAGATTTCCAGGTGTAAAAAATGTCCATTGGGAACAGAATGCTGCCAAGGATTTTGTGGCGTGGTTCTACTTTCAGGAGGGAGAAGCGGAAGCTAGTTTCTCAAAAAGTGGGTCATGGAAGTATACAAAAATAGAATTCTTGCCTGACGCAATTCCTGAGCCCATCGAGGATTATCTCAATGAGGACTATCCTGATGGGGTTTTCATGGAAGCACATACGTACGAAGATCCAAGAACGCCATTGCGTTATGTCATCATCTTAGGTCTGGAAGACAATGAAGAAAGTAATGATGATACGACCTATATACAACTCGACTTTGATAAGGACGGAAAGTATCTTTCACTGATGGAAGTATCCTACTAGAGGTCAGTGTGCTGGTTGGTTCTTTCCTCAGAAATTCCTTCCGAAAACCAGCTATAAGTTAATTCACAAGACCTTATGTCAATTTTATTCAGGTTAGAAGGTCACCCCTGGGCGACCTTCTAATCCAGGATCAATCGAAGGGATTCTTACACTGTCAAACCGAATTCCCATACTCATGACCCATGTTTTAAGCATCAATTGCTCAGCATCATTCAAATACTTCAATGAATTATGGTACTCCTTCAAAAACAAGCCCGGATCAAATGCCACTTTGGACAAGATCAGCTTCGAATATTCCAGATACGAATGCTTCATTGGTATTCGCATTTCATGTTTTAAGAGATTTTTTAGACCTGAGAATTTGCAAAAAGTCACATCTGGAAAAAAGGTTTTTGCCGATTTTATAGCAAGCTATTTTCTATCTTCAAAAGCACGTACGACCTTGAGGTTTTTGATCTCCTCTATGATCGTGTCAAGTCGCTTAAAGTACCTGCGTTTTAGCCCATCACTTACCCGGAGTGTTGGGTGCTTTAATACAGATATCAAGGCATTCATCTCTACCGTAAGCTTTTCGATAAGCGAACTGCTACTTGATTGAATTAGCTTTTTCATTTCACCTATTAGACTGCACAATGTCTTTAAAGTCACATGAATTAAGCCTGAGAATAGAAATTACAAATGGGATATAAGCGAGCTGGCAAACGTCAATGCAAGGAAAAATCCCAGCATGTCTGTGATGGTAGTGAGCAAAGGACCTGATGCCAACGCAGGATCCACGTTGAACCGCTTCAAGATCAATGGTATGGCCCCTCCCAGAGATACGGCAATGAGCGTATTGATTCCCAACGCGCCTCCTACAACCAATCCGAGGTAGATGTTTCCCTTCCATATCCAGGCTGCCAATCCAATCAACGTGCCGAGAACCAGGCCATTGATCAAACCAACCGAAGCCTCTTGCCAGAGTACACGTACCAATTCAAAAGGTTTGATCACTCCTAGAGATAACTCACGTAAACTAATCGCCACAGCTTGATTTCCTGAACAGCCGCTCATATCAGAAATGATCGGAAGAAATACAGCCAAAGCAATAACGGCTGAAAGCGTATCCTGATAAACCGCAATGACACTGGCAGCAGCAATGTTTAGTAAAATGTTGACACTCAACCAGGAGAGGCGTCGTTTGGCTCTTATAAGTATCGGCAACGTCCTGAGTTCTTCTCCACCGACGATACCTTGGGTTTCCAAATGTTCGTAGTTGATCTGTTCAGTTTCTGCTTCACGTAGGTCTTTACGTAACACCACTCCCAACAAGTCTCGTTTCTGATTGACGACTGGCACCCCGTAAAAATCGTGGGTATCAAAAAAACTAATCAATTCATCCAGGTGATCGTCATTATTAACAGTCATCGCATCCCGCAACACAATATCAGTCAGCGGAGTACTCCGTTTTCTAAGCAGGAGATCTCGCATCTGCAAAACCCCTTCAAACTTATCGTGAGAAGTCACATAAATGTATTGTAGGTTGTAGCGTTCATACTTCTCAGCATGATCACTTAGGTTTTTGACCACTTCGCCGACTGTCAGAGATTCGTCGAAAGCCAGGAATTCCGTGATCATTAATCCCCCTGCAGAGTGATCATCATATTGAATGAGTTTCTTGACTTCTTCTACTGCATCTGGTTGCCATTCATCCAGGATGGCATTTTGATTGGCCGTCTCAAACTCAGCCAAAAAGTCCGCCTGATCATCGCTTGGTAGCTCCTGCAGAATTGCAGCAGTTTCCTGAGCCCCCATGTCTTCCAGTATCTTAACCGCTTGCTGCCAGGGGATTTCATCGATCAATTCCGCGGCCTCTGCCGGCTTTAATACATGCAGGAGCTGTACTCGTTCCTCTTTTTCCAGGTGACTGACAATGCCAGCAATATCTTCCGATCTCAATTCATCGAGAAAGTCCTTGATCACTTCCGGGTTAGGAGATAGGAGTTGTTCTTTGATGGTTTCCCAGGGCTTTTCAATGATCATTGCTTTCAGGGTTTTAGACAATCAAAAGTTAGTCGAGAATTCATAAAAAACCCTGACCAACCGGGATCAGGGCCGCCCAACCAATGGTTTCATGGCTACTGGTTAGTGGCCAGTTTACACTTCACAGGTTATGTTTACAGGGGATAGTTTTCTTTTCCTTAAGTTAAATTTATCCGGTGGTCAGCCTCCAAGACCAAATCTGACTCACCGGATATCTAAAAAAAAGACTGTCCTTTTGACAGGTTTATATTCAAAAAGTCACTTTCAATGATTGACTTTTCTGAAATATTTGATGTGACTTCTATAAACAAATGAAGTCTAAACAATGATAAGACAATGATATGGGGTGGTCAGCCAATTATATTTTGAATCACCCCGTTCATTACTCATGATTTAAAAGCTCCGACCCCATACATCGAAATGATCAAAGAGATCAGTCAACAACCAAATAGAACATCCAAATAAGACCGTACATCATCGAAATCACGTTGATTTCAACATAATGCCACAGATGCTGATGATTCCAGTCAAATCAAACTCAAAGAATAATTGTTGTACCTTCCAAAGCTGTTATGCTTTCAGTAAATAAACCCATTTGAAATCCCACATACTCATTACGTTGCTCGCATTCTTAACGATGATTGGTGCATGCAGGCATCAGTATAACAGAGAGATCATCATCGACGATGTGTCCAAAGCAAGGACCGATACTATTGGTTTTAAGCTTGCTTCTCATGAAGGTATCAGCCACCTATCACTTTCCGTCAAGGGGAACCTCAATGGTAAATCTCAGGATCAATAAACTGGAACTTTTACCTGGAAAAATAGATACGGTATTTATAATGGAATGGGATTCTTCCTCCTACATCCTCAGATACATACCTATTGATGCAACTGAAGGCATCCTCAAAATAGAATTGGAGCTTGAGACTGAAGTGAATTTCTAACAGTTCAATCATTCAATTTTACCTTGAATAGACATTCGGGGATTTTTACGTTTATTCAAACTATTTCGCTCTGGAAGGTTCAATTTCTCGAAGGAAGTACAAAGGTCATTCTTCCGGAGGTGTGTCAACGATGTTGCCATCCTCATCAATATAGGCGATCATATTGTCTAATGAACCAGAGGTATGTTCTCGTTCTTCTTTCTTCTTCTGTTTTTCTTCTTTTTTCTTTCTCTTTTGCTCAGCTCGCTGTTTTTTCAAGAAAGCATTATAATTTTTCCTCCCCATGATTCATGTCTTTAAAACGATTTATACCAAACATTCATCGACTCTATTTCCTCTCCTATTAATGTGTTATTGACCAACGTCCCACCAAAATAAAATCCCAACCGGGCAAAAGTCTTGTTCATTCCATAAGAAACAGACCTGGCTATGGTATAGGCCGTTTGCATACCTTCCGCCATCATTTGATTTTCCATATACCGAAGTAAAAAATATGAAAGGTTTTTCCCCCGATATTTAGTGCAGGTTGCAAAATCTGTCATTTCTACATTTCGTCCTTTTTTATCCATTTCAGCAGCTGATGCGGCTACCAGTTCATCTCCTGAATACACTCCGAAATATTGCACGTCATTTTTCAGGTTGTCCAGCAAATAAAACTCATCAAAGATGGGAAAGGGATAAAATTGAAAAACCTGTTTATAGACTCTTGCCAATTTGGGCAAATCCTGAGCGTCCAGCTTCCGGATATCGAAGCTATCTGGAAGATGATTATCAAGCTTCTTGTCAGCATTCAAAGCTGACTCCTTTACTTCATTAAACAATTTCCGTTCCTGTTTCGACAGGTACCCTCGCTTGGCATTGAAGTACTTTCCCAAAAAATATCCTTGTTCCTCTCCTGGGTAAAGCCCTGGAACTGCTGCTTCCATTTTAAAATTATTTTCAAGAAACAAGGGAAGCGCTGAACCCGGAACCTTAGCAAAAATCTTACTGTAACGTTTCAAGATTGCCAGGTTGAAAAGTTGATCAATTAATTGATCTACCCGTTCTTGATGATGAAGTTTCATCAGGTAAACCCGATCATTATTCGGTCCGTGTTGTATCAGTGATTTTGAAATGGTTTCTACTTTATCAAACATCATTGTTTTATCGTAGTTGAAACAAGTAAGTAAAGCGCAAGCGAAGTAATGATACCGAAGATCGATGGGTCCAGACCATATGGCAAGGTCACTTGCATGAATATCAATACCAGTGTGAGTCCACCGCCACCGAACATACTGACCATGGCCGCTTTCATATGTGGCCTTTTCGAAAAATATGCCGCTAATGTGGGAACAAGCAGCCCGGAGACCATAAACGCATAGGACTGCAACACAATATCCAATACGGTGGTAAACCACGTTGCCAGCAGAAACGAAACCATTCCCAGAACAGCCGTTATGATGACCGAACGATTGACGATCTTGTTACTTTGGGTGCCCATTTGCTTCAATATATCATTTTCCACATTGCCCGAAGCTGCGATCAAACAACTGTCCGCTGTGGACATGATCGCGGAGAAGTATGCTGCTAGCACAAATCCCGCAATACCTACCGGCAATACCTCGTTGAGCATTAATGGAATGGCCGCCTCGGGATCACTATGAGGAAAAGCCACCCTCGCCAGCATTCCCAGAATCACTCCCGAAAACGCCATTAAAGGATATTCGAATACGCCGGCGATCAGAAAGGCCTTGCGTGCCTCCGCAACATTCCTGGTACTGAACACCCTTTGATACAGGGTCATGGCAATGAACCAGATCGGGATGATGGCAAAAGTCCAGTTTACCAGTGTGACCCAAGAAACATTGGAGAGGGAAAAATGGGTTTCAGGTAGCGTGCTACGGATAGCCGTCCAGCCTCCAACATTTATATAGGCAAAAGGGATACCAAGCAATAAAAGCCCCGAAAGAAGAATAATCCATTGAATGGTATCAGTGTAGATAACAGCTTTGATCCCACCCATACTGGTATAAACAATCACGATAAATGCAACGGTGAGAATTGAAAAGAATAAGGGGTCGACTAAGGTCAAATCCTGAAAGATACTCGCAGACGCCAGTTTCCCACCGGCTAAGATCTGCCCGGCTGTAAAACCAATGTATCCGATACCTGAAATTGCCGCAGCGATGACACCAATCGTAGGATTGTATTTAAAGCTTAAAAAGTCCGGAAACGTCAAAAACCTTTTCTGGAGGTCCAGCATTTTCAATTTGGGGACCGTGACTACCGCGGCTATCCAGGCACCTATCAGGCCTGTAAACAGCAACCAGCTACCAGATAGGCCCATGGGGGGTAAACCCCAGGCCTCCAAGTCCAATTGAAAAACCTCCACCAACATCTGTTGCGGCAATACTCAGCCCAACATGATTCGCTGTTATCGATCTGCCACCGACATAGTAGTCCTCACGCGATTGATTTTGTTTTAGAAAAAAATAGCCAACATAAATGATTGCTAAGAAGTAAGTGATGAATACAACCAGATCGATCCAATGCATATACCCCTCAGATTACGGGTTCCAGGGATTGATAGCCAGAGTTCTTCACCGCATTGTCTATCAGGTCCTGATGAAGCGATTGATCTTCCCAAAGTTTTTGGCCCTCAAGGGGAAGGGTATCTACGGGATCAAAGTACAAGTACAACTTCTTATCGTCCACGCTGGGGCTCCTGTAGACACTTATACCTGTCACCTCATCTATAATAGTCGTAGCTATGAACATCCCGTTTTCCTCCGCCACCAGGCGCATCTGTTACGAATAATGGCGTATTAAACCCAGCAGTTACACCTCTTACGGCTTTTTCGAGTTCAACCGTCTCTTTTACACTGGTACGCATGTCTTCTGTTCCCGGTACCATGTCGTGCTGATATACATAGTAGGGTTGCACATTCATATAGGAAAGCTTTCGGATCAACTCGATCATAGTTTCCGTCGTATCGTTTACCCCTTTGATCAATACACTCTGGTTTCGAACCGTCACCCCTTCTTTGAACAGCTTGAGCATGGCTTCTCTCGTGATGGCAGTGATCTCATTGGCACTATTGAAATGGGTATGTAAAACCACTTCTTTACCTTTTCCCCGTCCAAGCTTTACGACATCCACTAAAGCCCGAATCCACTGTTGATCGCTGATGATCTTCATGGGCATTACAGCCGGGCCTTTGGAAGCAAATCGAATTCTTCTCACATGTGGGATCTCTAACAAAATCTCTCCAATCATTCTTAGCCGGTCAGGCACCAACATATAGGCATCTCCTCCGGAAACTACCACATCTTCCACTTCCGGTCTGGAGGCGATATATGCAAATGCCTTTTTCCATTTATCCGGTGCGTTCTTGAATCGAAGTTTATCTACACTTTCCGTGTTGCCACCTATAGCATAACTTCTTGTACAAAAACGACAATAAACCGGACATACATCCAATGGCAGAAATAATACTTTATCAAAGTAACGATGAACGAGGCCATCTACTGGTGAGTCACTCTGTTCATTCAATGAATCCAGCGTTAGCTTTGGGTGATCAGCCTTGAAACGTTCCCTAATTGGGATGAATTGTATCCTCAAAGGATCATTCAGGGGTCATTCCAATCGATTAAACTCAGGATATATGGAGAAATACTCAAATTCATAGGAGCAATTTGCATCCCTTCCTTGACCTCTTCTAAAATTTTGTATCTACAAGACCTTTTGTAAGTTCTTCAAGCTTTGACATCTTCCGAACCGTGTGTTTGTTCTGGAATTTCATGTCGAGAAACGCTTCTTCACTAACCCCTTTAAAAGCAGGGATCTTGTCCCAAAATCTGTTACTGACAAAATCTCTGTGTTTCAGGTCATCAAGCCCTACAAAGTCCTTGTGATGCTCTGGTATATCCTGATTATCAAGACTTTCCAACACCTCATTCTTTCGGATGGACTGGGGAAGTTCATTAAAATTTACTGCTTCTTCGATTGTAGAAATGTCCTGTTTCGTATAATACATATTGCGAGTTAAGTCCAATCTGTGGACTAAATAATTTGCGCAAAGGTAGAAACTAAGTTCTACAGAACCTATTTAAGTTCTACAGAACTTATTTGTCTTGTTTTATTCTTTTAATCCTATAAGATGTGTTTTCTTAATCGATGGGTTCTTCAGGAGTAAGCAGAGGAGAGGCTTCCATTCCTCTTATTTCCATGGCCCCGATGATGATGCTAAGAGATTTCTGAACCATTTCCTTGTCTTCAATTGACAGCTTATCTAGTTTCTCGGCCAGTCGGTCGTGTAATACATTGGGGGTTTCCTCCAAAAGCTTAAGGCCCGAGGCAGTTAGAATGATCGATTTTGATCTCTTGTCCATCTCATTACTCAGTCTGGCAATGTATCCTCGCTTCTCTAACCTGTTGAGTATGCCGGAAACTGTACTCGAATTGAGGCTTAACAAGTCCATCAATTCACGATGGGTAGATTTATAACCATCGTTCCCCTGCAAGTGACCCAGGCAAAGGAGTTGAGTGATACTCAAACCAAAATCTTTCTGAATGGCCTTCGATTCGAGGTTTAATGACCTCACGATTTTTCGAATGCTTACAATGATCTCTAAAGTGTCCAATATTGTATTTTCAAAAGCGACACAAATTAACCTTTTTACGGAATAAATATGGGTTATTTCAGATGTCGCAATCGTCACAGCAAGTCTTCTTAAGCTTAAATGGTCATTTATTAGTTTAAATCAACTTAAAATCCTTTAAATAATGATCCTACCTTGAAATTTAGGCTGAAGTTAAAATCAAATGAAACTGGTATGATTTCGTTACTTTTCGTGATATTCGAAATGACAACAAAGTAGTATAATCTTCCAATGTGTATTTCTAAAAAAGCGACATTCCTCTGCGGAATGTCGCTTCTTCTACTTAAGCAAAAAGCTCAATAGCTTTCTTTATTGACTAATGTTAATCTGCTGAAGCAATACTTTCGGTTGCTCCTATGTGCTTTTGATAGAACTTCCAGGCTTCATTGGCAACGTTTCTTCCTAGCTCTAGACCAGCAACATTGTCCGCTTGAATGTGATAGCCTCCCAATACTCTGGAAATACCGGCCATTTCAGCAGTTTCGGTAAACGTAGGGAATTTCAATACTACAGTGTCTCCCAGATTATCCGGTTCGGTCATCGCTCCGGCGACAAGCGTAACTTCTTCGCCGAACTCATCACTACCCGTCCAGATCTTTAGGGCTTCTCCACATGCACCACTGATGCAACTGTGGCCAGACACATAGCTAGGGAATGGAGGACACAAAAACGTTTCAGGAGAATATGGACGCCATTGACTTCCATCCATGTCCATCATCCCTTTGCCTTCGCCTCCCCAGGCTTTAATGATTTGGTTTTCGTAGTATTCATGCACCAGGGCATAAGGACGCGCATAGTCATAAAACATTTTGGAATCCCATGATGCAATAAAAGCATCCATCGCCACCACCTGGTTGTAGAAATACATCTTTACGTCCTGATCAAGGTTATGATTATCCCTACGAGAAACATCTTGCGCAAACTTTAACCAATGACCTGCTTGCTGAACCGATTGCGGGCCATCACGCATAAATTCCACCAGCGCCTTATCCTCATCTGTTAAACCCGCTTGCAAGTCAATGACTTCTTTTACTTCTCTTTCCAGTTGTTCTGACCCGATCATCGGAGGAGGACCAGGACGAAATTGATCTCCAGACTGAAGGGCCACAGGCTTCACCTTATCCCAAAATGGCGTCAGGCATCCAGGAGCAAACTGTCCTCCTTTGCCGTCAGAAAAGTATTTGGGTTGCCATCGATTAGGGTCCGTATTATCATCAGCTGAGTTCACCGGCTCATAGCCGACGTAGTTAAAATAAGGTTCTCCATTAGACCCTTCTTCCTCCCCGTATTGATTAGCGCCATCACCTTTTCGCGCTTCAATCACCGCAGCTGCAGCGAGGTTACCAACACCCTCTGGTGTATTGGGATCCATTGAATTATTATTTGGGTCCAGTCCCAACTCTACCATGAAATCCACAAATATTTTAGTATCACTGTAATAGTATTCTTTTAGGGCACCAAATGCGGCATAGCTGATTGCGATTTCTTTGTTCTTTAGCGTTTGCTCCTTAGCTGGTCTACGCTCTACACCATTGAGATAAACCGGAGTAGCTTTGTTATCGTATCGGCTCCAGGCATCAAAAACTGCAATAAAGATTAGTCCCAGGTATCGGGAAGTGATGGTTGGTCGGGGCTGAAACCTTTCTGTATCATTGGCAGTACCCAAAAGAGCCATTTCACCCCACTTGTAAGCAACATTATCCCTTCCTAGAGGTTCGGGCAAATTATTCTTTTCAGTATTCTGGTCACAAGAAAAAGCATAAATGACCAATATAAACAGGACCAGTAGTTTCTTCATCTTCTTCGAAAAAAATGTTAGGTTAAACAACCTCGAATTTATCAAAAGTCAGCAATTCTTACAGGCTATTTGATCTTTTTGCTTGATGACTTTTATCAGAAGAAAACGAGGGACGTTCAAAAGAATAGACAAATAGCTTATTATATCAGCTGCTTATTTTCTAACGTTCTGTGTATATTTCATCCGTGGTTGAAAAACCTGATCAGAGATGTACAAGATTGAAGTGAAAAGTTATGGGATCAAATTAACCTTCGAAGGGTTTATTAGCCCGGAGGAGATGCAGGCCTACAAGGATGAATTCAAAACAACCCTGGATTTGGTGCCACAACAATTTGGATTATTGGCGGATATGCGTAGCATGAAACCTCTTCCAGCGGAAAGCCAGGCTATTCTTAGTGCGTACCCGGAATGGACAGCTACCCGGATTGTGCGTTCTGCAACGATTATTGATAGTGCGTTGGTCAAAATGCAATCCCGAAGATTGTCAAAAGAGTGGAAGCAAGACTCAACAAAAAGATACATCGATTCCACTCAATTTCACGATTGGGAAAACCGAGCTGAAGGATGGATCAACGAGGGGATAGAGCCCGAATAATTAATATCAACGACAATGTCACCGACCTTCAGTAAGTTTACCGCTTAGGTATGCGCAACAGCGCATTGTCTATGCTGGCTGTATGCAGTGGGGGTTTGACCTCCACTGTTTTTTCCTGATATAGTCAGTTCTTTAATTGACAATAACCGAAGGCGTTCCACTATTCATCGATTTCACTTGCTATTGGCTTTAGAAGTTTTACTATCTTTCAGAACCTAGCCGCCGTTTAGTGACTAACCTAGTGACATCCCAAAAGGAAAGGAGTTGGTTTAGACTCCTGATGACTTTCGCCTATTGTTCGACCCTGAGCTTTAGCGTCTATTTCTATATACGCGAAGTTTACATTCTGGCGTATAATGGCTTCTTTTGCCTTTCTCTGTTTTTCATTTTTGGCATAGCCAGTTATTTCACAAAGCATCTTTTATGGCTCTTTCGACTCTCTGTGCTCACAGCCTTCCATGCCTTCTATTTCGAGGTTTTCTTTACTGGTGGAGTGTTCTCTCCAGCATTACCTGAGTTCATCATACCTCCCATCATTGCATTCTTCTATAAACCCGTGAGGGATCGATATTTCTTCATGATCGTAGCGGTTTTATGTGCCTTAAGTATTTGGCTATTATCATCGTTAGGTTACACAGAAAACCGCTTTCCGGCAGATTGCATGATGGAAATGCATATTATCTCCACATTCTTCGTTTTTGGCATCGTAGGGACATACATCTATATCTATCGTAAGTCGCTGAATGAGAAGAACCTCGAACTTAAAATGTCTTACCAAAAATTGGTCGAGTCCGAAAAAATGGCCTCGCTGGGACTATTATCTGCAGGTGTTGCTCATGAAATCAATAACCCATTGAACTTCATCAAGGGAGGTATTGAAATGTTGACCATGCAATTGAACGGTTCAAAAGACGCAGAACCCTACGTACATGCAGTTGATGAGGGAGTGAAAAGAGTCGCATCAATCATTGATAGTCTTGCTCACTTTAGCAGAGATTCACCGGACATGAATGAAGTTTGTGACATTCAGAAAGTGATTGACAATTGTCTGGTAATGCTGAACCATAAACTTAAATATAAGGTAGAGGTAGTTAAGGAATATGAGGACTTAGGATCATTGAAGATCATTGGAAATGAAGGGCAGTTGCACCAGGCCTTCCTCAATATTCTCATTAATGCAGAAGAGGCCATTGATGAAAGTGGTACCATTTCTATTCGCACTTACACGGATGGTGAGGCTTTGAAAGTCACCATTTCCGATACCGGACGTGGTATAGATCCAAAGTATATCAATAAAATTAATGACTTGTTTTTTACCACAAAAGATACAGGAGAAGGTACGGGTTTAGGATTGTCTATCACCTACAAGGCGATTGAAGAACATCATGGTTCCATAGCAGTTGAATCCGAAGTAGGTAAAGGAACCAGCTTTCATATTACATTCAACAAACCTCTAACGTTTGATAGTGAGTAGACAACTTAAGCATACTGTGATGTTCGTTGATGATGAACCCATCAATTTGCTCCTATTCGAAAAACGATTTGAGGAAGACTTCAAAGTGGTTACTGCATCATCAGGAAAAGAAGCACTTGAAAAACTCACACACTATAGTGATCGGCTAAAAGTAGTCATTAGCGATATGCGAATGCCAGCAATGTCTGGTCTTGAGTTTATCAAAACTGCACAACAACAATTCACCGGAATTCGCTACTTCATCTTAACTGGATACAGTTACAACAAGGAATTGGAAAATGCCCTGGAAGAAAAAATCATTGAAAGACTTCTTAAAAAGCCGTACGATTATTTAACTATAAAAGAAGCTGTAACCCAATCAGATTCAAAATAGCCTTAATCTTTCATCGATAGACGATTGATCTGTTGTTGTTAAGTCTTCAGGATACTTGGCCCCCGTGGCCATATATATTACCAGCAGTCCTTTACTGAAGGCGCTAGCTTGCAAGAACTGACATGGATTGGTGCTACTTCAGAAACTTAAAGTGAAGGTCGTGCCCATTCCTGGTTGAGAAATTACTTCAATCACGCCCTTATGTTCCCTAACAATGTTGTAAGCTATTGACAAGCCGAGGCCTGTTCCCTGCCCTGGAGGTTTTGTCGTGAAAAATGGGTCATTAATCTTATCTAGTATTTCTGGCTCTATTCCTGATCCTGAATCCTTAATGATGATTTTTCGTATTTCTCGATCTAATTCAGTAGATATTTTGATTTCACCTGAATGGAGGATTGCCTGTTCGGCATTAGCCAGGATGTTTAAAAAAGCTTGATGCAGTCTTCCTTCATTGCCGATCAACTTGAAATGTTCAATTCCAAACTCTTTTAGGACCTTAATCTTATGCCTGGTCTTGCTTTCCAGCATTAGCAGGCAATTATCGATAATCGCATGCACATCACATGACTCATGCATGTCCGTACTTTCTCTACTGAAATGACTCAAGCTTTTGACAATAGTAGTTGCCCTCTCCACTCCATCGTTGATTACATTGAGATAAGGTTCAAGTTCATTAACTGGCTTCCCCTCCTTTAAATCTAATTCAAGGACCTGGATACCCCCTTTAATGAAATTGAGCGGATTATTAATTTCATGGGTTATTCCAGCCGAAAGCACTCCCAGAGAAGCCATTTTCTCAGTTTCAATTAATTTTTTTTGGGTTCTTTGAAGATCAGATAAGGTAATCTGTAACTCTTTATTCGATCTTTCTGACTGAAGAACTGCAGTTTTTAGCAGTCCTACTAAATATAAAATCAATAAGAATATTAGACTGCTTACAATACTTACATTAATCACTAAAAAAAGAAGTGATTGATCAGGAAGTGCAATTGGTTTAATTGAAGAAAAATAACCCTGATAATAAGACGAGATTCCAATTAAAGCCAGGAAAAACGACCACCACAATAGAGAATGAAGATTACTTTCATAGCTTAAGGAAGCAACCAAAGAAAAAAGGGACCAAATCATGATTAGACCTGAGGAGAAGAAACCACCAAGAGACCATTGAAAAAGGAAAGGGAGCGTCAGGCTGATAAAAACCTGAATAAACCTTACTGTGACAAAGTCCCTGGTTCGCTGAAAGTAAATTAAATTCCCGATGCTAATCACCACATATCCATACGGAATAATCGAAGGATAAATCAAGCCATGAAAGACCGAGATAGTTCCCCACAGAACACCACCAAGACTCATGAATAAGGTCAAAAAGACTAAAAAGCTTTTTCTACTTTTATGAATGGTTGACTCTTCCTCATGATGGCCCAGTGAAGAAAATCCTCGAATTATCTCAATCATACTTTTGCTTTATACAATAATCTGAGCTGAATTGGATTTAACAAGACCTTAGTTCAATCTCTCACCTTATTTGAATAGTAGCATATCGAAAGTCCGAACACTAATATTTAAATCACTCTTTACAGCCAGCTTCAGCGTTAATAATGAACCAAATCGAAACTAACCATCACTGTAAGTGTTCCTTTCAGGTTTTCGATGAATGGGCCATATACTGGATTTTTCATGGATCATTTCAGGTAGAATGATCAGACAATAGTCCTTTTAGATCAACTCCTATTAATCTTCTTTGGCTTCATCTTCTTTATCCTCACTTGTCTTAAAGTAGCCCTGATCTTTCATCAACATATGATTGATATGTTGTTGTTTCTCATTGATGCGTTCCAGATTCACTTTTGATTCCTCCAACTGCTTATTGCTTTCCTGCAATTCCCCCTGAGCTGTTGCCAATTGCTGGTTCTTCTTTTTCAATTGAATCGAGACCTGTTTCAATTTATCATTAATCGCCTGCGCTTCTTGCTGCGCCTTCTGACTTTGCCCAACATAAAAAATGACCAGACCAAACACAATGGTCGAAATCACCAACGTATTGAGAGTAAGAAAAAGCAAAGATTGTGATTGAAGGATATCAGGTTTGTAACCAACAAAGAAATCGTCATAGGTAAAAGAAACAACGCCCAGCACAATGTAAAGAACCATCCAGATCAGGGAAAACTTCACATCTCCCAATGCTGGTGCAGATGTCACTGCCAGGATGGCCCATAACATGATCAACCCTGAGGAGAAGAATCCACCAAGAGACCACTGAAAAAGAAAGGGAAGCATCAAACTGATAAAGATTTGTACCGCCCGAGCAATTTTGAAGTGCTTTGTAAGTCCAAAAATGGTTAAGTTAATAGCAGATATTGCTACATACCCATAAGGAATAAAGGATTGCCATACCAAATCGTATGCTATGGAAATACTGCCCCAAATGATTCCCCACACGACATGAAGGTTGCCAGAAAGACTAAGAAGCTTTTTCGGACTTTGACCGCAGGAATATCAGACGGTGTTTGTCCAATACTCAGGTATTGTTGAATCACGCTTGCCATCATTTATTATTGGTTGATACTAGGTTAATTTGTCGAAAGTAATTCCGATGGCTGGCCCTATATGGAAAATTCGTCAAACAGACAAATTTGCAGGTGAAGGTATCTATTTTTTACGATTTGTACGCCAAATACAGTTATTAGGTCGCGAATAACATAATTCAATTAGAGATTAGTCAATTCTTTGACAAAAAAAGCAATGCACCTAGAAGCCGCATTGCTCAATTTAGAAACTAAGTGGATTGATAGAAACTCCACTTGTTATTAAAAGTAAGGAAGTTTTCTTATTCTGCAGTGTTAGGGTAATCGAACAAGGAAAATAGCTGTTAAACTGAAATAAAAAAGCAGTGCCTCCTTCTGATGCACTGCAATTTCCATTTAAGAACCAGCTATGGAAAATAGATACTCACTATTTATGTTAGTGAAGATATAACCACACAGGTAAGTGCCGAAATACTTTCGATGAACAGGAAAGTTTGCCGATAGACCGGTAGATTTTACACCCTGAACATGTTTAACCATTCTTCTTAATTATGTCATACGCCTCCTGCAGGGTTTGACACGTCGAAACTATGAAGCTCCTGGCTATCATATAACTCTGCCGTTTTCCCCGCAGAGAACTTCCCAATTCCGGTTTCTGGTAGTACGACAATAAGTCTCTTGACCCCATTTTCTTGAAGTGCTTTTTTTGCTACATTTTGCCGGAATTCCTGTATCTGTGGAGGGAAAACACTTCTGGCTCCACTCGTATCAATGATCCAGCTTGTTACCCGATGTTTAGGTGCATAGTCCATAATACCAATATCAAAAACCGTGGATTTCCAATCTTCCAATGAAACAAACAGTGATGAACTCCACACATCTAGGATCGTATTGATCTCAGGCAAATGGTATCCTACCATCTTACCAGGTATTTGGTAAATCTCTTTCTTAGTATAGGTTGACATGACAGGGAATTTAATGAATTATCCTGTTAGCCTATTGATGTTGATTGCCTGGTAATTCGCACCACTCAATGGCATCATCTGATTTTTCAGGCAATGGCTGGGGTTGATAGATCGGGAAAGAAAACAGCTAACTTATCTACCAGTTTATCACATCCCTTTTTTAATACATCAGTAACCGGTAATTGATAAGTTGCTTCGTACTCCACAATGGTCAGTTCTAATTCAGCATCGGACATGTTTTCATGATTCAGGGTAATGGCCATCACCCGGGGGCCACAGAAAGCTTCAAGCAAGTCTATTTCTGATTGAAGCGAAGTAAGCGACATCTCCGGATACGTGCAATAGTTAAGCCTGTTTGGGGCATGTTGAAGGATAATGGCATCAGGAAGTGCACCTTTAAGAATGGCTGCGGAGGAAGTATACGAAGGATGACCTAACGCACCTTGTCCTTCTACAATGATCATATCGGGCTTTTCGGCCGCTTCTGCGGTAAGAATCGCATGTTCCACTGCTCCGGTGGCAAATCCCGAGCTTAGCACGTCAATGGCGGCCCCGTATTTGGCTCCTTGGAGCAGCCCTGTTTGTCCCGTGGCTATAAACGCTATTTTCAAACCTTCTTCTCTCAACGCTGTTACGAGTTGCATGGCCGTGGTACGCTTGCCAATGGCACAGTCCGTACCCATGATCGCAATTACCGGAGTAAGAGCCAAATGAATCTTTCCTGTGAAGGGATGTAATTCCTCTCTAGGAAGAGGTTTTCTCACGTCGGTGATGGTCACGCCATACTCTACGGCGTAATCCATGAACTCCAGGTCATCCGTAAAAAACTCAGGTAACCCGTTCACGATGTTCAGTCCTTTTTCCATTGCCAAAAAGAACACTTCCCGCTCGTTCTTGCTTAATACAGGATGTGTAGGTGCTATGCCATAGATGAAGCATTCAGGTTGGACTGCTAAGATCTCAAGGGCGGCATTAATCGTGGGGAAAACGAGTATTCCTTTAGCTTCACCATCCAGTACATCACCAGCATCCAGTCCGGCTTTCGTACTATCTACCACGCCTACTATCTCATATTTTTCAGAATGTCGCACCAAACCATTGGCCACTTTTCCATCATTCTCGCCAAAAAATGCTTCGGCGTACACTATTGCTTTTTCTTTCATGTTAGAACCTTTTTTTTTTTTTTTTTTTTTTTTTTTTTTTTTTTTTTTTTTTTTTTTTTTTTTTTTTTTTTTTTTTTTTTTTTTTTTTTTTTTTTTTTTTTTTTTTTTTTTTTTTTTTTTTTTTTTTTTTAAAGTCGAGTCCGACTATTTATTTTCTTCAATTTCTCTTTCGAATAATGCCAACTCCTTACGGTTTTCATCATCCACGAATTGACAATAGTAAACGCGGCTTACGTAGCGTCTTATCTTTAACTTTTCACCTGGGTATACTTTGGAAAATACAATTTCACCAGGTGCGTATTTTCCTGTTTGTTCTTTACTCATGAGCTTGATGGGTTTTCTACATGGAATTCTTCGTATCCACTTGGGATGAGGGTCACAATCATTTTCAAGCGATCTACGGCCCTGATGGTGTTGGGAGCATGGGCCGGAATGACCACTATTTGCCCGACTTGCAGTTTCCTTACCTGACCATTAATCATCACCTCGGCACATCCTTCCAGGATTTGAATAAGGTGATCATGGGCCACTTCTCTGGCGATCAGGGTTTCGTCTTTATCCAGCGCATAGAGGCTCACATGGCCGGTCGTCTTTTTTAGGATATACCGGGTGACTATCGTTTGTGATACATAGTCAATCTGATTTTTCAAGACATGGGGCTTCAATGGCTCCAATTCAATGTTTTCAATATTTTGAGCCATATGATCAGCTGTTGTTTTTCAGCGAACTTTTATAGATTTCAGGTATCCCCTTTCCTTTTTTCTGCTCGTTTGGCTGCTTTATCAGCCCTTTTCTCTTTCAGGCTTTTCACGGCTACCTTCTTATCTGATTTGGGTTTTCCATCTTTACTTTTTGACATGTTTCTGATGTTAAGTTTCGAGGAAGTGCACGCGTTTGCGTAGTTTTCCCTAGTCTACAAAGGTTACCATCGCTGAAACCTTTTGCGTTACACTACAGCAAGGTATTGTTACATATATCTCATGTTTCAACCGCCCTTGCGTTTAAACAGGACCACATTCGAAACATTGAAAAAAGACCTAAGATTTGCCAGATAAATGGCGTTGAGAAAAAAGGCGGGCAGGCAATCTAGTCTCCCTACCCAGCCCCAAAAACCTCCTAGTTGTGGCTGTACCATCTCTTAAATGCTACAATTTCCAATATTTGGTTTTTACTGTTCGTATATTATCAGGATTCTAAAAAAATCCGGGAACAAATGATTGATCAGTCCACATTGATTTCTCTGGATAGTCAAATCTGATCTTAATAGAATTGGAACATCGCCAATCTCCCGAAAAAGCGCCAAATTTGATGCCCTCACTTTAGATAAGCACATTCCGATTGATAGCGATTAGTCAAAGATCGGGATAAACAGCCCAGCGATCATTACATACCATCGGCAGAATTTTACATAGATCACAGATCAGGAAGCCTTGGAGGCCATCGTTTTTCGAACCATGAGCGTCCAAAAAGGGCTGATGATAAGTGTGACGGATATGGTGGAAATAATGAGCAAGTAAGTATGCTCAAGAAATCAGCCTGGTATGATAGGCTGTTGCTCCCAAAATGAAACTAAACTCTCCTATCTGGGCCAAAATCGCCCCCGTGTATAGACTATCCGACCAGCTTTCTCCCAGAAGACGAACAATAATCGCATTGATAAAATTATTAGTGATGAATGCCAGGAGGACCATCACCCCAACCACGGCAAGGTTATCCACGAGAAAGTCCAGATCGATTAACATCCCGATGGATACAAAAAACAAAGCGACAAAAACGATTCTGAAAGCATGTAAACTTTTATGGACCCATGCTGTTTCCTTCGCTTTGGCAACGATCATGCCGGCAACAAAGGCTCCCAGTGCAGGGAGAGGCCAAAAAATGTTGTCAATAAAGCGCAACCAAAGCAAAAGGCAAAAGCGATGAATACTTGTATTTCGTGATCTTTTCTGATATAGGCCCCGAAGGGCAAACGAAGTTCCCTTTTCTTCAAAACCCAGATCACTATGCTGCAGGAATGATCAATCCGCCGATGACTTGTTTCAAAATCTCCTGGTTAGTTACGGGAGCTCCCGACAGGTAATTGAGCAATATCAACATAGGCACCACTAATATGTCCTGTACCAGTAAAATGCCTACGATATTTTGCCCGAAATAAGATTGGCTGATTCCTTTTGTCTTGCAGGTAATTGATGACAATGGCTGAACTGCTCAGGCTAATGACAAGCCCCAATACGACCACATGATCCAGTTGCCAACCCAGAAAACTGCCTAATACCCAAACTACCATCAGACTAAACACGAGTTGAATGAGCGTGCCCAGCACGGGTATCCGCCAGTTGGCGACTAACTGGGGAAGGGATATTTCCATGCCGATAAAAAAGAGTAACAACACCATCCCAAATGAACCAAGGTTGGAAATGAGCGACTCATCCGTAACGAGCTTCAAACCAAAAGGACCCATTAAAACCCCAACCAGGATATAGGCAATGACGTAGGGCTGCTTCAAGAGCTTGAAAACAAAGCTGATGAGTGTGATGGCAATGGACAATACCACCAATTTTGAAATAACAGGGTCAATGGGGATAGCTGCTAGCATCTACTTGTTTTTCTTGCGTACTTCCTTCGCCAAAAGGATTTTGAAACTGCGTACTTTGAGTGGTTAGTAAGATACTTCAGTGGATAATCTAACAGTCAATAACCTCATGTGGAAGGTTACCCTACCGAAGCATCTAAAATCACTGTACTATGTTTCTTCTACTTTTTGTGATCATACCTGATTCCATTGCGTACTTTCAGAACTAAAATGTACGTCATTGTTGTACACAAAGCATTACATTAAAAAACATCTCTATTACATGTATCACAGGTTTTGTTGTGATTGAACCTCTTACTTCCCAACTTGTTGACAGGATCGCCCAATTCAATCATGAACAAGAAAATTATTGTGGGCATGGGACTGCCGCTGACCATTAGAAATAAGGCGGGTAAAAGGGCGACCATCGAATTGAATAAAAACGATTTTGTCGTATGCCGGTATCACTCTGATCGTACCTTTTACCTCCAAAATGCCCAATTGACTGGCTGGTATCCGGCCCATTGGCTTAGAAAGGTATTGTACCTGTCGAAAGTGAAGCTTTCCGGCTTTAGATCAAGGCAGCTGAAAGATAATTGATCATGTTTTACCTCACCAATCAGGAGGTTCCGTTCCCGGATCACAAAGAGTTCTTAGAAGACCTCAGATACCTCTTTGATTTTTTGGATCGGGTTGGGGATGAACTTATTGAAGTAGGCGCTTAGGTAATACTTCGAAGGAATTAGGTCTCCTTAGCTGAGTCTTTAGGAGATTCTCATTCTTTTTCAAATTTGAGCACTTTTTGAAAATCCCCCACGGGACCCCTTTACATGAAAAAGGGGGAATATTGGTCTCAAATCTGAAAAGGTATGATATGGATATGCTTATTACATGGGCGCCTACTTCAATGAACTGAATCAAAAGAGTATCACTCCATAACATACCGATCAATGAGGCACGTAATCAATCCAGCATAATTTACTTGAGAAAACCATAGCTGCAATATTGGTTGATCAATCAACTCGCCAATGTAAATCAACCTTTTTCTGGGTGGATAGGACGTGATGACGAGGATTTCACTATCGTTCATGATTGATGGTTAAGCAATTCGGCGATAAGCTCGGCTAAGCCTCACGGAGGCCACGGCAATGCGCTTGTCTGCGGCACCATAGTAGATGTATAATCTGGCACCAAAGATTGCCGTACCCGTAGGGAAAACCACATTGTTCACCTCTCCTGACAATTCCCAGGCCAGCTCGGGCTTGAACAGTGGGTAGGGAAGACGAGCCCGTTCCTTTTCCGGCTCCTCTAAATCGAGCAAGGCCGCGCAGGCAGAATAGACATATCCTTCTGTCGTATCATGTCTGCCATGATAGATCAGCAGCCAGCCAGCCTTCGTTTCTATAGGTGGACAACCTCCTCCGATGTAGCTGGTCTCATGCGCATACTTAGCCGCCATCAGGATGTGCTGATCTAAGTGCATGAGATAGTTTTGCCAATAGTCCTTGTTCAGCTCCTCTATCGTGTCGACAGAGGCAATTTGAATATCCGGGTGTATCTGGTGAAGGAAGTAAAATTTACCATTGATCTTCCTTGGAAAGAACATCAGGTTTTTGTCTGAGAGCAGTATGTTGTCTTCTGTAGCACTGCGGGTATCGTGAAGATGATGAAACGGATTGTATTTCCTGCTGATACGCAGGCTTGCTGTGAGGTCCAGAAATGCCTGGCGTGTGATTTGTGGTACCATGATGCCTTTGCGCTGGAACTTCAACAAATCCTCAGAAGTGGCCAGAGAGCCCAGGGCATTGACACCATCATAGGCCGTATAGGTTAAAAAGTACGTGTGGTCGATCTTCACCATTCGTGGGTCTTCTACCCCTTGCAACTCCTGATCGGCACCCGGAAGAAATACCGGGCTTGATTTGCGATCAGCCAGGTCCAGGGGGCCTTTCAATTGACAATGGCCAATGGTGGAATAATTACCCATTCGCACAGCCCCGTAAAAAACGTGGACGATATCTCCTTCCTGGATCACGGCGGGATTAAGAACGCCCTCGTTTTCAAACGCCAGTTCCGTTTTTTCAAGGAGAATGCCTTCTTTTTTTACTTTCAACATGCTTTTTCAGTTATGAAGCAGCCTCCAATCTCTCTGTTAGTTCCCCTTGACCACATCACCCACACCAACAAATGGTAAAGCGCCGGCACCTGTTACCTGTGGTAATATGCCATTCCACTTTTCTATGGCCTTGAGGTTAGCCTCTATTTTTCTGAGTTCAATGAGGTCTGGAGAAATATTCATTTTTTGTAATCGTAAGGCTTCCGCCTCCGCCGTAGCGGCAGCTACGGTTTGTTGTGCTTCAACTTTGATCCTGTCAAGGTCTCTTTTTGCTTTGAGTGCATTTTGTTCGGCTGTCTGCTTTGCTTCAATCGCATCGGTAAAGGTTTGCGAAAAGCTAAAAGACACAATAGAAAATGCATCTACTGCAATACTGGATACCAACAACCTGGAAGTCAGGGCTTCTTGCATTTCGGTGCTTACAGCCGGACGTTTCGTGATCAACTCTTCAGCCGTATACCTTGCCGTAACAGCTTTCATCACTTCTTGAATCGCCGGATCGATGATTCGTTCTTTGAACTGTGTGCCGATGGTTTGATAGACGATGTTGGCTTTTTCAGGGATTATGTGATAGTTGAGCGCTACGGATAAATCCACATCCTGAAGATCTGAAGAGGCGGATGCCGCATCCGTAATGGCTTTTTGTATTTTGACATCCAATATGGTAACCTCTTGCATGACCGGAACTCTGAAATGAATGCCTTCATTCAGCACAATGTCCTGAACGGCACCAAAATTCTGCACCACTCCCCGTTCGCCTGCTCCGATCTGAACCCAGGGTCTGAGTACCATAAATCCCACTAATAGCAGACCCACAATGATGAAAGTCTTTAACTGTCCACCTTTTAGCATTGTCTTTATTTCATCTATATTCTGATTCTCCATGTTGTTATTTTATATATCACTTTCGTTAATGTTGAAGCCTCAGCATTAGAATTAAAATTGGTAGCTCCATTAAATTTCAAAGATGATACGATTACATCCGTGATGTATTACATCGAGAAACCTCCCTGTTACATGTATCACACGTTGGGTTTGCTATCGGTGTATTTCTGATCAACTTGATGTTTGTTAGTCAGAACAAATCATGAACAAGAAAATTATTGTGGGCATGGGACTGCCGATGAAGATCAGGAATAAGGCAGGCGACAGAGCCACTATCGAATTGAATAAAAACGATTTTGTCGTATGCCGGTATCACCCCAATCGCACCTTTTACCTCCAAAATGCCCAATTGACGGGCTGGTATCCGACCAATTGGTTCAGACAGGTGCTATACCTTATCAAAACCAAACGATACGGCTAGATTCCTTTCTTGAAGCGATCGGCTATAAGACGTAATACTTATGATTTGACACTGTTAGCGAGGCGCTGGCTTTCTGATCCAGTAATTGTAGAATATCGCCCTCGATCTTTTCTGCTATGAACGTGACCGGCGTATCTGTAGGAATATTTTCGAATGGATCCTGCATTCGAAATGCAGCCTTTTCCAAAAAGAAAAAAACAGTTGATACGATCACCAAAATAATAAATTCGAGGATAAAGTGTTGTAATTTGAATGCAACAGATAACGAAAGAAAGATGACGAACAGGTAGATCGATGCATGAAGGCCATATCTGTAGATGGGTGGAAATACGGTATTTTTTATTCGCTCACATTTACCCATGGAAGAAGTTAGTCTTGAAAGCGGTAGTTTCAAGCTGAATCTGTGAGAACTTATCGAGTTCTTTTTGCTCTATACAGTTGGGCCAGGCTTTGTGATTGCAACGACAAAATACTCAGCGGCCTCACTCGCACTCATGCCAATCGATTCAAAATCCTTTTCAGAAAACCATTTTTTCAGATTTTGAAGTGAATCCACTTGCCGCAGGTGGCTGCCCAGGGAGTAATTCCACGCTATTTGGCGGTGGCTCAATATGGCTATCTCCTTGTTTTCCGGTTTTAGATACATGCTCAACTGCATGACGAAAGTCCTGGAATCATTTACAATTTCTCCCCAGATCTTCCTCGCTTCCCACCACCTCTCATAAGACTGGTTCATCATGTACGACAATAAAATAGATATGGCTATCCCTAAGGTCGTTGCTATGCTTATGGGAATGTCAGATAAAAATGATTGAAAAAAAAAATAGGCAGTACCCCTGAAATGACGGCTATCAGGCAGACGTAAAACAGCGGAATTTTAAGTTCGTTGAAAAGATAAGCGATCGGAATGCTGTTTTTTATGATCATATGTTATGGTTGAGGAAACTGTAAGGTGCGATTTAGCGGGTTAGTTCACCTAACGGATGCCGGGTGCTTTCTACCCAGTCAATAAAGCATCTTGGCATGATGCCACAAAGTTCTTTGACTTACCTGCTAATTCTATTACACCTAAATTGAAGATTGTTGTAAATATCCAAGATCACGACCGCCCCCTGGCGAATAGAATGTTACAGGCCTTCGAGGTTTCCCATCCTTTTTACTTTAAGCTGTTTGTAAAAGGTTGGCGTCAATCCCGTGATTTTTTTGAACTTACCAATGGACTGAATCAATGGGGTCAGTTTTCAAATCAATAATTCCTGAGATATGGGCACCTACCGACGGGCCAGATCATCAATGCGGGTTTCATCTAGTACGATGACATCATGCTAGTACTTTACATTTTAGGCTGGGTCAAAAAATTTCCGTACCATTGCGCCGCACAAGAAGGTTAGTCCCGACTGTGTGATAAAATAGTTAGATTACCTGTCAATTCGACAGTCCCTCGTTTAGCATTCTCAATTTGATTTTACCTTTACGTTTGAATCTGGTTCATATCCAGATGTCCTCCCTCTGTTTTTAAAGTAAAATTTTTCAAGTAAGTCTTTACTATTAAGAGAATCATACTCTCCAAATCAGTAGGCGCTGATTTTTCTGGTACTGCCAGGATTCTTGAAAACTTCAACCGGCCAGGGACATGCACAAACCGAAAGAAAATGAATTATAACACAATAAATATCTAATTCAATTACTATATGGCAAGATCCCAAAGCACATTTCAAAAAAGAGAAAAAGAGAAAAAAAAAAAAAAAAAAAAAAAAAAAAAAAAAAAAAAAAAAAAAAAAAAAAAAAAAAAAAAAAAAAAAAAAAAAAAAAAAAAAAAAGAGACTCCAGAAGCGCAAGCAAAAGGCAGAGAAAAAAGAGCTCAGAAAAGCGAATGCAACATCTGGCGATCTGGACAATATGATGGCCTATGTAGATGATAATGGCAATCTGATTGATACTCCACCGGAAGAAAAAGATGACACCATGGAGATCGATGCTTCGCAAATTGAAGTGAGCATTCCTAAATCAGCGGCAGTAGATGTCGACGCAGAAAGACGCGGAACTGTCAAATTCTACAATGAAGAAAAGGGGTTTGGTTTTATTGTTCAGCAAGGCGTTCTAGATCAATATTTTGTTCATGGGTCCAATGTTGATGGTACGATCTTCGACAATGATAAAGTCCGATTCAAAATTGAAAAAGGTGAAAAAGGATACAATGCCATCGAGGTGAAGAAAATTTGAGCCTGATTAACAGCGCTTGAATTATTGGACTAAAACCAAGAGGTGCAGGTATGTTCGAAAAATGAACCTGCATTCCTTGAAGCCCATTCGGCATCTGGTAACCCTCTAAGCTACCTCTTCTTGTTCCTAACGTAGATCAGTCTGTGTTTACTCTTAGAAGCTTCCCTTTGCTCCACTTCGAACTTACCAATGGACTGAATCAATGGGGTCAGCTTTTCAAACCCATAATTCCTGGAATCGAAGTTTGGCCGTTTCTTTTGGATCCGGCTTCCAACGTCACCAAGAAAAGCCCAGCCCTCTTCATCGGATAGATCCCGGATAGTAGACTGGATCAATTGGATGTCACGATTGCTGATCTTCTCTATATCTGATTTCCCCTTTTCTTTCTTGGCAGACTTATCATCGGGTTGACTTCTCAGGATTTCGATGTATACAAACTTGTCACAGGCTACAATAAAAGGATCAGGTGTCTTTTTCTCACCAATGCCAAGGACCAACATGCCCGCCTCTCTGAGCCGAGTGGCCAATTTCGTGAAGTCACTATCGCTGGAGACCAGACAGAAGCCATTCACCTTGCCACTGTACAGAATGTCCATCGCATCAATGATCATCGCCGAGTCGGTGGCATTCTTTCCGCTCGTATAGGCATATTGCTGAATGGGCGTAATCGCATTTTCAAGTAGCAGGTTTTTCCATTTGTTCAAACCAGGACGGGTCCAATCGCCATATATCCTTTTGATCGTAGGATTACCATACTTGGTGATTTCCTCCATCATTTCTTTTACATGGGCAGAGGGGATGTTATCACCATCTATGAGGACGGCCATGTTTATGTTTTGACTCATGTCATTGCTTATTTAGGATCAGTTCAGGGCTTGTGAGGATTGGATAGTAATAGGTGCAAGTAGCCCTGATATTAAAAAGAAAGTGAGCCATGCTGCTCACTTCGCTAATCTAACGAATTAAACCACAACATTAGTCAATTCAAAGTAAGGACGATTCCTGATTGGGAAGTGATACAGTTTCCCCTCCGAGGGGACGCAATGCTCTTTAGTTAAGGAAAATGTATCGTCATTGCGAGTCTGCGAAGCAATCTCAAATTAGCTTTCGAAGCACAAATGCAGAATAGACTGCCGCTCGGCGGTCCGATTCAGTTCTTCGCAGTGACGTATCTTAACTTAATAGCATTGGGAGGGGACGAACTGACTGATATTTCGGTACCTTTACTTAGATTCAGACCAGTCTCATCCTGTAACCGATTCACTAAAACAGGATAAAACACCCTCAGAAAATAAATTGCCTTTCTCTGAGCTCGGGATTGATCCAAAGTCCTGAGTAGTACTTCACAAGTCTCCCCGTCTCGCTGTACTGGTCACCCTCGCACTTAAAATACGGGTAAAAGCTGTTGAATGAAGTTGTATATCAAGTACATGGTGAGCCTGAGGTGCAAACTGATGGTGAAAGAGGAACTAAGAAAACTGGGTCTGAAGTATGTTTCAGTAGAGCTCGGAGTTGTCGAAATCATGGAGGATATTTCCAACGAACAGAAAGACCTGCTCAAAGCAAACCTTTTGGTATCAGGCCTGGAGCTATTGGAAGACAGCAGAAGTATCTTGATAGAGAAGATCAAGAATGTGATCATTGAAATGATCCACTATTCAGATGAAGTACCCAAAGTAAATTACTCGGATCACATCAGTGAAAAACTAGGGTATGATTACACCTATCTGGCCAACACTTTTTCGGAGGTAAAGGGAATTACCATACAACAATTCATTATCCTTCACAAAGTAGAAAGAGTTAAAGAGCTGCTGATCTATGACGAGCTAACACTCTCAGAAATTGCCTACAAGCTCCACTACAGCAGCGGAGCACACTTATCCACCCAATTCAAAAAAATCACTGGCCTAACACCAACTTACTATAAGCAGCTGAAAGAAAAGAGAAAGAGCAACCTTGAGGATTTATAACCAACGCGACAATACACCCGATCAAAACCATGTGGGATATATGTAAGACACGTCTTTGATCCTGTAACGTATACGCCCATTAGAGAGACAACTTTGCAGAGCGATTAACGACTTCATTATTTGAAAACTCCTTGCTGAAAAAAACATCGTTTATTTTATTGTGCCTCATAGCAATGACATGGATTTTGTAGGGCTATTCGGTTTGTGGGGTGCTTATTTCGCCATAGTCGTACATGGACTGATCATCATTGAATTGATCGTCCTTTTTGCGAGTCATCCACGAAGAAAACTTCTTCAACCTGTGATATCTGTAAGAGACAGCTACTGACGTGTAACACTTCAACGCGGTAGTTTCAGCAATTTTGTGCTTGATTATTCCATATCAATATTTATCGTTTAAGGTGAGGGAGGGCAAGGTGCAGAATCTTGTCCTTTTTTATTCCAAATAAATGCCTTCTTCACCAGGAACAAAATCACGCTGTAACCATCCAATAAAGTCCAATGAGTAAATTCGGAGTAGTAGGCACGTCACAAAAAGAAGATGAACGCAGGTACCCCATTCATCCCGACCATTTGTCCAGGCTACCGCTACCCATCAGAGAGCAATTGATCTTTGAAAAAGGATACGGCAAGCCGTTCAATAGGGATGACGAAGAAATGGCAGCGCTCTCTGGGGGCATCGCATCGAGAAGTGAGCTATTGCAAGATCTTGGTTCCGTGATCATTGCAAAACCGGTCCTGGCCGATCTGGAGGAATTGAAGGAAGAAGGAGTGATTTGGGGCTATCCACACTGTGCGCAACAACGCGCCATAACGCAGGCGGCAATCGATCGCAAATTGACCCTCATTGCATTCGAAGACATGTTTGTTTGGTCCCCGACGGGACTCAAAGGACGGCATACGTTCTACAAGAACAATGAAATGGCTGGTTACTGCGCCGTTCTACATGCCATGCAATTGAAAGGCATTGATGGCCACTACGGGAACCAACGAAAAGTAATCATTTTCAGTTTTGGGGCGGTAAGCAGAGGAGCCATTTACGCCCTGAAAGCCCATGGTTTCAGAGATATTACCATTTGTGTACAAAGGCCTGACCATGAAGTAAGGGAAGAAATACTTGACGTGCATTATGTACGTATCAGAAAAGGAGCACAGGATGAGGCAAGAATGATGGTCGTCGAACATGATGGATCAACCAGACCGCTCAATGACCTGATAAGCGAATCCGAAATCATCATCAATGGAACTTTTCAAGACCCCAACAGACCGCTGGACTTTGTCACCTTTGAAGAAAAGTCCTGTCTAAAAAAGGGAAGTTTGATCATCGACGTAAGCTGTGATGAAGGAATGGGATTTTACTTTGCTAAACCCACCACCTTTAAACAACCCATGTTTTCTGTAGATGATGTGGACTATTATGCGGTAGACCATACGCCAAGTTACCTATGGGAAAGTGCAACCAGATCTATCTCTGCAGCACTGATCGTTCACCTGCCTACAGTAATTGCAGGCAAAATGGAATGGAAGAATAATGCCACCATTCAAAACGCCATTAATGTTGATCAGGGTGTAATTCAAAAGGAAGAAATCCTTGAATTTCAGAATCGAGTATCGGAATACCCCCATGCTACAAGAATGACCATCACCTAAAAGCTTGCGATAGAAGACAGGTTTTAGTCTCCCTTTCCTAACAACTTCATTTGATGGTAGTGAGCCATAATAGCCTCCAGAAACGTGTCAAACTCAAAGTAGGGAGGTTGTATTCCTTCGCTGTATCTCTGACGATATCCGCGATCCGTGGATAGTGAATGTGGCAAATGTTTGGGAAGAGGTGGTGTTCAATCTGGAAATTCAACCCTCCGGTAAACCAACACAAGACTTTACTATTCCTCCCGTAGTTGGTGGTCGTTAGCAATTGGTGCTCCGCCCAATTTTCCTCAATATCTCGAGCCTGCTGATTCAAGAATTTGTTATCAGGCATGACATGTGCTGTTTGAAACACAAAACTTAACAGGAGCCCGGTTATAGCTTCCATAAATAAAAACATCGTAAAGACAGAGCCAAATGACCATCCGAGCAGGTACATAGGCAGGCCAATAAAACAGGAGAAATAGATTGCTTTCTGAACGACGATGATCAACAGGTATTTGTTGAACTCTGATTTCGTCCGAATAAACCCTATTCGTTTATAGCGAACCAGTTTTTTGAAATCCTTAATGGAGGACCATATAATAAACGGAAGACAGTAAAAAAACCAGACATACAGGTGCTGAAACCGATGAAACCAATGTCGATCCTGATTCGGACTAAATCGCAGCACATAATGTGCATCCAGGTCTTCGTCAACATCATGTAGGTTAGTATAGGTGTGGTGAATTACATTGTGTTGAATTTGCCACATTTTTGGATTCACACCGATCATATATGAACAAGATCCAACAAGTTGATTGATTAGCTGATTGTTCGAATAAGATCCATGCAAAGAATCGTGCATGACCGAAGTTCCAATAAACGCTTTGCCGCATGCCATCAGGAACCAAAGCCCATAGATCACTCCCAGAGGTAACTCATTGCCCAGTGTCAAAATAATTGTAAATGGTATCAGGAACATGCCGACAGCCATGATGGTTTTAAGCACCATGTAAGCATTGGCATTTCTACTAAGGTCATTTGCTGAAAAGTAATCGGCAACTCGGGCACGTAATTCGTTTAGAAAGTCCTTTCTTTCTCGAGAAAACTGATAGGGTATCAATTATTGGGTTTACTTAATTGAATAATGAAAATTTCAATCACTAACTCAAGTGTGACTTTAGGTGTTGCGCTTTTTGGAATTTTTGTCTCAATTTGGTCAACGCGCATTCCTTGATCTGCCGAACGCGTTCACGAGAAAGGTCCATTAGGGTAGCAATTTCCTCGGCAGTCATGCTCCGGCTGCCTTTCAAGCCATACAATAACTCCAGGACTATCGCTTCTCGATCGGTCAATGAGTTCAGGACCATTTCAACATCCATTTTCACAGAGCTCAATAGCGCATTTGCTTCAGGGTCTGGCGACTCCTGATCTTGCAACATGTCTGCCAGGGTTGAAGTGCTTTCGGCAAGAATCGGTGCATCGAGTGAAGAGGTTCGATTGCCGACATGTCTTATTTCACGGACGAAATCTTCGTTAAAGTCAAGTGCTTCAGCAATTTCCTCATCCGTAGGCTCTCGTTGATATTTTTGCTCCAGTTCCGAAACTGACCGCATCACCTGATTGTAGCTATTCACCCGGTTCATGGGCTGTCTCACTGCTCTTGAGTGCTGACTGATCGCGGACATGATCGCCTGGCGTATCCACCAAACGGCATAGGAAATAAATTTGAAGCCTTTGGACGGGTCAAACTTGCTGGCGGCTCTCATCAAACCGATATTCCCTTCACTGATCAAGTCTCCCAGTGTCAAATTGTGGATTCCACGGTCGTATTGTTTGGCCACTGAGACCACAAAACGCAGATTGGCTTTCGTGAGCTTTTCTAACGCGATCTGGTCCCCAGCTTGTATCCTTTGGGCAAGGATCACTTCTTCTTCTGGCGAAATCATCTCGTGCCTGCCTACCTCCTGAAAGTATTTTTCAAGGGTGAGCGTTCGGTTGGTGATCTGAAAAAGTATTTTCAGTTGCTTCATGAGATGCTGATGGCAAAAAGCCACTCTTAAAAGTGGCCTTATTCAAGATTCAAATTCGTATTAGCTGATCACTTTGACATTCACCGCGTTCATGCCTTTCTTGCCCCTTTCAAGTTCAAATTCCACCCTGTCATTTTCACGAATGTCATCTATAAGTCCGGACTCATGTACAAAAACATCTGAACTGGAATCGCTGGGTTTGATAAATCCAAAACCTTTTGATTCATTAAAAAACTTAACCGTTCCTTCTTTCATTCTTATCTATTGTATTACTCGTATTTATTCACTTTTCGCGGTTGCTGACTATATGGGTGTGTGACCCATAAAACATTCAACAATGCTGGAGCTCCGCAATGATCCGTTCCAATTCTACGCGGGTCTTTTGAAGTTTGCTGGCCAATTGATCCAGGGTTCGCTCCTTGTCACCATTGACAATTTCAAAATCTGCATCGTCGAGATTGGCAAACCTCCACTTCATCATGACCCTGATTTCACGCCAGCTTCTCATGTCCTATTCCATTAAATGCTCACTTCCTCATAGCCATATTTGATGACCGTCAGCAGCATTTTAAAACGTTCATTGGCTTTCATTTCATGGCTACTATGCGCAGGAATGATCAGGATCTGTCCTGCGATAAGCTCGTATGACTTTTCTCCAATGTTCACCTCAGCCACCCCTTCAAATACCTGAATAAGGATATCAAATGGTGATACTGCCGACTCAAAGCTTTCGCCCTTGTCGAGGGAATACATATTGACACTGCCTGTGTCTTTGGTCAGGATAGGCTTAAGGATGGTAGTCCCAGGTTCATAATCTACCGCATAGGACAATTGATAGACTTTCGCGGGTTTTAGTTCAGGACTTTCCATTTGCATTTTTTTGACTAGACAGCATTCAGCACTTACAAAAATCCCTACAATCACAGGTTAAAGCTTTACATCATCATGGGTGAAACTTACATATATCCCATGTTTCGCAACCGGCGATGGATCATGACTCTCTGGTGAGGGATAAATACTGATAGGTAGTGCATGACTTTAAAAAGAGGCGATCAGGCGCTATTTGGCCACCGACTTAGCTCTTGGGAGGTGTATCGGCCTTCCATACATTTTAAGCTTCCGTCCCAGCAAAGCATCTGCACAAGCTTTAAGAACAGGGGCCATGCAAACGGAAGGTATACACGTGGATGACTTTGAACTAATCAGGAAGAAATGATACGATTTTTACCAGATACTGTAAGTTGTCCAGATACGAACGGAAATCCACATCCAAATAGTTCCATGGAACAATTAAACCGTTTTGCATGTCTTATGGTTAATTTTAAAGATTATTTGCGCATGTATGCGCATTGTCTATCTGGTTGTATGCAGTGGTGGTTTGACCTCCACTGTTATTTTCTGATAAATTGCCAATTCTTTAATTGACCAATATCCGAAGGCGTTCCTAGTCGCAAGTTTTTTGAAATATGGCAATTGTATAAAGAGGATGTAATAGCAATAGAATACGACGATGGGTTCAAGTTAAATTCAGAGTTTATTGATCTTTCAGATTCATATGATGGCAGAAATATTCTAATAGGTCGAACAGATCATGACAGCTCCGTAAAGGTCTTTCATATCTATCCCAATCTAGGGGAAAGGAAGTAATTCTCAATACTCTCCATATTGCAATAATTAGCAAGAAGAGATGAAAAAGGAAAGAAAATAAAATTAGCTATGCAATTGAATTCTGCTAAGCGTAAGTCGATCTGGCAAGTAATACCAATCCTCCTTAGGGAAGAGATGTAAATTAGATTCGCATGGGCCCTGATCAAAACGAGCTTCTTAAGCGCACCTGCCCTTTTTTGACACCATGTATGAGGCATTGACTTCATAAAGACGAGTTCGCTCATGAAAAGTGCTCACATTGCTGAGTTTCCTTAATGATTTTCAAATTTCAACACACCCGCCTTTAGGAGTATGGGAATAATAAATTCCTTAGCAATTTTTAAAATTCCTTAGCAAAGGTATCTCCTCGCTAAAGGAGGAAGAAGCTGAAAATAGCAAGACTTTGAATGTAGCTACATCAAAGAGGTTTCCTTAGGAATTCTTCTTCTAGATCAATTTTTCTTAAGGACATGCGGAGATTTTCATATCAGCATGCGATTTAATCAAAACAAGCTTCTTTAGCGTACCTGCATCTTAAATCTCGAAAAATAAGCACATTTAGGGTAATTTAGAACTATCAACACAACCTTCCTTAAGGAGCTGATCTTCTTAGGCAATATTCCATTAGGAATAGGCATGACATTTCTATGCGAAATTCTTTGTCAAGTGCAATTATTCAAAAGGGATTCTTTAAGAGTAGCTTAGAAAAATCATATTTTTATGGATATTTCTTTTGAAGAAAGGAACGGAATCTCACTTTTCTAAGCAAATAGCTTTCCTTAATTCTTATCGATCTGCTCATAGATAATGACTGTTCACATCTGACATTCCAATCTGACTCTATCAACTAAAAGGGAATTTGGACGATCTATCTCAACACCTAGTAGGCAGTAATTTATATGAGGGATAATTAAACCTTCAATTTAGGAGGTAGCTAAATAGCGTAAGACAGGAGTCTCTTATGTCCAAAGGAACGATCATTGAGAGAACCAATACCGTATCGAAGAAAGGTCAAGTCCTTAGATAATAGAAAGTAGACTAATGATCTCAATTCTTTAAATGGAATAGCTGATTTTCCCATCAATTAGTCTTACTGCCAGGTGCCTCGTGAGAAAAACTCACATCACCCTTCTTTGAAATTGAACAATCCTAATATCACTTATTGGTAGCCTCGAAGTAACCTTCCGAACATTCTCATCAATTATCACCACTAAATGGGGGTAGATAAGGTAAGTGTGAAGGTATTTTTTTGTACCGATTTGCCATTTTCAGACACAGAAATTTCGACGAAAATTGACTTTAGAAAGCAGCTTAATTATACTTGTAAGTGATTGATAGACAAATACTTGAACTAGTTTACAATTTCTTTCACCTCAGTTTTCAAATAGTTTACAATGAGTTTCATCTCGCTTTACATCTAATTTACAATGAGTAACAAAACCCTGAACAATTACAGCAAATTACAACAACAAATCGACCAGGTAATCGGCAAGATCGGATTAGACAAAACCATCTTTTTACTTTCAAGTTTTATCGACTCCTCAGACATTGCCGTCTCTCAACCCCAGAAGTTCCAGATGCTATCCCGCTACCTGATTACAGAGTGCATCCGCGTCTTCGAACTCAATGACAAACTGTTCTTCACTTCCAACATCCAGGAATACAGAGACGCGAGGATGGTTTGCTATCATTTACTCAAAAAATACACGGGATTGAGCTATTCCAAAATCGCTGAAGACTTTGGATTAACAAAACGGAACATCCTTTACGGGGCTAAAAAGTGTGAGGAGAAGCTATCGGTTCCTTACTACTATGAAGGATTTGTCGAGAAATACGACTTGCTTGAAAGTACTTTCCTGCAATTCATTTCTAAGCTATCTCCAAAGACTGAAGAACATAATTGAATGCTGCTATAAGAAATAGGATGAGCCAAAAAAGGATACAAAAACAAGTTCAATTTAAGCTGAAAATAAGGAGCACTTTTTGACGGTTGTTTAATTGGAATAAAATGGGGCATTTTGACACGATAAAACGGGTATTATCATCCTTATTGAAGATGAATCAAGTTTTTTTAGTCAAACATTAGTTTATACCCTTGGTACAAAAGCGAACCTTGTCTTGTTTCCTCCTCACAGCTAATCTTATCCTCATAACAACAGTGAAAGGAATAGCTAAACGACATCATGCGGCAAAGTTCAATATCAGAAAGGAAAGACATACAGGAGACGAGGCTCACTATCGAAGAACTAAGACAGTTTGACGGTTTTGAGGATATTGATGAAGAACAAGGGCAGGAACTCATCGATTTTCTTCATGGCTTTTGCATCCTTATCTACGAAAACTACGTTAGTACACCTAAGACATCATAGCATTATGAGCAATAAAAACTTAGACAGGTTCCTGAAGTTCGCTAACAAAAACGTTCGTGTACCCATCAGGAATTCAAGAGATGTCGTCATCTATACCCGTGTATCCTCCAGAGACCAAATGGAGAATGGGGCAAGTTTGGATACACAGATGAAGTACTGTAAGGAATTTGCTCGCAGAAAGGAATTGAATGTTGTTGCTTTCTTTGGAGGCACTTACGAATCAGCTAAATCAGATGACCGAAAGGAGTTTCAACGCATGATCAACTATGTAAAGCGATCAAAGAACGTTTCGGCCATCATTGTCTATTCCTATGATCGATTTTCCCGCTCTGGTAACAATGGAGCGATGATCAGCGAGGACTTACAAAAGAAGTATGGTGTCTCAACTTTATCAGTCACTCAGGAAGTCAATCCCGAAAATGCAACAGGAGCTTTCCAAAGAGACATGTTCTATCTGTTCGGCAAGTTTGACAATACCCAAAGAACAGAAAAGTGTATTACAGGAATGCGCGAAAAGATCAGAGAGGGGCATTGGGTATGGGCTATTCCAATTGGCTATAAGAACCTGAACAAGGGACAAACAGCCGATAAGCATGAACTCATTATCACAGAAGAAGGAGAACTGCTCAGACAAGCGTTTCATTGGAAGGCTGAAAGAGACATGCCGAATGTTGATATTGCCCAGCGCTTAACCAATCAAGGGTTAAAAATGACAGACAAGAAGCTGTCCCATATCTTTCAAAATCCATTTTATTGCGGCGTGCTAACCACCAGCCTACTTCCAGGAGAAGTGCATCGAGGAAAACACATCCCTCTGATTACCGAAGAGCTATTCTGGAAGATCAATGACCCCAATCATAATCGTCCGAGAAAGAAGGGATACAAGGTGCAACTACACAATGATAGACTGCCATTGAAGGTATTCACCAAGTGTGATGATTGTGGAGCGCCTATGACTGGTTACTTGGTCAAGAAGAAAGGCTTGTACTACTACAAGTGCAGAACGAAAGGATGTAGCAAAAACAGGAACGCAGATGTAGTCAAACAGGGATTTGAATCGCTACTCAGCAGCTTTCAATTAGATCGCCGATATCGAGACATATTAGCCGCTCAGATGAAGAAACTGTTCTTCAAGCTGAATGAGGATAAGCTACAGGAGTTAAAGGCTTACAAAGCCAATTTAACAGAGGTTACAGGCAGGCTGGAAACCATAGAGGAAAGATTCGCTATTGGGGAGATAGATCGCCCCATATACGAGAAATATCACCTAAAATACCAGGGGGAGAAATTGGAAATCGAGGGAATGTTAGAAAATGCCTCAATTAGCAGTTCGAACCTTGAACAATGCGTAGAATACACCGTCAATTTGAGCGGTAACTTGCTGAAAATGTGGCGAGAAGCAGATATTCTGGGCAAGCAAAATATTCAATCTCTGGTATTTCCAGAGGGAATCAGGTATAATCGAGAAAAAGACGAAGTTCGAACCGAAAGAGTAAACATATATTTCAGTGTAATACCCACACTATCAGCTCATTACAGAGAGGAAAAAGAAAAGGGAAAGTATTCTAAAAATACTTTCCCTCATTTGGTGGAGAAGATCGGATTCGAACCGACGACCTCTTGACTGCCAGTCAAGCGCTCTAGCCAACTGAGCTACATCCCCAAATGGAAGGCGAATATAGGCAAAATTGAGATTCTTACTAGTCAAATCTAATTTGACTTATGGTTTCATGTCCTCTTTGTATTTTAGGGGTTGAATCAACTAATGTTCAATGACTAAAATTTACTTCTTCCTTTTAATTATCTTTTTTGCTTTTAGTGTTCTTTCTCAGGAACAACAGATAGTTTTTGGACAAAAAGTCGATCATCCTTACGGTTGGATGGAAGATGTGACCTCCGATACGGTTCAGAACTGGTTGACTTATCAGCAAGAAAATCAGTCGGAGGTATTTAAAAGATCAGACTTTAAAAAACTTAATAGCGTATTATATGCACCAAAAAACTCCTATATACGCAAAACCAACCGATATAAGTTTGATCTTGTGGTGGCATCAAAGGCACCTCCAAGGTTGAAATACTATGTGCTGGGCAAGGAAGAAGAGTTCGGAATATTGATCAAATGTCAGGATTTCAAACGAAGCAAGAACGACTATCCTTCTATCACCAATTATTGGATAACAGACAGTGAGTTATTTCTTGTGGCTGCCGTTTCACACTCTGGCAGCGACTGGAAGGAATTACTAGTTTATGACCTGGAGAGTAAGCAGTTGATCGATAAACTCGAAGGTGTCATTAGGTCCAGGGTTATTTTTCATGGCAGGGGATTTTACTACGAAAGATACGATCCGCCTACAGAACTAAAGTCACTGCGATCAAATCAACGAATTGCTTTTCATGAATTCAATACACCACAAAGTTCGGACAAAAACATATTTGTGAATGCTGACAGCAAGTCTATTCGGCAATTTGAATTTGCACAGATTGAAGACACTAAATCCATCCTTGTATTTCATCCTATTAGGATCAAATCAGCATGGAAAAGAGCCATTACAAAAATTGAATTAGGTGATTTTTCTCCCCTCAGGCCCTTTTTTGTCTACAGTAGTCCCTACAGGATTACTTTCGATCCCATTGTGCAACATGGTGATTCCGTTCTAATGCGTACAGACCTGAGAGATCCAAACTTTGAAGTACTGAAGTTCAATACTAGAAAGATCAATCAATATACCTCCTTCTTGGCGGCCAATGAGCTGGTGTTGAAAGATGTGACCATGCTAAATGATCAGTACTATGGACTTAAGTATCATTCCGAAGGGAGATACCTGGGGATCATAGTAGATGAGGTCGGAAAGATGAAATTGAAAGTTCCGACATACGAAGGATCCAGTATCGAATTTATTTCAGGAGAGGAAGGGTCAGAGGCTTATTGTTTGCATAATCATTATCTATCGGAAAGAAATGTGGAGACAATTGATCTAAATAATCTGACAACTGATTTTAGGAGCAATACTTATATCTCTTACTTTGGTCGTAACAGGACCGTAAATTGGGAGGCAGAGCTGACCAACTTTCAGAGTAAAGATGGGGTTAATGTTCCCATCACCATTCTTTATAATAAAGATACGTTCAAAAAGAACGGAGATCAACCTTTGCTTATCAAGGTATACGGTGGATATGGGTTAGATCAAGAACCTTCCTTTAGCTGGGAAAGCCGTCTGTTTGTTAAAAACGGAGGTGTGCTGGTATTCCCTGGTATTAGGGGAAGTAGTGCCCGTGGAGCGGATTGGGCCCTTGCTGGTAGAGGACTTAAAAAGCAAAAGACCATAGATGACGTTATTGCGGCAGCAGAGTACCTTATCAAGAAAAAATATGTGCGATCTGGTAATATATTTCTTGAAGGCGGCTCCCACGGTGGGTTTCTGGTAGCAGCTGCAGGCATTCAGCGACCTGATTTATTCAAGGGGGTTATAGCTAAAGCTGGCATATTTGATTTAGTGAATTTTACAGTACAATCGATAGGCAATCTGGAAATTAATCGAGAGGAGTTTGGCGATCCCTTGGATTCTGCAACGTTTATAAACAGACTTAATTTGTCACCGATCCACACCCTTCGCAAAGGTGAAAAATACCCATCTTTTCTAATTATTACAGGTTCTAATGATACAAGGGTGGCGCCTTCTCAATCCTATCGATTTATGGCCCTGCTCAAGGAATATTCAGCCAATTCCCAGAACTTCATACATGTGACCAATGGAGGTCACGGTATCGCTAATTTCCCAAAAGAACAATTGGAGATCATATCCTTGAAATTCAAATTCCTATGGCTTCATACGGGATATAAGTTCTGGAAGGGGTAACAAACAATTGGACAGCTATCACTTAATCACCCGCCTGAACTTCTTTACATTCTTTCGGTAATAATCAGATTTGAGGTTGGATTCGACCACTCCCCGGCTGGTGGAGGCATGGATGAATTTGACCTCATCTTTAGTTGCTTTGGTGATCATGCCCGTGTGATACCACTTCTCACCTTTCTGTTTGAATTTGAAATAGACAATATCTCCCTCACGGATCGTTTCCCATGATTTATTGTTGCCAATTTTACTTTGTTCTTTGGCAGTCCGAGGTAGCTTCACATTGATCTTGCTGTAGCATTTTTGGATCAATCCAGAACAATCAATTCCGCTCTTGGTGTTGCCTCCATACCGATAAGGTGTGCCAATGTAGCTTCTTGCTGTACTGATCACAGTAGAGATTTTCCGTCTTTTTTTCTTGTTCTGTGCTTGTGCTGGCGTAATGGCCAGGGTAAAAAATAGCCCGAGACTAAGCAGAAATAGCCAGTTTTTTGGGTTGATCGCGGTGTTGATCTTCATGTTTTGAACGTGTGCTTTTACAATAACCCAAAGGTACAGTTGGATTTGCCTGTAAATCGAATAAAATTCGCTTCAATGTGCGGAATTACCGGTATCCTGTCTTTTAATGTCGTCGGGCGAATGCAGTTGGTGCATTTGGAACAAGCGACACGTTCTCTGGAAAAAAGAGGCCCAGATCACCATGGCTCGTGGTTTGATGAATCTGTCGGGCTAGGTCACCGAAGGCTCTCGATCATCGATGTAAGCCCGGAGGCAAATCAGCCCTTCTGGGATGCTTCAGGAAGATATGCCATCATCTACAATGGAGAAGTATACAACTATCAGGAGCTTAGGGCGCGATTGAAGGCAGGAGGTGTCAATTTCCGCACGACCTGTGATACGGAAGTGGTGCTACAGGCTTACATGACCTGGGGCGAGGAAGCGGTTAGAAAATTCAATGGGTTTTTTGCATTTGCCATCTACGATACCCATCGAAAGTCGCTTTTCCTGGCCAGAGATCGATTTGGGATCAAACCCCTGTTGTATTATCAGGATGATGACAAGTTCATTTTCGCATCAGAGATGAAGTCCTTGCTGGCTTATGGAATTCCGAAGGTCATTGATCAAACTTCGTTGCATCAATATTTTCAGCTCACCTACGTGCCTGATAATCAATCCATGCTGGATGGAGTGAAAAAATTGCAACCCGGACATTGCGGACACGTGATCGAAGGAGAAGCAACATTTTCCCCTTATTATGCCATCAATCCGCAAAATGATGTCGCCATTACTTTTGAAAAAGCGAAGGAGCAGATCATCGAAAAAATACGCAAGTCGGTGGATCGGCGACTGGTCTCAGATGTGCCGCTGGGAGCTTTCCTAAGTGGTGGAATTGATTCTTCGGTGATTGTGGCGCTGGCCAGTGAACGTGTCAGTGACCTGAAGACCTTTTCGATTGGCTTCAAAGACAATCGCTATTTTGATGAAACCCAGTATGCCAATTTGGTGGCTGAAAAGTTCAAGACAGATCATCAGGTCTTCAAGTTATCCAATGATGATTTACTTCAGCATGTCGGTGATATTGTGGATTATATAGATGAGCCTTTTGCCGATTCTTCTTCGATTCCAGTTTACATTCTGAGCCAATTGACGAAAGAAAAAGTGACTGTAGCACTTTCCGGAGATGGAGCCGATGAGGTCTTTTCCGGCTACAACAAACATGCCGCCTGGGACATGAGCTATCAGCAGAGTAGCTTCAATCGCATGGTTCAATTAGGTCGTTGGTTTTGGAAGTACTTACCAAAGTCGCGCTATGTGAAGCTTACGGACCGATTTCGTCAGCTGGATCGATACGCCAGTATCCTAAAACTGAGTCCGGCAGAGAAATATTGGTTTTTGGCAGCATTTATCAGAGAAGAGCAAGTAGCCAAAATGCTGGCAAACCCAGTAAGTCCAGCGTTGATCGAAGATCGATTCAAGTCTTTGACATTGGGAATTTCACCTGATTTGAATACCATGCTCGCCAGAGATGTGTCCATTGTGTTGCCTGGGGACATGTTGCGGAAAGTGGACCTGATGTCCATGGCAAATGCACTAGAAGTTCGTGTGCCTTTTCTTGATCATGAGGTGGTGGATTTTGCCTTCTCCTTGCCAGCGGAATTCAAAGTGCAGGGCAAAAACAGAAAAATTTTATTGCGTGAAGCTTTTCGGCAGATCTTACCTGAAGAACTTTATAGCAGACCAAAACATGGCTTTGAGGTGCCGATCATGAGTTGGTTCAAAAAAGAACTCAAGCTGGAACTGTCCAGGTATGTTTTTGACAGGGATCGCATCGAGGCGCAGGGAATTTTCCGTTGGCAGGAGATCAGTAAGATCAGACGGAGACTTCATTCCATGGACCCTGCGGATGTGCACATCAAGATTTGGTCGATGTACGTATTTCAGAAGTGGTATGAGCGCTATATAGGTAGCTGATCACTTTTTCAAAATCATATACAAATCCAGGTTCTCCTCATTTTTTTCTCTCAGGAAGTAATCGTCTGAGGTGATGGTTTTGACCAGCTCATTGTTGCCTGCTTCCAGATTATTTCTATTTCTGCGATTGAGGAATTCATAAGGAATCCTTAAAAGTGCCGCAGGTAATCGATACTGCAGGTTGAGGATGTCATACTTCATGATCTTTTGGACAGAAGCCCGATTTTCGTCATGATAAGCGATCACTTTTTCACTGCCTGCAACTCCACGCATGTCCACCTTGCTGAAGTATTGCTTAGCGATATTGGCCAATTGGTCCGCGGTGTATTCCCGGATGTGCCAGGGGTTTCGTGAAAGTGTCATTTTGATGTTTGGTGTACTGACTAAAGCAGTGCCTCCGGGCTTTAGTATCCGAGCGATCTCTTTCAGGAAAAGTTGATCCTTCTTGATATGTTCGATCACCTGAAAAGTGACGATGGTGTCAAAACTATTGTCTTGATAAGGCATCGGAGGGAAGTGTCCCTGCTGAAATTTGTGTTCAGGGAAATCTCCTGATAGCTGCTCAATTACTTCTCCGATTTTATCAATCGCGGTATAAGAATCTGCCAATGGAGCCAACTCTCGAATACCACGGCCTTCCCCACAGCCCAACTCAAGCAGATCACCTTTGATGTAGGGTTTTGCGATCAGGTAGGCACTTAGCAGCCTTTGATGAAGCGGGTTGTCAGAAGAGATCTCTTCAGAGGTGATTTCGGTCGTGTATACTGCCATTGAACAACTTTTTGGCAAAGAAATTAAAATTTGGTAAGATTAATGCGTGCTTTGGTTGTCACATATTCACTCAGCTATGTTGAAATATCTTTTGGTATTCTTGGTGGTCCTCATAAAGTCGGAGGTTTTTGGGATTGATCTTAGTCGGATCAATATGGCATATCAGTACGATCCAACTGCGTTGCTGAGAATAGAACATGGTCATTTTGCTGAAAATGAGACACTATTTCTGCATGTGACCGTACGAAATAAAACGGCGCTGCCCTATGCCTTGACATTGCTTACTCAAACCAACATGGAAGCCGAAGAACATCAGGAGATCAGCTACGAGGCGGATACGTTAATGTCTGGATTGAAAACCGCTAAATATTTGATCAAAGCTGATTTAGGCAGCCTGGACAAGCTTTTGGTCCTCCAATTCTTCAATTCGGGAGAGGTGTACTATTTTCCCATTTACTTGAATACAGAGCGAGGGGAGACCATTGCATTTCAGGAAGAGCCTGCCAAGCCTTATCTATCCAAGGTGCCAATTTTGAAAGACACGGCCACTGCCCCTTATTGTTATGCCTATTCGATGGATTTTGGTTTGGCCGATCCGGCTTTTGGCAACATGAGAGAATTATCTCCTTCTCTTGAACCCGATTCGCTATTTAATTTTGGTTCCAATCTAAGTTTCCAGGATTGGACTTTTTACTTTTTACAACATGATACGACTGAGGCTGCGGGTCGAGGCTTTTTGAAATGCCCACCTTACTACCCCAAGCTTCGTAAAGTGGAAGAACTGGTAGGACCTGTACAATACTTATCATCAGCCAAAGAATTTGCCGAAATCATTAATGCTGATAACCCCAAGTTCGCATTTGAGCAATTCTGGATCAGGAATGCGGGAGGAAAAGGAAAGGCCAAAACAGCCATTAGCAGCTTCTATAATCGGGTGACCTGGTCCAATGCTTTGTTTACTAACTATAAGCCCGGTTGGAAAACGGATCAGGGGCTTATATTTCTGATTTACGGCAAGCCAGACCAAGTCTATAAGACAAATCGAAAGGAGCGATGGCTATACCTGGATGGGCAGGAATTTGAATTCATACGAATATCCACTCTATTTGCGCCCACATTGTATACGCTCATCAGAAAAAAGGAATACCGGGATCGATGGATTCAAAGAATTGGTCAAATCAGAAAAGGAAACTAGCCCCTAAAACCAGGGACGAAAACATGATCTATGGCCTAAGGGCTGTGATCGAGGCACTGGAAGCTGGTCGCGATCTCGAAAAAGTATTCGTCCAGAAGAACTTGCAGGGAGATCTGTACAAAGAACTTTGGGCGGCACTGAAAGGCACGTATACACCCGTATCGAAAGTGCCCCAAGAGCGATTGCACAAATTCACCCGAAAAAATCATCAGGGGGTAGTAGCATTTTTATCTCCGGTCAAATATTTTACCGTTGAAAACCTGGTCCAGCGGCTTTATGAGGAAGGTAGAGCACCCTTAATTGTGGTTTTGGATGGCCTTACTGATGTACGAAACTTTGGTGCCATTGCCAGAACGGCCGAATGCATGGGAGCAGATGGGATCGTGATTCCTACCCGAGATTCTGTACAGGTGAATGCAGATGCGGTAAAAACGTCTGCCGGGGCCTTGAACTCTATTCCAGTGTGCAGAACCGAGGATTTGGTAAAATCAGTGGCTTACCTGAAGGAGTCAGGGTTGACGGTGGTAGGGTGTACTGAAAAAGCGGAGAAAACCCTGGCGGAAGTAGACTTTTCCGGACCTGTCGCCATGGTCATGGGGTCAGAAGAAAAAGGCATGTCGGACGAAATGCTGAAAACCTGTGACTACCTGGCCAAAATCAATTTATTTGGAAAGATCCAGTCCCTCAATGTGTCCGTTGCTGCAGCGATGGCGCTTTATGAGATCAATAGGCAGCGATCTGAATAAATAACTTTCCTGTTTTTCCTTCGAGAATACCTTGAAAAAGGTAAAGATCAATTTGAAAGGTGAGGGAAAAGATTTTTCTGGAGTCATTTAGTCACCCCTTGCCCTAAAGGGAGAAATCAGAACTAATCCCTTTAGGTAATTGAAAGGTAATCTTTATGGTAATTCACAAGATTGAAATTTTTTTTTCAGTATCCCTGACTCACTAATTTTCGAAAACAGGTACGGTACCGATATTAAATATATTTATCCCCTTTCAGCGTCTTCACATCAGTGACGAAGGACTTGAAAATTGCAGCATCGTCTTTCTTGCACACCAGTAAAACATCATCCAGGTCTGATACAAGGTATCCGTCCAGGTCTTGGAGGACGACTAATTTTCCCTTTTCTGCTTTGATGAAATTGTTTTTGCACTGATATAAGATTGTCTCTGCTTCTACGACATTTCCATGTTCATCTTTATCTCGGATCTCATGTAGTGCATTCCACGAACCCAAGTCGGACCAGCCAAAGTCTCCCATTACGACAAAGACGTTGGTCGCTTTTTCCATGATGGCATAGTCAATCGAGATGCTCTTGACAATGGAATAAGACTTTTCGATAAAGGCTTTTTCATCGTCTGAAAAATAAGATTCGCTAGTGTCGAAAATCTCGGCAATCTCGGGTTGATGCTGGCCAAAGGCATTGGTGATGGCAGCGACAGACCAAACGAAAATTCCGGCATTCCACAAAAAGTCGCCACTGGCTAGGAAGGTTTCTGCTAATTCTAATTGCGGTTTTTCTGTAAAAGTCTTCACAGGTTTCACATCACCATCATCTTCCAGATGCTGAATGTATCCATATCCGGTTTCCGGACGATGTGGCTTTATGCCTATGGTGATCAGTTTTTCTCCGGAAGAAGCTCCATCTACTGCTTTTTTGATGACATCTTGAAATTTCTGCTCTTGAAAGATGGCATGGTCCGCTGGTGTGAAGATCAATATGGCATCTGGATCTTTCTGTTTGATTTTGTACGCAGCATAAGCTACACACGGAGCGGTATTTCGCTTTACCGGTTCCAGCAGAACCTGATGATGGGATAACTCCGGCAATTGCTCCTCAATGACATCTGCATAAATTTCATTGGAAACCAGATAAATGTTTTCGGTTTCAGTGTAGCCGCTGAAACGATCGAAGGTCATCTGCAGCAAAGAACGGCCCGTGCCTAGTACATCCAGAAATTGCTTTGGTTTATCATTTCTGCTGTAAGGCCAAAACCGTGTGCCCGTGCCTCCGGCCATGATGACGACATATACCTTTTGATTCATTTGGCTTGCTCGTTTCATTGTTTTACGAAAATAAGACATTCACAGACAGAACATTCTCAGCTAATTTGGAATTTAATTTTTTTTTGAGCGTTGTTATTACCGGATTTGTCGGGTTGGTTTTTTTATGTAATTGGTTCATGAAGCAAATACACATAATCACTGCATTGACTTACTTAATAGTGTTGAATTTGGATTAATTTCGCATCCTTTCTCAGCGACAGGCAGTCTGCCGGAATCTCAGAAAAAATTGTTAAATTCATAGATGAAGAATGTAGGGTTAAACCCATTCGTATATGGAGACCGTAACTGACAATGCACTACGATCTACCCTGAAAGAAGTATTTGGTTATAACCATTTTAGAGGTAATCAGGAAAAGATCATTCAGAATATTCTCACTGGTAGCAATACCTTCGTGATCATGCCGACCGGAGCAGGTAAATCGCTGTGCTATCAATTGCCGGCGATTACACAGGCTGGTGTTTCGATCGTCATCTCACCGTTGATCGCACTGATGAAAAATCAGGTAGATCAAATGAATGCCGTAGGTATTGATGCCCGATTTCTTAACTCGACGCTTTCCAAGAGTGAGACCAATCGTGTTAAGCGTGAGACGCTTTCGGGGCAGGTAAAACTGCTCTATGTGGCACCTGAGTCATTGACCAAAGAGGAAAATATTGAATTCTTGAAGGAGGCCAATATCTCCTTTGTGGCCATAGACGAAGCGCACTGTATATCGGAATGGGGACATGATTTTCGTCCGGAATACCGACGGATCAAAGCCATTGTGGCCGAGTTGGGAGATATTCCTTTGATCGCCCTCACGGCTACAGCAACTCCTAAGGTTCAGATTGATATTCAGAAGAACCTGAATATGGAGGATGCTACTATTTATAAGTCTTCTTTTAACCGGACCAACCTGTACTATGAAGTCCGGGCGAAGAAAGAAGCCAAGAAGCAGCTGATCAAATACATCAAGGAACACAAAGGGAAATCCGGTATCATTTATTGCCTTAGCCGCAAAAAAGTAGAAGAAATTGCCGACTTCCTGAAGGTGAACGACATCAAAGCGGCACCTTATCATGCAGGCATGGACAGTGCCCAACGCATGGCCAATCAGGACGCATTCCTGAGTGAGGATGTGGATGTGATTGTAGCTACGATCGCATTTGGTATGGGAATCGACAAGCCTGACGTACGATTTGTCATTCACTATGATGCGCCTAAATCCATCGAAGGTTACTATCAGGAAACCGGGCGTGCCGGACGCGATGGCCTGGAAGGAAAATGTCTGATGTTCTATAGCTACAATGACATCATTAAGCTGGAGAAATTCAACAAGGACAAATCGGTTACCGAAAGAGAAAATGCCAAATTCCTGCTGGAGGAGATGGCCGCATACGCGGAATCATCTGTATGTCGGCGTACGCAGCTCTTGCATTACTTTGGGGAAGAATACGAGCATGATACCTGTGGCATGTGCGACAATTGTGTGCATCCGAAGGAACAATTCGATGGAACCAGTCACCTGCAGAAAGTCGTAGATGTGGTATTGAAAACGGATGAGCGTTTTGATATCAATCATGTCGTGAACGTATTGATCGGCAAAGAAACCCAGCACGTCAAAAGCTACGGCCATGACAAACTGGAGCATTTTGGCGCTGGAAAAGACGAATCCGATACTTTTTGGAAGGCGGTTGTTCGACAGGCGTTGTTCAATGAATTGCTACTCAAAGACATAGAAAGCCCTGGTGTTTTTAAAGTGTCGCAGAAAGGCAAGGAGTTCATGGACGATCCTTACAAGATCATGATTTCTAAGGATCATGATTACAGCACCGAAGCTTCCGAAGAAGAAGAATCTGAGAAAGTGGTAATGGCAGGTAAATCCTACGATACGACGCTTTTTGAGATGCTTAAAGTGCTTCGTAAGCAAGTCGCGAAGCAAAAAGATCTGCCTCCTTATGTGATTTTTCAGGATCCTTCTCTGGAGGAAATGGCAACGCTCTATCCTACTGCCAATGAAGAATTGATCAAAATTGTTGGAGTCGGTGAAAGCAAAGCCCGAAAATTCGGTCGCCCATTCCTCGAAATGATTAGTGAGTATGTGGAGGAAAATGACATCATCACAGCCGGAGATGTGCTGGTGAAGTCTGCGGGTATTAAGTCCAAAAATAAAATTGGAATCATTCAGCAAATCGACCGGCAGATCGATCTCGAAGAAATCGCCGAGTCGAAAAATATGAAATACGAGGACCTGATCACGGAAATAGAAGTCATTTGTGATGCGGGAACCAAACTCAACCTCGACTATTACATCGATCAATTGTTGGATGATGACCGACAAGACGATATTTACGACTATTTCCTCACGGCAGAAACAGACAGCATCAAAGAGGCGCTGGATGAGTTGGCTGAGGATTACTCCGAAGATGAAGTCCGCTTGATGCGTATCAAATTCATGTCAGAATACGCACACTAATTTTGAATACACACTTTTTAATATGAACGTTCTGGTTTTAGGTTCCGGAGGGAGAGAACATGCCCTCGCCTGGAAAATCAAGCAAAGCCCCAATTGCGGGGACCTTTTTATTGCACCAGGAAATGGTGGTACCGGTGAGGTAGGACAGAACCTTGCGCTTAATGCGGAAGATCCTCAGGAAGTTGCAGAGGCGGTTTTGGCCAATAAAATTGATTTGTTGGTCATAGGGCCGGAAGCACCATTGGTCAAAGGACTGGTCAATGACCTGAAGGCAGATGAGCGATTGGAGGGCTTATTGATCGTCGGTCCCGAGCAATCCGGTGCGCAGTTGGAAGGAAGTAAAGAATTTGCCAAGGACTTCATGTATCGTTATGGCATACCGACAGCCAGGGCCAAAGTGTTTGATGAATCCAACATCGAAGAAGGTTATCAATTTCTTGAAGATAACGAAGCACCTTATGTCCTGAAAGCTGATGGATTAGCCGCAGGAAAAGGGGTATTGATCACGTCGGATTTGGAAGAGGCCAAGGAAAATCTACGTGAATTGATCGTAGAGAAAAAGTTCGGAGAAGCAAGTGCGAGGGTACTCGTGGAGCAATTTCTGGATGGAATCGAGTTGTCGGTGTTCGTCTTGACTGACGGCAAGGATTTCCTTTTGCTCCCTGAGGCAAAAGACTATAAAAGGATTGGAGAGGGCGATACAGGTCCAAATACAGGAGGAATGGGAGCGATCTCACCGGTTTCTTTTGCCAAGCCTCATTTCATGGAGAAAATTGAGACAAGGATCATTCGTCCAACCATTGCCGGGCTGGAAGAAGACGGCATTCCATTTTGTGGCTTCATATTCTTTGGACTCATCAATGTGAAAAACGATCCCTACGTCATTGAGTACAATGTGCGTATGGGCGATCCTGAAACAGAAGCTGTTCTGCCTCGAATTAAAAGTGATCTACTTGATCATTTGGTGGCTACCGCCAAAGGAGAATTGGCCGATCAAAAACTGGAAACCGTTCCCTATTCAGCGGTTACGGTAATGATGGTGTCAGAAGGGTATCCCGAGTCCTATGAGAAAGGCCGTAAGATTACCATGGACCCGAATTTGAAAGGGGTGATCCCATTCCACGCAGGAACCAGATTACAAGACGGTGAACTATTAACGAATGGTGGCCGGGTAATTACACTAACAGCCCTGGGAAAGAACATGCTGGAGGCCATGACCAAATGCTACGACGCAACGCCATTCGTGAAATGGGATGGCAAGAACCTACGAAAGGATATCGGTCAGGACCTGAAAGAGTACGGCTAAGAGAACCAATAACCACTGGTATGGTTGGAATTGCCTATTTACAGCCAGCCAACTATCTTTGGTTAATTGATGATTGAAGTAATCGATGGGATGTAGTTCGTGTAGTACGGGGACTGACGGTGAAGTCAGTGGTTGCAGAAACAACGGCGGGTGTAGCACCGGAGGGTGTAACAAACTTAACGTTTTTGACTGGTTGTCGAATATGGATGTGCCTACGCTTGAGCAATTCGAGTATGTGGAAATCCGATTTAAGAACGGCCGTAAGGAATTTTTCCGCAACCAGGAGCAACTTGAGCTACATACAGGTGATGCAGTAGTTGTTGATGTTCCCAATGGTCATCACATAGGTCACGTTTCACTGCAAGGAGAATTGGTACGCCTTCAGATGAAGAAGAAAGGCGTGAAGAAGATGGAGGACATCCGGATCATCTATCGATTAGCTTCACCAAAAGACATTGATAAATTCCGAAGCGTAAAGAAACGTGAAGAACCTACGCTCTACCGCACGCGTGAGATCATTCAATTGCAAAAGTTGCAGATGAAACTCACGGATGTAGAGTATCAGGCCGATAACAGCAAAGCCACCTTTTATTATTCAGCCGACGACCGGGTAGACTTCCGGGAGTTGATCAAAATCCTGGCCAGTGAATTTAAGATCAGGGTAGAAATGCGTCAAATTTCTCTCAGACAAGAAGCCAGTCGGATCGGAGGAATTGGCTCATGTGGTCGAGAGTTGTGTTGCTCTACGTGGTTGAGTGATTTTACTTCGGTCACTACACAAGCAGCCAGGTATCAAAATTTGTCGCTGAATCCAGGAAAGTTGTCCGGGCAATGTGGACGATTGAAGTGTTGTCTCAATTATGAGCTTGATACTTACATGGATGCTCTGGATGACATTCCAAAGATCGAGGGGTCTTTACAGATTGAGAATGGTAAAGTAACGCTCCAGAAGACCGATATCTTCCGAAAGATCATGTGGTTTGCGTATGCGGGAGAAAATACCTGGCATCCGTTAGAAACGTCGCGTGTTCAGGAAATCATAGCATTGAACAAGGAAGGTAAGAAGCCAGCCACGTTACTCGATGATGTGGAGGAAGAGAAGGAAACGATCGACAGCCTCAACAGCGATCTGGTGGCCATGGATCGCAAATTCAAGAAATCGAAGAAAAGAAATAAGAACAAGAAACGGCGCCCGAATAACAAGCAGGGAGCCAATGCCGAAAACAAACAGCAGGCGAAAGACAAACCACAAAACCTACAAGGAAGGCAGAAGCACAAACAAAAACCTCCCAACGATAAAAAATCAGGCAATAACCAGAAGTCGGGAAATCAACAGCAGGGACAGCAAAACCAGAACCCCTCAAATAATCAGCAGTCTGGTAACAATCAAACAAAAAACAGGTCGAACAAAAAGCGTCGACCCAAGAACAAACAAAATAAGCCTCAGGAATGAGAAAGTGGTACTTCCTATTGTTGATCATAGGATTGTTTTCATGCGATAGTGCACGTATTTATGAAGAGTTCAATGAAGTCGAGCAATTCTGGAGAACAGATCAGGCTTTGACCTATGCGTTTGAAATCGAAGACCCCAAGACTTCCTACACAGTGATCGCTGAGATCAAAAACGATTTGAATTATCCTTATCGAAATTTCTATTTCAATTATCGCCTGCAGATAGAAGGAGATTCAGTATTGAAAGAATCATTGGAGCAGATTCAGCTATTCGAGCCAATCACCGGGAAACCTTTCGGCTCAGGAATTGGAGATCAATACAATAACGAGATGGTATTGGAGGAAGGCATTCAATTCCCTGTCGCCGGGAAGTATCAAATTGATCTGGAGCAATTCATGCGTGTCGACAGTCTCACGGGTATCCAAAGAGTAGGTTTGCGTATTGAAAAGGTGGAATGATCAATGACAATGTGAATGACTCTTACTGCTCGAATTCATTCTATTTTTCTTCGGATTACTGAAGTGAAGAACCCCCACTCATCAATATCTGATTGGCAATCCATGCCTTGCTCTTTACCTTCATTTCGAAGAAAAAGAACATCAACATGGCAGTTCAGCAAAGAATTCAAGCATTGGTATGGATGTTGCTTACCAGCATCACATGCTTTGCGCAACAAAACACTTTTCACTTAGAAGATTTAAATAAGCTGACCAGCATTTCATCGCTGAGCATCTCACCGGATGGTAAGTCTGCGATTTTCATGACAGCTAATCGCAACATGGAGACCAATCGTTTTGATCGGGCATTGATGCTGCTGACCATACGGAACAAAGAAGCAAAGCAAATCGCTAAGGAGTTCGCTGGCATTAGTTCTCCTTCCTGGACGAAGGATGGGAAGTCCATTTCGTTTTTTGCCAGTAGAGAGGCCGGCCGTCAACTGTTTGTCTGGAATGTAAAATCGGGATCATCAAGTGTGGTGTTGAATGCTGAAGCCAAAGCCTCTCGCTATTACTGGAGCCCTAACGGCAAGCACATTTCCTATTCTGTGAGAGAACCAGCCGAGCCCGAGAATGAGAATTCATTCAATGATGCTTTTAAAGTAGGAAGTAACGACTATTTCGTTCAGGGGCCTTCTGGTAGTACTTCTGTTTGGATCGCTGATGCCGATGGACGGAATGCCATGAAAATTACTCCAGAAGGATTTACAGTAGCTACAGGGCTCACTACCTCCTCTATTTCATGGTCACCTGATAGTAAAATGATCGCATTCACGAAATACCCTTCTCCTAACTCTGGGGATTCGGATCTGGGAAGGAACTTCATCTATGACCTGGATTCGAAGGAGATGAAGGCGGTCACTTCAAATACACAAAGAGAATCTTCGCCGGTTTTTCATCCGGATGGAAAGTCATTGATCTATCGCTATCCACGTGATGGCTTCCCTTCCAATATGGTTGACCTGCATCAGGTTGATCTTGCAACAGGTCAGATCAGCAATATTTCTCAATCCTTTGACAAAGCCACTTCCGGAACTTCATGGACCGGATCAGGGGCAATGGTTGTTAGAGCGATTGATCAGTGGGGGAATGGACTTTTTCAATTCGACGGAGCCAAGGCTATGAAGCTCAATATCGGAGAGCTGGCTTCTGTTGCCAGTTTTAGCATGGCCAAAGATGGGAGCATGGTTTTGACCGCTGCTAAAAAAGATTTACCGGCTGAGATTTATTACAAAAAGAACCTAAATGCTGATCCGGTACAGTTGACTGACTTTCATTCCTTTATAAAAGACATCAATCTGGGTATGCAGGAAGGTATAGAGTGGTCGAGTAGTGATGGACTTTTGCCTACAGGAATAATCACCTATCCGCCAAATTTCGATCCTAATAAAACCTATCCATTGGTCCTGCAAATTCATGGAGGCCCTAGTGCTTCCTCTTTGCTAGGGTTCAGTCCGGTTACACAGGCGATGGCTGCAAAAGGCTGGATAGTTTTTCAGCCGAATTATCGAGGCAGCACCAATGGAGGAAATAAGTTTCAGTCGGCCATTTCTAAAGACCCAAGCGAAGGACCCGGTCATGATGTAATCACCGGAGTGAATGTGCTCAAAGAAAAGTCTTATGTAGATGCCGATAGGATTGGAGTCTCGGGTTGGTCCTATGGCGGCTGGATGACTTCCTGGCTTATTGGTCGGTACCCTGAGGTTTGGACGGCCGCTGTTGCGGGGGCTGCTCCCGTCGATTGGACCGATATGTATAGCTTGAATGACCTCAATAGAATGAGACGTCACTCAATTGTTGAATCTCCCTATGTTGGTGACAACCTGACATGGGCCTATGAAAACTCGCCGATCTCCAACTTCTCGAAACTCAAAACGCCTACCTTGATCATGTCAAAGACGGGAGACGCGCGTGTGACGATTACAGGTTCCTATAAGTTATATGGGGCCTTAAGAGACAACAATGTCCCGGTAGAATTCATTGCTTACCCAGGCCCAGGGCATTTCCCGAGTGACCCGGTAAGATCGCTGGATGTGTATACCCGATGGATTGGATGGCTTGAAAAATATTTGGGTGATGAAGAATCAATGGAAGCGACGATTGAGAATAAATAGTAGTGTTCTATTAAAAAAATAGGAAATCAACTTTGCTGCCTTTAGAGCCGTGGTGAAACGCAATAGTTCTCCGAGGCTGAAAAATAGAATTAGTTATTCAGTAATTTAAAAAAAGCCCGATGACCAATCGGGCTTGTTCACTACCCATCACGTGAATAGAGAGAATGAAGCTTAAAGTTTCTTATTGCTCATTTTTCATCCTGATGATCACTACTCCGTTTTTGCCTTCTTTGCCATATTCAATGATAGCCGATTCACCCTTGAGCACCTCGACACTTTTGATCTCATCCGGATTCACCTGCTTGATCTTTTTGACTCTTTTTGTCTCCTTTCCATCCACGACGATGAAAATCGGTTCTTGTTTGGAGTCACCTTTGTTTTTGATCTTCAGTTCGACTCTTGGGTCGATGATATGCACTTCATCAGTGCCATCAATTTCGCTTAATAATTGTTGTTGCTCTTCCGTAAGTCGGTTTTTGATGCTGAGGTAAACTGCCAGCCGCTTCTTCTTGATCTCGCTTTCCAATGCCATCACTTTTTCCATCAGTTGCATGGCCGCATCACTGTCTACTTTAGATTCTTTCAGTAGTTCACTTAGTTGTAGATTGGCCTCATCCAGGTCCCATTTGAGGTTGTTAAATGCTCCGGTATTTTGATTGTAAAGTCCGCGGATGAAGTCTACCTGATCCGGTTTTAGTTCGATTTTGGATCGATATTTCATTACCCGTTCTGCCGAGTAATTGGTGATCTCTTGCTGGCCTGTTTGTGCAAAGGCCGCTGTACTGAAAAGCACCATCGCGATTAATAATACTTGTTTCATTTTGTTGTGTTTTTATAGCCCTGTTAATAAAATGTCTGTTTCTGATCGCCATTGGTCCATGCCCGGCAATTCCAATTCGTCTTTCTCAGTTAATTCCTCCGCTGTTGGGAATTCATAGGAAATAATGATCTCAGTAATGTCTGCTTCTGATTCCTGTGAGATAAACCCCCATTGATAGGTCGCCAATCCAATCATGAGTAAAGCAATCACAGCGGCATAACGCCAAAACGGAGTGCTTCCACTTTTTTCTTGCGGCGAAGGGATCAACTCATCAATCTCAGGGATCGGAATTGTAACCTCTTCAGTTTTTAATTCGTCAAAGAATTGCTGCAACTCCTGATCTTCCATTTGTGGATTATTTGACTTTTTCATTTTCGATCAGTTCTTTCAATCTTTTCTTGCCCCGTTGATAGTGTGTTCGAGCGGTTCCTAAATTGCATTCCATTACTTCTGCCGCGGCTTCTATCGTCAGGTCGTGATAAAAAACCAGTAGCAATATTTCTCTTTGCTTTTCAGAAAGCTGATGGAGTAACCGGTTATAACTAGCAGATGTCTGTGTATGATCTGCTGGTCGATCGTTCACTTGGTTGAGGTCAACAAATTCATGTCGCCTTTGCTTTTTCATCTCATCGATGGCTGTAAACCGAATTACCGAAAAAAGCCAGGTTTTGACTTGCGCCTGCTGATCAAATTTTGCTTTACCCTCCAGGATTTTCAGATAGACCATCTGCAAAACATCCTTCGCTAATTCAGGATCGCCGTGGCAACAATGGCAAGCCCACCGGTAAGCAACTTCGTGTTGCTGAGAGATGATATGCCTTAGCCATTTTCGATCCATGTTCACCTCTTAGTCGGGGTTAGTAGTGATTTATAGGACAGGCAGACAAAAAATAGTAGAATTCTTTACCGGGTTGAACAGAAGGTCCGTCATTTCGGCATTTTTATCTCGATATTGAATTTATGAGATGAAAATAGCCGTAATCTCTAAAGGAAGACGGACCTGTTTGAAATTGGACTACTTATATCTCCAACTGGTCAGGTCGGCACCTGGAGGAGCACTCTCCTGGATGCGCGCCATGATTTTATCGACATACATCGTGTTGTACCTCAGGCGAGTGACGTGGTTCGGTAATTCAGGATCCCCATTCCAGCAATGTTCAGACCGGTCACCATAAGCCACTTCACCATCATAGTATGGATCGGTCGTGCTTTCCAAAAAGTCTTCCATCAAATAGACCGCATTGTTGAGGTAATAATTGTCCATGTCCCCACAATAGATCCTGATCTTGCCTTTGAGTTTCTCACCTAACTCGTCCCAATCTCGTTCCAGGATGTGGCGGAGGTCATAGTTTTCTTTCCAGTATTCGGCTACTTCTGGATTAATTTCACCCGTGACTTTGTCCCACAAACGAACGGGATAACCATCGGTCCCTTGAGGTGAGTATGTTGCTTCCCATATGTCCCATTGCTGTCCGGAGCGTGATTTATCACCAAGGGCGTACTCCCGATGATTCATGCCTTTGAGATAAGCACTGACTTCTCCAAGGTAGTTTCGATGGCCTGGAACCAGCGATGCTTTGTGTTCGCCGCGCTTGTAATAGGCATTTTCATCCTCGTAAATGTTGGTCAGGCAAAAGGCCCGGAAATCAATTGGATCTGGACATGCCGCGAAACAGCCATTGTACTCATCCGGGTACATGACCTGTACCGCCAAGGCCTCCCAGCCTCCTGTTGATCCACCATAAAGGAAACGAGACCAGGGTTCTCCTTGTCCTCGAAATTGCGCTTCGATGTAGGGGATCAGTTCATAGGTGATGGCATCGCCCCATGGTCCCTGACTCGCGGAATTCACGGCATACGAATCGTCATAATAAGGAGTAGGATGTTGGATTTCGATGATCAGGAATCGAGGAAAATCCTCGCTGATCCATTGTTGATATTGATCATAAGCTTCCTGCTGCTGCATGATGTTGTAGCCGGAGATACCAAAACGAGCTGAATAATCGGGCTCCAGGTCTTCATCCGGTGGATCGGTTCTAAAGCCCCCGAAATCATAAGGGAAGTGGCCATGGAAGATCATTAATGGATATTTGGCTTCCGGATGCTCATCAAACCCTTTTGGTAACAGGACGTGTGCGCCCAGGTACATGTCTCTGCCCCAAAACTCACTGAGGAGCTCACTTTTCATTTGTACATGCTTGATCCATTTCGTATCCGAAGGTGGAGCGATAGGAGGGATGATCTGATCCATCACTATGTCAACGGAACCACCTTTTCTGACCCTCACTTTCTTGGGTGCACTATAGATGTTGCCAGGAGATCGGTTCCATTGCTGCCCTTCTCCATTGTCCATTGGTAATTTGACCGTTTGCCCAGTGGACAAATTGAAGGTCTCGTAAGTATGGAGCAAGGCCTGAACCCAATACTCGCCAGGTTTTAGATCAGACAGCTTCTGGATGGGATAGCCAAATGCTTCATCATCAAAGGTCACCGGCTGATTCGGCGCATAACCTTCCACATTTTGGCCGTAAATCAACTGCGTGGTATTGTTGTCTCGAATCTGAAACCGAGGTTCCGCCGTGCTGTCCGTCGAGAACATCAACAATAGACGTCCATCCAGGGATTCCTCCGAGAAAGCATTGGAAAAAGAAACATTTACTGTGAGTTGGGCAGGAGGTGTCTGGCAGGATTGGAAGAGCAGAACCAGAATGAAGAGAGCAAGCAGATGTTTCATGGATGTCCGGTTTAGGTTTTATTTAGATCGTCAATGCCTTTAAGTTAGAGAAAAGGAACGTCATGCGAGCGCGCGAAGCAATCTCAGATATTCTTTCGAAATAGAAATCCGGAACAGACTGCAGCTTCGGTGTTGACCGACCAGGCAGTCCGATTCAATTCTTCGCAGAGATTGGGTCGCATAGATGAATGCTAACTTAATGGCATAATATGTATTAAACGAATTTCGTGGATCCAGGAACTGGAACTGGATAATTACCATCTCGATCTGGTAGTACAGGTGCCGTATCATTGAAGGAAGAAAGGTCCGGAACCAATTTGAGGTCAGTAGCCATCGCTTGTTCCCAGGTAATGTCTTGTCCCGAATAAGTTGCCATCCTTCCGAGTATGGCCGTCATGGTGCTGTTAGCACCATTTTCAGCATCTGCAAATTTGTGTTCTCCGGCTTTAATTGCAGCAAACAGCAAATTGTGTTCTTGTTGGTAGGGGTTGATATCGTATTCGCCTTCATGCTCGTAGATCACCTTGCCTTTGCTTTTGATCACACCGAAATTTCCTGAGTTCACGGTAACGCTTCCTTTGGTTCCCTGGAACACTTCTTCGACGCGATTCATGCATCCTTTTTGGTGACGACACTGACTGGCCACTACCTGACCTTCCGGATAGGTAAATTCTACAAAATGATGGTCAAAGATTTGCCCGTGATCACGGCCATTTCTTGTTTCACGTCCACCCATGCCTTGTGCGGAAGCTGGAACCGAACCAATGAACCAGTTGGCTACGTCGATGTTATGGATGTGCTGCTCCAAAATGTGATCTCCACACAACCAGTTGAAGTAATACCAATTTCGCATCTGATACTCCAGTTCTGTTTGCTGATATTCCCTTGGTCTTACCCAAACGCCCGCACTGTTCCAATAAACCTGCCCAGAAACGATATCACCGATTTTCCCCTGATCAAGTCTGGATTTAACATCCAGGTAGCTTTTTTGATAGTGACGTTGTAATCCAACGACAACATTGAGCTTGTTTGCTTTGGCCTGCTTCGCAGTTTCCAGCACTTTCTTCACGCCAACCACATCGGTTGCTACCGGTTTTTCCATGAACACATGCTTACCTTTTTCAATGGCATAGGCAAAGTGCAAATGCCGGAAGGCCGGAGGCGTCGTAAGGATCACTACATCGGCCAGGTCAATGGCCTTTTTGTAGGCATCAAATCCCACGAATTTTGTGGCATCCGTGACTTTGACCTGATCCCCAAATTTTTTGGAAAGTCCCTTGAAGCTTTGATCCAATCTATCCTGAAAAGCCTCAGCCATGGCTACCAGTCGTACATCCGCATCAGCAGTCATCGCCTGAGCCGCGGCACCAGTTCCTCGACCGCCACAGCCGACCACCGCTACTTTGATTTCTCCAGCCGCCCCTACGTAGGCGCTTGATTCAGCAGGTAATGTCGTGTACAGCAAACCTGCACCTGCAGCCTTCGCAGTGTTTTTTAAGAAGTCTCGGCGATTGGAAGATGAATTTGATGACATGTCTTTTTGGGTTTAGGTCAGTTAATATTCTTCGATCGGATTGATCCAGAAAGATTCCATGGTTTGCGAATCTGGTGTTTTTAGGGGCCTGACGATCCGAAAGCCCACATGCGTCGCATCCGTATGCCACCACAGGCTTTTAGGAAATTGAGGATCCTGTTTTTTCCACGCTGCCGTAGAGTAGCCTCTGGCCCATGAAGTTAGTTCTTCTTTTGTATCCCTGAACGAGCCTCCTCTCACCACATGTGGGTAGAGTTCTTCTTCCAGATGTACTGGGTTTTGATTTTTATCTTTCAGATGATCGTAATTTGATTGATACGTATCCAAAACCCATTCAGTGGCATTGCCATGCACATCATACAAGCCCCAGGGGTTGGGTGCTTTTTGACCCCCTTTTTGTAATTGTCCATCACTGTTTTCAGCGAACCAGGCGTGATCAGCCAGTTGGTTTTTTGGGGCTGAAAAATCAGTTGTTGTCCCACCACGGCATGCGTATTCCCATTCAGCTTCGGTAGGTAATCGATAGAAGTTTCCGGTTTTGGCAGTCAGCCACTTGCAGAACTGTGAAGCGGCATATTGTGTCATACATATGGCTGGATATCCCGGTCGGTTAAAATTGACGTAGGGCATGGTGGCGCCAGATATGGCATCAATATCCATGGAAATGCCGCCTTTTGAGGAGGTTTGTACATCATCAATTTCCCGGTACAGAAAGAGCTCAAATTGATCCCAGGTGATTTCATAGGTGCCGATCCAGAAATCGTCGATGATTACTTCGTGAACAGGAGAGCTTGAGGAAGTTTTGGCCGATCCCATTTGAAATGTTCCTCCCTTGATGGGTGTCATGGAGATTTGCTCATCGGATCCTTCCAGCGCAATTGAATAAGGTTCAAAAGAGGCGTCTGCCCATTGATTTCCAAGAATCAGTAGTAGACAAAAAAGTAGTCCTGGGATGTAGATGGGTCTGCTCACTTTCGGAAGAGGCAGAAGTTAAATATTTGGGAAGGACTTTCCAAAAGGAGGGCGTTTCTAAAAAGTAGATTGTATTCAAAAATTAAGATCTACCATGGAGTAAAGAAAGTGAAGCTTTAGAAACCTTTTCCTTCCAAATTCCCCACAATACCTTCTTTTTGAAAGTGGGATTAATGGCGTTTCGAAAGCTTCACCAGTATAATGACAATTAAAGTAGGAGTTCGTAAAAGCCGAATAAACTCAAAGCGATTGACTGATCTCAGCCAATGCACTGCTCACCGAGCGTGCATCGGTTCTTATTTTCTCTTCGAGAGAATGGATTTTTTCCTGAAGATCAGGATCTCGTAACCAGTATTGCTCCAATATCGCAGAAACCCCTTCCCGGTACCATTTTAAATTCTGTTCTGTTCTGTTTTGACGGAAGTAATCATTTGCACGGGTTTTGGATTCGTATTTCAAAACTTGCTCCCACAATTCAGCAATGCCTTCATTTTCTTGTGCTGAACAGGTTGTTACCGGCACTGTCCAACCGGAAAGGCTGGGAGGAAACAAGTGCATGGCCTTTTGGTAGGTTCTGGCGGCAATGGTGCTTTGGGTTTTATTGGCGCCATCGGCTTTATTGATAGCAATACCATCGGCCATTTCCATGATGCCTCTCTTAATACCTTGCAGGTCATCTCCACCTCCAGATAGCATTAGCAATAGGAAGAAATCCACCATGTCTTTTACGACCGTTTCGCTTTGGCCAACTCCTACTGTTTCCACAATGATCACATCAAAGCCTGCTGCCTCACACAAGTAGATGGTTTCCCTGGTTTTTTTTGCCACCCCGCCAAGTGAAGTGCCAGAAGGACTAGGGCGCACAAAGGCCCGCTGATGACGGGACAATTCGTTCATTCTTGTTTTATCACCCAAAATACTGCCGTGTGATAGGGAACTACTTGGGTCAATGGAGAGCACCGCCGGCTTCTTGCCCAATGCGATCAGGTGAAGGCCCAGTGCTTCGATAAAGGTACTTTTTCCTACACCAGGCACACCTGTGATTCCGAGACGAATGGATTTTCCTGTCTCAGGAAGTAGGTCTTCGATTAGCTCAGCTGCAGTAGCCTGATGGTCAGCACGTTTACTTTCCACTAAGGTAATTGCCCGGCTCAGCAGAATTCGATTCCCTTTTTTTATTTCCTCGCTTATTTTTGTTACCGTTGGAAGGCGATTTTGGTTCATTCACCGAATATTCTGTGGATATAACAACCTGACACGGTCAAGATCAGTAAATTCATTAAAATAAATTAGCTTTTTCACGTCTGACTTGATCGATAAGTCGAATAAACATTAATTGCGGGTAAATTAAGATTTTTTCACCCACTAACCGATGCTACGATGTTCAGGAAACTTTGGCTTGATGTAATTCTTGGCACTCTCTTTGTCTTTGGGCTGATGGGACTTTTTAAGTCTGCGTCTGCCTTCAAAATATTCGAGATTTTCGATCCGATCGCTGACGCACTTGGAGATTTTCAGGTGACCGATATTGTATTTTCCCAACTCAGGAATGACCCTATAGCGGATGATCGGATTGTTTTGGTCAACATTGGTGCCGAATCTCGCGGCACGGTAGGGATCATGGTTGACAAGATCAATCAACACAATCCTGCCGCGCTTGCAATGGATACTTTTTTCATGATTCCGAAGGATACCCTGGAAGACATGATCCTGGAAGGTGCTCTTAATTCTGTTGATAATCTGGTGATGGTCAGCCAAATGATCGTTGATGACGATAATACGGTTGATACGGTATTCTACAGCCTTGACAAGTTCAACACCAATGCGACTTTCGCTCACGCCAATTTGGATGCTGAGGCTGAGAGTCAGGATGAACTGAAATTTTGTCGTCAATTTTGGCCAAGACGCATTGCAGATGATGGTACCGAGCATATCGCCCTTGGCATCAAAATGGCCAGTTATCTTGACCCTGAAAAAGCTGAAAAATACCTGGATCGAGATAACCTGATTGAACTCATCAATTTTAAAGGAAACGTCATGGATTTTGGCGCTTCAAAATTTGGCACTAAATACAGTGCTTTGGATTGGCCGGATGTATTAGAAGAGAATTTTACGCCAGAAATGATCCAGGGAAAGCTGGTGATTTTTTGTTATTTAGGTGACTACCTGGGAGATCGGAAAAATTTTGAGGATAAGTATATCACTCCATTAAACTCTGTTTATGCAGGTCGAACGTTACCTGATATGTACGGAGGAGTGATTCATGCCAATATCGCCTCGATGGTATTGAGTGATGACCCTGTGAATCATATGTCAGATTTCTGGCAGGTCACAATCGCCATCATTTTATGCTTTTTGAATGTCGCATTGTTCTCTGTCATCTACAAAAAAATCCCGAAATGGTACGATGGATCGACAAAACTTATACAACTCATCGAATTATTGTTCTTTTATTTCCTAATGGTTCAGATCTTTGATTCGTATAATTATTATGTTGATTTGACAATCGCGCTGGTAGCGATTGCACTTTCCGGTGATGCATTGGAGGTTTACTACGGAGTGATCAAGAATACATTTACCAAAGAGGGTAGACGGGCATTATTTAAGGCTGACCGGCTATAATATCCGTTGAACAAACATGATAAACATTTAACTTTGTAACCACTAAATACAGATCATAATGAAAAAGAAGGTTTCGTCGGTTTTGCTGTCACTGGCGCTAACGATTGGAGTAGCTTTTGGACAGGGTTTTACTTTTAAAGTCCTCGCCAATAAGGGACAAAACAAAGTGAAGAAAGCTAGCGGAGATGTGGTTGTGCTCAAAACAGGTGCGCTACTCTTCGAAGGAGAAGAACTTCTGACGTCTGCAGATGCTTACATCGGATTGATGCACAAATCGGGTAAGACGACAGAGTTGAGAGGCGAAGGGGCAAATAAAGTTGTTGACCTTGCTTCTAAAATCAATACGAAAAAAACATCTGCCGCCAGTAGATACGCCCAATTCATTGCCGCCAAAATGAATGAAGGTGATAGAGGAGGAATCAGATCAAGATCAAACACTACCGGAGCGGTTCAACGTGGTGGTGACGGATCTATCCAGGTTTTATTACCAAGCTCAGTAGATGTGTTTAGTTCGGATGCAGTCGTACGATGGAGAGTTCCTGAAGGGACTGAAGATGGAACCCAGTATGTGGTGACCATCAAAAACATCTTCGACGAAGAAATTTTCACGCAGGAAACAGATAAGAATCACATCGACCTTTCCTTTGATGAAATGGAAAATGAGTCAGGATTGTACATTTTCACCGTCGTTCAGAAAGACAATGAAGAAGTTGCTTCTGGTGATTACGGCATTAAAAAGGTGAATGCCTCTGACAAGCCTGAGATTGCGGAAAATCTTACTGCACTAACAGAAGAAGTTGCTGCAGATTCGCCACTTAGCAAAGTGGTACTGGCGACATTCTTCGAAGAGAATGCTTTGTTGCTGGATGCACTGACCAAGTACGAAGAAGCCATTCAACTCTCTCCTGAAGTGGAGTCATTCAGAGATCTTTACGAAGATTTCCTGATTAAGAACGGAATTGTGGAATAGCCACCACACAAAAAGAAATGATCGGAAACCCCGCCAGAAGTGGCGGGGTTTTTTATTTTCAAGGTCTTAAACCTAATGAATACCATGACGATTGAAAATGAGTTGCTCTCCGCTATCATTGCGCCGAAAGGGGCTGAATTGCAAAGTCTTGTCCTGAAAGCTTCGGGTCATGAATACATTTGGGAGGCGGACCCTGCTCATTGGGGCAAGCATGCACCGGTTCTTTTTCCATTCATCGGCATGTTGAAAGGCGATAGTTACCTGTATAAAGGTCGGCGGTATCCAATGGATAAGCATGGATTTGCCAGGGATCATGTATTTGAGATGGTTTCAAATACGGAAGAGGCGGTTACCTTCAGACTGGCGTCTAATGAGCAACTTCGGGCCAAATATCCATTTGAGTTCCAATTGGATGTCTCTTACAGATTCAAAGGACAATCTATCATCAATGAATATGTGGTGCGAAACCTGGGTGACGAGCCCATGCCCTTTTCAATAGGTGGCCATCCTGCCTTTAGATGTCCGCAACTTCCAGGCGAGCAAAGATCAGATTATCGATTGGTTTTTAACAAGGAAGAAGATATTGAAACACACATGCTGGGTGAAGATGGTTTTTTTAGTGGCGAGACCCGACCCTGTTTTTCTGGGAAAACACTTCCAATCACTGATCCCCTTTTCGATGATGATGCACTGGTCTTTAAGTCCTTGAATTCTACCAATGTGTCTTTGGAAAGAGGGGACAAGCGATGGCTCAAGTTTCATTATCAGGGATTTCCTTATCTAGGCATATGGTCCATGTCCCGAACCTCACCCTTTGTTTGCATAGAGCCCTGGTTCGGAATGGCAGATCACAAGTATCACGAAGGAGATATTGAGAAGAAGGAAGGAGTACAGATCGTTCAGCCTGGGGATGAGTTTGTGTGTGATTTCAGGGTGGAAGTTTTTTAATGATTGTTGCTTTAAGAAGCGTACTTGAACGGAATATATAAAAGACACTTTTACAAGTCGTTATTCTGCAATTGGGGGACTTATCTGATACACATTTATACAAAATGAGCTAATGCTGCTTGAATAAAACCGGATTGCCTACGGATAAAAGCACTCTGGAAATGTCTTACAAACCACATTTTTCCCTGTTAGCAATTTTTTTTTGGGTGCCGAAGGTATTTGTGGTTTATTTGGCGACACAAACAATTAGACAACTTACCTATGTCCAGACATTTCTCGAAACAACTGATAGTTGCATTTATTTTGCTATTTCAGGTAATCACGGCTCATTCGCAATTCATAACCACATGGAAGACGGATAATCCGGGAGAATCCAATAATAATCAGGTCAAGATCCCAACATTTAGTCGGTATTCTTATAATTATTCGGTTGACTGGGGGGATGGAAATAGTGATACTGGTGTTACCGGATCGATCACACATACTTATAATACACCGGGTACTTATACGATTGCTATCTCTGGTGACTACCCATATATGACTTTTGATGCACTAGAAGATGCTCAGAAGCTCATGACTATTGAACAGTGGGGGGGTATTGAGTGGCAAGATATGACAAGCTCCTTTTACGGCTGCACTAATTTGACTTATAACTCCACGGATCAGCCGGACTTGAGCAGGGTTACTTCAATTGCTGAAATGTTCAGGGATGCACATCAATTCAATGCAGACATCAGCGATTGGGACGTGTCCAATATTACGGATATGTCGGTGATTTTCCTCGATGCGACATCATTTGATCAGGACCTGAGTAATTGGGATATGTCCGGTGTAACTGATTTAAGTGCTGCTTTTGATAATAGTGGGATGTCCCGGGAAAACTATGATAATACATTGATTGGTTGGTCCAGGCAGAATTTGCAGAGTAATGTATTCTTGGATGCTTCAGGAGTGAACTTTTGTGCCGCTGAGGATGCGAGACAAAAGCTAATTGATGACTTCAGTTGGAACATCAACGGTGGAAACTTGTCATGTGATGGGACAGAAATTTTATCTTTTACATTTTCGAATCAAGCTACGGATACCAAAATTGACTACAAAAATCGTACGATTGATGTTACACTGAAGCAAGGAGCGAATTTATCAGCTGTTGCTCCGTCGCAAATTGATTTGCTTTCAGGCGCTTCTGTTAGTCCTGCTGTAGGGGTAAATAAGGACTTTTCTTCCTCTGCCATTACTTACACAGTGACCAATGGTAGTGATACCGAAGATTGGGCAGTTTCAGTTTCTCGAATACCTTCGGAAGCAACAGACATTATCGGTTTTTCATTTCCTGAACAGGCAAGTTCCGCTGTAATTGATGGAACTACCCATACCATCGAAATTGATGTGTTGCCTGGGACCAATCCAAATGGGTTAGTTCCAATTATTGCATTATCAGATGGAGCCACAATTTCACCGATGAGCGGGCAAAGCCAGGATTTTAGTGAGTCATTTACCTACACAGTCACTGCAGAAGATGAGTCCACCACAGAAGATTGGTCCGTTAACGTGCATGTTATTTCACAGGAGACAGACTTCATTTCATTTGAAGTAGACAATCAATTGTTTCCAGCTGTCATTGATGCGGCGAATCATACGGTATCCATTTCTGTCCTGGATCGATCAAATCTCGCAGATCTAAATGAAATATTTGAGCTATCTCTCGGAGCCACTATCTCTCCAGTTAGTGGAAGCTCACAGGATTTTAGTAGCCCGGTGATTTATACGATCACGGCAGAAGATGGCACCACTACCCAGGATTGGACCGTGACCATTACAAAAGACGACACCTCTTTCGTGACGAAATGGAAAACGGATAATCCAGGTGATTCAGAAGACATTGAAATTACGATCCCTACCAATTTGAATTTCACTTATGATTTTGACGTGAATTGGGGGGATGGTACGTCAAGTACAAATGTAACCGGAGATATTACACATACCTATGCTGAGACCGGGACCTATACTGTTTCTATATCCGGAGAATTTCCTTCTATTTATTTTAATAATCAGGGAGATAAGGAGAAGTTTTTGAATGTACTCCAATGGGGTAACATGAACTGGGAGAGTATGGAAAACGCCTTCTATGGCTGTTCCAATCTGACTTACGAAGCTTTGGATGATCCGGATTTGAGCATGGTGTTCCGAATGGATAACATGTTTCGAGGCGCGAGCGCATTCAATGGGGCCATTGGTTCGTGGGACGTGAGCCGCGTGGCATCCATGGGTTGGATGTTTTCCGAAGCATCATCTTTCAATCAACCCCTTGATGCATGGAATGTTTCCAACGTACGGGACATGATAGCCATGTTCTTTTTTGCCACAAGCTTCGATCAAGATTTGAATAATTGGGATGTCAGTGAGGTAAGAGATATGTTTGGTATGTTCAACAATGCCCCGGCATTCAATGGAGCTATTGGAAACTGGGATGTGAGTAGTTGCACACAGGTCGCAGCCATGTTTGGAAATGCCAGTTCATTCAATCAGGACATCAGTAACTGGGATATCAGCAATGTGACGAACGCTGCAGGAATGTTCAATAATGCGACAGCATTTAATCAAGACATCAATCGGTGGGACGTTACCAATGTAGGAGAAATGCAATCCATGTTTGCAGGGGCGACAGCATATGACCAAAGCATGGAGGATTGGTACATTGTTTCGGTATCCAATATGTCCAACATGTTTGATAATAGTGGACTAAGTCGTCCAAATTATGACACAACTGTGAAAGGATGGGCTGATCTGAATGTTCAGCCTAATGTGACAGTAGGCACTCAGGGATTGTCATATTGTACCAGTGAATCCGAAAGACAAAGGCTTATCAATAACAAAAACTGGATATTCTCCGGAGACACTAATGTATGTGGTACTGAAGCGGAGATCACGTCATTCATGCTCCCGGGTCAAATCGGATCACCTTTTATTGATAGTGACAATGCCACGGTTACGATTAGTGTTTTGGGAGGAACAGATCTGTCCTCGGTTGTTCCCGATGTGCAAATTTCCGAATTTGGACTGCTAACCCCGTCAGCAGATCAGGCGCAAAACTTCTCTATCGATCGGTCTTACCGGGTAAATTCAGAAGATCGGAATGCCATCAAAGATTGGACCATCAAAACCAATGTACTTGAGCAGACCAATTTCATTACTACATGGGACACTCGAAAAACTGGCTCTTCCAATAACGACCAGATCACGATTCCGGTTAACCCCCTACTTGTCTACGACTATCAGGTGGATTGGGGAGATGGGAATACGGATACCAATATGACTGGGTCCACTACCCATACTTATGCGTCTGAGGGAGAATATGTTGTTTCCATTTCCGGGACTTTCCCTGCAATTTATTTCAATGATTCCGGAGATAAACAAAAGTTGTTGAGCATCGCCCACTGGGGTGATAATGCCTGGATGTCCATGGCCAATGCTTTTGAGGGGTGCAGTAACCTGGCTTATTCCGCGACTGATATGCCGGATCTTTCGAATGTGACCGATATGACACGGATGTTCCGAAATTGTACGGTTTTCAATGGGGATATTGGTAATTGGGATGTAAGCACGGTGCAATTGATGGCATCTACATTCTCCGGAGCGCAGGCATTTAATCAAGATATTGGTGGCTGGAACGTGGGTAATGTTACGACCATGGAAAGCTTGTTTCACTCCTGTTCCGCTTTTAATCAAGACCTTTCATTATGGGATGTCAGTAAAGTAACGTCCATGGCTGTCATGTTTGCTTCCTGTCATTCGTTCAATCAAGAGATCGGAGATTGGAACGTGGGCAATGTGGTGAATATGAATGGCATGTTTTCCGGGGCCGTGGCATTTAATCATGACATTAGCCAGTGGGATGTGAGTAAGGTAGCAATAATGACTTCCATGTTTGGAGATGCTGATGCGTTCAACCAAAATCTTAATTCATGGGATGTGAGTAGCGTGGTTTTAATGAATCAAATGTTTTTCGGTGCTGTCAACTTTAATCAAAGTGTTTCACAGTGGAACGTGTCTAATGTGATCGATATGAGTAACATGTTTACTCAAGCCTTCAAATTCGATCAAAACCTTTCCTCCTGGAATGTCGAGAAGGTAACCAACATGGACCGGATTTTTGAGTTGAGCGGTCTTTCAGGTCAAAATTATGATTTGATATTAAAAGGATGGTCTGGTCAAAATTTGAGTAGTAATGTCACACTTGGAGCTACAGGCGTAACCTACTGTGCTGCAGCCACAGAAAGACAATCCATGATTGATACTTATGGCTGGAACATCGTTGATGATGGGCTTAGTTGCAATGATGAAACTGATATCTTATCGTTTCTGGTATATGATCAGGATTTTGAGAATGATCCTGCAAGAGCTGCCGATATTGACCTCATCAACCATACGGCCAGTTTGAAAGTAGTCAATGGTATAGATCTCACATCTGTTTTTGGAGAAGTCAAATTGAGTATGGGCGCTACTTCTAATATAATAGATGGCTCTCGACAAGATCTGTCCGCTCCTATCGTCATAACCGTTACCGCGGAGGACGGGACAACTACACAGGATTGGACTTTAAGTGCTACAAATTTAGGAGGTTCAACCACCCCTTTCATCACTACCTGGAAGACGGACAATGCTGGGGACTCTAACGATGATCAGATCACGATTCCTACCACTGGAACTGGTTACGACTATACGGTAGATTGGGGAGATGGGAGTTCTGACAATAATGTGACTGGAGATATCACTCATACCTATGCCACTGCCGGAACTTATACTGTTTCGATTACGGGCGATTTCCCAAGGATCTATTTTAATAATGCAGGCGATAAATCAAAATTATTGACTGTCGAGCAATGGGGGGACAATCCATGGTCAAGTTTTGAAAATGCCTTTCGAGGTTGTGAAAATTTTGATTTGAATACTACAGATGTTCCTGACCTCTCCAACGTTAAGTCCATGCGATATGCCTTTGGAGGCGCAAAGACATTCAATGGAAATGTCACGCAATGGGATGTTAGTAACATTATCGATATGTCAGGCTTGTTCTCAGGCGCGACCATTTTTGATCAGCCCATTGGTGGTTGGGATGTGAGTAATGTTACCGATATGGGTAATATGTTTTCAGGAGGTATCGACTTTAATCAAAATATCAATGCCTGGGATGTGAGTAATGTTACGGATATGCAGTGGATGTTCGCCAACTCTACGGCGTTTAACCAACCGGTTGATGACTGGGATGTGAGTAGTGTTACCAATATGCAGGCCATGTTTGCCTTGTCACAAGTGTTTAATCAGGACTTGTCAAGTTGGGATGTGAGTAGCGTGACTGATATGAGCTTTATGTTCCAGTGGTCTGGAGCATTCCAGGGAGATATCAGTACCTGGGATGTTAGTAGTGTCAGATCCTTTGTCTCGACCTTCAACGGTATTTCTTACAACCCTGATGTGACCAATTGGGACGTTGGGAAGGTTGAAACATTTTGGTCCATGTTCAGAGACAACTCGACCTTCAATCAAGATATCAGTGGATGGAATACCTCTAGTGCCACGTCAATGAGTCAGTTTTTTTTGAATGCTACGGCCTTCAATCAAGACATCAGTAGCTGGGACGTAAGTAGTGTGACTGATATGAGTAGCATGTTTAATGGTGCTTCCGCTTTCAATCAGGACATCAGTGGATGGAATACCTCCAAGGTTACGGATATGAGTCAGATGTTCAATAATGCCTCGGCTTTTAATCAAGATATTGCTAATTGGGACGTGAGCAATGTAACCAATATGCAGGCCATGTTACAGCATGTTTCTTTATTCAACTTCAATCTGAAAAGTTGGGATGTGACGAAGGTCACTAACATGTCGAGTATGCTGTCAAATTCGGGGTTGTCTAAAAACAATTATGACGCCACTTTGACCGGTTGGGCAGCACAAAACCTGCAACATAATGTATCCCTGGGCGCAAGTGGATTGCTTTATTGTACCACGTTTACTGGCAGACAAAAACTGATAGATGATTTTAACTGGTCTATCGTTGGGGATGTCGTGAACTGTGAGATCGGAACGGATATCCTGTCAGTTTCATTGCCCGTTTTAGTCGCTGATCCAATCATTGATGTGGCGAATCATACCGTAACGCTTGAAGTAGCGGCTGGTACTGACTTGACCACACTAGCCCCTCTGATTGAGTTAGGAGATAATGCCGGAATTTCTCCGGCAATTGGAGTAAGTACTGATTTTTCCAGTCCTGTGACCTATACCGTCACTGCCGAAGATGGGACTACCATACAAGAATGGATCATTACCGTAAATCTAAATCAAACCTATTTTACGACTACCTGGAAAACGGATAATGCCGGTGTGACAGATGGAGATCGAATCAGAATACCAACTCAGATCAATTCATCTTATCAGTATAAGATATACTGGGGTGATGGGAGGTTTGACGAAAATGTCACTGGATTTATTGAGCATACGTACGCCACACCGGGAACTTACACGGTTTCAATTACCGGAGACTTCCCTGCGATCTCATTTGATTTTAGAGGGGATAAGGAAAAGCTGATTGCCATCGAACAATGGGGAGATATCAGCTGGAGATCTATGTCTTCAGCTTTTGCTGGGTGTTCTCAAATGGAGCATCGAGCCACCGACCAGCCTGATCTTTCAAATGTCACAAGTATGACTTCCATGTTTCAGGACGCTGTTTTGTTCAACGGAGCCATCGATGATTGGGACGTGTCAAACGTGACCAACATGGGGAACCTGTTCAATGGTGCTACTTCCTTCAATCAAGATCTGAATTCCTGGGATGTTTCTAATTTACTCGATATGTCTTCCATGTTTTCAGGGGCGACATCATTTAATGGGGATATCTCAGCGTGGGATGTAAGTAAGGTTCGATTCATGTATGCCATGTTTATCGGAGCTACGGCGTTCAATCAGGATATTGGAAGCTGGTCCGTAGGAAATGTTTGGGACATGGGCTACATGTTCACCAATGCTTCGGCCTTTAATCAAGACATAGGAAACTGGGATGTGAGTAAGGTAACCAACATGGAATTCATGTTCAACAATGCATCTGATTTCGATCAGCCGATTGATTCGTGGAACGTTGGTGCGGTGACGAACATGCGATGGATGTTTAACAAGGCAAAGGCATTTAACCAGCCCGTTGGCTCCTGGGATGTTTCCAAGGTCACAAAGATGGATGATATGTTTAGCGAGACGGATGTGTTTAATCAAGATATCAGTGCATGGGATGTCAGCAGTGTAACGACCATTGACTGGATGTTTTGGCAAGCAAAGATGTTTGATCAACCGGTAGGTGATTGGGATGTAAGCAGTCTGACTACCCTGGTAGGGACATTCAACGAATCACCCTTCAATCAGGATATTTCATCCTGGGATGTGAGTGGCGTTACGGACATGAGATTGACATTCGCTAATAATGATTTTTTTAATCAGGATTTGTCTGCATGGGATGTAAGTAAGGTGACCAACATGTTTGGTACCTTTTCCAGGGCAACCGCTTTCAATCAGGATATCTCTGCATGGGATGTCAGTAGTGTGACCAACATGTTGAGAATGTTCGATAGAGCTACTGTGTTCAATCAGGATCTATCTGCCTGGCAAATAGCAGCAGTGACGAATGTCAATGAGCTTTTTGATGACAGTGGGCTTTCGAATGAGAATTATGATCTAATTCTAACTGGTTGGTCCACTCAAAACCTTCAAAATGGACTGACTTTCGGAGCAGCGAATGTCAACTATTGCGCAGCTACTGCCGAACGGCAGTCAATCATCGATTCGATTAACTGGACCATTACTGACGGAGGTCAATCTTGTGATGGCACTGAAATTCTGACTTTTGAATTTGCCGAGCAAACCGGTGCTGCGACCATTGATGCATCGGCGGCTACAGTATCTGTTGAGCTTATGAGTGGAACAGACCTGATAACTGTAACTCCCTCAGCAGTCACCGTTTCATATGGAGCCACGATTTCTCCAGAACCGAGCACAGCGCAGGACTTTTCTAATCCAATTACTTATACCGTTAATTCCGCTGATGGATCTTCTAAGGATTGGGTTGTCACGGTTACGGAAGCCCCTTCTACTGCAACAGATATTACTTCATTCGTATTGGCAGAAGAGACTGGTTCCGCGACAATCAATGCAACTGATCATACTGTCACGATTGAAGTGGCCAATGGGACTGATTTGAGTTCACTGACGCCAACTATTGCTTTGTCTGATGGAGCGAATATTGAAGCCGCCAGTGAAGTAACTCAGGACTTTAGCTCATCGGTGGCGTACACAGTCACTGCTGAAGATGGAACGACGACTCAGACCTGGACAGTAACCGTGACTGAAGCGCCTTCTACAGCAACAGACATTACTTCATTCGTATTGTCAGAAGAGACCGGTTCCGCAACGATCAATGCAACCGATCATACGATCGCTATTGAAGTGGCTAACGGAACCGATTTGAGTTCACTGACACCAACGATTGCTTTGTCCGAAGGAGCGAGTATTGAAGCTGCCAGTGGAGTATCCCAGGACTTTAGCACATCTGTAGCGTACACGGTCACTGCTGAAGATAGAACTACCACTCAAACCTGGGCCGTTACGGTGACTGAAGCACCTTCTACGGCAACAGACATTACTTCATTCGTATTGGCCGAAGAGACCGGTGCCGCAATGATCAATGCAACCGATCATACGATCGCTATTGAAGCGGCTAACGGAACTGATTTAAGTTCACTGACACCAACGATTGCTTTGTCCGATGGAGCGAGTATTGAAGCCGCCAGTGGAGTAACTCAGGACTTTAGCACATCTGTAGCGTACACGGTCACTGCTGAAGATGGAACTACCACTCAAACCTGGACCGTTACAGTGACGGAAGCACCTTCTACGGCAACAGACATTACTTCATTCGTATTGGCAGAAGAGACCAGTTCCGGAACAATCAATACATCCGATCACACGATCACGATTGAAGTGGATAACGGAACTGATTTGAGCGCACTCTCTCCAACGATAAGTGTCTCCAGTGGTGCTAGCATTACTGAAGCAAGTGGCGTAGTTCAGGATTTTAGCTCATCAGTGGCATACACAGTAACTGCAGAAGATGGAACTACGACTCAAATCTGGACTGTGACGGTGACAGAAGCTTCTTCCACAGCAACAGAGATCACATCATTTGTACTCGCAGAGGAGACCGGTTCCGCAACGATCAATACCACCGATCACACGATCACCGTTGAAGTGGCGAATGGTACGGACTTGACAACTCTTACTCCAGCCATAGGCGTTTCCAGTGGTGCTAGCATTACTGAGGCAAGTGGTGTAGTTCAGGATTTTAGTTCCCCGGTAGAATATACGGTTACCGCAGAAGACGGGGCCACCACTCAAATCTGGACCGTGACCGTGACAGAAGCACCTTCTACGGCAACAGACGTTATTTCATTCGTATTGGCCGAAGAGACTGGTTCAGCAACCATCAATACGACCGATCATACGATCACCGTTGAAGTGGCGAATGGTACGGACTTGACGACTCTTACTCCAACTATAGGAGTCTCCAGTGGTGCTAGCATTACTGAAGCAAGTGGCGTAGTTCAGGATTTTAGTTCCCCGGTAGAATATACGGTTACCGCAGAAGATGGGGCCATCACTCAAACGTGGACCGTGACGGTGACAGAAGCACCTTCTACGGCAACAGACATTATTTCATTCGTATTGGCAGAAGAGACTGGTTCCGCAACCATCAATACGACCGATTACACAATCAACGTTGAAGTGGTGAATGGCACGGACCTGACGGCTTTGACTCCAACCATAGGCGTTTCAAGTGGCGCAAGTATATCTCAAGCAAGTGGCGTAGTTCAGGATTTCAGTTCGTCAGTGGATTACACGGTTACTGCAGAAGATGGGACTACCATTCAAGTCTGGACGGTCACCGTGAAGGAAGCCCCTTCCTTGGCTACGGACATCACTTCCTTTGTGATGGCTGAGCAAACCGGCGAGGCATCTATCAATACTGAAGGCCATACGGTAAATATTGAAGTGGCAAGTGGCACGGATGTAAAAGTACTTACACCAATTATCGGATTGTCCGAAGGTGCGAGTATATCACCGGCAAGCGACGCAACTCAAGATTTCAGTAACGCAGTGACTTACACCGTTACTGCAGAAGATGGAAATACAACCCAGGTTTGGGTGGTTACGGTAACTGTTGCTCCGGATTCACGATCCAGTGCTTCAGATATTGTCGCATTTGTGTTGACAGAACAAACTGGAGCAGCCACCATCGATGTAGGAGCACATTCAGTAAACATTGAGGTGGCTTACGGAACGGATTTGACGACACTCACTCCAACCATTGAAGTGTCAGCCGGAGCAAGTATTTCTCCTGCCAGTGAGATGCTACAAGATTTTAGCACTGTGGTGACATACACGGTTACGGCAGAGAATGAAACGACTCAGGAATGGACGGTTACCGTGACCGAAGCTCCATCAACTGATACCGATATTCTGGCATTCACATTGTTAGAACAATCGGGACCTGCCGTGATCAATGAGACGGACCATACTATTTCCATTGAAGTAGTCATAGAAACAGACTTAAGTAGTTTAACGCCAACGATAGCTATCTCCGATGGAGCCACGATCTCACCTGCGGCGACACAAGTTCAGGATTTTAGTGCAGCCGTTACCTACACAGTTACCGCTGAGGATGGTATGACTTCTCAGGATTGGGTGGTGACGGTGACAGAAGAAGAGGCACTTTCTGCTTCGACAAATGCCACGGTTCAAGTCTACCCCAATCCCGTAATTAAGGAGTTGACGGTAGATTTTTCGGAGCAAAGTGCGCGATCAGAGTTGACAATTGTGGATTCATCCGGGAGACAAATTTTGCGAGCTACTCAGGAGCGGCAAGGCAAGCTAATATTGAATGTAAGTGATCTGATGCCGGGTATGTACTTCTTAAAAGTTCAGGAAGGAGAAGACCTATCCACTTACAGATTCATAAAGGAATAAAAATAAAGTCCTTGCCGGCAGTCTTGTAGGTAAGGACTTTTTTAAGGCCTGATTTAAAACGCAACAAAAGCCTTCGCCTGATCTCTCAGTAGGTTCAAATAAAGTTCGTTGGTGATCTCACCTGCATCGTTCATGGCTTTGCCGATACCTGCCAGTTTAGGTTTTTGAGCCAGCACATTGGTGCCGCAATAATTGAAGATATCCGTTAAATGACTCATCGCTAGCACTGCTCCCTGTACTCCGGCGCCCAGTCCAACAAGTGCAGCTTTTTTCCCAGTGAAGGTTGTTGGGAATTCCAATCCGTCGATGAACGTTTTCAGAATTCCGGGGAAAGATCCATTGTACTCAGGAACAATAAAAACATACTTTTCCGTGTCTCTCATTTTCTCCCTAATCGGGTTAAAAGCTTCGTTTTTACCACTGTTTTGATAGAGCGCCGAAGCGATGAAATCATCTGGCAAATTGGCCAGGTCAATGATTTCACTTTCAACTCCCAGGTCGGTCAACAATACTTGATAGTGTTTAGCAACTTTATAGGAAACAGCACCAGGTCGATTGGTGCTACTTATAATTCTGATCATAATTCAATAAACAATTTAGAACCGGTTAATTACTCGTCCCGATCCGTCTTCATTAACAACTACACCGCGATCTGGTTCACTAAAAAGGTGAACATCTCCCGAAGCGCGTATATCTCCTCTCAGAATATCACTAGGAGCCACAAACAAATCATTGCTCCCTGCGTGCCAAATGGAAACATCTTCGACATCCAGTTCCTCGGCATACAGTCTTCCATCTACTCGTCGGTCCACAAATACATGCAGCCTCAGCAAATCGCCGGAAAGCGTCACATTACTCAAGGCACGCATCGATAACCAAACTTCATTGGGGTTGACCAATTCCAGATTCAGGTTGCCGGATCCCAAAGTGATCACGTCCAACCGGTGGTTAAGAGTAATGCGTTCTGAGGTATTGATTTCTCCGAACCCTTGTTTTTCAATCCAATTAATAGCATCAGAATAAACATGCAGGGTCAGGTTTCGGGGAGCACGGGTCCATCGGCAATTATTTCTGTTCCTGACCTCCAGAATACTGTCAGCAACAATGCTGGTTTCAATTTCGCCAATGAGGTTTTCTCCTGTTTCAATGACAAATGCCTGCTCTCCCGGAGCAGGGGCTGGATGCCAGATCAAGTTGGTATCGTCGAAAATGACCACTCTTTTGATGGTCTGGGATACAGGAATAGGTTCCTCGATCAGATCACCAATTGTTTGCACACAGTCCCAGGTGTTTTGTTGGTCGCAGCCCAATAGGCCGAGTGTCCATATGATGAGCCAGCGTTTCATAATCTTATTCCCACTCCGAAATCAAAAATGTCATTTTGAGCCGCGTGGATTTTCATCATGGCTACTGCGAATATCTTTTCCGTTAAATAAACCTTTACCCCATGACGGGTATAGATGTCTGGGTCATCGTCGATGCCACCACGATACGGACGATAAACGTAATGTCCTACCATGGTCATGAAACTAACCCTGGACACCATCAACTCATGTCCGACAAAAAATCCTAATCTGCGGAAGTCGGTATCATTGGGTACATCAGGATCGCTTTTGATCACATCAATCAACCCATGATTATTGAAAAGTTCTAGTCCGCCGTAAATGCGATTAACTTTACTCAAAGTCTTGTCTATGTACCCTCGGAAGGTGTAGTAGATGCGTTTTGGAGACCCCATAGGTTCCGTTTCTTTAACTGAGCCACTGACCAGAATATTGTAGCCGAGTCTTCGGTTGTTGGGTGCGGGTGTCGACTCTTCTACCCAATCTGATTTACCAAATCGGTAAGCTGCCCCTACATTCAATGTGGCAATGTTTATGCCATTGTTGGGTAAACTTAATGAGCCGTTGGAAGTATGGTTCCAGGAAATGGCTGGGTTGATGTAAAATTGATCGGCCACTGGAATTTGCACACCAATTCTAACAATGGCGTGGTAGGAGATCCTGGAGGAGAGGATATTGTTCAGGTTATTGGTTTCTGGATGGTAAAGCTTTGTGGCATAGGTTAACCCTACTCCAAATCGCCAGTAGGCCTTGATGTCCGGTGCGTCCAGAAAATAAAAATCCATGTAAGTGGCTGCATTGAAAATTTTCCCGGTTTCCACCATGTCTGTGTTGATCATGGTCAGTGAATACCCCACTTGCGGATAGCCGAACAGTTTTTCGCGCTCCTTTTTTCCAATTGTCCGTTGATTCCAAAATATTTCTATTCCGGAAGGTCGGCCATAAGTCAAATGTAAGCCATGCGCATATTGAGGAACGATCAGGCCCTTCAGGTAAGTAAACCCTGCATTGTAGCGATAAGTACTGCCGGTTTTTTGGCTGTAGGCGCTAGTCGTGGCAAAAAGAAATAGAATGACCCCAAATGTCCTCGCCCACATTGCTCTGCCAGTTTTGGAAATGAATACTATAGTCATCAATATTGCGTTGGATACCCGAAAGTATAATCCCCCGATATGTCAAGCATCCAACAGGGCAAAAATGCGATAGTTAATGGAGTCCGTAAAGGCATAGCTCAGGAAATTGCCAATTTATTAAAAAGGACGCTGCTCAAATCATGGTAATCGTCGATAATTTAGTCAAGCAATACGGCCAGCAATTGGCGGTAGATCACATTTCTTTTGAGGCTTTGCCGGGACAGATCACCGGTTTCCTGGGTCCGAATGGCGCGGGAAAGTCCACGACCATGAAGATTGCCACTGGCTTTTTACAAGCCACGGAAGGTGATGTGGTCATCAAAGGCAAGAAGGTCCGTGAAAATCCTTACTATGCAAAGCAAGTGATCGGCTATCTGCCAGAGCATAATCCGCTTTATCTGCAGATGTACGTCCGTGAATACCTGAGCTTCATCGCCAACGCGTATCGCCTTTCTTCTGTGAAAAAGCGAATAGAAGAGGTCATTGATCTGGTAGGGTTACAAAGAGAAAAACATAAGAAGCTCAAAGCCCTTTCTAAAGGATATCGTCAGCGAGTAGGATTAGCGCAAGCATTATTGCCCGATCCGGAAGTGCTGATCCTGGATGAGCCTACGACTGGATTGGATCCTAATCAATTGGTTGAAATAAGGAAAGTAATTAAGGAAGCTAGTCAGGACAAAACGCTGATCTTTTCTACGCACATCATGCAGGAAGTAGAGGCAATTTGTGATCGGGTGGTGATCATTAATCAGGGGAAGATCGTGGCGGATGACACTTTGCAAAACCTCAAAAGCCAGGCTGTCAATGCGAATGTATATACGGTTTCTTTTGAGTCGGCGATTGATAAAGAAATTTTGGGCAGTTTGACTGGCGTTCAAAAAGTAGAAGAAAAATCAGATCACAGTTATTTGGTATACTCGGAAGATGATCAGCTGAAAAAAGCGATCCTAAAATTGGCTGCGGAAAAAGACCTACCCTTGATCAGCGTTCATACGTCAGGCGGTTCACTTGAAGAAATTTTTCAAAAACTGACTGGAAACACATGATCACGATTCTGAAAAAAGAGATCAATGAATTCCTCGATTCACTCATTGCCTACGTGGTGATTGGTGTTTTTCTAGTCGGTGTGAGCCTCGTAATGTGGGTGCTTCCTGACTATTCCGTATTGGATTATGGCTATGCTACCATGGAGCCATTATTTACATTAGGGCCGTACCTGTTCATGTTTTTGGTACCTGCGACGACCATGAAATCTTTTGCGGAGGAGAAAAAGACAGGAACACTGGAATTGCTCTATACCCTTCCCTTCAAGGATTGGGAAATCATTCTGGGTAAGTACCTGGCAGCTTTCCTACTCATATTGTTTTCATTGCTGCCAACGATCGTTTATTATGTGGCGATCCACCAGTTAGGAAATCCCGTTGGGAACCTGGATACGCCAGGAATCATTGGTTCCTACATTGGCCTTGCCCTGCTTGGGGGGATTTTTGTAAGCATCGGTCTTTTGTCATCGGCGCTTACTGAAAATCAAATTGTTTCTTTCATCCTGGCCGCGTTGTTGTGCTTCTTGTTTTATGATGGTATTGAGGCGCTGGCAAACATTGACCTTTGGGGAACCTGGTCGTATTATTTACAGCAAGTGGGCATCCTATCTCATTATGCTGCGATGAGCAAAGGACTACTTGATTTGAGAGATATCGGTTATTTCTTCACCGTGATTATCCTGATGCTGATGCTTGTGGACTTCACTTTATCCGGGAAAAAGGCATGAGTTGGGATAGTAACAAACTTCATCAGTTCTTGCGCTTCACCATTGGAGCGTTGACCTTGCTCTTACTGATTCAAGTGTTCAATGCATTTCGCTTCCGTATCGATATGACGGAAGAAAAGCGATATTCTATTTCGGAAGCAAGCCAACAGTTGCTGAATAATCTGGAAGAGCCTTTGACGATCGAAAGTTACCTGGCGGGGGAATTGCCTTCTAATTTTAAGCGATTCCAGAAATCCATTGACGATCTTTTGGATCAGTTCACGATTTACGCGGGGAACAATTTGCAGTATCGTTTTGTGGATCCTTCACAAGCGACCAGTACGCAATCCAGGAACGAATACATGCGCAGCCTTATCGACAAAGGTTTGCAACCGACTAACCTGACCTACACCAAGGACGGTCAAAAAAGTGAGAAGTTGGTCTTCCCGGGTGTGCTCATTACTTATGGGAACAAAGAATTGGCGGTGCCTTTGCTGAAGGGGAATCGTACCAGCAATCCAGACGAAATGCTCAATCAGTCAATAGAAGGACTGGAATATGAATTGATTGCGGCCATCAAATCCATTACAGAAACCAATCGCAAGCGAATTGCTTACATCGTTGGCCATGGCGAACCTGATTCTGTTTTTCTTGCGGGTTTTACCAATGCCATTCTTGGGAAATATGATCTGTTCAAAGTAGACCTGGCCAGCAGAACCACACCACTGGTAGGTTACGATGTAGCGATCATTGGAAAACCTACCGAGCGATTTACAGAGAAGGAAAAGTATCTGATTGATCAGTATGTCATGAATGGAGGTAGCCTTTTGGTGTTTGTAGATGCATTGAAAGTGAATGTTCTGGAAGCGGAAGGCGAAGGGACCATTGCTTTGCCCTATGATCTGAATTTAGAAGACTTACTTTTCAGATATGGGATCAGGATCAATCAGGATTACGTGACAGACTTTAGTTCAGGTTTCTATCCGGTCGTTTCGGGAAATGTGGGTAATCAGCCCCGGGTGGAACTGCTTCCCTGGCCGTTTTTTCCAATTGTGTCTAATTACGCAGATCACCCACTTGTAAAAGGTCTGGACGCTACGCAGCTGAAATTTGTATCGACCATGGATACGGTGAAGGCAAAAGGCGTGAAAAAGATACCTCTGATCTTTACTTCGCAGTACACCAGGGTGATTTCTCCTCCCGTTCAAGTTCGCTTCAATGACTTTAATCAGGAACTAAGACCCGAGTTTTTCCAGTCCGGACCAAGAGCTGTCGGGTATCTGCTGGAAGGAAAATTCAGTTCATTGTACAAGAACCGCATATTGCCAAAGGGAATAGATCAAAAGACATTTGAGGAAGAAAGCATTGGTTCTAAAGTGATCGTTGTGAGCGATGGCGACTTCATTCGAAATGAATTGAGCATCAATACTGAGCAACCGGAGCCTTTGTTGTTAGGTGTCGATCCTTACGCACGAACCACCTATGCCAATGAGGAATTTCTGCTGCGATCGTTGAGTTATCTGACTGATGAAGATGGCATCACCCTGGCAAGGAACAAGGAAGTTAAAATCCGGCCGTTGGACCGGGTGAAGATAAAGAATGATCGTTCCTTCTGGGTATTTATCAACTTCGGCATGCCGTTGCTGTTGTTGGCATTATTTGGTTTAATCAAATTCCTGGCTCGAAAAAGAAAATTTGCAAAATGAAAGAGAAGAACCTACGATTTTTTTCGATTGCAGGATTTCTCGTGATTGTCAACCTGACGTTCTTTCTGTCAAGTTCAGGTACTTTTTCGAGAGAGAAGAACTATAATATCGCCATTGCCGATACTAGTGCAGTTGTCTCTGTCAGATTGACGAATGGTGAGGTAGTCAATCTTCTGCAAAGAGATGGTGAGACCTGGACATTAAATCAAGAATTTGGAACCGATCCGGGGTATACACGCATTTTGTTGGCGGTTATGAATCGGGTGGCCGTCAAGAGGCAACTCGGTGATACACAGCTGGAAGAATTGAAATCCCGAGTAGAGTCTGATGCAGTATTAGTCGAATTGGCGGAACAAGGGAGGTCATTTTATGTATTGGGCAATCGTACCTACACCAAGACTTATTTTCTGGAGCCCAACCTGAATGTCGGGTATGAGGTAGAGATCCCAGGTTATCGCGATTTTGTAGGAGGCATCTTTCAATTGACGACTGACCAGTGGCGAGACCGACTCATTTTTCGAGGAAACTTCCGAACCATCGACCAGATTGAAGTGAAACGAAATGATCAACTGGTGTTCAATGCAGGCCTGAAGGATAGCTACTTTCAAATTGATGGACTTGAGGTTTATGATACTCTCGCCTTGGTCAATTACTTAAATGGATTCAATTACCTGCAGGCCAATGAACGCATTAGTGCGGGGAAATTCCCGCAATATGACAGCCTGCGAAATACACAAGAGAAGTCACAGTTGATCATCCATGATCTTGGATTGGCGGAGCCATTGGTTTTAGATATTTTTCCGGCGCTTCCCGGTGAGAGCTTCCAATTGACAGTAGTTAATGAGAAAGACATGACTGTCATTGCGTCAAGCAGGATACAAAACTGGTTAAAAAAGCCAGCCGATTTCTCCTTGAATACTGCTGATTAGGTCAACTTTCTTTCAAAAACGCATAGTGCGTTAATTTTCAGCGAAAAGCATGTCCCTGCTTCATCGGGAAAATCAAGTTTTGTATTTAAATTTGCCCACCCTAAATTTTGGCGCCTTATAACGCCATGGGAAAATCAGGCTTTTGGGCAAAAAAGAAAATCAGTAAGCAAGTATGAAATTTATTGTCTCCTCATCGTACCTATTGAAGCAACTCTCTGCCATCAATGGGGTGATCACCACAAATCCGGTTGTTCCAATTTTGGAAAACTTTTTGTTCGAGATCAACGACGGAACACTTTCTGTGACCGCTTCTGATTTGCAGACTTCCATGATGACTGAATTGGAAGTGGAAGCCAAGGAAGATGGCAGCATTGCTATCCCGGCGAAGATCTTGCTCGAAACCTTAAGGAACCTTCCAGAGCAGCCTGTGACTTTCTCTATTGATGACAGTACTTATAGTATTGAGATCAATTCCGATAACGGACGTTATAAGCTTGCCGGCGAAAATGCGACTGATTTTCCTAAGGTGCCTGCCGTATCTGACGGATACTCTGTGAACCTTTCTTCAGATGTGCTGGCCCGGGCCTTGAACAATACCATCTTCGCTACCAGTAACGATGAGTTAAGACCTGCGATGACAGGCGTATTCGTGAAGTTGGATGAGACCAATACTACCTTCGTAGCGACAGATAGCCACCGTTTGATTAGATACCGACGTGTAGACGTAGCTTCTGACATGGGGCACAGCATGATCATTCCACGAAAAGCTCTGAATCTGTTGAAGACGACCCTTCCTCAGGAAAATACAAGTGTGAGTGTCGAATTCAATGCTTCCAATGCATTCTTCGATTTCAATAACGTGAAAATGATCTGTCGACTGATCGACGAGCGTTATCCGGATTACGAAAACGTGATTCCTGTGGACAACAACAATGTGATGTCTATCGCAAAAGGTGAGCTGCTTGGTTCATTGAAGCGGATCGCAATCTACGCGAACAAGACCACTTATCAGGTGAGATTGAAGCTCACGGGCAGTGAGTTGCAGATTTCTGCAGAGGATCTGGACTTCTCTAATGAGGCAAACGAACGACTTTCTTGTGAACACGATGGTGAGGACATAGAAATCGGCTTCAATGCAAAGTTCCTGATCGAGATGTTGGGTAACATCGAAGCAGATAAAGTCACGTTGCGATTGAGCGCGCCTAACAGAGCGGGTATCTTATTGCCGGATGATAAAGACGAGAACGAAGATATCTTGATGCTCGTGATGCCAGTAATGCTGAATAACTACGTTTAACGCTGTTCTAATCCTTTTTCATTTCTTTAATCATCCCGGAATTTCGCCTGTACGACATTCCATTCATAAATCTCGTATTGAGGTTTCCAGTCGTGGAACAATGGTCGTGGTAATATTTTTATTAAATTAACCTTGACCCGAACAAACCATTTGGACAATGCTCCGGTATAGGGCATTGTAACCGCGAATGAACACCGACGACAAACTGATCGCTATCCTCAAAGGGTGCCTGAAAAACAAGAGATCCAGTCAAAAGGAGCTCTATCAGCACTTCTATGCTTATGGTATGAGCATCGGTTTGAGGTATTCTGGGAGCGAAGATGAAGCAGTGATGATCTTGAATGATGGTTTTATGAAGGTGTTTAAGTACTTGAAGAATTTTGATCTGGATAAGCCATTCAAACCATGGTTTCGACGGATTATCGTCAATACCGCCATTGATCATTATAATGTGGCAGCCAAGCAGCCATTGATGGATGATGTGGAGGAGGTCAATGAACCAGATCGGGCTGCAGATGTGATTAGTGGTATTTCTTATCAAGAGATCGTGGGATTGATGGCCCAGTTGCCACCTTCTTATCGCGCGGTATTTAATTTGTATGTGATTGAAGGCTTTTCTCACGAAGAGATCGCTGATAAACTAGGCGTGTCTATTGGCACAACAAAATCCAATTTATTCAAGGCCAAAAGAAAAATGAAAGAAATGCTCGAAGAGCTTTTCGAGGTGAGTTGATCAATGTCTGATAAACAGGAAAATATCGAAGACTTTGTTCGTAAGGTCGTTGACCAGTCTGAAGCCCAGATTCCATTCAATGAATCACACTGGACCCAGATGGAATCAATGCTGGACGCACAGCTGCCGGTCGTAACCAATCCAGGCAATGGATATTACTATTTCAGTAATGTGGTATCGTTATTGGTAGGGCTGGTTTTCGTATGGTCCTGGTTTATTGGGTCGGGCTCAAATGAAACTCCTGCCTCTATTCAAGGGGCCGGTGATGAAGTGATGCCTACTAAGGATGCGTTGACGACCGATGTTGCTGAGGATTTTAAACCTGAAGGACAGGTTCAATCAGTTGCAACTACTGAGGGCCAGTCCGAAAAAGTAAGTGATGTTGATCCTGTAACACCAGTTGGCCAAAATGCATCTGAAAATACGGCTTCGGTGATCTCTCCCGATACTGGTAAGGAAGTCCAACAAATAGAATCGCTTGCAGAGAAAGAGACCCAAACCACAACTGGTGATCCACAGCGTATATCATCACTTTCCGCAAAGGATGCTCCTACTTCATCTTCTATAGTTTCAAGTGACATAACATCATCACCTTCATCCAATGATGTGCAGGAAGCTTCAAATGTTCAGAAGCAGATAGTTGAATCTCCAAAGGAAAGCCCAACAATTCCAATATCGGAATCAGCGAGCAATGATGAAGTGACCTCAGTACAGCCCGAGACTGCCTTATTGGATCGTGATGAAGAAGATAATAGTGATTACGAACTGTTTACAGGTATAGGAATCGACCTCAGTGGTGAATTCCCAGAGTTTCCTGATCAGCTGGATCAAGTCCAAATAAATGAGGCTGATGGGGGAAGTAATGAAGTGGATAGTAGCCCCATTGTGAGGCGAGGTGTTCGGAGTTCTTATTCGCGATTGTCAATGGGGATCAGTTTGGCTCCCGATTTGAGTTCTAATGAAATCTTTCGTTATAATCGCCTGGGCCGAGACCTGGGCATTGTCGTTGATTATTGGGTTACGCCTCGATTGGCAATTTCGGTAGGCGCCTTCAACACCTCGAAACGATACCTGGTTGGGGGAGAAGAATATAGCCCTCCTGCGGGATTTTGGGGAAATGTTACGAATGGTGAACGTCCTGCGAAGATCGACGCGGATTGCCAGGTGTTAGACATTCCGATCAATCTAAAATACCAGCTGGTTGACCGACCCAAGTTAAATGTCTATGCATCAGCAGGAGTATCCAGTTATATCATGTTGCAGGAAGATTATCAATATGAGCTGGAAAGTGGATGGAAATCTGAGTGGGGGGTCAGTAATGCGAACCAACATTTCTTTGGAGTAGGAAACCTCCAGGTTCATTTTGAACGACGATTTGGCAATCACCTTGCTGTAGAAGTAGCGCCTTTCTTTAAGGTGCCTCTCACGAGCTACGGGCATGGCAATATACGTTTCCATAGCATGGGGTCATTCTTCACCATAAGAAAGTATCTGCTAAACAGGTGATTTTTTAAGCAGTCCTCTTTTTTCCTGTTTGGCCGTTCATTTTCCGGTTGACTCAAGGGTGTCATGTTGCATTGAAGCAAGCATCTTAATTTCACTTAAGTTTTTTAAAGAAACCTTTTCGATCAGCCCAGTTATTATGAGTACATCAACCGTAGAGAGAGCAAAAGAGTTAGAAGCAGAACTAGATGAAGCTGTACTTTTTCAAGATTGTCTTAAAAATGTATTGAAGAATCTGGATCGCAACATCGACAGACAGAAAGAACTACCTAACAAAGTATCTCAGTTCTTGTCGATGAAATGGTACATGCAAAATGAATTGACCAAGGATCTTGCCTGATCCTGCGATACCACAGTTTCTTAAAATTTATTAACCGTACGGCGATTCTGTGAAGTTTCGCCGTTTAACTTTTCAGGCTATCTGGTTTTGTGGTCAGTTTATTTGGCCGTTCTTCTAATTATCTGTTCCAGATAGTTTCCATGGCAAATATCTTGCCGACCAATATCTTGTTTATTGTTATGAAGAATACATTATGGATAGCACTTTTGGTGACTGTCATGATAGCTTGTGCCCCGGAAGCTGAAAAAGCGGGCCGAGAAATGCCACCTGCTCTGGACATGGCGAATCTGGATCAATCTGTAGATCCAAAGGAAAATTTTTATCAGTTTGCCAATGGCAGCTGGCTGAAAGAAGCTGAAATTCCCGCAGACGAAGGATCGTGGGGAGGGTTCTCCGCATTGCGCGATGCGAACAACGAAATGGTACTGGACATCATGGAAGGTGCTGCAGAAAATCCTGAATTCAACGAAGGTTCCGATGAGAGAAAAGCCATCAACCTTTTTGCGGTAGGAATGGACTCTTCAAGGGCCGAATCAGTAGGTGTTGGAGCCATTGCCCGCTGGATCGATAAAATTGATGGAGTGACTAATACGATCCAGGTTCAGGAATTATTAGCTGAGCTTCAGCGAAGCGGATATGGACCTTACCAAGGTGTCTCCTCATTCCCAGACTTGAAGAACAGTAAAATCAATTCACTGTATATCACGGCAGGTGGCTTGGGGCTTCCCAACAGGGATTACTACACTAAGACCGACGAGAAAAGTGTTGAGATCCGAGAGAAATACCTGATGCACCTTGCGAATATTCTGGAACTGGCTCAGGTTGGAGGTAACTATACTGAAATGGCTGATCGGATTATGGAAATCGAGAATCAGCTGGCTTTGGCTTCTCTTACTCCGATTGAGGCAAGGAACCTTCCGGCGTTGTATAACCCCCATACGGTTGTAGAATTACAAGAACTTTCACCTGTGATCAATTGGGAACAATATTTGACTCAGCTGGGTGTAGACCTATCGAAAGTTGATACTTTGATTGTGTTGCAGCCCAAGTTTACCTCGACAGTGAGTAAAGTGCTTGAAAGCAGTAGCCTTGATGCCACCAAAGCCTACCTGAAATGGAATGTTGTAGATCGGGCCGCAAACTTTATGAACAATGAGTTGGTAGCAGCCAATTTTGATTTCTACGGCAAGACCATTCGTGGTACAGAGGAAATGCGACCCAGATGGGAGCGTGTGTTGGGTGCGACCAATAGTGTGATTGGTGAAGCGATTGGTAAAGTATATGTTGCAGAAACCTTTCCTCCAGAAGCGAAGAAGAGTGCTGAGGAGATGGTGGAAAATTTGATGAAGGCGTTTGATAAGAGAATCAGAGATCTCGAATGGATGAGTGATGCTTCGAAAGAGCAGGCACTGAAGAAACTGAATAACCTGACCGTGAAAATCGGATATCCGGATAAATGGAGAGAATACGGAGCGCTGAATATTGAAAATACCGGAGAATTCTACAGCTTTCTGAGCAACATGGAAAATGCCTGGAAATGGCAGTTTGATGAAAACATCAGTGAGATCGGAGAGGAAGTAGATAAGACTCTATGGGCAATGAGCCCACAAACGGTCAATGCCTATTTCAATCCATTGAATAATGAAATTGTATTTCCTGCGGCCATTTTACAACCACCTTTTTACAATTATGAGGCAGATGCCGCTGTGAATTATGGTGGTATGGGTGCTGTGATTGGTCATGAGATCTCTCATGGTTTTGATGATCAGGGAAGTCGATTCGATTTTGAAGGGAACATGATCAACTGGTGGACCGATGAAGATCGTGAAAATTTCAATGCTCGAGCGGATCAATTGGTGGCACAATTTGACGGTTATGAAGCGCTGGACAGTGTTTACGTTCAAGGAAAATTAACCCTGGGTGAAAACATCGGTGATCTTGGTGGGCTGAATGCAGCATATGATGCGCTGCAGATCTATTTGGCTGAAAATGGTAATCCTGGAAAAATTGATGGATTTACGCCCGAGCAGCGCCTGTTCTTATCCTGGGCCACTATCTGGAGAACCAAATACCGTGATGAGACCTTGAGAACACAAGTATTAACTGACCCTCATAGTCCTGCCATGTTCCGTGCCATCGGACCATTGGAGAACATGGAGCAGTTCTATCAAGCCTTCGACATCAAAGAAGGTGACGAGCTTTGGAAACCAGAATCCGAGCGAGTAAAGATCTGGTAATTCAATACAGAGGATTTAAAGAGAAAAGCCATTCTACATTGCGTAGAAAGGCTTTTTTCGTTTGTTGTATTATTATTACCTGCCAATTTGGAAATCTTCGCTGGGCGTTCCGACGAAGCAATTCGGTATTTTCGGGAAGTCGGTTGTGATGACATAATAATAGGTGCCATTGGGATATTCCGGAGTGATGCCCATTCTTCCATTGCATTCATCCAAATCTCCTAATCCTTCTACAAATTCATAATCCTGAATATATGTGCCATCATGCGTTCCATCAGGTGCTGTGGTGCCATCTCCTCCACGGTCACCAGACTTCAATTGATAGCTTGACTTCAGTTCTATGATGCCACTGTTGGGATCGTCAGAGATCACGTATGCGTATTTATAGTAGATTGGGAATCCATCAGCAGCCCATCCATACAACAATGAATGACGACTGCCATCTTCGTCGGTGGCAAGGCCTGTAATGTCTCCGTGGTAATGATATTGACCCTGAGAAGTCACATGCCCACTGTATTCATCCAGGAAAGTATTTCCTTCATCGACGACAGCAGCTTGCCATTCCCAATTTTCTTCACCCGTATCAGGATTGGTCCAGGGTTTGAGGCCCATAGGATTGTAACCTAATCCATTCGAAGCGACGCCAAAACGCCAGAAATTTGGGTTGGAGGGTGTAGGCCCCCCTGTTTCGTTATAGACAAGCGTAACCTCTCCAGTATTCGACGGGGTAAGATCGATGTTGGTTTCCAACGCTACGGCTGTGACATCCGCGTTTGGAAAGCTGCCTGTTTCGTGATCGGGATACTGGTTTGAGACAATGTATCGGGTATCATTCGCTTCAAATATGGTAAAGCAAACCTGGTTTTCGGTTTCACTATCCGTAGTACAACTCATGGTACTCGCTTCGAAAGTATCCTGATCGTTATCGTAAGCCCCATCGGAATCATATGGAACTACTTTGAAATAATAGGTAGTTTGATCTTGTAATAACGTAACCGTAAAGTCTTCCGACATTTCTGAATCATAGACAGCCTGCGTCCCGGTACCTACATAGGTCGTGCTGGCTGCAATTTTTTGATCATTTGCCAGGTCATCAAAATCATTTTCGGTATTAATTAGAATAATGTAGCCTTCCGCATCATTGACTTCTGTCCAGCTGCCTACCGTAATGCTATTGCCATCAGAAGCATCAAAAGTCAACGTGATTGGAGTGGCGGTGTTTTCCTCGTCATTGTCACTTATGGTAGCGGTGGCTTCAGTACTTTCACCCAGTAGAAACCCTTCGGGAAGATCAGCTGCTACAAGCGTCACTATTATGGTTTCCTCGTCTTCGACCGCTTCGTCATCGATCAAAGTAATTTCAAATACGGTCGATTCCTCATTTGCTTCAATCGTTACTTCTCCCAAAGGACTGGTGAAATCTTCGTCGGCGGTTGCTGTGCCTGACAGGGAATAAATAAATGTCGTTGCCTCAGTAACTGGCTGATCCAATATGATTTCGAAAGAGGGATTATCACCACCTTCTGCGCCATTTGAAACGGCTTCAACGTTTACGATGATTTGCGCTTCGTCGTTATCGGAGACGGTGATAGTGACTTCTCTGTTTTCTCCAATCACAATACCCGAAGGAAGCGCCATGCCATTGATAGAAATAATGATGGTTTCCGCTTCTTCTACTTCTTCATCATCGGTCAATTCTATTTCAAGCGCCCCCGATTGTTCGCCACTAGCAATTGTGATACTTCCACTTAATTCGGTGTAATCGATCCCATTTTCGGCAGTTCCGGAGATCCTGTAATCAAACGACATTTCAGATTCCAGAACCTGACTCAAGGAAAAAGTGATGACCGGATTGGTCTCTCCCTCTAAGATATCTGTGACATCCGCTGAAATAGAGATTTGATTGGGATCATTGTTTTGCTCTTCTTCATCATTGTCCTGAATCGTAATTGTGATGCTATTACTGTTTCCGATGCTTATCCCGTCCGGCTGGCCTGAAGTATCCAGAGTGATAATGATCGTTTCATTTTCTTCAACAGCTTCATCATCCAACACTTCAATAGAAAAAGAAGCTTCTGTATCTCCATCCGGAATACTTATGGAGCCGGTGATTGCGGAATAATCGGTCCCGGAAGAAGCGGAGCCACTGACCGTATATCGAATGGTTAGTGCACTTCCCGAAGTATTGTCGGTGTTAAAACTGATGGTAATTTCCGGACTGTTTCCGCCTTCAGTTACCGTTGATACGGAAGTCGATATAGCAGCCGTTGCCGCGAACGGCTCTTCCGGTGTTTCTTCCGTACAAGAGCTGATGAAAAGGCACAAGGAGAAGCAAATCATTAAAGCCAGGGGCGTATAAAACTTGTAAATATGTCTTTGCATGTTTAAAAAGTTATATTTTAAATATGCTAAATCCAATTAACGATTCCGAGAGAAGCCGGGCGACAAATGGGATGCACACTTATGGATTCATCAACGAACACCGCTAGTTCAAGATCAGCAGGTTTGGGCCTATTACGGAGACAACCAACAAAACAGTTGCCACAGGTGGGGAGGATTTTGAAGCGTACCTTTCATATTCATAGTAGGGGAATTGAAGGAGTATTTGTACTAGATTAAGAAAGTCAACATATTGCCGGAAGGCATTACTTGTTTCCATCACTGAGGAAGAAATTGGGAAATAAGTAAAATGACTTGTGTTTAGGCACATACCTCAGTTATCATTTGGTAGCTGGTGTATGTGCTTTTTTATTTTTTAGCTATTTATGAAGGAAAAAATCAAAGTAATGACAACCCTCTTGTTCTTGTTTTTTGGCATCATACAAGGATGTGGAAGTGATGATGGGATTTCAATCACTCAAAATATTGACCCTGGGAATGATCCCAATTTTACCATAGTTGCACACAATGATCCTGGGCTAGGCTCTTTTAACCGGAAAGTGGTTGTGTTTGGAATTGATATATATGCGGTGCCTGCCGTAGAAGATGAAAAGTTGTTACATGCAGCCAATATCATGGCCCAATACCTGGACAATGATGAGGACGGTACAGTCGATGATCAGTTGGTGCTCGATAAAATGTTGGAGAACAAAGCTTTTCTGGTGATGTGGTCACGAGAAAGTGATTTAGACCTTGAGCCTCCATCTGATCGAATCGGTCAGGATCTGGGAAATGATGAAACAAATCCTAATTATGTCTCCGGAGGAAAAATAGGACGTTTTGATGCGGCCTTGGAAGAGGTGCTACATATCATTAACAATGCGGGGCATTCCTTTGCATATCCCACTGCTTTTGGTCAAAACGAAGGCTCAGATCTGGCAAATGCGATGGACATAGCACGAGGAGGGAAATTTTTAACCATTCCTGATCAGTACCCTGAAAGTGCCTGGTATGCATATGATGATGAGACATGCGATTATGCCGATTGCCAAACCATTGAGTACCTGTACTGGGCCTTGACTTCCCTAATGGGCGCACAAGAAAATCGATTCGATGAAATCGGGCATGAATGGAAATTGAATACACCAGAATTGGTAGAAAGCACAGATAAAGCAATTTTTGAATTACTGACAGATCCACAATACAAAATGCCTTTGGTTTTACCTGATGGCACTTATAAACGATAAACGATGAAAAAAGAACAAATAGTAAAGTCCCTGTTCATGCTGCTGTTGGCACATGGGCTCTTTTTGGTCTCATGCACAGGTGATGAAGGTATAAGTGAAACGGGGTTTGGAATTTTTGAAGTAATAGATGAAAATACGATTGAGTTAGATGGTGTGATCAACAGTGCTTCCCTCAATCATTTCAATGCCTTGATTGATTCCTATCCTAATATTAATACCATTCACATCATCAATTGTGATGGTTCTGAAGACGATGAAATCAACTTGCAATTATCCGCATTGGTTCATCAACGCGGGACCAACATACATGTCAATGACAATGGCTTGATTGCTTCAGGAGGGAGTGATTTTTTCCTGGCTGGAGAGAGAAGAACAATGGGTGCTAATACACGTATTGGCGTTCATTCCTGGGCAGGTGAAGACGATAATGGCAACTTCGTTTCAGCTACTGATTTTCCGGTTGGGCACGAATTTCACCAACCCTACATCGACTATTATATGTCGGTAGGTTTCACACAGCAAGAAGCGGAAGATTTTTATTATTTCACGATTAATGCTGCTCCAGCGGATGACATTCACTGGATGACTGATCAGGAAATAGCACAGTATGGCCTGTTAACTCAATAGCTAATTTTTTCAATAAATGGATAGAAAGAAATTTATCAAGGAAGGATTGATGGGAGTAGGAGCAATGGTTACTATTCCCTCAGTGATCACCTCTTGCATAGAAGACGAACCCGTCATTGAGGCAGCTGCCTGTCAGGTATCTCCTGCAGAAACGGCCGGGCCATTTCCAATTAAGAGTCCTGCGGATTTGATCAGAGAAAATATCGTTGGGGATCGGTCAGGTATTCCTTTACAAATCATGATCAAGGTAGAAAATACAAACGATAATTGTGAACCATTGGCCGGTGTGTTGGTGGATGTCTGGCATTGTGATGCAAAAGGGAATTATTCGGAGTACTCCGGACAATTAGAGGGAGACTTTACCAATCAAAGCTTTTTGCGAGGAAGACAAACGACCGGAGCGGATGGTGTAGCCTCTTTCATCAGTATTTACCCTGGATGGTATCCCGGACGAGCGCCACATTTGCATCTGGAGATCAAGCGCACGAATGGTGAGTCTCTTTTAATAACGCAAACCGCATTTCCCGAAGACGTTTCAAATACGGTCTATGAATCCAATGGATATAATGGAAATTTCGATACGTCTAATGAGGAAGACGGAGCATTTGGAGCAAGCCTCAATAGAAATATGGCAACATCAGTCGTGGGAAATACGACGGACGGCTATGTTCTTACGGAAAGGATCAAAGTGGCGGGATAAGCTTTCAAAAACAGAAATTAAAATGCTTTGAATCGGTAACCTAGATTGAACCTCCATACAGTCAGGTTAACCTCCAGATTTTCGTGAGAGACTGTACTGATGAAGTTGTTCGGCATCCAATTTTCTACAGCGTATAAGAATTCCAGGTACACGGCTTTTTGAAGTCCGACGGTAAATTCAGTTCTAGCACCGAATTCATAAAACCAATAGGGATTTAAGTCGTACGTTTCATTTTCTTCATTAGATAATCGGGTATAGGTTGGGTCCAGATAGGATATAAGACCTACGCCTACGACCGGTTGCAATGAGAAATTATTACCGAATTGAAATGCATAGGATGCAAAGAGCGTGGTTTGCAGCCGATTTTTTGAGTGGACGTCCTTATTGGTGAGTTTTTCCACATTTTCTACGGTGATGAAGGTAGTTCTTCCTGGTAAATTCGGATCGGGAACTTCCAGACGTATGGGCTCTCCTTTTTTGATGTCCAGGGTAGAGGTGTAGAAGAAATGATTTTGTAAAGCCACACTTCCTCCAAGCTGGAATTGTCGCCACTGATAAGTCAGTCCGGCTTTTATACCCTTTTCGACAAACCTTACAGCGTAGGTAGTCGGTTGATCGTAAGTCAGATCGATGAAACGATAATCAAGGTTCCCAACACCGATACCTGCAGTGAAACTAAGTGATAACCCATCGTAGATTGGTCGCAATTGATAGGTTTCATTGACACGTTGAGGAGGCATCAAATCCAACAGCAAATCCCCATTTGAAGTGGTGATACGAATCTTTACCAATTCTCCGCCTCTTCGGATTTTCAAAGGTTTTCTGTCGTTGATGAAGTTCCTGTCCTGGTTCTGATCCGTGTAGAGGATAATGCGATTGGTATGATAATTTGCTGCCAGCCAGATAATCAAAGTAGGCCGATTTTGATCACCAGTCACGCCCACCAGTATCGTCATTTTACTGTATTGATTCAGTTCTGGAGGAACTATAATGACTGAATCTGGTAGGTGATGGGAAGTAAGCTCGTGAAGGCCACGAAGATCAATGGTTGGATATCTGTAATCAAGCTCATACCATGAAATCGCCTCTTCAATGCCCCGATTTTGATTTGGTAAGTTCACCCGAAAATCATCTGGCATCACCGGAACCTGTGCATACGAATCAAAGAAGATGATGAGGATAAGGACAAGGAAAAAGCACTTTTTACAGTTCACGATCAGGCAGGGTTTAGGCATCCGTTAAGAAACAAGAATTCTTCCAAATACCCGATAAAGAAAGGGTGGGTTTTTTTACAAGAAGATCGAAATAAGTGCTGCCTGAAGCAGAAAATGCCCATTTGAATCACCGAAAAAATTTTTGCCTCGGTTGATGTTTCCGATTTTAAATGAACTTCTTCGGTTTTGTGCGTTTCCAGCTTGTATAGGTCGATAAGTGGTTCGTGAACTGCTTGTGAACCTGTTGAACTACTCCCACTGGGGTAAGAGAATGATGTATTAATTCTTACAAAATACTGATAGTATTCAAACTCTACTAATTTTCAAATATAGATAAGCAAAAACAGCGAGATAAAGCCCGAAGAGTATAAAATACTTCTCAATAAGTAAATACACTATCACGATAATAATAGAATATATAACGTTATTGTCTGAAAATTTGAATAACAGAATTTCATGTTTAGCATCATTAAAAGGAATGATAATTAGCCTTCTGTAGGAATTCGGGTTGAAAAACTTTTTCTTGAAAAGAACACCCAATAATGCTAATACGATTAACAAGTAATAAATTAAATCAATTTGCATGTCCTCCTTTTTTTACGCTTTTAAAATTGCCGTTTTCGCTGCGTCGATAAACCAACGATTTTTCTGAATGATTTGAAAAATTGCGATTTTTATTTCCTAAGTAGTTGCCTCCAGCAGCAGCCCATAATCCACGTTGAATTGTTTTTCCTACAATCTTTCCGACACTTATTCGACCATTAGTTAAACCATTTAAAAGTGCGTCAGCTCCTCCTAATTCAGCAAGAACTCCAAATTCAATATTCCCGTTAAATGGGTTCCAATCATGATCTGCTTGTACTTGAATTGATACATTTTCCGTAAATTTCTCAGCCACCTCGTTATTAGCCAAATCATAGTTTGTATCAACTTCCAAGACATTTGTATCGGTGGTTGTAGTTTCTCCTGCTCCACCAAATCCACCACTAATATTTGTTTGGGAAATTTCCTCATTATATGTTCTCGTAGTTCCTGTAATATTTCCTTCTCCATCAATTGTTGATGTTATTTGTTCGATTTCAGAGGTTGTAATCCTTACTGCTGCTTGACCGTTTTCATCCATTACCATAGAAGTGCTACTTTTCCTATTTGTGTAAGTGGTTTGATGAATGTTTTTCTCATCATCTACTAATTTATATTCTGGGTATTCTTCTTGTTTTTCATTTGAAACCTTATCCTCCGGCATCATCCCGTCAGGATCGATGAACCTTATCGGATTATTGAAGGCATAATTGTAAGGTCCTTGCCTTCTCATCAGATCAGCTGCCGGATCAACACTCGTAAAGCGCCCGAGCTCTGGGTCATATTGACGGGCTAAGTAATCGTACCATCCTGTTTCTTTTTGCTCCTCAAAGCCATTGTACTTGTACAGGTTTTCAGGGCTATCAGCTGAGCTATTAAAAGTGAGCCCAAAGGGCAAGTAACTATTGCAAAAAAAATCAGCGCAACTTTTTTTGTCTTGGGTACCTAAAAAATGAGCGTCAACATTTTCTAAACGCTCCTTCTTCCATACCCATAAAAACGGTGAAGATTCCTGATTGGGGTTATATAGATGTTTTGGGCAACCCATTGAGGATTTAAAGATAACGACCTGTTAAAATAACTCTTTGATTTGATTAATTAATTCGGCTAATATCTTGACCAGTCCGATGGTCAAAGTAACGATTTTGCCTATTTCTCCTATTGCTTTTCTGATCAACTTGCTAGCATACTTGATGATATTTTTCTTTTTCATGACGTTTTGATCATCAGGATTTGAGACGCTCAAAAGGACCGTTTTTACTTTTGTGGCCCTGACCTGTCTAAATCATGTCTCTTGAAAATGCTATATCCGTGATCCTAAAGCAGAATTCAACTTTATCCTACTGTTTTTTTCCAATCGGTCTACTAGCAGATTTTCCAACTATTTTCATGTTTATTACCATGTTTAAACTCGTGTTCATGCGTTTTAGTAGGCTTAACTCTGGATCGTCCATCGTTCCGGTGAACAATTCGGCGTAATCGATCATCATTTACAGCACTAAACAGGTCGCCGACTTGGTTACCGGAAGGATGTGCCAAGGGAAGCACTGCACCGGATCGGGGCAGATCATTACCAGAGTGCGGCAAGTTTCCGCCACCTGAGTTAAAAGCCTGATGAGCTTAGCTATCTTGATACACTTGGCGGGCCGTCTGCGGGTACTCTCGCCAGCCTGCCGGGTAAAGCGACCGAAGGGAGTGACCGGAAGTGCCGGAGCAAGCACCTGACTCGTTTAGGGGTGAAGCGTAGGGAACTGGCATGAGTCGCAGGCCGGTTTTCTTCAAGCTTTTTTTTAGAAAATCATTCTCAACCTTCAATTGCCCAATTTGAGAATAGAGCTTATCGACATCAACCGTCGGCTCTTCGGTGTGATGGTCACCTCCAAAAGCATTAGACATATTGGCTAGAAATTCCTTCTTCCAGCGTGAAATGATCACCGGGCTAACCCCGAACTGTTTAGAGAGTTCGGCAAGTGTCTTATGCTCTTTGATAGCTTCAACAGCTACTCGGGCCTTGAATTCCGGTGTGAATTTTCGTCTTGTTCGTTTCATAGGTCTTAGTCAATTTAAACGTTTCAGGTTTAACTAAGCCAATGGCCCGATTTTCAGGGAGTATTACAGATAAGTGGTTCATTTGGGCTAGTGAACTACTTATGAACCAGTTGAACTACTTATTTGGAATCGAAGAAACTAAATTCAAGTATTCTCTTTCAACCTAATCAATGAAAAGCAACTTAATAAAAAGCCTATATGAATTCCCACGTTTGAGAAAGTTGAATCGGCTAACATGTAAAAAGAAACAACATAAAATATTCCTAAAATGGCTAAGCTAGGGTTTAAAATCACATAGTTTTTAACTTCATAAGATTGTAATTGAATCTCTTTTGTCAGGAAGAAAATAGATACAAATCCATAATAAATGAAGTAAATAATAATAAGCTTATCACCGTATAGTCGGTTTAATACTAAAGGTAGAGTTACTATTACTCCAACAAATAACTTATTCATGTCCACCTTTTCGATCTCTAATTGTCGCTATAGTCTTCTTATTCCCGTTTTTATCATATGTGAATTTATGATAATCATGTCTGATGTTTAGATTGGTTCCATCAAAATTATTTTCGACGTTATTGATCCTAAGTTGTGTTCCAACCACAAATCCTAAACCTGCTCCGAAAGCCAACTGTGGGTTCATGGCTCCTCCAGCCATTAGGAAACCAAACGACAGCATATTTGCCCCACTATCAGTGAATGAATGACCAACTCCTACAGCATTTAAATTCGTTTTCATTTCACCAATTAGTGCTTCACCAAGGCCACGTACAGTACTTTCCTGGTTTGCCAAATCAATATCTCTCGTTCCATCGACGCCATTAATATTATTCTCAATTTTAGTGTCCCCAATTTGGACATCTCCTTCTTCGGAATTCAATATTGTCTGTGTTTTTCTAGAACTTTCTACACTTTCCGTGGACGATTGCTTTATACCAATCGTTCCATCTTCCTTTAAATATGTTGAGGCAGTAAAAGTATTGGTAGTTGTTTCAGTGACTTTTTCAGTAATTCCATTTTTTGTTACGCTCTGCGTTGCAGTTTGAGTAGATACTGTTTGGATTGTAATTGTTCCATTATTTACAGAATATGTGGAATTTGTCTCAGTTTCATAGACCTTGTCTTCTGGCATCATTCCATCGGGATCGACAAATCTAATTGGATTATCAAAAGCATAGTTGTAAGGAGAATGCCTTCTCATTACCTCTGAAAGTAGATCTAATTGTAAGAATCTACCAAGATCTGGCTGATACATTCTGGCTCCATAATCTAGCCATCCAGTTTCCTTTTGATCCTCTTTACCATTATAATTATAGAGATTCTCGGGGCTAGTAGCCGAGCTATTAAACGTGAGGCCAAAGGGCAAGTAACTATCACAAAAATTTTCAGCGCGACTTTTTTCGTCTGGGGTACCTAAAAAATGAGCGTCCGCATTTTCTAAACGCTCCTTCTTCCATACCTCTAAAAACGGTGAAGACTCCTGATCGGGGTTATATAGATGTTTTGGGCAACCCATTGAGGATTTAAAGATAACGCTTATACACTACACCACACACCGCATTGACAAGGAAAGGACCGGTGTTGTATTGATTTTCTGTGCAGCCACTTAGTCGGGCCTTTGCTTTTCAAGGGGGTGAGCCAAGCGAAGCAATGGGACTAGATCAGGGCAGATCATCAACAGAGTGCGGCAGGTTTCCACCACCTGAGTTAAAAGCCTGATGAGCTTAGCTATCTTGATACACTTGGCGGGCCGTCTGCGGGTACTCTCGCCAGCCTGCCGGGTAAAGCGACCAAAGGGAGTGACCGGAAGTGCCGGAGCAAGCACCTGACTAGTTCAGGGGTGAAGCGTAGGGAACTGGCGTGAGTCGCAGGCCCGCATTAACTAGAGGTGAGTAAGCACACGTAGGCCTAGCTGCCGCAGGCGATCAATAAATTTCTACGTGGGATGAAAACACCTGTGGCGAGGACCGTACTGGCAGCAACCAAAGGAATAGACAAGGTGGAGCCCCGTTTTTTTCTTGCCTAAAAAAATGAACATCAAAGAAAAAACTGGAACGACCTTTTCTATTTCCGACGGGCAGCCTGACAGACGAACCAAAGACACGCCGCATAACCGCTCCGAGCTAGCACGAGGAGCGTCACCATCTTTCAATCGTAGACTTAACCTAATGGATGGTACCTCAACAAGGTTTTCATGGGTTATTTTCAGTCCGGTTGATGATTTCTGACCTGGTGGCTCACTATACCCAACTTACTGATATTCTTTCCTTTAAGTGAGCCACTCTTAGAATGGCTCACTACTGGATCAGTGGTTCACCTTTAATGTATTGAACTGGACTGGAAGCCCAGTAAATATAAGTCACTCGGCCAAAGAGCCAGAATTTTTTGCTCGGTTGATGTTTCTGGAATTAAATGAACTTCTTCGATTTTGTGCGTTTCCAGTTTGAAAAGGTCGATAAGTGGTTCATTTTAGCTAGTGAACTACTTATGGTCTTCTTGAACCACTTGCTCCATTTAGTCTATTCGACACAATCTCTAGATTAACAATTCTAAAATAAATCAGAATCGTAGAAAGATATGAATCAAATGGAACAAAAAGTATTTAACAGAGAACTACCAACTGAATACTTTAATCCCATAAAACCTATTTAAATCTATATATTCATAATTAATCTCCCTCTTTATACTGTCTGATAAGAGTTTGGATTCCTCTTCACCCTGCGAAGAATTAATCTTTCTTGTAATACCATAATTAGATAACATTGTCTCATTATCTTCATAGATTTTAAACCCTTCATCTAAGCCAAAAATCTGGTATTGATTGTATATTGATAAGTTAATTTTTTCAGAATCATCAGATGCCCAAACAATACCAAAATAATTTCGATGATTAAGTGTCTCGATGTAATCTTCTGATGGTTTAAATGGACTATAATACTTCCCAGGGATTACATAACATCGATTATTGCTGCTAGTCCATATTGTGATATATTTTTCCCCAGTTCTATCTGAAAGAAAGAAACGTCGATACCCTATAAAATAATAACAAGCTAACGATACTGTTATTAACAGCATTAATGCAAACAATTTTTTAACAGTAAACATTATTTATACTATTTCTTAATAATCGGAATACCTGGTCCAAATCCAGGTAAAGAAGTTGTTCTAGATTGCCGTACAGATTTCCCATCTGTATGACCTAGTTTTTGCGCTAAGGTAGATTGAGCACCTTCCAGAGATCCTGACTTAACGAATTCAAGAGTATTAAATCCTAATTTAGCTGCCTCCCAGCCCAACCCTTTTAATCCAGATATGTATCCCGCGGCATAATTACCAGCATCTCTTGCAGACCCGTAGACTTTGGTCCCATCTTCCTTAACTCCCCATAATGAACCTCTATGGTGATTGTCGCGATCATTATTATCCGGATTTCCGTTTCTCTTAAAATCGTACTTTTCCCCATCAGTAGCATTTGGCATGTAGCTAACAATGCTTTCATTTTCTGCATCAGACTTAAATCCTTCAACCAAATCTCCTGATTCTGTGGAATTAGTATCAATTGTTCCTTGCCAACCTTGTTGACTTTCAGGATCTTGAGTGTCCGCATTATAAAATGAGTGAGTAGTCACCGACTCTCCTATTCTTTCACCAGTCCGGGAATAACTGCCGTCATCATTTTGTGCCACAACATATATGCCTTTATCCCCATCATTTACATCACCGCCAACCACGTCATATGTACCATCTCCATTATCAATTACATCTGTTGATAGCATCCCATCAGGATCAATAAATCGTAGTGGATTATTTTCCGCATAATTATAAGGAGAAAGATGATAAAGCTCTTCACTCATGGGGTCAACAACCATCCATCTACCCAACCAAGGATCATGCATTCTGGCCCCGTAATCATACCAGCCAGTTTCCTTCTGCTCTTCTTTCCCATTGTACTTATATAGATTCTCAGGACTTTCTGCAGAGCTATTAAACGTGAGGCCAAAAGGATAGTAGTCTTGTCTCTGTACCACACTCCCCGATTCATTGACGGATACTCGCACATTACCTAAGTGGTCAGTGAGGTTGTATTCGTATAACCATGAACCGCTGTTGTATCTGGCCCTGCCTTCGGCATGCTGGACAAATTGTATAGCATTGTCTTTGTAGTGGAAGCCACTGGAATATGTCGTTGTTTCCGGGGAACCATCATCTACTGTCTTGCGGTGCTTGATGCCGGCCGCATCATAGGTGTAGTGGATCTTGGTGTTATCTGTGAGCGTGACTTGCTGGGGCAGGTTCAGGTAGTTGTATTGGATGTTGGTGATGCCTTTGTTGGTATCCGTAATCATGTTGCCATTGTCATCATAGGTATACTCTATGGTTCCTACTGGAGAGTCCAGATCCTTAAAGCCTTTGGTCGCACTTCGACTATCTTCTACCTGAATCAATTGATTCCCTTCATAATAATAGTCCAACTCATCAATTTTAATGAAGTCGCTTCTTCTCGTCAGGCTCAATAAGTTGCCATTCAAATCATAGGAGATACCTCCTACAGCAAAATACCCATTTTTATCTGTACTTCCATAGCCGGCATTAGTAATTCTATTCAAGGCATCATAGGAATATTGATACAATTGCTCGTTTTCATTTTGGCCTCCGCCATTTGTTTTCCAGAACCACTGTGCAATATTTCCATTGTACTGAGGATTTGGAGCATCATCGTATTTTAATTCCATCCCAAATTGATCATTGCCATCATCGAATGTGCCAGACCCTCCATTGATGGTTGTGAGCCAACCTCTCTCATTATAACGATAATCCACCGACTGTGCCGGTGACCCATCATCATGCAGGTCTTTCTCGATCAACTGCCCAAGGGCATTGTAGGCATTGCTAGCCAGCGTTTTTGTGCCATTTCCTACAACAGCATGTGTATGGGTAAGTAACCGATCCCGGTGGTCATAGGTGAATGTTTCATCGACAGTAGTGATCGAACCATCCTTTCGGTGTTTTGTCCTCGTACTTGCAACCAGTGGCACCACGTCATTTTTGTAAGTGGTCACGACCTCATCTACATTACCAAAGTAGTTTTCTGTCATTTGGGCCTTTGGACGTAATCTGTCATCATAGTAGGTGACTACCTTCAGGTGTTTTGCCTGGGTTGAAGTGCTATGATCATCCAATAGCAGGGTGAGACTTCCGGTTACCATTCCGATGGTATTGGGATGATGATCTGAATAGGTGTAGTTGGTTCCCCAGGTGAAGTCAGTAACAAAATCGTAGTTGTCGTAGTAGGTTACAGTGAGTACTTGTGTGCCTGTGGCTTGGGGATAGCTGGTATCATCATAGCCGTGGATGTTTCCATTGGCATCACCGATATAGTCCACACTGAAGTCATAGTTGTTGTTGGTATCAATGAGGGTTTGAACCTCCTGTCGGTTGAGGGCTGAGGATATGATCCCGGTCATGACAGGCCGGTTCAGGGCATCATACTTGGTATATAGCCATTGGTTTTCATTGGTGATGGCACTGGTGGCTTTTCTTGCGGAAAAGTCTTGTGCCTTGGTGATGTAGATGTCTGGCTTTTTGAATCGAATCTTGGCTCCGGGAGCGCGGACATAGCTTTTGCCCTGGTAGTTCTCGACAATGAGCTCTCCGTTTTCCACATATTCAACGTTGCCGGAGGAATTAGTTCCTGAAACAGTCGCTACATCCCTTCGGTTGCCATCCAGGGTCATGACCAGTCGATCTCTTTTGTCGTAAACCATCTCTACTTTCTCTGCTCCGGGCACTTGTTTTTCGACCATGCGGTTGCGATGATCGTATTGATAGCGAAATAGCCATTGTTTGCGGAAGGTAACATCGTTGAGAAGATTCCAGTTAGCTCCAATCTCAGCTACTGCCTGTGGCGGGATTACAAAAGTCAGTAGGTCGCGATTATCATAGACATAGTAGGTATAGGTTTCATCGGCAGTACCTACTGCATTGATCTTACAAATGACCTTGCCGGCTTTGTCGGTAAACTCCAACCTCTTTTTGCCATCTTCATCGGTAATCATTGTGCCTCGAAGTTGATTGGCGGCATAATCAGTAGTGGCCGTCATGGTCTGACCTAAAGACTGATCCACGGTGATCAATCGAATTTCGTCAGCGACTGTATTGAATCGATAGGCATAATCTACCGTATGTGTTCCTCCATGCAAAGAACTTCTCCAGGCTGTACCAGGAGCGCTGGTTTCCAGTGGTCGGTTCAATGGTGAGCTTTCGAACAGGGTTTGGCTGTAGGGATAGCTATTAGTGGCTACACCTGTAGGTGGATTGGCATAGAATCCTTGCTGTCCAGCGCCCACATTAATTTGATAAGCTCCTGAAGTAGAACTTGCTTCAAAGGGCAGGTAGTCTTTGTCCTGCCGACCGATAGGATCGTAGGTGTGCATCTTTATCAAGTCCTTACCGGTAGGAGAAGCACCTTGCATCACTGCCTGGATGGTCCTGCCCAGTCCATCGATGTACACCACATCAGCTTGCACCTTTTGAGGATAGTTCTGCTCATGGATCAGTGCACCAGAGATCGTATCTCGTGCCGTCAGGGTCTGGACGTAGTTTTGGGTGGTGGTTTGGGAAAGGCAGGCCAAACCCATCATCATCCACACTATCAGTGGAATTATTGCTTTGAGTTGCATGATCAATTAGTTGGAATAGTTGTAATGGAATTCTTTCAATACGTGCTGATCCTGATCTTTCACCTGATATAGCCGATTGAATGCATCATAGTGATAAGTTGTAATAACACCATTGGTATCGATGGCTTCAACCATACCGACACCTTGTTTATGAAGGAAAATGTTAATCGGTTGTTGCTGTGATAATGTGCTTTTTAAGGAGATTAGTTGAGACTTGATGAAGTTATTGTCGTATGAATTCTCAATCGCTTGCAGATTGGAACCAAGCGTATTTTCGACTGTAGTGTAATCAATATTGGTGATTTTAGCGACAGGTAAAGTACCCCCGTAACCCCAAAGGTAGACTGCATTGATACCGGATGGATCTTCTATATATGAAGGTTTTTTCCCGTTATATTCCGATAAACGCGTCGTGTAATTTGGTGAAGAACTACCGTTCAGGTATTTATCGATGAATTCAACTCTTCCGTTTGTGTAGGAATAAGTGTCTTTCTGGACCAAATTATCTTGATCATCTAGTTTGATAATCTCAGTTACAGGACTGATGATATGATTGGTTCTATCATTTAAATATTCAAATTTCTGGGTATAGTCATTTACCCCATCTATATAATGATTGCTCTCCTTCGGAAGTATGAATTTGATATCTGAGTCATAGACTGTAGAAACGCTGACAACACTTTCTTGATTGTTTTCATAAGTCGTAGTGGTTGAATTATACAATTTTGCCCATCCAGAATACTGAGTTTCTAATGCCCAGGTAAATACCGATTGTGGCTGGGTTTCTTCATGTATGGTTTCATAAGCAAAGGATACGGTTGAGTCTACTTTTACATAGGTGTAATCATTGTGTACCCATTGCTTTTCATTGCCCTGCTCATCTACCACAATTTGGTCTATCAACTGGCCTCTTTTCCAACCAGATGAAGTCAATGATAAACTCTTTGGATAGCTACTGATATACTGCCTGTCAATGAATGGGAGTTCCATAAGATTGACATCTGATTCATCTCGCTCATTGCTGTAGTGGTATTCGGTGTAGCCATTTCCTGTTTGAATTTCCCGAACTTCTTCATAAGCAACCTGTGAACCTCCGAATGGCTCGAAACTTCCTGAACCGGAAGATGAGTGGGTCCTGTATTCCATCACACCCGTTTGCCATCCTTCATATTTGGTTCGTTGGGAAGTGTATTCAGGGTCTTTTTTGGTTAGTAATATCCCACTAGATTTATTTCTATTCGCATCATTGATTTTGTATTCAAATGTTCTGCTATTGGCAAGTTGGAATGCACCATTGTCATCCTTAGTATAATCTTTGATACCTGCAATTCTTAATCCACCAACGTTCGAATTCGCTTCAATTAATGAAGGTGCCTCGTATTGGACAGTCACCTGCATTTTCGTGTAATCAATGGTTGAATTTATTTCAAGCCGATAGTTGTTACCCTCTTGAAGCAAGCCAGCGTTATTTAGTGGTGAATAAGAACTGTGGCTTAGCATGAGGTTGTCAGAAGCGTCATATATCCTCGTGTAATAGTCATTAGAATTATTGATTGATGTTGCGGTTGCTGCCGTAGTTGATACAACACTGATTTGGGAATTTTGAGCTCCTGACGGCACGTTGACATTAATTGTTTTTGTGGCAATGCATTCAAAGCCCAAAACTCCAAGCCCGGGTTGCAGGATATTGTTCGCGTCACAGTTTTCTATGAAATAGGTTTGCGTTTGTGTTTGATAGACGACTCCTTCCCATATATCATGGTTTTCGTATTCGAAGGCTGTCTTTCCTCCGGTTGGATAGGTGATGCTTTCGACCATTCCCGTCCTGGAAGTCAGTAAGCCAGGCTCGCGATCCGCACCTGGTGTTACAAGTCCTCCGTAATTCACATAAGAAGGGACCAGACTGGTGTTTGGTGCAGCATTATAGAAGCCATCATGATCCATTGCATTTGAGTTGCGAGCAGGAATATCTTCGGGGTGGTAGTAGTTAATGAGGTAGGGTGGCTTAGCCTGGTTCGAGCTATTATATTCCGTTACAGAGGTCAATAAGAGATGATTATCAAAGTAATTGGAAGACGCAGCATTGATATCGGATAGCCCATTATTATACTCGAAAACAAAGTACTTTAAGACATCACCGTTTTTGTTCTTAATGACCAAAGAATCCAGAATTACTCCCTCGCCGTGCTTTCGGTCAAATCTCCCATGACTTTCCCCAAATTCGATTGAACCACCTTCCCATGTGATTGACTCTAAGTGAATGATATCGTTCCTAATATTCGTTGGACTAAAGGAAGGGGTAATACTTTCGATGGCACCGTTATTAATCGTTTCAGTGATCGTCTCATTTAGGATATCATCTGCCATAACTGGCATTCTGTTCGAATAGCTAAATGAAACAGATTTTCCGCTTCTTTGACTATTGATGTCCGATAAGTACCAGCTGGATTCATAGACATTCGGATCTGGAGCTGGCGCATCTTGTGGATAAAGTACCCGTGTCAGCTCTTTATCTTGAAAGTTGTACTTGACGCCATCCATATTGATGATCTCAAACCCTTCCAATGTGCCACTGTTGCATGACAGGCATGCTGCATTTGTGGTAAAACCAATGGGAGTAATTGCATTGTCCTGATAAGGGATTTGAGCGATGGATTGATCAGGCTTGAATAGGAAAGTGCCTGATCCCCCAGGATAATTGTAATTAAAGATATCTGCCTGGGTGTCATACCCAGCATTCTTTACCGCATGCATCCAGTTTTTTACTTCCCTATATTCATCATTTATGCCATACATACTATAAATAGTGTCAAGATAATCATCGTATTCGTTTCTTAATTGATCATAATCACTTTGGAGTTCATCTAGAAAGCTGTCGTCACTATAGTAAGTGTCATATTTGACTAGTTGGTCGTAGAGATAAGCTAATTCGCTCCTGTATACCCTTAAGTTAGCTTTGACGTTTTCAGGGTATAAAGGATTTTCATGGACCCATTTCCATAAATAGGGCAGTAACCCGCGATCATTGAAGTCCTTGATGTCGGCCATACTTGCGAAATACCCATCTTCATCGGGTTCACCTCTCATGGATCGATTGACCACTCCTCCTGCATTGAGGCTCCATCCGAGCCCTACCCAACTTGCTTGACTTCTGACTTTATGGCCACTGGCATGAAAAGACAAGCTTATGGGTACGGAGATATCATCCATAACAATTTCGTAAAGAGGAATGGATATGTTTGGCGAACCATTATGTAGGTTGACAGGAACATTGCCGTATTTCCCAAGTTCGGCGGACGTTGGAGACGGAGGAATATGATCCGGAATCTCCACCGGTGCCTGCGCGGAAAGTGCTGATACCATCAATAGGCATAGTAGTGATGGTATGATGTATAGAGGCTTTAGGATTGATTTTGATGTCATGATCGGTTGTTTTGAACTTGCTTTTAGTTTATTTACTTTTTGTAGCGTCTCACGAATAATGTACAGATAACGGGAAACTTGGTATTTCACGAAATTAGCTGTTACAGTTGTCAACCAAAGGTTAGAAAATAAAACCAGGAATTCACGTACAACTTCATGAACGTATCGAATTTCTTCATGTAGGTAACGTATTTGCAAATGAAAGTATAACGGTTTGGTATTTTGAGTTACCAAAAACGGACCACTGTCGGTCTTGAAAAGCCGTTGTGATCCGGATATTTTCATTCAAATCGACGATTAGCCGAAAAAACCAAATGAAATCCTTTGAGATTTTAATTTTTTCCAAGAAAACGGTAACCTTTGCTCCTTTATAACAGTATTAAACAGAGGTCAAAAAACTCAACTACTTATGTTTAAGCTTTTCGGAAAGAAGAAGAAAGAATTCAGAGCCGCTTGCGAACTCAGCAAGGAACCTCTGGAAAAGGGAAGAGGCTACGTTATAACAACGGCCCAGTTGATTGCTTCCAAGAAGTTTTGGGACAACAAAATGACGGAGCCTGAAACGCTTTCATACACACAATCTCATTTCAAAAGTGGGGACAGTACGTCTACACAAATGCGGCAAATGATCTTCAACAAATATGGCAACGTAGATAAGCCATGGATCATTTCTGAGTCTTACGGTCATCTGTTCGATATCGATCTGGATGAAGCACAGACACAAGCCAAAGAGTGGTGGGAAAAAGAAGGCAATTTCGTTCCTGAGGGTACTGATTCCTCACTCAAGAACCTGGATACCTCATCCTTTGAGGAGTACAAGGATTATGCAGTGATGGAAGCTGGCCGTGCTCGAGTAGCAGTCTAAAGAAATCACAATCATTTTTTAAGGGAAATCCATTCTATGCCAATGAAATGGTGCCTTTGAATCCACGTGATTATCTTAGGCGCTTGATTTGCTATGAATGAAGATTTCCCGGCTTTTTGTTGAGCGCACACATCTTCGTGATCGACTTATTTTCCTGCTTTATGCTTGTCTGATCACCCTTTTATTTGCCGTCGGTACTTTTGGGCCGATCCTTCCCAATTTTGGTGAAGTCACCTTACTCATCCTTACCCTTGCTCAGTTTTATCTGTCGGCCTTTTTGGTATTCCCAATATCCAAAGCACCTTTAAGATATTTGGCCTATGCAGGTTTCTTTATATTCAATTATGTTCTTTATCGGCAGATAGCCACGTCCTTGCTTTGGGAGCGACCCGTGGTGGACCTTACCCTCGAATGGATGCTGGGGTTGACCTTTCTGCTGACATTGGTTGGAAGGAACATCCGAATGTATATCTCCCTGATCGAAAATCTGAAGCGACTGAATGACTTGCGCCAGCATAACTTCCTGTTTAGCAAACCAGAGAAAGTGACGATCAACTTCGGGAATGAGGGGAAACTGACTTTGCATCCTAATGAGATTGTCTACATCCGCACACGATCCGCTGGAGATCATACCAAGATATTTGGACTGAAAGTGAAAAAAGGAGAGAAGGGGCAGGAAAAACTAGTGGAGTACGAAACCAATGCCTATCAAAATTTCAATGAGATTTTCAAAGAGTTGGTTCACTTTCCTCAATTCAAACGCATCAGTCAGAGTACTGTGGTCAATTTTCAGTATCCCTCCGAGGAGAAGAATGGTACGCTGATCATCGAGTCCAGAAGGTTTAGCATCAGCCCGAAATACGCACCAAAGAAGTAGCTTCTATCGATTTTTCCAATACACTGCTATTTGTCCTGTGTGATAAACCTCATGCTGAATCAGCCCATGAAGCATGTGTTCGAAACTGTAATCCTTTCCGGGAACTTGCTTTATTAATACTTCATTAGAAAGTGATCTAATGAGCGTTACCAATTGATTTTGTGTATCGCGGAGTAATTCCAGGAGATGGTCCCAAGCCTCAAAATGTTCAATATTAATGTCTGTCCAGTCTGCAGTTGTATTGAGGGTGATATCAAAGTCGATATCACCTATGAGTTTTTTGATCACGAATTGCCGCCAATTGATGAGGTGTTGGACGTAACTCGCAGTTTTATTCAGATCGGAAGGCTCCTCTACTTCCGCCCTTATCATTTCCAGTTTGGCGATCAGACTATCACCATACCAGGGTTCTCCATCAAAGACTGCCTGGAGCTGGTCGCAAAGGGATTCATAGCGTGGTTTGTTACCAGACATTGATTAATTCTCTGGCCAGAAATCCGGCGCTTCATAAGTGCCAAATTCCTTACAGTCTGCGCATCGTCGAGAACTGATCTGCCACGAGAAGTCCGTTACCTGATCCAGGATGCCAAATCGTTTGCCAAATTCCACATATTCCGAGACTAATTCCGGAGTGGTCAGGGTATCTAGTTGTGAAATGCCACACAAAGGATACGGAGATTGGACATACTCATCAAATTGTGAAGGAGTGAAGAACACACGTTCTTCATAAAATCTGGAGACCTCAAAATAGCCGAGGATCAGTTCTTCAGGATTATCCTCTGAAGTGATGTTTCCGGGAAATGTACCTACCTGACGATCAGAAAGAGAACCGGAACCTTCGTTGGTTTCTTCCAGATTTTCATAGTACTCATGAGCATCTGCTGAAAGTACAAATTGCTGTACCAGGATGGAATACATTTGACTCAACTGTTGCGTCGTTTGATCTACAAACTTTAGAGGGATCTCCTGAACACGGTTTTCAGCCTGTCCGGCTGCTGTGGTCAAGATCAGCTCAGTATTAGGAATGGTACGGTAGCAAATGTGAATGGTGTCTTGTCTCCGAACAGGTAGGTTTTGTTCAAAATCAAAGACGAATCGTGAAACATAGGGCGATCGTACTTCATACGTTTCAATCCAGTTATATCGCAGACGTGCAGGTTCTGTACTTTCACTGGAGGCATCCACAAAGAATTGTACTCCTCTATCTTCTCCGGCCTCTTCATTCGAGGGAATCGTTACGTACCTTCCATAAATTCGATCAAGCGTCACAGGGTCTGGAAGGGTTTCAGGCCTTGAAACTAGTTTTTCCCCACCAGGAAGAATAATGTGAAGTGTGTAATCATTTCCAGGAAGCGCCTGAAAATTATCTGATGTCAGGTATTCGCCACCCACAGAACCAGAGGTCAGGTCTTCCCTGTTACCATCCTGATCCACAATCCAAACAGTTGCGCCTCTGATAGCGGTGTTTAAGGTGGTGTCGATCGCAAATGATTCACTAAGCTTAATGACATGAGTTTTCGCTTCATCAGTGATCGCTGCATCCACTACGATCGATGATCTGGTGCCAATAGAGACCAGGTCAAAAGGTTGAACGCATGAAAGAAATCCCACAAATACCAGTGGGATCATGAATTTTACAATTCTCATTATTCTACAATAAATGACTTTTTAATACTAATTGGATCACCGGAAGCAGTTATGCCTTCCACTCGGATTTCATAAGTCCCAGGAATGTCTGAGGTAAAGAAATCAAAGTCTATTTTACCTTCCTGCGAATCAAGTTGTGGTATCCACAACAGCTGATCTCTGTAATCTGGTTCTTTGCAAGGGTCCGTATGATCAGTTCTTCGATATTTCTTCTTCCCTTGTACACCCACATAATTGATGTTGTACTGCTTGTACTTCAAACCGGAAAGATCCTTTTCTAAAGTTTCCAACATCAGAATTCCCTTTAAAGTTACCTCTCCACTGTAGTAGTGATAAGGAACGATGTGGATTGCACTGATGCCATAAGGTGAAATTTCCAGGGCCTCTTTCGAAGAGAATGGAACACCATCGATCAAAATCAGCTCGGTAGTATCGGAAGGGTGATCCTCGGCTGAGTCCCAGAGTCTAACTCTAAGATTGAAGTTATTTTCGTTTTTGTTGACCGCCACTTCTTCGACATACTCGATGAACGTATCGCGCATGGTAGGGAAACGGGTGAACGCATCCAGTCGATAGCTTTTTACCGATAAGAACTGTTCTGCAAAAGGAAGTTTGGTATTGATCAGCGAATCAGGGTTAAATGCATAGTAGACATTTTGCACCTGGTTTTTAATGCTTCTTTCCGCCAGGGCTGCCACTTTCGCTGAATCCAGGTCTAAAGGCGTATTGTTGAATGCCGGGTAATTTTCGTAGAATTCATTTTCCCATACTATTTCTACATCCTGATAATCGCCCATGAGTTTTGCGAGTACTTCCGTGCCTTCCTTTTCCGGATGGATACTCAGGGTAACGTTTCCTTCACTGTCTGGTCGAGCCAACTCTAACTGCCCATTCATGACAGCAGCGGTTACTACTCTGTTCCTGGCTCCCGTTTCGTCTGTCAATTTGCCATGTAGCTGGTCCGAACGGTACTCCGCCAGATAACGTGGCGTAAAGTTGGGATTTAGTGGCTTGATCTCAGGTTTGCTAATGACCTGCAATTGTTCGATCAAATCCGTATCGCCCGCACTTTTTCTAAAACCAGGGTTCAGGAATTGAACAGTGCCGTGATCATACGCCAGGTTAAAAGCGTTGAGGTTGTTGTTATACTTTTTACTTACTGAAACAGAAACCGTAGCGCCCTCTTCGACAGAAAAGCTTTCTTCCAGTTTTGTTCTGGTACGGAAAGTCTTCAAGCCAGACACTTCCTGTATTTCAGGGGCATTGTTCAAGATGTTGTGCGTGCTGATCAGTTCTGATTTGTCAGCTGTCCAAAGCTTTATTTGAGCGAAACCCTTAGGTAGCCGATTTCTCAAAACCGTGAAAGATTCATTGTCTTCGATGGTTCGGCTGAAGTATCGGTTTTGGCCATCCACTACTTCAAGCCATGCAGGAAGATTTCCTTTTTTTAACTGCACCAGAAAATCATTTTTACGAGGCTGAACGCTCAATAAAGTACAATCCGAACATGCTACGGGAACATCGAAGAAGAGGAAATCTCCTGTCTCGCTTTCAGCAATGATCCGATAGTTTTGCCCGGCTGCTGGACTGAATTTGATGTTCGTCAATCCATATCCGTTGGTCTCAAAACTTTGAAGATTGTCTCCCTCGGCATTCACGATTCGGCCTTTCGTCTGAAAAGGTGCTCCATCGGCATAAGCAGCTTTGATGACCAGTTCATTTTCACGATCCGCATGTAAGAAGCCACTTACGGGGAACATTTCCACCGTAGGCTGGCCTTTTGCATCGCTATTGGGTTTGTAATATTCGAATGGATTGTAAATGATGATCTCCTGCTCGTATAAATCGTTGAAATTCTTCATCCATTGCGTGTAGGCCACCAAATGATAGTTGCCCGTACTTAACAGAGAAGAAAGAAATAGATCTCCGGCACCTCTTCCATTCTCCAATAGAATTTTAGATTGCCAAACAGAATTGCTTTCTGAATCCAGTAATTCAACGTAAAGAATGCGACTCAGTGAAGATACTTTTCCGGTAAGGTTGCTACGAACATAGGCCGAAAACAACAATGTTTCTCCCACCACCAATTCGGCGCTGTTGATATGCAGAAAGACTTCTTCTTTTTTATTGATGAGCTGGCCCTGGGCCTTGCTATTTGGTATTGCGACAGCTAATGCGACTGCCATCAATAGACAAGAAAATAAGGTTCGTGTCGATTTTAAGTTCAGCATGTCGATCAGAATGTGAAGTTATACGTTAAGGTTGGGATTGGATTCGGGAAGACAGTGAGTTTGTAAGCTTTTACTTCACCATTATCCACGTTGAAGAACACCGAATAGACATTGTCGATGCCAAGCACATTGTAGACAGAGAACGACCAGAAAGAATGAGACAGCTTCTTGATCTTGTGATTTCCTTCCATGTTGAATCCGATATCCAATCGGAAATAATCAGGAATCCTGAAAGCATTTCGCTCTGAGTAGTAGATGTTCTCTACATTCTTGAAGTTCCACTTTCCGATCGGATAAGTGATAGGACGGCCCGTGGAGTAAACCACGTTGGCGGAGAAGCTATATCTTCTGGTGAATTTGTAATTCGTGACCAGGTTTACATAGTGCGGCTTGTCATAGTTGGTAGGGAAGAATTGACCTTCGTTGATGTTTTCCAACGGGCTATCGCCTTCTAATTTAATTTGTGAACGCGAGTAGGTGTAGTTGATCCAGCCGGTGAACCAGCCATCGTTTTTCTTCGCAGAAAGCTCGACGCCATAAGATCGACCTGGTCCTTGAAGAACGGCCGTCTCAATGTTCTCATTGAACAGAAGGTCGGCACCCAATTTGAAATCCAGCAGGTCCTGAATGTCTTTATAGTATACTTCCACCGATGTTTCGATGATCTGATCTTTAAACGGCAGGTTGCGATAGTATCCTAATGAAACCTGATCAGCGATCTGAGGTCTCAGATGCTCACTGGAAAGCCTCCAGATATCCGTTGGAGAAATAGATGCTGCGTTTACCAATAAGTGGATGAACTGCTGGTTTCGGTTGAAGCCAAACTTTACAGAGCTATTAGGATCCAATGTATATCGTGCAGATAATCGCCACTCAGGTCCTGAATAGGCCTGTATGACTTCTCCTTTGTCGAAGAAGGTGGAATCTGTCCGATCTTGTATGGTATTCTTTTCTCCATTACCATAGGTATAGGCAGTTCTTTCTCCCAAAGCGGCAAAGCGAGTGAAGCGAAGCCCTCCATTGATCAATAACTTGTCGTTAGGCTCATATTTTGCATTCAGGTATCCAGCCATTTCTGTGCCTTGCTCATCCTCGATTCTTGCTTCCGTGATTAGGGACTCAGCTCCAACTGGCATTCGGTGGCCAGGCTGTAGGTCAAATCGCTTGAAATCAACCCCAGCATCCCAGGTTAATTGTGGGTTTTGGTAATAGTTGAAATTCAAACGTCCACTTTTCTCATTGATCTGGAAAGCCAGGTTGAATGCCTGAGAAGGCAAAAACTCGTAATTGATGTCATACTCGTACTGTACCGTAGACAAGTGCAAGTCGGCCTTTAGGTTGTCATTGAATCTCCAATCCCAATTCAGTGCAGCCAAAGTGTTCGTGTAGGAGAAATCAGAGAATGATAGTAGTGTGTCAGTTTGCAATTGGAAACTATCGAAGCTTCGGTATCCGGTAATGCTTAAGTTACTCTTATCATTCAACTTATGGTCAATCTTCGCGACCACATCGTAGAAAGAAGCATCTGTATTACCAATAGAAGAGTTGGTGACACGGTTCAGTACGAAATCTGAGTAAGTCGCTTGTCCACCCACCATGATGGACGTTCGATCCTTGACAATAGGCGTTTCGATCAGCAACTTCGATGTAACTGGCCCTAATCCGCCAGTGCCTGAGAATTTCTCTTTGCTTGGCGTTTTAAGGCTTATGTCAAATACGGAAGATAGACGGCCGCCATATTGTGCAGGAATAGTACTCTTGTACAATTCCAGATTATCGATGGCATCTGCATTGAAAATGGAGAAAAAGCCAAAGAAGTGAGATGTGTTGTACACTGTGGCACCATCAACCAGAAAGAGGTTTTGATCAGCTTTACCTCCGCGAATATTTACGCCAGCCGCACCTTCACCAATGGTTTGAACACCTGAAGTGGTGGTGGCTACTTTTACAATATCTCTTTCTCCTAGTAAAACAGGAAGATTTTTGGTTTCCTTGATATCAATACGCGTTACGCCAAGCTCAGCCTCTCTTACGTTAGCATCACGATCCGCGCTTACTACCACAGAGTTTAGCGCGACGATATCTACTGCCATTTTAACGTCCAATCGTCCGTCTGAGAAGAGCACTACATTTCTGTAAGTGTTCTTCATGTTCAGCGACTGGAAATTGAGCAGGTGTTTGCCTCTTGGAATGGTAAGGCTGAAAAAGCCTTCTTCATCAGTAGATGCTCCGACAAATGGGTTCTGAATAAATACCAACGCCCCTTCAACAGGGTCACCGGAGACTTGCTCTGTGATATATCCCGCAATGGTAGATCTGGCATCGGCATCTCCGGGAGTCCATTTGCCAATCTCAAAAACCTTGGTAGTCAGGTCTTCTTCCTCACCATCGAGGTTGAGGTATTCTCTCCGGAAGATCAACCCTTTGTCCACTTGTTCTTCTTGTTGCTGTTGTTGTGATCTTCTAAAGGCAGATGTGATGCCCAGGTCTTTGATCACCCTGGAGTTGTAAGTAAGTATCACTGAATTGCCATCCAGTAAATAGTTAATTCCCTGATCCTGAAATAAGGTCTTAAGCACAGATTCCAGCGGTTCCTGGCTGAATGAGCCTGAAAACTTCAGGGAGTCAGTCGCCGAAGGGGAATAAAAAAGATCTACACCTGTTCCTGATTGGATTGAATTAGCAACTTCCACTATCGAAGCGCTATTGAATGTGCCTGAGAACTTAATGTCATCATTCTGGCCCATGGCAAAAAAGCATGCGCAGAATAAAAAAAGTATGCTGATGCTATATTTCATTTTGAGCCAGTTAAAGATTCGCAATATTCTGTAAGTCTGATCAGAGCGATCTGATTAGTAGGTTTGATCTTCAAAGAGTTTGAACTACAAAAGCTTTTGATAGCTGCCTTGTGTTCAGGGAATGCCAGGATAAAGGATCCTTTGTTTTTTACCCGAACGAATTGATCGCCATTTTTGAGGAAAGCCTTCTCGGACCGTACGAACTCCAATTTCCGACCCTCTACTACTTGTCTCTTTGAGTATTTCGCGTATAAGGCTACTTGCGAGCCAGCGTAAAGCACATGATAAAAGCCTGCATCTCCTTCAGGGGCATTTTCAGCACTCAGGTTCTGAAAATAATCACCTTCCAAATCAAAATAAGCTATGTCTTGTTGGTTAGGTATGATGGGTTGTAGAGGCGAACCTGCAACGTTCAAAACCGTGAGTTGATCACTGAAGAGATCGTATTTCAGTGGGATCTCATCATAGATTTTGTCACGAAACATCACCGTGCCATCAATCCACTGTGCCGATTTAAAGGCACTAAATGTTTTTCTGGTGGTAATGTTAATATTGAGTTGAAAGATTTTCCCCTCGTAGATTTCGAGGAGTTCGGCACCTGAGTTGTCATCGTACCAAGAACTAACGTCCTGGTCCAGATCCAGGTCTTCTAGTGAAATTTGCGCATGTGCGCTCCCCATAAGTAATGCCATCACAAACATTGGCACCAGCCGGGGAAGGTAATTCTTCATAAGGCTGATCAGTAGTATAATTCTTGGTTAAGACAATTATTTTGTGCTTTCCCCTACGTGCAGCGACAAATTATTGAGCTGTTGTAAAAGGTGCTTTTTCTTCCTGTCAAAATTCGCGTGAATATACCAATCTCGTACCCAATCCGGAAACATTTTTATGTCGAACCGTCTCATAGTCAAATCGTAAGGTCGAAAAGATCAGATTTCGGCAAATTGCTTACCGCCCAATGTAGTTGAACGGCGATATGGCCCGCAATTCTGCTTTAATCTCTTCACTGATGTCCAGGTCGTTAATAAAGGCTTGAATAGACGCTTCCGTGATCTTTTCGTTCTTGCGTGTCAGGCTTTTTAAGGCTTCATAAGGTTTAGGAAATCCTTCTCGGCGCAATACGGTCTGGATGCCTTCAGCTACCACGGCCCAGTTTTCTTCAAGGTCTTGTGCAATCACCTGTTCGTTGCATTGGAGTTTCCCTAAACCTTTCGCTATGGAAAACAAGGAGACCTGTGTATGAGCAATAGGAACGCCAATATTTCTCAGAACCGTGGAATCTGTAAGGTCACGCTGTAATCTCGAGATCGGGAGTTTAGCGGATAAATGCTCAAAAAGGGCATTGGCCAATCCCAGATTTCCTTCTGCGTTTTCAAAATCAATGGGATTGACTTTGTGCGGCATGGCCGATGAACCTATCTCTCCTGCGATGATTTTCTGTGAGAAATAATTCATGGAAATATAAGTCCAGACATCACGACACAGGTCAATCAAGATGGTGTTGATCCGCTTCAAAGCATCGAATAGTGCGGCCAGATTATCATAGTGCTCAATCTGAGTGGTAGGCTCGCTTCGGCTGATGCCTAATTTATCTGATAGGAATTTCCCGGCGAAAGCATGCCAATCCACCTCCGGGTAGGCCAGGTAATGCGCATTGAAATTTCCTGTAGCTCCACCAAACTTTCCGGAGTAGGGGATTTGCTTGAGTTGTACCAACTGAACATCAAGTCTTTTCACGAATACATCCAGTTCTTTTCCAAGCCGGGTTGGTGAGGCAGGTTGCCCGTGAGTTTTGGCCAACATGGGGATATCGCTCCATGCATTGGCCAATCCTGCGATCTGATCTTTTACTTTTTCCAGCTGAGGAATGAATTCTTCTTCGATGGCATCTTTCAGGCTCATCGGAATGGCCGTATTGTTGATGTCCTGAGAGGTAAGTCCAAAGTGAATGAACTCAATTTGCTCGGATAACCCGAGTGCTTCCAGCTTTTCTTTCAGGAAATATTCGACAGCTTTTACATCGTGATTAGTCGTTTTCTCAATGTTTTTGATGCGATCTGCATCAGCTTCTGAGAAATTATCAACGATGGCATGCATCTCCGAGAACAAATTTCTATCAACCCCTGTTAAATTGGGAATTGCGTCGCAAAGTGAGATAAAGTAAAGCACCTCTACTTTGACCCGGTATCGGATCAATGCGAATTCTGAGAAATAATTTTCCAGGCTTGCCGTTTTTGATCGGTATCTACCGTCAATCGGAGAAATAGCCATTAAAGGGTTTAATTCGGACATACGAGCAAAATGAGGTGCAAAAATAAGATGAACCAGCCAACTTGGAGGGTAGGTTCTGTGCATTTACCTTTGCGGCCTCAAATCAGTACTTGACATGGTATTTGGACTATTCAAAAAGAAAAAAGACAAACAGAAAAACGGAGGAGACTCCCGGTATCACCAGCTGGCAGTAAAGGAAGTAGTTCCGATCGCCAAAGACGCGGTAAACCTGGTATTTGAATCTCCTGAAGCAGAATTTAACTATGAACCGGGACAGTTCATCACCCTGATCCAGCATGTCGAAGGTCAGAAAATCCGACGGGCTTATTCCTTGTGCAGCACTCCGTTCGAAGATGCGCATCCTGCCGTGACGGTAAAGCGAGTAGCCGGAGGGTTGATGTCTAACCATGTCAATGATAACCTGAAAGCCGGGGATTTAGTAGAGGTCATGGAGCCGATGGGGATGTTTACCACAACCTATGATGCTGCTGCTTTGCGTAACCTGGTGTTTTTCGGAGGAGGTTCTGGTATCACACCTTTATATTCTTTGATCCGTTCGGTGCTTTTGAAAGAGCCCAATACGACACTTTCGTTGGTCTATGGAAACAGGAGTGAAGAGTATGTGATCTTCAAGAAAGAACTAGAAGAACTGCAAGCAACTTATTCGGACAGGTTCCAGTTGATCCATATCCTCGAAGAAGGGGAAGCGGATTATGTAGGTCGACCTACGCCTGAGACCATTAAAGAAATTACTGAAAAACTAGACGTTAACGAAGAAACTGAAATATTCATCTGCGGACCCCAACCGATGATGGATGTCGTTACGGATGGTTTGAAACTTGCCAATGTGAAGGATGAGCAGGTGCGCCTGGAATCTTTCGAAGCTGGTAAAACTTCGCCTTCTGAGATCATTGCGGATGAATCCGGCGCAGGTGAGAACAGCAGTGAAGTAAGCATCTTACTTGAAGGTGAGAACTACAGCATCACGGTGCCAAAGGATCGCCCGGTTTTGGAAGTAGGTCTGGAAGATGGATTGGACATGCCTTACTCGTGTCAGTCAGGTCTGTGCACCGCATGCCGAGGAAAGTGCACCGAAGGTGAAATCAGTATTGATGGAGCAGAAGGGCTCACTCAGGACGAGCTGGACGAAGGTTATGTACTGCTTTGTGTAGGTAAACCACTCACCGATCAGGTTAAAGTAGAAATTGGGTAATCTAATCTAAGGTTGTCATATCGGACCCTAGCTTCAGTTTGTGACTGAGGCTAATATATAATTTTAAGTCTTCGACTTCTCACTAGCATTCTCGCAGGTGATAACACCTGCGAGGGCACTACGCCTCATTTGGAGTTATTTCCAAAGAGTTATCATCTCAACCTTTTGAATGTTTGACACCTCTTACTTTGATTAAAGTGTCAAGGAGTGGGCAAATGCCAGCGGCGTGTTTTTCTATGTTTGTGTCATACACATAGAAAGATGCAAAAGCTCAAATACTACTTACCTCGCGTGATTGCTGCTCTGATCATGTTGCAAACCCTTTATTTCAAATTCGGACTAGGTGGACCCGAAGCGCTAGAAGAATCGAAAAACCTGTTTGGTGGGGTCACCAGTTTCTTGTTGGGTTCATCTGATCTGGAGTGGTTGGTACGGATCGGCACCGGAATAGGAGAATTGCTCGCTTCTATACTGTTGTTTGTTCCAAGGTTTACAAAATGGGGTGCCCTGTTGACCATCGGCGTTATGTCCGGGGCAGTGGTTTCTCATTTACTGATCCTGGGGATTGCGGTGGCTGATGATGACGGATTCTTATTTGGAATGGCGGTGGTAGCCCTGGTTTGTGGGGTGTTGGCTTATTTGGTTCCTAATACCCAAGTGGCTTATCCAGTAGGTAGTGATCGATGAATTCTCTGACCGCTCCTTCACCACCTTTCATGGTCATAACATGATCCACTTTTTCTTTGACGATGGCCATGGCGTCTGAAGGACATGCTGTGAAGCCACATACTTCTATGACGTCCAGGTCATTGATATCATCACCCATATAGGCCACTTCTTCTAAGGTGATCTTCAATTCCTGTAACCAATCCTGCAGTACCTCTAGTTTAGGCTTTTGCCCCACATAAACGTAATTAAGCTTGAGGGTATTCGCGCGATTAGAGATCATTTCTGAAACACTGCTGTGACTGATGATCCCAACTTCAATGCCCATCTTATTCAACACCACGATCCCCATGCCATCTTTCACGTTGAACTTCTTAGACTGTTCTCCCTTTTCAGAAATATAAACACCCCCATCTGTCAGGGTGCCATCGACATCAAGTATCAGTAGTTTGATTGGTTTTTTACTCATCATTCAGCGCGTTGCGTACTTTGAGCACTCGATTTAAGATCGCTTCTAGACGATCGATTTGTAGCATGGATTTTCCATCACTCAGGGCATAAGCGGGATCGGGGTGTGTTTCGATGAACAGGCCATCAGCTCCGGTGGCCACTGCCGATAATGCTACCGTTTCGATCATATCGGGATTTCCACCACTGACACCATCGGATTTATTCGGTTGTTGCAGGGCATGGGTACAATCCATCACCACAGGTGCTCCCAGTTTTTTCATCCGGGCAATGGATGTGACGTCCACGATCAGATTTTCATATCCGTGAGTTACACCCCGCTCACAAAGCCAAATGTTGTTATTTCCAGTTGATTGTACTTTCTCGAGCGGGAACTGCATGGCCTCAGGTGAAAGGAACTGGCCCTTTTTGATGTTGACACCTTTTCCTGTATTACCAGCGGCGAGCAACAGATCCGTTTGCCGACACAGGAATGCCGGGATTTGAAGGTGGTCCACAAAAGCTGCGACCTCATCTACCTCATGAGATTCGTGAATATCAGTGATGGTGGGTACATCAAATTGCTTTCCCACACCCTGAATGATTTCCAGGGCCTGAGTTTTATCCACTCCTGTAAAACTCGATAAACTCGTCCGGTTGGCTTTCTTGAAGGAAGCTTTGAAGATGTAATCAATGCCTAAGTTTTGGCAGATGCCTGCTACTCGCTCAGCGATTAAGTAAGGTGTCTCATCATTTTCGACCACACAAGGCCCGGCAATGAGGAATAGTTTATTCATGATTTCTACTTTTTTCACCCAGGTAGCCACTGTGATGTCGTTGGGCATAGTCCTTTACGGTGAAATTGATCTTTTCCATCAACATGACCACCAACATATCTCCGATCACACCCATAACGGTTGTGCTTGTGGTTGGCGTAAGTCCAAGTGGGCAGATTTCGTTCGGATTTCCGGTGAAAAGAGTGATGTCCGCTTTTTCGGACAGTGGACTGTCCGGATGACCCGTCATGCAGATAATTTTTACCTCCGGATAAAGCGATTTAGCCAATTGAACCAGCAGTAGGATTTCGGTAGTTTTACCAGAATTGGAGACCAGAAAAAGGACATCATTGGGCTGTAAAATGCCCAAATCACCATGTTGCGCTTCCGAAGGGTGCAAAAATATGGAAGGAGTCCCGGTAGAGGAGAGCGTTGTGGCGATGTTGCTTCCAACCTGTCCTGCTTTTCCCATGCCGCTGAAGACAAGTTTGGCATTCATTTTGTGTACCTGTTGGTGAATGAGTTCGACGGTCTCATGGAGTTCAGGTCCCAATGGGATGTTTTGCAAGGCTGCAATTTCCTGTTGGATCAATTCGGCGATCTTGTTCTGTGGGTTCATCAAAGTGGGTCAAAGATATGATGAGATTCTCAAGCTGAACCTTTTACAATAAGGATGACTAAGTTTTTTCCAGATTCTTAAGAAAGAGAGCCTGTATGGGCCGGTAGTAAAAAGGACTGGAAAATGGTAAGGAAAACGTTTGAAATGGTATAAAAACCTATATAAAATACTTTCTTGTGAAGGAAACTATGGTTATAAAATTTGTTAAAAGCTTTTATTACAGAATATTATTGCTAAATTGCTGCAGAATTGGAAACAATATGAAAGGTCCTTTCGTATAGAAAGCATAATTTCTCTTTAGAAAAACACATTGGTTTAGTAAAAGGGGTCCCGACGGGGTGCCCTTTTCTTTTTTTAGTATTTCAAGGATTTTCCTATAAACCCAAACAGCTAAACGCCGCAATTCCATCCTTCAATTTTCCATTTTAATTTTTTTGTAAGCCTCAGGTCATTTCCCTTGAACCATCATTCCCGATTCGCAATTCATGGACTAATTTCGTCTTGCGAACAAGTCCTATGAAACAATTACAAGCATTTCTTGGCAGAGAAGTCGACAACAGCAACATTGTTGTGTTTCGCATAGGCTTTGGTTTTTTACTGATGGCCGAATGCTGGGGGGCTATCCTTACAGGATGGGTCCGTCGTGTATTCATAGAGCCTGATTTTACGTTCTCTTACATTGGGTTTGAGTGGTTGCAGCCTTTCGATGGTAATGGCATGTACTACTATTTTTTCCTGATGGGCTTGTTTGGCCTTTTCATGATGATCGGGTTTGCCTATCGCCTCTCTTCCATTATGTTTTGTTTGTTGTGGTTTGGCTCTTACGTCATGCAAAAATCCAGCTACAACAATCACTACTATTTGCTGATCATTCTCTCTGGGCTAATGGCCTTTTTACCAGCACATAAAGTCTATTCCGTGGATGTCAAACTGGGATGGACGAACCGCAAAGAAACAGCCTCCTATGGGTTCGTGTTTTTGTTCATAGCTCAGGTGGCCATCGTCTATGTTTTTGCCAGCATCAACAAAGTTTATCCCGATTGGCTTCAAGCCAAACCCATCGCCATTTGGTTCCATATCAAACGCAATTACTTCCTGATTGGCCCATTGCTGCAAAAAGAATGGATGCACTATTTCGTTGCTTACGGGGGTATCCTTTATGATGGTATCATCGTCTTTTTGTTGCTGAACCACAGAACTAGAAAATTGGGCTTTTTCCTGTCCTTATTCTTTAATTTGTTCAATTCGGCTGTTTTTCAGATTGGGATTTTCCCTTATCTGATGATCTTGTTTTCAGTGTTCTTTTATCCGGGAGAATCCATTAGGAAAGTATTCCTCCGAAAAAAGCAACCCGTAACCCCCAAAACAGGCACTTTCCCCATATGGGCCACCTATTCGGTCGTGATTTATCTTGTTATTCAGGTGGCATTGCCATTACGCCACTGGTTTGTTCCTGGAAATGTGAATTGGACAGAAGAAGGTCATAAATATAGCTGGAGAATGATGCTGCGATCAAAAAGCGGGACAGGCAATTATCTGGTTAAGGATCAAAAGTCAGGCAAGCAAGAATGGGTCAATCCAAGAGAATACCTGACTTACAAGCAATATGCTAAAGTGGCCACTTTCCCGGACATGACTTGGCAATTTGCGCAACGACTAAAAACGATCTACGAAGAGAAAGGATGGAAAGAAGTAGCTGTTTACGCCCATTTTAAAATGTCCTTGAATGGTAATCCGAAACATAGGCCGGTAGATCCGGAGGTTGATCTTACGAAAGTGAAGTGGAATTTTTTCGGACATGCCGATTGGAAGTTAACACCAGAATATGATGATTGATCTTAGAAGCGATACAGTAACCAAGCCGACCAAAGGGATGCAGGAGGCTATGTTTTCAGCAGAAGTAGGAGATGATGTCTTTGAGTCTGATCCTTCGGTCAATGCCTTGCAGGCTAAGGTGGCTGATCTTTTTGGCATGGAAGCGGCCCTTTATTGTCCGTCTGGGACCATGACCAATCAAATCGGGTTGCGGATTTTGACCCAACCTCAGGATGAGGTAGTCTGCCATAAGCACTCACATATTTATTTGTACGAAGGAGGAGGACTGGCTTACAATTCGATGTTATCCCCCAAATTGTTGGAAGGGGATCGGGGACGTTTGACGGCAGATCAAATTGCGACCAGCATCAATCCTGATGACATTCATTTTCCTCGGACCCAATTGGTTTCGCTGGAAAATACCATGAATAAAGGCGGGGGAAGCTACTATTCATTGGAGGAATTGCGCAAGATACATGCAGTATGCGATGAGCATGGTCTGGCGCTGCACCTCGATGGAGCACGATTGTTCAATGCCATTGTCGAGTCAGGCATCTCGCCGAAAGATTTTGGTGACATTTTCGATACCATTTCCGTGTGTTTTTCCAAAGGATTGGGAGCCCCGGTAGGTTCTGTTTTGTTGGGTACTAAATCAAACATCAAACAAGCGCGAAGAGTCCGAAAAGTATTTGGCGGTGGCATGCGTCAGGCGGGCTTCCTGGCAGCGGCTTGTAGCTACGCATTAGATCATCATGTAGATCGGTTGAAGGAAGACCATGACCGTGCACGTACCATCGGTGATGAAGCAGCGAAAATTTCTTATGTCAAAGAGGTGTATCCTGTAGATACCAATATTGTGATCCTGGCTTTGGAAGGGAAATCTGAAAAATGGATGTTGGATCAGCTCAGTGCTAATGGTGTAGCTGCCGTAGGATTTGGACCAGGGCTCGTTCGTTTTGTAACGCACCTGGATTTTACCAATGCGCACCTGGAAGAATTGATCAAGGTATTCAAAAAAATCTCCTGATTCAATCATGTCGCAATACAGCGGTTCAAAGGTTGTTCTTTTTGTAGTCCCCGCATTGATTTGGGGGTCTACGTGGTACGTGATCAAGTTTCAACTGGGTCAGGTAGATCCGCTTTGGTCTGTGAGCTACCGGTTTTTTCTGGCTGGTCTTATCTTGTTGGCTTACGCGTTGATCCGAAAAATCAATTTGAAGTTTACCCTCGTAGAACATGCTCGAATGGCCCTTCAGGGTGTACTGCTGTTTGGGGTGAACTACTGGCTGGTGTATGAAGCGGAGGAAGAACTGACGAGTGCATTGGTGGCTGTCGCTTTTTCTACCATTATCTTTTTCAATATTTTTTTCGGAACGATTTTCCTGGGTAAGAAAACGGTCCGCAAAGTCTTTTTAGGGGCCGGACTTGGACTGGCTGGAACATTCGCCTTGTTTTATAATGACCTGACGGGTGTTCACTATGAAACCATTCCAGTTTACAGTGTGGCTGTTCTTGTATTGTCTGTTGTATTTGCCTCTCTTGGTAATGTCACCTCTGCTTCCAATCAGTCGAAGGGCATTCCGGTCTTGCAAGCCAATGGGTTTGGTATGATCTACGGCGCGTTAGGAATGGCGTTGATTGCTGTTTTTTCGGGGATTGCCCCCACATTCAATGTGCAATCAGAATATGTGTTTTCATTGCTCTACCTATCAGTATTTGGTTCCATCACCGCGTTTGGAGCTTACCTTACTTTGATCGGTCAGATCGGCCCGGATCGAGCGGCTTATGTACTGATTACCATTCCGGTCACTGCTTTGGTCATCTCCGTTTTGCTGGAAGGTTACGCGTTGAATGTCTGGTCGATTGGAGGTATCTCTCTAATTCTTCTGAGCAACTTGATCGTGTTGCGGAAATAATCTACCGAAAATCCCCCTTTTCAAAGGGCGGCCCGCGTAGGAGGTGCCTGAAAGGCGGGGGATTTTGCTATTCTTAGAGACCTTTCGAAGAAAATTCCACGACCTCACAAAACCCTTCTTAATCCAGAATCACTACTTTAGTCCTGATGTTTCAAGATCATTCTCCCTTAGCAGAACGCATGCGCCCAAAATCGCTGGATGACCTCATTGGTCAGGACCATTTGGTGGGGGAGAAGGGCGTACTTAGAAGGGCAATACAACAAGGGCGAGTGCCTTCGATGATCTTGTGGGGGCCTCCCGGAACCGGGAAAACGACCATGGCCAACATCATTGCCAATGAGGTGAAGCTGCCCTTCCATACCCTAAGTGCGATCAGTGCAGGGGTGAAGGAAGTCCGGGAAGTCATCGCGAAAGTGCGACCAGGAAGTAAAAGCATTCTCTTCATCGATGAGATTCATCGTTTCAACAAGGCCCAACAAGATGCGCTATTGGGAGCAGTTGAAAAAGGAACGATCACGCTTATTGGCGCCACTACAGAGAACCCAAGTTTCGAAGTGAACAGTGCCTTGCTTTCCAGAAGCCAGGTCTACACCTTGAATCACCTGGAGAAAAAAGACTTATTAGACATCATCGATCGGGCCCTTGCCCAGGACGAGGAGCTAAAAAGGCTGAAAGTAGAACTCAAAGAAACAGAAGCCCTTTTCAACCTGTCCGGAGGAGATGCGCGCAAGCTATTGAATCTGTTCGAGTTGGTGGTCAAAAGCCAGGAAGGAACTGAGATTGCCGTAGAAGACGAAACAGTGATTCATATTGCTCAGCGCAAGACGATCCTTTATGACAAGCAAGGAGAAATGCACTACGACATCATCAGTGCGTTCATCAAGTCCATTAGAGGTAGCGATCCCAATGCAGCGGTTTATTATTTGGCTCGCATGATTGAGGGCGGAGAAGATGTAAAATTTATTGCCCGGCGCCTGGTGATCCTTGCTTCTGAAGACATAGGCAATGCAAATCCTACGGCACTGGTCATGGCTACCAGCTGTTTTCAGGCGGTGAACCTGATCGGGTATCCCGAAAGCCGAATCATCTTGAGTCAGTGCACCACTTATTTGGCGAGCTCACCTAAGAGTAATGCCAGCTACATGGCCATCGGGGCTGCACAAAAGGCGGTGAAAGAACAGGGTGATTTGCCTGTTCCAATGGCGATAAGAAATGCACCAACCAAACTGATGAAAGACTCTGGTTATGGTCAGGGGTATAAGTACGCTCACGATCATCCGGGCAACTTCGCGGCAATGGAATTTTTGCCAGACGAATTGTCTAATACCAAATTCTATGACCCAGGCAAGAACCCACGTGAGGAAGAACTCAGAAAATTTTTGAGAGCTCGCTGGCAGGAGAAGTATGGGTATTAACCTAATTTAACTTCATCGGTCAGACAATCCGTTTTAACTTGGCTGATCTTTGCTCGGCACAGAACAGACTATTGCATGACGAGATATAAGTTTTTATCTGTTATTCGATTTTATACGCAGTTCATTCCTTTGAAAAGGAATGGGTTGGTCTTTTTTATGGCCGCCTTGCTACTATATCTCTTCGTGCGCAACGAGTACTACGGCGAAGAATCTCAATATGCTCCATTCCTTGATGTATTCATTTGGCTCAGCGCCATTTTTGCCGGCGCCATCATTGGACTAGGAGGCTTATACACGTTGATCTGCTGGCTTTTCCTGGCCATTAAATCCAAACAATTACAGGTCGAACTATCCATTGGGTTGGAAGATGGTCAGAAAGGCGAAGCGGGTGAAGTTCCGGCTACTTTGAGCATTTCTAAAGCGATCATGCCACTGGCAGGCTACCTGAAAACCTGGCTTGTTTTTGAAGATGGGGCGATGGTGGGGCCAATCGTGATCAATCAATTTTCCGGAGGCTGGAAAGATTTACGGGCCAAAGCAGGCCAAGCCGATCTGCAATTGACGAAAAGGGCACAGTATCAGGTGAAGAGCTACATTTTCTCTATCGAAGATTATTTGCAGTTCTTTCGCTTTTCCTGGCTCAAAAAGGACAAAAAGACTTTTTATCTCTATTCACAAAAGCGTGAGGTGTCTCAAACGGATATTCCACCTTCCAAAGCAAAAGAAGAACTGGAAAAAGTGACAACCAGTAAAAAAGTAGAAGGTGATTTTCTGAATTACAAAGACTTTGAATCAGGGGATGACGTTCGACGAATTGTCTGGAAAATTTTCGCAAAGAACAAAGAGCTTGTTGTTCGTATTCCGGAAGTGATCAATCCATTTGCTTCGCATTTACACTTCTTTGCAAGTTTTCAAAACTCCCTGTTAGCCGAGGATTCACCCTTTGCGATCGGGATGCTGGATTACTACAAGGACATCATCTTTAATACGTGTATTGAAATTGAAAAATCGGGAAGAAAGGTTGAGTTTAGCATGGATCAGGAAGTAGGGGATAGCCTTATCGTAGACAAAAAGGACATGCTGGGTTATTTCCTGAGTTGTGCCCAGTGGCAGGACGGAAATTTGGATGAGCAATTTCCTACGATCGCCAGTTCCAGTGTCGTGTGTGTTAGTTCGATGATTCCGGCAGATCAACTAGAGTCATTGATTAGAAAAAGATCTATAACGCTATTCATCGTGCAGGTTTCGAAATACCTGGATGAACAAAACCTGATCAATTGGTCGAACATGATCTTGCGAAATGATGACCAGAGTGAGGTTGGCAAACTGAAGTGGATACTTTCTGCTCAACGAAGAAAGCTCCGGAAAAATGAGGAGAAAATTGTAGCATTAGCAAGTGGTATGGATTTCCAGGGACAACTGATATGACGGTAAAGCAAAAGAAAAAGAACCTGTTTTTGGGTTTGATCCTGTTGGTGTTGCCTACGCTGATCGTCTCTTATCCCTTGCTCAACTATATCAGTGAGCATTATTCATTGTTGTTCATCAATACCGGAAGACTGGTCACGGTGTTTGGCGGAGCCATGGTATTGGCGTTTGCACTGCACAGCACCCGCCTGCGTTTTTTCATTGTCTTCGGTGCACTGCTGGTAGTCCTTTACTTCATTTATCAAAGCATCGTATTCTTTCCATTCGATGAGTTCGATTCCTATTACATCGCCAGTCGATTCCGTATCAATGCGACGTTGTTTGTTTTGGGTTGGTTCGCAGGTTTTGGGATCGCCAGATGGCGCTATTTTCTGATCATTTACGCATTGCTCGTATTGACCATTTCGGCCATTGCACTGTCTTCTGTAGGCGTATATGATGCCAATCAACTGTCCTGGCTGATTGCGCCGCCCGTGCTATACGTGTTTTATGTTCTGTTTGCCAAAGAATTGTTGAACAGCATTCGTCACCAAAGTCAGGTGAATTACGGAAAGATTCTGTTGCGCATTGCCGTGTTTTGTTCCATTCTGTTCTTATTTTTCTGGGGAACCACTGAGCTGTTGCAAAACAAGTTTTCAGAGCTAGATCAGGAGCTGCAAGCGCAGCAGAACGGAGAAGGTGAGGGAGGAAGCAATGAAGATCGTCAGGATGATAATATGATGGATCGGAATGAAAAGGACCAATTCCGATTGAAAGATTATACGGAATTGAGGCCCAGGCTGAGGCAGTCGGAAGAGCTGCTTTTCACGGCTTATATGGACAATTTCCTGGATAATGGCGTGCCTAACCCACAATACATCACTTTGTATCACCTCAATCAGTACAATGAAGAACTGGAACGTTTTGAGGTAGACCCGGAAGGATTGGCCGATGATCTATTTCTCCCGAACCCGACACAGATCCCGAACTACTATGTCCAAATAGACGAAGAAGTGCTGGAGAATGATAAGATGGAGAAGTTTATCAAACCCATTCAGAGCACCATCTACATCAACCAACTGGACCCGGAAGTATTTGTGGCGCCAAGTACGGCCTATTCCTGTCAGCCGATTTCAGTGGAAGCTGCTTTTAGGGATCAGTACAAGTTTGCCTACAATGTGCAGTCGGAAGTCTCTGCATTGAACAGTGCTTATTTCGTTTACAACACGCGTGAACCAGAATTGAAGCAATTCCAGGAAGAACGATTCAATACATTGAGAAAGGTCAAAGACTATACGGAGGTTTCTCAGGAATACCTTGACTACTATACTCGAATGCCTTCCGGAGGCGTTTATGACAAAATCAGCGAGCTGGCTGCAGATCTGACCAAGGATGCGAAGACACCCGTCGATAAAGTCATTGCACTTCGTGATTACTTTTTGTCGAAGGACGAAAACGGCGAGCCGCGTTTTGTATACACTTTGACGCCTGGCTCTCCAACCGATCCCAATATTCCGGACCTGTCCTTATTGAACAACTTCCTGTTCAACACCCAAAAAGGATATTGCACCTACTTTGCCGCGTCTACACTTTTCATGCTGCGATCCCAGGGTATTCCTACTCGAATGGCAGTAGGGTTTCTTACCGTGAACAGGAGTCACAACAATCCAGGCTGGTACTGGTTCTATGCGGATCAGGCACATGCCTGGACACAAGTCTATTTCCCGGAATATGGTTGGCTGGATTTCGATTTGACAATAAGTAATGAAGATGCAGAAGAAACGAATCAACCGGATCGAACTCCGCCCTTGCCACCAGTAGAACCACAGTTTGTGGCCAAAGGTGTGATCACACAATTGGATACAGCTACTAAAGCATTGACGCTGGATGCCGACCTCATGGTATTGAAGAAGACTTCCATGTCCTGGGACGAACCAAAGACGTTTGATCTGGATGTTTCTGCCGCAAAAGTGATTGCCGAATACGATACACTTTCACTGGCAGATCTGGAAGTTGGAGATACTGCCGTAGTTACTTCTTTTGATTTACGCATTCAAAACATGCGGGAGAAACGGCGCTCCGAATCCAATGAACAATTTGCAGATCGATTGCCGGATAACATCCTGGTCCAGGAGATCATGGTCAATCCGGAACCGGAAGAAGAGATTCCAGAAGAAGATGAGACGACCATTCGCGAAGCAGTAAATCAATGGATTGGATATGCTGTTGCATTGCTTGCGCTGATCGTATTTGTCCTTTTGTCAGCACCGTTCATTCACTATTCGTTGATCAAATCCGGATACAAGAGTAACACCTCGGCAAAAGAAAAAACCATCGCCCTGTATCCGATCATTCAGTTTTTGATGAATCAGATGGGATACGGACGGGGACTGATGACACCTTCGGTTTACGCAAAAGCTACAGTGGATACACTGCTAGGTACGCGATATACAGACCTGATGGAGATTTACCTGAAGATCAAGTACAGCAACGAAAACCTGACCAGCGAAGAAGAGGCCTTCGTTCATGATTTTTATGAAGATTTCCAGAAAAAATTCAGGGTGAAGTTCTCTGTTGGGAGCCGCCTTTTGAATTTCCTGAAGGTCAATCGCTGGTTTTATTATTTGATTAATTTGAACATTACATAGACATACCATGGAAGAAGCACCATCGGAACAATTCGAAACACAAAGCCCTGGCGAGACTTCTGCAGATAAGCTGATCAGTAATATCGGGCAAGTGATCAAAGGTCACCATGAGCAGATCACGCAAGTGGTTACCTGTCTGATCGCCGGAGGTCATATCTTGCTGGAAGACAATCCCGGTGCAGGAAAGACCGTGATGGCGAAAACACTTGCTCATTCCATTTCAAGTAAGGAAAGTTCGGAAGGGTATGCGGATTTCAATCGGATCCAGTTTACACCGGACTTGTTGCCGATGGATTTGTTGGGTTCTCACATCTATGATGAATCTGCGAAGGATTTCATTTTCAAAAAAGGACCTTTGTTTACGAACATTCTCCTCGCAGATGAGATCAATCGAGCGTCACCTAAAGTACAATCGGCGTTGCTGGAGTGCATGGCTGAACATCAAATCACCATGGGTGATCAGACCTATCCTTTGGAAAAGCCATTTTTTGTGATCGCCACACAAAACCCCATTGAGATGGAAGGGACCTATCCACTTCCCAATGCTCAATTAGACCGCTTCTTCATGAAGATCAGTTTTGGTTATGTTGCCGAAGAGGTCGAGTTTGAGATTTACCGGAAATACCTGGAGATCTCCAATTTCGAGGCGACTACTGAAAGTGTGTTGACTTTGCAAGATGTATTGGCTTTGCAGTCAGAAGCGGATAAAGTTTTTGTTCATGATGAGATTGTACGTGGCGTCAATAACATCATCAGGGCCACCAGAAGTAATCCAGCGATCACACTTGGTGCATCCGTGAGAAGTGGGATCATCCTATTGAAATGTCTGAAAGCTCATGCCATGATTCAGAAACGCGCTTATGTCATTGAAGATGACCTGACACAACTGGTACACCCGGTATTGCACCACCGGCTGTTATTTCGCAACAAAAGTGCAGAAGCAGATGCACTCAATACCATTGTGAAATCAGAAATCAAGCGATTGGCGAGGCTTAAGCTTTCGTTCGATGCGAAATAGGCATGGCATATTTCTGTTGACCCTGTTGCTGGCAGGGTCGTTTTCCGTTCGGGCGCAGCGCATGGAAATCGATCGGCTAGAACGTGATTTCCGTGATTCATTCCGAAGCAGAGCAGCTTATGAATTGTCTCAGAAGTTCATTCAGATAGATAGTACCTATTACACGGGTTACTACTATGAAGGTATTTATCGGTATTTAAGAGCTTCGGACCAGCTAGGATATAAGCTGGCGCTCAAACCGCTCAAGAAAGGCCTGACCTTGATGGAGAAGGATTATCGAAGAGAGCTTCGGCGTATCAAAGACTTACAGACATATGCGGGGATCTACGAGATACAGCGGAAATATGCCATTTTGTGTGATCTACTCATTCAATGCTACAATAACACTGATCAGCTGGACAAAAGCATTGTTGTTATTAGGAAGCTGTTAGACCGCCAGTTCATCTACAATTGGGAAGTAAATCCCTATGCCCACCTGTCCTGGATGTATCACAAAAACAGGGTCTATACCTCTGAAAAGTACCCCTTCCTAAGTTCAAGCATTGAGGGGAATGTGAAACTGGCGTCAAAATATGCAGACTCCATCCTGATCAACAATCGCAAAAACTATCAATTCATCAGCCAGTACATCACCAGTGGTTTTGATCCCATAGAAGGTAGTTATTGGCATTACAAAGACATTGTTTATTCCTATCTCTTGAATGTTGATTCCGCGGAATTTAGTGCGAAGAACCTCAAAAGATTGGGTCGACTTTCCAATAATAATTACGGCAACCTGCAATTCATTCAGGCCAGGTTTGAAGAGGCAGAGAAGTATTATGATTTGGAGAGAGACTCAGATGGCTACTTTCAAAAAGAAACAAAAGAGTTTGACTACATGCAGTCCGTGATCAATATTTTCAAGAATGATCTGGGAAAAGCAAAAGGCATCGTCCAGAACTCGATGGACATCATGGGTCCTTCACCAGGCTATGGCTGGAACAACATTGCCATGGCACGGGTCAATTATTATTCTGGTGATTTAGCGGAAGCTAAAACCTTTCGAGACAAGGCTGCTAACTTCAAAGAATTGCACATCAATTCTACCTGGGGGAAAGTGCAGTATGATCGCAATACCAAACTGTTTGAATACCTGTACCATCAGGGCAAAATGAATGAGATCAAATTCCTGAATCGCAATTATTGGCGGGATGGCAGTGACTTGTGGGACATGGCCGGACACTACTTCCAAAAGGAAAATGCGCACCTCCTGTTAACGAGTGAATTGTCAGTCAACCCGGAAAGATTTTTAGTACTCTACAATATTTTCGCTTCGGAAAACACGATCTTTTTCGATGAGATATGGGAATTGATCAAAGATTTCAATCCCAACTACTTTATCCGTCTGTTTGAAAAGAAATTGGCCAATGAACCTCGTGAGGGCATCAAAAAATACCTCAATTACTACATCGCCAGGTTTTACTTGCTGGATAATGAGGTGGACAGAGGGATCGGACGATTGAACGCTATCCTGGAAGCACCTGATCTTGATACGGATCATGAGAAATTATTGATTGCAAGGGTACATGAAGCATTGAGTCTGGCCTATGACGAAAAGGGTCAAACGGACCAGTCCGCTCAACACTTGATGGACTTTTATAAAAGTTTTCCTCAGTTGGTGCCTTTTTCTGAGTCGACCATGAAATTTAAGCTTCAGCTTGAGCCAACGCCTGATAATGAAAGCGCACAGTTAATTGTAGAGGAGCTGGAAAGTGTCAATGTCGATTGGACAGAGGAAGGAAGCTGGCCGGTGGTGAAGATTGGATTCGAAGAATCAGAAGAAGGGCTCACAGCAACCTATGAAGTAGTGGACGAGGCCGGAGGAGCAGCATATTTCTCAGGAGCATTCAAGATCAATAAGTATGAGGATCCGGCGGCGGAATTGATTTATCGCCTTTTTGGAGTGAATCGCGTTTTGAAGTAAGTGAAATTAAGAACCTTTTATTCAAAAAAAAATAGTCATCAAAGTGAAAGCCTCCACAACTTAAGGTGTTATGAAGGCTTACATTGTTAGTTTAACTATTTAACGCTGAATGCTGTCAATTTGCCATCGATCATTTGTGGAACAAGTAAAAGGTTGGCCTCGGAAATGTAGGTTAGGTCTGCCGAGCCTGCATTCATGTCGAGAATTTGATTGGAATTGCCTTTTTTATCAATGGTTAAAATCCCTCCGGCAATCCAATCTGAGACGATGTAGTTCTTTTTCCATTTGACCAGACCGTCAAGGTTTCCGGTGGATGAAGAGACATCCTGGATCTTTTTAGTTTTCAGGTCTACCGCTATTAGTTTTCCTGGTATATCGGTGCCAAACGTTGCAGGATCAGTTACCACACCCCAGGAAGCTACCAGTAGTTTGTTTCCATCGTTCATTAAGCCATTTGGGTAATCCAGGCGTTCATCTTTTAGCCATAAAGAGATTTCTTCCTTTTCGATGACATATATGGAGTTTCCTCCAAAAGTATCAGAGATGAAAACCCTATTGTTTACCACTTCAACATCGTTGAGAAAGGTGGCGCCAGCTGCATCGTACCACTTTACTATTTCCGTGGTAGCCAAATCCACCACAGCCACTCGATCAATATCTGCTACAAAAAGTTGATTGTTGTAGACTGCCAGACCTTTTGGGGCATTAAACCCTTCAAGCCACTTTAATTCTGAGATGATGCCCTTTTTATCAATTTTGGTAAGGTATCCTAACCCATTTTTCTCTGCGGGCTGTCCGGCTACATTTGAGACATAGTAGTTTCCATTGTAGAATACCGCCGATTCGGGGGCCTCAAGTCCACTTACTTCCCATTCTTTTGTCAGCGTTTGAGCACTTAAATTGATCACCAAAGTGAGGAGAGTAAATAGATAGGTTATTCGTTTCATGTGTATCTGTGTTTATTTCGAGATACGAAGCTAGAGGCACGAATAGATTGAAAAATTGATCTAGGTTAAGAAGAGAATTTCCTAAAGCGAGTTCATTCTTTGCTTTCTCAAACGACTTAGACTTTCTGGAGCAATACCAAGATAAGAGGCGATTTGATAGTTTTTGACACGTTGTTCGATGGAAGGATACTTTTCAACAAAGGCCGAATACCGTTCTTCAGCGCTATCTTGCAAATTGGAAAGAATCCTTTGTTGGAACGCCACAAAAGCATTTTCAAGTTGTTTTCGGAAAAATCGCTCAAGAACTGGAAATTCATCGAATGAATTGATTAAATCAGTTTTTGAAACCTTCAACAGGTGGCATTCTTCCAGGCACTCCACATGCAAGGCAGAAGGAATATTTTGATAGTAAGACAGGTAGTCACTTACCCACCAACCTTCCACAGCAAATTGTAAAGTATGTTCCTTGCCTTTGTGATCTATCATGAAAGTCCTCAGGTTTCCTTCGAGTACAAAATATTGATGATGTACAAAGTGACTTGGCTGGATCAGGTATTGCCCTTTACGAAAGATTTCGTCTACAAAAAGGTTACGTATCCGCTGATAATCCTCCTGTGACAATTCAATGTGCAACTGGAAGTTTTCTAAGAGGGGATCTGACATCATGGACGAATAAAATTGACAGAAATTTAAATCTCATCTACCAGAACCAGCTCCTTATTTTCTAAATTGGCTTGAGGATCCTCTATTATCATCCGAATGCGTATCTTTCCCTCTGTATTTGATTCGTGACGCATCCATACCATCGCGAGACAACAAAATGACAAACCATGATGACAAAAAGAATTGTATTGCTTTCCGCCGCTTGTATTTCCTTTTTTATCAGTTACTGCCAACTTGAGAAACCAAGGGCTGTCAATATGCTCGATTTTCAAGCGCAGGATTCATCGGAAGATGTTTCAGCTGTTTATCTGGTTAACGATGGCCATACGGAAGTACGTTATGATCGTTCTATCAATACGTGGGTGGCTTCTACTGAACGTATATACCGGGTTAAGATTTTGAAAACCGATGCCTTGGGGTTGGGAAATGTCAAAATCAGACTCTATCAGTCGGGTAAAATGGCGGATCAACGTGAAACGGTGGAGATACGCGGGTCTTCTACCTACAACTTCAATGTGAATTCAGGCCGTATAGAAAAGTCGGCACTCAGTAAAAAAAATATTTACAAGACGGAATTGGATGAAAATGCCAGGGAGGTTTCCTTTTCACTACCTAATGTACAGGTAGGTTCGGTGATTGAAGTTGCTTATGTCAAACATTCGCCATTTATCCACCGATTAGACGATTGGCATTTTCAGAAGGACTTTCCGGTGAAGCGAAGCAGATTTGCAGTGACAATCCCAGCTTTTTATGTGTACGTTTTTCAAAAGCAAGGATATTTTGATGCCAAGGCGTCTAAAATGGAATTGGACAGAGAGATGAAAACTTTCGGACGCTACACCTATCAGGATTTGAAGGCGTTTTGGTTGATGGAAGACCTTCCTGCTTTCCGCAAGGAACCTTTCATGACTACCCGCGAGGATTATATTTCCAAGTTGGTCTTTCAACTTCAGACACTGCGTACGCCGGAGTATGAAAAGAACTTTCTAAAAACCTGGCAGGATGTTACTACAGACCTGCAGAACAGTCATAGGTTCAAGCTTTTTTATACGGGCAAAAAGGATTTTAAAGAAGCTTTCACTTTGTCAACGGCCGAAGATCCACTGGAAAGAGCACAGGCCATCTACTCTGATTTCAAAAAGACATTTGTCTGGAACAAATATTATGGGGTGTATCCGGATGTAGGTTATAAGAAAATGATGGAAGGACGTACGGGTAATGCAAGTTCAATGGGACTTACCTTGTTTCAGGTACTGCGACAAGCTGGACTCGATGCGCAGCCGGTTCTTTTCAGTCCAAGATTCAATGGTGTTATTTCTTACAATTATCCGTTTAGTGATAAGCTGATTGCGACAGTGGTCCGATTGAAGATCGATGGGAAGACTTATTTGTTAGATCCACTGCAAAACATGCCTTTTGGCTACTTGAGTAGTAATTTTTTGAATGGCCGAGGTTTGGTGTTGGGCAATCAAGTCGAATGGCAGGATCTAACCAAAGCGGCAAAAGATCAAAAAACAAGCCAGGTGAACCTTACCATTGCTGGAGACTCCATCCTTGCAGATATGATCCTCGCCATGGAGGATTATGGAATGGTTTCCGCTAATGATGAACTGGAGGATTTATTCAAGCCTGACTGGGAATTGCAAGATCTGAAGATGGCAGAAGACGAATTGACTTCCAGAAAAGTCACTGCCAGCATTGCCAAGGAGGTGGAAGATGGTCTGATCCTGATCCCATTGACGTTTGATGAATTGATTTTTGATGAAAATCCAATAAAGGCCGAGGAGCGTTCTTACCCTGTAGATTTTTTCTACAGGAAACGTTACAGTTATCAGTTGAACATAGAATTGTCGGATGAATACACTTTCGAATCCTTGCCAGAAAGTAAGCTGATTCGATTGCCAAATCGATTGTTGGATGTGTCGTTCAATGTTACGCAACGAGGGAATACCGCCAATATCACTTTTTTGTTCTGGACCCGGACCAATTCATTCGATGTACGATATTATCCTAAACTAAGAGAAGCATATGCATTGATAGAGGAATTGGACAATACGGTAATCCTGGTCAAGAAGAAGACTTGATGATACCTTATGGGTTACTTTAGATAGCGTGCGTTTGCGACCCGGTCTGGCGAGACCCGGCCTATTGATTAAAGTACTCCATTTACTGCACAATCGCTGTAGCTTCGATTTCGACAACCATCCGCTCATCAATGAGTTGAGAAACCTCCACCATGCTGGTTGCAGGGTTGATGTCCTTGAAAAACTCACCATGCGCACGTCCGATCGCCTCCCATTGACTGATGTCGGTTACAAACATGCGGGTGCGTATGACATCTTTTAGACCACTGCCCAGTTTTTCCAGACTCTCCTGTATGATTTCCAGGCACCTGACTGCTTGTTCATAGGGTGTGCCTTCCATGGTTTGTCCATCTTTCACAGGCGCGGTTCCGGAAATTTCGATAGTATTTCCTATCCTGACTGCTCTGGAATAACCAACATGTGCCTCCCAGGGGGCACCCGAGCTTAAATTTGTTCTTTCTGCCATAGGTATATCAAAGGTGATTAGTCACCATTTATAACGTCATTCACTTAACAGGTATAATTAAATTTTCCCCAGTCTTGGTCGCTAGGGCAATATCTTTATTTTTGTCGGATTGCGATTTACCTAACCTCAATTATTGTATGCAGCAACTCAATGATTTTCTGGCCCTGATCGATAGCTACATCGGAAGTGCAGCATGGTTTCCTTACGCTTTGCTCGGTACGGGACTATTCTTCACCATTTATCTGAAGTTTCCACAGATCAGATACTTTGGGTTTGCCATCAAAGTGGTCAAAGGGAAGTTTGACAAAGCGGATGACGAAGGAGATACCTCTCACTTTCAGGCTTTGGCTACCGCCCTGTCAGGAACAGTCGGAACCGGAAACATCGCCGGTGTAGCACTGGCAGTACACATCGGAGGCCCGGCAGCTTTGTTTTGGATGCTGATGACGGCTGCAGTCGGTATGTGTACCAAGTTTGTGGAGGTAACGCTTTCGCATAAGTACCGTGAAAAAGCGGAAGATGGTACCATGGCTGGTGGTCCGATGTACTACATGAAGAACAAGTTGAACATGGGCTGGTTGGCAGCAATTTTTGCGGTTGCTACCGTATTGTCATCTTTTGGGACGGGTAGCTTGCCTCAGATCAATAGTATTTCTAATTCACTCTTTGCGACCTTCGGGATCGATAAAGTAGCAACTGGTGTGGTGCTGGCGATCTTGCTCGGATTTGTCATCATTGGTGGTATCAAACGTATTGCAGCAGTGACCGAGAAATTAGTGCCCTCTATGGCCATCATCTACTTCATAGGAGCCTTCGCGGTGATCTTTGCTAACCTGGGTAATATTGGATCATCATTTGTATCCATTTTCGCTGACTTATTCACCGGTTCTGCAGCTTCTGGCGGATTCCTGGGAGCATCCATTGCTTTTGCCTTTAACAAAGGAGTAGGTCGAGGCTTGTTTTCCAATGAAGCGGGTCAGGGTAGTGCGCCAATCGCCCACGCATCTGCAAAAGGACATGAGCCCGTGTCAGAAGGTTTGGTTGCCATTTTGGAGCCATTCATAGACACCATCGTGATCTGTACCGTTACCGGACTGGTACTCTTATCGTCTGGGGTATGGAACGAAAAACATCAAAACGAATTCCAGTTGTCAGATTTGGCCATTGTCGAAGGTACCTACACTGATGCGACTGAAGATGGAAGAGCACTGCTATATGGCCACATCAGTGGAGAAGCACCGCTTCCTTTATTCAATGGAGAAGCACGTGTTAGCAATGGATCTTTGCCCGGCAATGTGTCGGTGATCCATGCGAGATCTCTGGCCGAAAAAGTATTGGTGTTCGACACTGAAACAGGGAATCTGTATTCAGGAGCCTTGTCCATTGTTGATGGTAAGCCCAGTTCTTCGGATGTGGTACTTCGAGGAAAATCGCTGGTTCATAGTGCGCCACTGACCGCTATTGCCTTCCAGAAAGGGCTCTTTGGCGAATGGGGGCAATACATCGTTTCGATTGGACTGCTGCTGTTTGCGTTTAGTACGGCTATTTCCTGGTCTTACTATGGTGACCGGGCCATGACTTTCTTGTTTGGAAGTAAGTCAGTAGTTTACTACCGTATCGTGTACGTAATTGCTTTCTGTCTGGCAGCATTTACGGACACAACCATCATCTGGACCCTTTCAGGAATCACCATTGCTGTGATGACCCTACCTAACTTAGTGGGTATCTTCCTACTCCGCAAAGACATGAAAAGTACAGTGGACGAATTCTGGGGCAACTTCAAGAAAGAGTGGCCTGAAGAGAAGACTCCTGAGTAATCTTCTGATTACTTAAGTTGATATACGAAGGCCTTTTAGTTAGCTATTTTCAAAGTAAGAAAAACCTGAAAGTACTAGCTGAAAAGGTCTTCTCTTTTTAACGTCACGTCATTGCCAGAAAGCGAGGTAAAAGCCCTGTTATATCGTACTCCCAGGTCTGCAAAGAAGGATATGGAGTAACTCGCGCTTATGATACCTGAAATTTCCAGTCGATTATCATAAACATCGTGTATTTTGACCTTGGTTGAATCATTCACGATATTTTTCGCATTAAGGAGATAGCCTATTTCAGGCCCTGCACTGATCATTAGTTTCTTGATTGGGTAGAAATTCAACAAGATTGGAACACTCAGGAAGTTGAACTTGTAATCCGTGGTATCATTCCCAACTCTTGAGCCTTTGATCATGTAACCGGGCTCTATGGAGTATCCAATCAGGTTATTCTCTGAAATATAAGTGTAAACCAGTGACGCGTGCCACGTATTTCTGGGACTTATTGAGATATCTGAATTAGAAGATGAGTTTAAACTTGTGCTATTATAGCCTGTTCAAATTGCCAGATAATCTTCCTGAGCAGTCAATACAGTGGCAAATAATAGACATAGCAAACAAAGGGCTTGGCGGATGCTCTTCATTAGTTTGTGGTTAGGTTCTGCAATGCTAAATGAAATTTAGAAAGGCGAGAGCCACTTTTTCGATAGACCTTTCAAATAGGTAAGATGAATGTCAGATTAAAAACTTTAGTAAAGACAATTTATTCTTCTGCCAATCCAAGTTTTTTCAAGCGGGAATAGATTGCTCCTTTGTTTCGGCCCATTTCCTGGCTGATACGCTTTATGGGTTGTTGTTCCGCATAGCGATCCTGCAACTCCTGATCTTCTGCAGCGGTCCATTTCTTATAGGCATTCGGATTGGTTTGCCTGCTTTGTTTTATCGATTTACTGGATTTTTCTTGCTGCGAGAACCTCCAGTCGGGTAGGTCGAAAAAACCAGTTCCTTTTTTCTCGTCTTCCGGTTCCTGCATTTCCACCGGAAGCAAGTCGTTAGGCATGTTGAGCTGTTGTTTGGTTCGGGTGACCCCAACATATAGTAGATTAATTTCTTCACCCAGCCGTCCTTTATCAAGAGAGGCCTTGTCAGCGGATCCGATGGTTTCCAGTAGTCTGTCTTCTGTGAGGAAATCAGCAGTTAAAGTCACCTGATCATACTCCATCCCTTTGGCTTTGTGTATCGTCGAAAAGATCATGTCTGCCTTGTCTTTCTCATCGACCTCTACCTGTGCATTCTTGATTTTTTTGATCAGATATGGCAATTCACTCTGATACTTTACCACAATTTCGATCAGGCCTTTTAACGAGGAGTCATTGGTTTCTTCAGCATATTCCTTGAGTTGGGTCATGCCCTTCATGCCTCGGATCAGGTTATTTCTGATCTGGTGCTTTTTGCCCTGGTGCAAATTGAGAATGTCCCAGATGGATCCATTTTCATCCGCGTAGGTGTAGGTCTCAAAATTTCCTTCGAAATACAGTGACTTGATCTCTTTTTCCTCAATCAGCTGATCGATGGCACTCACTAAGATGCCAGAGTTGGTCCGCCCAAGGGTGGCTCTGGCTGGACTGGTCATCAATCTGGTTTCAGCCAATCCTTTGATTGTTGGACTTTTTGGATAATCCAGGTGTTCTTTTCTGGCCAATACATCGTTGGCGATATCAGCAATGTCCTGCGGAAAGCGAAAACTATTTGTCAGGACCTTCTCTTCAAAATCAACTTCAGTGAGTGCATTGATCGCATATCGCCAGCTATAGATCTGCTGATTTTGGTCTCCGACAATCACTTTTCGCGCAGCTTGCTTTAGAAAGATATCCAACATTACACCTGAGGCATCCTGGCCTTCATCGAACAGAATGATGTCATAATTCAGGCGAGGTTGAGAGAGCTGGTATTGTTTTAGGTAAAACTCATGTGTCAGGGGTTGCTTTCGTCGGTGCATCAGACCTAGAAAGTCTCTGGTCGACTGATGGATCAGGTCAAAGTATTCTTCTGCAAACTGGCGCTCCTGCCCTGGAGGCAAAAAGGATAGATAGGGACAGTCTTTCAGCTTCAATTCCTGGCTATTACAAAAACAAGAAGCCATCTTGACCACATGACTGGCAATTTTCATTTCAGTGATCAGATCACCCATGGAAAACTGAAGCAGCTCTCTGACGTCAAAAGCCGTGTATCCCTGGTGTCGTAACTCAATATGACCCTTGCTTCTCATTGCGCCGTAAGCCAGCGAGTGAGCAGTTTCTACCGTGGTGTTGCGCAAGCCCTGTTCCTGAAATTTTAATTTGGCTTCTTCTTTGACTGATTTATTGAAAACGAGATAAAGGATGCGTTTATCAGCGTGTTGTTTTGCATAGGCCAATAGGGTAGAGGTCTTGCCAGACCCTGCGACCGCATTGACTTTCAAGTCTGTATCCGATTGAATGATAGCTAGCTGTTCTTCGGTGAATTTCATAATGCAAGCTCAAAATAAACTGATTCTTCTTACCTAAGGATTCATTGTCTTGAATTTTACTGATCCTCGGGTACTGTAAATAATAGAGAGAGGGAAAGATCTCTTAAAAATTCAGGGTGATCCCATTGGTGATCGAGTACACGATGTTGTTGATGTCGATGATCGGTTTGTCTTCGTATTGTAAGCTGAAGTTGCTCGTAAACCCGAGGACTTCTGTGATTTCAAATTCCAAAGCCAGGTCGCCACTGACCCTGTTTCTATGAACAGCATCATCTGCATCGTACCCGGTCTGAAAATAGAGGGTTGTTGTTACTTTCCCTACTTGTCCCAGGTCCATTTCAGAACCAAAATAAGTCGACATTTTGAGGAGGTTCTTTTCAATCACATTGCTCTCAAAGTCTGTCCATCGTTCTTGTTCAAACATGGCCCCCAGTCCGTAATGGACATAAGAATTTTTCTTTCGAAATAGTCTGATCTTGATGCCACCGCCAGTCAGGCCCCGCCATTTTAAGTTTCTTCCCTGGTCGTATTGTACCTGAGCGAAATTTTCATAGGAGAAGTTCTTTTTCCTGAGCCATTGTATCCTGAAGTGGCCGTATCCGGTACTGACGAATGGTCCCACCCCGGTTGAAAAGTATTGCAGCTGATTGATCAGTTTGTAAAGGTGATTGTCACCAATGAAGCTCACATCAACATCGAGTGTGGTGCCAACAAAGGTGGCGTTCTCCTCTTCTTCTGCACTTTGATTGTTGACATCAAGTTGGAAATCAACGCTCCCTGACCAATAACTGGAGTCTGCAGTGACGTCTATCCGATCCACTTTCATGATTTGTGCTTCTAATTGGCTGGTCCATAGAAAAATAGCTACAATAAGGGAGGTTCGTTTTATACTCATTTTCAATATCTCAATCGCTACGGAATTTGATTAAGCATACGTTGTTGAATTTCATGAAATAATCGCAATTGGCCAAGTTTCTTAGTCACATAGGGCTTCCCAAAAAAGCGCGTACTCACTCTCAAATGTATTGAATCTTGCAACTCAACTTACCAGGAAAATTGAAATTCAATTAAATGAAGCCGGGTTGTTGTATCAGTTTTGACATGTTGATCAAAACTTCAAATCATTCATGAAACTGCAACTATTTCTATTGTTGGTGCTACTTTGTCCATTGTGCCAGGATGCTATTTCGCAAGAAACGACTTCTCTCTACCCGGCGCAGGAAGAGTGGCTGGAAGAAAATCACTTTCCAGTTCACATATACGAGTGGAATAATCCCACAATCAATAAAAACTTATCAGAGGCACTGAAAACAAAGTCTTTGGCGAAACTGAAAAAGACCACAATCAATTGGTTGGATTTGACCTTAGGAGATAAGTATGAAGGTACGGACTTGTTTAGGTCTGACGAAAATGCCCGTTGGTTGAAGGATAGAAATATTCATATCGAATATTATGACGGTTCTATGACAAAGTTTAATGATATGCTGAATAAGATCTTGAGAAATCGACGAAAGCACAGGGCATCTGAAAGTTTGGGAATAGCCTTATCCTCAATTGGAGGAGGTCTGCTACTTGCTAGTCAAGTTCAAGGTATCCTCGGAAGTGTTAAGTGTGGAACGGCTGGTTGCGCTTCGGATTTTCAGAAGGGAGTAAATCAAAGATCAGCTATCGGTGGAGTCTTTTTACTTTCCGGGTTCACGGTTATACTTGCTGGAGGCAGGAAGTCAGGTGGCAACATAAAAAGTAACTTGCGTAACTTCAGTAAACAATGGTATCAGCAGTACGATGGATACTATTGAAGTACTGAGTTATTCTCAAATCTCCTTAAAAACAAACAGCCTCAAAAGAGGCTGTTTAAAGTATTCAAAAAGTATCTTTTATATGTTAAAAGAACTTGGAGATGTCGTTAAAAATGACAAAAACCATCAGTCCCAGAATTAGAACCATACCTACTTTTTGGGCATTCTCCAGGAACTTGTCCGAAGGCTTTCTGCCGGTGACCATTTCCCAGGTAAGGAACATGACGTGACCGCCATCCAAAGCAGGGATCGGGAGCAAGTTCATGAAAGCAAGAACCATAGAGAGTAGTCCTGTGATGTTCCAGAAGTTCACCCAGTCCCAATCGCCACCAAACAGGCCAGCGATACCAATAGGACCGGATAATGATTTTCTAGGCGAGATATCTCCTGAGAAGATTTTACCAAATGCTTTAATGTTCACCCATACGACGCTGAATGCGCGGTTGGTCCCTCTGGATACGGATTCTCCGAAAGTGAATTCATTGGTGGAATAATCAATGTCATATTGAATGCCAATTTTCAATTTTCCATTTTCATTCACGATTAAGTTAAGCTCATGTTGTTGACCATCCCGGTCTACCACGGCATTGACAGAACCGTTTTTGTTTTGATCAAGCACTGTTGCCAGATCATCATAAAAACGAATGGGTTGACCTTGTACCGTAATGAATTTATCACCTTCCTGAAGCCCGCCTTGAATTGCGTCGCTGCCTGCTGGAATGGTGCCTACTTTGAACGGCGCAAGCGGAATGATGAATGGCGTAGCTTCGCGTCCTTCGGAAAAATCATCCAGGAAATTGTTAGGAATATCGATTCGGACCTCCTGGCCATCTCGCAGTACGGTGTAGTAACCATCCGTACCTAACAACACATCGGGGCTGATCAAATCACGGAATTTCTGAAAATCCTGGCCATTGATGTTGATGACCTTATCACCCGTCTTGAATCCGATCTTTTCACCCAGTTCATAAGCTACGATTCCATGCTTATTGAGCTCTTCTTTGGATAGATATCTTTCGCCCTGGGAGTAAGTAAGAGCGATGAATATGATGATACCTGTGATGACATTCACGATGATACCACCCAACATGACAATCAGACGCTGCCAGGCTGGCTTAGCACGAAATTCCCATGGTTCGGGTTCTTCGCTAAGGCTTTCTGTGTCCAGTGATTCATCGATCATGCCGGAGATTTTCACAAAACCACCCAAAGGAATCGCTCCAATGGAGTATTCTGTTTCACCGAATTTTTTACCCCAGATCTTCGGTGGAAATCCGATAGAGTACTTTTCGACACGCATGCCGAAGGCTTTGGCGGCAGCCAGATGGCCCCACTCATGTACGCCTACAAGTATGGATAAACCCAGCAAAAGCTGGACCGTCATAATAATCGTTTCCATTACGCTACTAATTCTCTCGCTTTAATTCTTGTTTCTTTATCTGTATTTACAAAGTCTTCCAATATGGGTTGCCTTACGAAATCAACTTTTTCGAGACATTGCTCGATGATATCGGAGATTTCCAGGAATCCTATTTTATCCTTCAAAAATCCGTCTACGGCTATTTCATTGGCCGCGTTCAGGATGCATGGTTTATTCCCTCCTGATTTTATGGCTTCGTACGCCAAAGCCAGATTCCTAAAAGTGGACGTGTCCGGCTTCTCAAACGTCAGCGATGGATAGTCCACGAAATCAAATCGTGGGAAATTAGATTTCAGTCGCTCTGGATAGCTCAGGGCGAACTGAATAGGAATACGCATATCTGGTAGTCCAAGTTGTGCTTTAATCGATGCATCTTCAAATTGAACCATCGAGTGGATGATGGACTGTGGATGTACCACCACCTCAATCTTGTCCAGGCCAATGCCAAACAACCATTTTGCTTCGATCACTTCCAGCCCTTTATTCATAAGGCTGGCGGAATCGATGGTGATTTTGGCACCCATGTCCCAGTTGGGGTGCTTCAAGGCCTGGGCCTTGGTTACGGTCAGCAATTCCTCTCTGGATTTTCCTCGGAAAGGGCCGCCTGAAGCCGTAAGGATCAATTTTTCGATCGGATTGTGGAATTCTCCGACCAGGCACTGGAAAATAGCAGAGTGTTCCGAATCTACAGGAAGGATATTGACACCTTTTTCCTGTGCCAGTTTGGTGATCAGTTCACCGGCAACCACTAATGTTTCTTTGTTCGCCAGTGCAATCGGTTTTCCGGCTTCTATTGCTGCGATGGTAGGTTTCAGCCCTGAATAGCCAACCAATGCCGTAAGCACAATATCCACTGAGTCCATCTGCACGACACTCGCCAGCGCATTGTCGCCGGCATATACTTTGATATCCAATGGATCCAGTGCTGAGAATACCTGATCGTACAGGGATTCATTGCCGATGACCACTACATTGGGTTTGAATTGACCGGCTTGACGGATCAGTAGGTCTGCATTGTTGTTGGCCGTCAATACTTCCACCGCAAACCGATCCGCATGTTGCGCGACCACTTCGAGGGTTTGTGTTCCAATGGAACCAGTGGAACCTAAGATTGCAATTCGTTTCTGGGGCTTTTCCAAGATCTTATTTGAGGGAATGTTGGATCAACTGATCGGCAATTTTTCGGTCGTTTGACAGTCGGGGAACTTTGTTTTGCCCGCCCAGTTTTCCAATGGATTTCATGTAGTCGATAAAAGCATTTTTTTGCAACCTAATGATCTTAAGCTCTTCCAGAATGGCCCCGCTGATCAGATCATCATAATAGGAGTTAAGCTTACGAAGGTGCAAATCTAAGCTTTTTGCGAAAGAGGACAGGTCTTTTGGTTCATTAGCGAATGCAATGTACCATTCGTGTCGTGGTAGACCCTCTTCTGGGGTCACGTTGGGAGCTACAGTAAACTCCACCAATTCTGTTCCTGGCTGTTCTTCGCAAGCAAGCTTCATTGCCTTTTCAACTTCTTCGCCGATCACATGTTCACCAAAAGCAGAAATAAAATGCTTGATCCGGCCAGTAACCAACAATCGATGAGGAGATTTACTCACAAATTTCACTGTATCGCCGATGGAATACCCCCATAAGCCGGCGTTACTATTGATGATGACTGCATAGTTTATTCCGATCTCTACTTCATCAATGGTGTAACGAGGAGGATTTTCTTCGAAATATTTATCTGCAGGAACAAATTCAAAAAATATCCCACTATTGGCTAAGAGCAATAATCCTTCTTCGTGCTGTGTGTCCTGATAAGCGATGAATCCTTCCGAGGCGGGATAAGTCTCTATGGAATCAATGCTTTTGCCAATCGTTTCAAAAAGTTTTTTTCGATATGGTTCGAAATTGACCCCTCCATAAACGAATAGCGAAAAATTGGGGAAAATGTCCTTGACTGGAACGCCTTTCTTTTCTACCAGTCGGTCAAAATACATCTGTACCCAGGGCGGAATGCCAGAAATCAGTGACATGTCCTGATCGATGGTCTCTTCTACGATTTTGTCCACTTTCGATTCCCAATCCTCGATGCAATTCGTTTCGTAAGAGGGTAGCTGGTTGGTTCGCAGGTAAGAAGGTACATGATGGTTAACAATGCCAGAAAGTCGTCCGGTATGAATGCCAGCCCTTTTATCCATCGTAGGGCTACCGGAAAGGAAGATCAGCTTGCGATCCAGAAAATCCGAGTTCTCTGATTCGTGAACGTAGGACAAGAGCGCATTCCGGGCACTGTTGATGTGGTTAGGGATAGAATCTTTAGTGATCGGGATGTATTTGGTGCCGCTGGTGGTTCCGGACGTTTTGGCAAAATAAGTAGGCTTACCTTTCCAAAGTACATCCGATTTTCCATCCAGTATTTGCTGAACATACGGTGACAAAGCTTCATAATCCCGAATCGGAACTTGTTTTTTGAAGTCTTCGTGGTTTTTGATGTCACCAAAGCCATGGTCTTTCCCGAAAGTCGTTGTTGCACCAACTTTGATCAGGTGGTTGAAAATGGCTTGTTGATACTCACCAGGATGCTGAGACCATTTTTTTTGGTCTTTCACAATCAGTGAGGCAAAAGGTTTGCTTAAAATGGCTCGGATTCCCATATTTAGGTGAGACGTTGCACAAATTTAGTCGTGTCGAACAAACAATAATGAAACAATTTTTTCACTTTGCAGTAAATAACTTTCGAAATAAAAGAGTGAACGGATGAGAAGAGTTTTGCTTACGGCGATTATCGGGTTTTCAACAGGGTTTTTAGGATTGATCGTAGGAGCCGAATGGTACAAATCTGAGATCATTTCTGAGATCGAACAAGATACATCAGCGCAGTTTTCGAATTTTCGATCAACCGAAGATGAACCCATCATCTCCAGGGCAGATATACCCGTAGACACCAGCTTGTTTCGGGAGGATTTTGTGCAAGCTTCTTTTTCCAGTACCAACAGTGTAGTATTCATTCAAACTTCGACCGAATACGAATACATGGGAAGGAGTGTATTCGATTGGTTCTTTGAGCCCAGAAGCCAGCAAAAGGTGGGGTCAGGTTCTGGTGTGATCTTTTCAAAAGATGGCTATATCGTTACTAACAATCATGTGATTGAAGATGCGGATATCATCCGAGTCACAGTAGGTAAGAAAATTTATGATGCGGAATTAATTGGAACCGATCCTTCAACAGACCTGGCTGTGATCAAAGTAGATGATGCCAGTTTGCCGGCCATTGCCTTAGGGAAGTCTAGTAACGTAAATGTAGGTGAGTGGGTGCTGGCCGTAGGAAACCCCTTTAACCTTACTTCAACGGTTACCGCAGGTATTGTCAGTGCCAAGGGTAGAAATATCAATATTTTAAGAGACCGCTTCCCAATCGAATCTTTCATTCAAACAGATGCGGCCATTAACCCAGGGAACAGTGGTGGTGCTTTGGTCAACAAAAAGGGAGAATTGATCGGAATCAATACCGCCATATTATCCAGAACAGGGTCTTATGCTGGTTATGGATTTGCAGTCCCTGTAGACATTGTGAAAAAAGTATACACGGACCTGGTAAAATATGGTCAGGTACAGAAAGCCTTAACAGGTGCAGAATTCCTGGACATAGACAGTGAGATTGCCGATAAATTAGAGCTACAAAGCTTGCAAGGAGTCCTGATCGCGGCAGTCGCTCGAAATAGTGCTTCAGAAAAGGCCGGATTAGAAAAAGGAGACGTCATCCTAAGAGCCAATGGTAAGCAAGTAGATTCCAAAGCCAATCTGGAGGAATACCTGGCTGGATTATACCCCGGTGATGAGATTGATCTGGTGGTTCGTCGCGACGATCGCACGCTCAATAAGAACATGACATTGACCAATCGGGAAGGAACCACCGGTATTCTAAGGAAGGTAACTTACTATTCAGAAGACCTGCAAGCGACGTTTGAAGCACTGCCGAAAGCTGATAGAGAGGCGTATGGCGTTTCCGGAGGGATAAAAGTTATTGAATTTGATCGAAGAGGTTTCTTTGCCCGACTAGACATCCCGGAAGGGTTCATCATTACCTCCATCAATGGTCGTCCGATGGATACTCCGGAAGAACTTTCTGAGTTGTTGTCCCGTATCCGGGGCAGGGTCACCATTGTCGGTATCGACCGAAATGGACGACAGGTTTATTTTCCGTATAGGTTCTGATACTTGTCTTGAATTAATCGTTGCGATTTGAGGTAGTCAACTTAAGCCGAAAAAAAATATTCGTCATTCCCGGCGTGTCTGGGAATCTCAAAATCATATCGCACATCTAATATTGAGATTCCTGCCTGCGCAGGAATGACGCTTAAGTTGACGTTTATACTTATTTATCCCTACAACCTCGTATTCAAAATATTATTGAAGATGGAACCAAAAGTGTAGTTAATGCCAGTACCAATGAACAGGTCGTAACTTTTAGCAATTGCCCTTTGCTGAAGAATGACATCTTCCAGAGAGGCTTCGCCCTTCGGTAAATTGATCTGATCACGGATGATATTGAATTCCGCATTGAGCTGTACAGTGAGCCCTTTCCAGACCCGGACAGAGGCGGAATTGTCGATGGAAAGCCGGTTTCTCTTAAAATTATTCAGGAAATGAGAACCCCGGATCGTCGAGAAAAAATTACCCCAGTTCTTTCTAAATCGTATTTCTACGGCAAGCGACTGGCTCCCAAACCGATCGTCAAGGCGATCAAATATGGTCGGATCCTGATACGCTTGCCAGTTCATGCCAAGTCGGTAGGCGATGGTCATCTCTCTTGTCAGTACTTCCTGGTAATCGAAAAAATTGTATTCCAGAGCAAAGGAGGTGTTGACCCGACTGTTCAAATTGTCCGCCGTATTGGCAAAATAGCTGCTGAATACACCAGTAGACCAATGGTTGGAAAGACTTTTGACCACACTACCACCAATGAATTCATTTTCTACTCGACTAGAGAATGGCTCCTGGCCTTCTTCTGAGATTTTCAAGATGTTCCGGCGAAACCGGCCATCCAGCCGTACCCGCCAGTTTTCAGTTACTTTATCGCCATCAAAGCGCAGGGTGAGAGAAGATTGTTTTCGAGTATCCTGTTCGTTCAGGTTGAGTCTTGCGGCTACGCTAAAGATCCAGTTGCGCCACTTGTCTTCCTCTTCTTCCGGGCCGATCAAATTAGCCGAATCTGCGGATATTTCCAAGGTCATGGCATCAGATATGCGATGCAACAGATAAGGCGCCAGGGCGATAGTAAGTACTTTGACTAGTTCCTCATTTTGCTCCTGAGAGGTCTGCGTACGGGAGATCGGGTGTTCAAACTGATTATTGATCCCTTCAAATTCATTCAACCCTTCCAGGGAGATATTGAATAATCGGGTAGCAGGAGTAAAGGTTTGATTGACCAACACATAAACATCCGCCAACGCCTGGTCACGGACATGAGAGACACTTCGGATGTTTTGGCGAATGAAGTTGTTGTTGCAACCACGGCAATCAACTTGCACTTTGATGAGTTCCTGGAATTCAGATTCAGTTTGACCGAAAACCAAATTGAAACCCAGAAATAGTAGGAAAAAAGTAGTAAAACGAAAACTCATGATTCGAAATTAGAATCAACTATCCGAGCTGTCAGCGTCGGGCATTACGAGAGGTCGTATTTCTATGGGATGGGTAATATTGGTAGAAATTTGTAAGTGTGTAGGTACACAAGCTAAAATGAGAGGCTAATTGTAATTCTAGCCGCAAGTCACAGAGCCCGGCAATTTAAACTCATGCCGACAAGGTATCCCCAAAGCCATTAAGCTAAGAAAAGGACCGTCATTACGATGCCAAGAAGCAATCTCAAATAAGGTTTCGAAGTTGAAATAGGGAATAGACTGCCGCTTCGGCCGATCAATTCTTCGCTGTGACGAATCATAGCTTAATGGCTTTGGGGTGTCTCCGAGCCAATCGAATTTAATGTCATACTGAGCCTGTCGAAGTAGACATTTACAGTATCCTCACGCCAACCCAATAGCTACCGACTTAAACAAACACCAAAGCGAAGTACCCACTTGGATGTTTAGTCGCTTCTGAGAATCACGTGTGATCTCCACGATCAGAGGGAAGCCTACATTCACAATACAGATCATGGCCTGGTTGCGAGGGATGAGTTGCGTCACTTTTCCAGACAATTGATTTTGTGTAGTGACCTGTTCGACTTGATGCAGGGATAAAGAAATGTCATCAGCGTTCAGGAAAACCCTCACAGAGCCCTCATGTTCGATAGCTGTACGCTGACATTTGACAAACACATCTTGTTTGTCATACTGCCATTTTAGGGTAGTGAGGTCTTCATCCTTATCGGTCAAAACCGGCTGCATTTCAAAACAATTGATCAAAGGACGATTACCAAACACGGCATGTGTCTCCGGTTGCTTAATTAGGTCAATAAAATTGCCATGCCCGACACATTGACCATGCTGAAGGCAGAGTAGATTTTGGGAAAGTTTCAGTAATTCTGATAAGTCATGGCTGACTACCAAAATAGGGATTTCAATCCGTTGATGAATCTGGTAAATGAAAGGTAAGATCTGATCCCGAAGCTGAGTATCTAATGCAGAAAATGGTTCGTCTAAGAGCAAAATAGCAGGCGAGGAGAGCAGCGCGCGACCAATGGCAACGCGTTGTTGTTCTCCACCCGAAAGCTGGGCAGGCCTGGAGGATAATAAATGTTGGATTTGCAGTAAATCAATGACTTCCTTAAAAGTGAACTGACTCGCTTTCTCAGGCTTAATGCCATATTTCAGGTTTTGTTCCACACTAAGATGCGGGAACAGTCGACCTTCCTGAAAGACATACCCGACATTCCTTTTGGATATAGGTGTATGAATGTTTGCTTCGGAATCAAATAAGGTATGATCACCGACTTCAATGCTGCCAGTATCCGGTTTGTCCAGGCCAGCTATAACGTTCAATAAAGTGGTTTTCCCGGAACCACTTGGGCCATAGATGCCAGTGATACCCTTTGGAAAGATGGTTTTCACCTGGGTTTTGAAGTTTCCTCGATCCAAAAGGTAATCAACACTAACCATGCAGCTTCATTTTTTTGATGGACCACTCAGAAAGGATCATGGCGATAAATGAAATGCCAACGGCGATTGCCACCAGCATAAAAGTGGCTTGTTCTTCACCGGGTATTTGCATTTTTGAATAGATGGCAAGGGGCAATGTTTGTGTTTCTCCAGGGATATTTCCTGCGAAGGATATGGTCGCTCCGAATTCACCCAAAGATCTGGCAAAGGCCAATACAGTACCGGATATGATGCCTGGAGCCGCAAGCGGGATCGTGATTTTGAATAAGGTCTTGATGTGACTGACACCTAATAGCAATGATGTCTGTTCAAGTTTCGGATCGATCAGCTCCATGGCCGTTCGTATGGAACGTACCATGAGGGGAAACGCCACGACGATCGCTGCAAGAACAGCTGCAGGAAAAGCAAAAGCCAATCGAATGCCAAAAACTTCGAATAACCAATTCCCGATGATCCCCTTCGTCCCAAAAATCAGGAGAAGTAAATAGCCAGTAGCAACCGGAGGCATCACCAGTGGTAAATGGATGATCCCTTCCAGCACGGGCTTCCCTATGAAGTTTTTACGGGCCATCCAATAACCCAATAGAATTGCAAAAGGCAGTGATACCAGTGTGCTGATAAGTCCGACCTTTACGGACAGATAAATGGCTTGATATGTTGATTCACTAAAGGTCAATGGTCACTACAAGATAAACCCGTGTTTTTCCCAAATCTGCCTTGCCTCAGGGCTGTTCATGAAGATTAAAAATTCGGCAGTCAATGGATTATTACTACAAGTACCTGCAAAGTAGCGAATCGGCGCGTATGCTTCTTTAGGGAGCGTACCAATGATGTTGACCTTTTTCGATTTTTTAGCGTCGGTTTGATAAACAATACCCAGTTCCGCTTCTCCCAATTCTACTGCCACCAAAGTGGCACGGGCGTCTTTGGATGGTAAGGTCTGTTTTGATGATAGTTGCCAATTCAAAGCCTCAATGGCCTGTAGGGCATATTGTCCCACTGGGACGTGATTAGGATCTCCAATGGCTAATCTGTTAGATTGTAGCAGGTCATTAATTTTTTCATTGTTATAGGGGTCAATGATATCATGGGAATCTTTTATGGGAGCCACCAAAACCAATTGATTAATGATGGGTAGTGTGCTTTCGTTAAAAATCAGTTGTTCGTTTTGAAGGTAGGTGATCCATTGCTGATTTGCAGATATGAAAAGGTCTGCTGATGCTCCTTGAGCGATTTGCCTGGCGAGGGTTCCGCTGGAAGCAGTATTCAAGACAATTTTGATGTTTCGCTCATCTTGATACAATTCACCTAATTCCGTGACAACAGGACTTAAGCTGGCAGCTACGAACACCTGGATTATTGTGAGGTCCGATATGGGCGTACAAGCCTTGCACAAGATCAAGATGCACAGGATTGAGAAAATCCTTTTCATCTCACCAAGATAGGTAGAAGGAGAATGTTCGGAAAAACTGCGTTGAAAAATCCCTTATGCTGTACGCATTTTGAGCTTCTTTTTCAGTTCATCTATAGAATAGCGGAATTTGGCATTGGTATCCATCATGTCATTGACAGACTGGACAGCATGAATGACCGTACTGTGATCACGACCTCCAAAATGATAACCAATGGATTTCAGCGAATGATTGGTGTAATCTTTGGAGAAATACATGGCCACCTGACGCGCAATTACGATCTCGCGTTTTCTGGTCTTCGCTTTCAGGTCATCCTGATCAACCTTGAAGTAATCAGAAACCGTCTTTTGGATGTAATCGATCCCAACCTCTGAGTCGATATCAGTAACGATATTTTTAAGTGTCTGCTTGGCTAATTCCAGATCGATCTGATCTTTAGTCAGAGATGCATGAGCGATTAGGGAAATGATCACACCTTCGAGCTCTCGGATATTCGTGTCAACAGAATAGGCAAGGTATTCTACCACCTGATCCGGGATGCGAATGCCATCTGCCTGCAATTTCTTAAGGATGATTGCCATGCGCGTTTCGAAATCCGGCGTTTGTAAATCAGTTGTCAGTCCCCATTTGAATCGGGAAACCAATCTTTCCTGTAAGCCTTGAAGATCTCGGGGTGCACAATCACTAGTCATGATGATCTGCTTACCACTCTGATGCAGGTGGTTGAAGATGTGGAAGAAAATTTCCTGGGTCTTTTCTTTTTCTTTCAGAAACTGAACGTCATCCAGAATCAGTACATCCACATTTCTATAATAAGCGATGAACTCCTGAATGCTGTTATTCTTTAATGCATCAATGAATTGCGTCGTGAATTTTTCAGACGCAACATAGAATACATACTTATCAGGATGGTTTCGCTTGATCTCATTGCCAATGGCCTGAACCAGATGTGTTTTTCCTAATCCAACACCTCCATAGATCATCAGTGGATTGAAAGAGGTAACACCCGGTTTTTTCGCAACTGCATATCCTGCTGAGCGAGCCAGTCGATTGCAATCACCTTCTATGAAATTTTCAAAAAGGTAAGTTGGATTCAGATTAGAATCCGAAGCCAATTCCTGAATGAATTGAGGATTCTTATATTGATCAAAACCGTTTACACGGGCTTTATTTTGACTATTTACAACTCCAGAGACATTTACAGTGTATGGTTGAACCAATTCATCGCCTCTATCAACCACAACAGAATATTCCAATCTACCTTCGGAACCGATTTCTGCCTGGATGGCTTGTTTCAATAAGTGTACGTAGTTTTCCTCTAACCATTCGTAGAAAAACTGGCTCGGTACCTGAATGGTAAGTACATTGTTTTCCAGCTTAATTGGCTGAATAGGCAAAAACCAAGTCTTATAACTTTGAGCAGGAATGCGCTGCTGAATGAATTGGAGGCATTTTTCCCAGGTTTTTGTGTACATGGACAAGCGTCTTACGGGCGGTCTTTTGAGTGTTTATTTCCCTCATTTAGATTTAAGGGGACATCAAAATTGACTCAAACTTTTTTAAGAAAAAAATTGTTTTCCTATTGACTTTTTCGAAAACTCATTTCACACGTATTTGGCCGACTTTCCTGATAAAATTCTTTGAAAAATGCAATTCCCTTTTTTTTCGTGTTTGAACTATATCAAGATTGTTTTTAACAAAGAGCTAATTTTACCCTAACATACATTAACCCCACTTTAGTAATGCCTGATTTTGAGGAGTTTAACAAAATCGATAATGACGGTTGGATTGCAAAGGCCACGGCCGATATTAAGGGAGCTTCGCTAGAAGATTCCCTGACCTGGTCTGTGGATCCTCATTTGAAAGCTTTTGGCTATTACGATCAAAGTTCGGTTGTACCATCGCAATACCTTACCCATTTTTTTGAAAAACGTCAGGCAAAGCGCTGGCAGTTACTTGAACCGATTGAAGTAAAGGCGAAAGAAGAAAGTAAGGCCAACCATGAAGCACTTCAGGCGCTAAAGGCAGGAATAGATGGCGTGTTCTTTAAGTTCCAGGATCCTTCAATTGATTTGTCCAAAGTAGTTTCAGGAATACAGCCACAATATTGTTCAGTTTCATTCTCTGGAATTTCGAATGATCAATTACAGGGATACCTTCAGCGTGCTGATGTTGCCGAGGACCAAATGTCAGGTTTTGTATTCGGTACGGGGAAAATTGAAGACGTACATGCAGCGGAGATCAGGACTTACGGCTTAGATACGCAGGTGTTCAATACGGAAAGCCTGATTGAGCACACAGCGGAGGTGCTGCTTGCCTTGTTGAAGGAAGGTCATCCTTTTGATGATACTACCCTGACCATTCACCCATCGCATCGATTTTATTCAGAGGTGATCAGGATGCGTACCCTTATATTTCTCGGGCAGGCATTGCAAAACTGGAGGGAAAGCTCCGGAGAATTCGCCTTAGTCGCTTTTCCAAAATCCACCGGAAATGCTGAGAATGACTTACTGAGCCTGACTACTTCCGGAATGGCAGCCATTCTTGGGGGGGCAGATGCAATAGGTTTTGAGATACACCCTTTCAAATCCACGGAATTTGATAGCAGGATTGCCAGAAACATTGGAAATCTGTTACGTTACGAATCTCGTCTGGAAGAATTGGCTGATGCAAGCGCCGGGTCGTATGTGCTGGATCATCTGACTGATCAGTTTTGCCAGGCTGTTTGGAAGATCATGCGACAAAGAGACCAGGGCCTACCAGACTATGAAGCAATAATTGCATCTTTCAATGCTGATCTTCCTGGGCCGAAGCCTTACGCACATGAGGGTTTTTCTGCAGGTATTGCTCCGTATTTAAGGGGGCCTTACAGTACGATGTATACTTTACGTCCCTGGACGATCCGACAATACGCTGGGTTTTCTACGGCGGAAGAATCGAATGCCTTTTATAGAAGAAATCTGGCAGCAGGCCAAAAAGGATTGTCGGTGGCTTTTGATCTTGCCACCCATCGCGGATATGACAGTGATCACCCACGGGTAAAAGGTGATGTAGGTAAAGCCGGAGTGGCCATTGATTCTATTCTCGATATGAAGACCCTGTTCGACGGGATACCGCTCGACAAGATGTCTGTTTCCATGACCATGAATGGGGCGGTGATCCCGATCATGGCGTTCTATATAGTCGCGGCCGAGGAACAAGGAGTAGCTCCGGCGCAATTAGCGGGAACCATCCAGAACGATATCCTGAAGGAATTTATGGTTCGAAACACTTATATATATCCGCCATCACATTCTATGCGTATTGTTGGTGATATTTTTAAGTATACCTCCAAGCACATGCCTAAATTCAATTCGATAAGTATCAGTGGTTACCACATGCACGAAGCAGGAGCTACGGCTGAGATTGAGTTAGCGTTTACGCTGGCAGATGGCGTGGAGTACATTCGGCAAGGAATAGAATCGGGGATCGATATCGATGCATTTGCTCCTCGACTTTCCTTCTTCTGGGGGATTGGAATGGACCTGTTGACAGAAATCGCCAAAATGCGTGCTGCGCGTGTACTATGGGCTAAGCTGGTGAAGCAATTCAATCCTAAGAATCCTAAATCACTGGCGTTGCGTACCCATAGTCAGACTTCCGGCTATAGTTTAACCGCCCAGGACCCTTATAATAACGTGGCTCGTACATGCATTGAAGCCATGGCAGCAGTCTTTGGTCACACCCAAAGCTTGCACACCAATGCCCTGGATGAGGCCATTGCGCTTCCGACGGATTATTCGGCAAAAATTGCTCGAGATACCCAGTTATTTCTTCAAAAAGAAACAGATATTACTCGGGTGATTGACCCCTGGGGTGGTTCGCGTGAAGTGGAGAAAAGGACACATGAACTCATGGAGAAGGCCTGGGAGATCTTGCAGGAAGTAGAAGCTATGGGAGGTATGGCCAAGGCCATCGATCAGGGCTACCCAAAGATGAAGATCGAGGAAGCTGCGGCGATCAAGCAAGCCAGGATCGATACCGGGAAAGAAACCATCGTTGGCGTCAATAATTTCCAAACCGACGATAAAACGGAAATCGACTTGCTGGAAGTTGATAACCAGAAAGTACTACAAAGTCAGGTAGAAAGGCTGACTGCTTTGAAAGGTGAAAGGGATCAGGTCGCCGTTGAAAAGGCACTTAAGGTATTGGAGAATTCCGCAGCATCCGGAGAGGGTAATTTATTAGCACTCGCTGTTGATGCGGCACGTAATCGTGCGACACTGGGTGAGATCTCAATGGCTATGGAAAAAAGCTTCGGTCGATATAAAGCAAACACAAAAACCATTAGCGGCGTGTATTCTTCAGAGATCAAACAAAATGAGACATTCCTCAAAGCAAGGAAATTAGCCGATCAATTCGAAGAGTTCGATGGTCGTCGGCCTCGGATCATGATTGCTAAAATGGGGCAGGATGGACATGACCGTGGTGCAAAAGTTATTGCCACTTCTTTCGCTGATCTGGGATTCGATGTAGACGTAGGTCCATTATTTCAGACACCTGCTGAAGTGGCCATGCAGGCGGCTGAAAATGATGTTCATTTAGTAGGTGCGTCTTCACTTGCTGCAGGACACAAAACCCTGGTTCCCGAACTCATCGAAGAGCTTGAAAAACTTGGCCGATCGGATATTGCGGTAGTGGCCGGTGGGATCATTCCGGAAAGCGATCATCAGTTTCTGAAGGACAAAGGTGTGTTGGCGATTTTTGGACCTGGAACGGTCATCGCATCCGCTGCCACTGAGATTTTGGAGAACTTGATGGAGTCGAATTAATGTTTTCTAGCTAAGAATGTAGTGTCAGAGATGACATTTGATCAGATAGAAATGGACAGACTTTCTTGAAGAAACTACTTGATAAAAGTCGAATCTGTAAAATCTTTCCAGGATTCCAGATGGAAAATATCCGAAAAGTCCATAATTTTATATAAATAATCAACTTTTATCATGCTGAGCCTCGCCAAAAGCTTGCTGATCGCCATATTGGTCATCGGCTCGTTACCCCTTTCTGCTCAGAATTGGGAAAAATCATTCGCCAAACTGGATGCCTACTATGCTTATGGTGATTATGCCAAGGCCAGGAAAGGAATTGATAAAATCGAGAAGAAGGTTCGGAAGAAATTGGGAGAAAATAGCCCGATACTAGCGAGTACCTTGCTTCGAAAAGCGCAGTATAACCTCGGCTTGGGGCTACTCGTCGAGGTGGAGTCTGGTGTAGAAGAAGCCATCACACTCAGTGAGCAAGTCAATACAAATAACCCAGCGGAACGAGCGTATCTGCTGAAAGAGGCAGCCAAGATCCTGGTAGTTTATGGAAATTTTCGCAAGGCGGATGATTACATCCGGGATTCCCGCAGTACCGTAGCAGAAACAGGTGATGTACCTGAAAGCTTTCTGGCTGAACTAGATGTTTTGCGGGCGCAAGTGCTTACGGGTAGGGGGTATTACCGTGAAGCCATTAACGTAGTAGATAGCCTGACGGATTTCTTTAGTGATCGGGTATTGCGCGCGGGTAAAAAAGATGAAGAGCCCAGAGCGGCTTACGCTGGGATCCTCATTGCCAAGGCCAATGCTTTGCGGAAAATGGGGGACTATCTGCGGTCAGATTCGGCATTTGTCTACAATGAACAATGGATTGAGCGAGAATTAGGAAAAACCCACATTCTCTATGCGGAAAATCAATACCTGAATACCCAACTACTAGAAGAAAACGGGTTGAGTGTGGAAGCTCAAGCCAAGCGCTTTGAGGACATTTACCTGAAAGCGGGTCGGAAATATGCGAATTCACATCAACTCTTGATGGCCATTCGTGAAAGCTTGATGAAAGCGTACTATGAAAATGGCAATGGAAGTAAGCTTAAAGTAGTTTCTGCGGAGTTCAAAAAGACCATTTCCAAAGACTATCCTCGGGCAAGTGTTTACCGGTTGGCAGATGATCTGATTCGACTGAATTACAGTTTGATCAATGAGGATGTCGAGTTTCTTGTGGAAATACTCAATGAGTTATTAGAAGAATCCAGTATACCTCAAAATCATTCGTATCGCATCCAATTACTGGAACTTACTAATCAGGTGGCCTTATTACAGGGATCGGTAAAAAATACCGAGACTTATCTGAATGAAGTCCTGCAGATCAAATGGTACTTGTATGGGGCAGAATCTCCCGAATACCACCTGACCAAGATCGATATTGCTAATTTCTGGATTGATTATTCGGATAAATTCGATGAAGCCAAAGCAGCGTACGAAGAGAGTTTTGAACAGATTGTTCAGCCGGAGATCATGGCTGGCCATGTGGCTTATCTCGATATTTTAAATCATTTGGCGACCTACTATCAGGAGACAGATGATTATCGCAAAGCCAGCGAGGTTTTGGATGAAGCCTTGTTGACTGCTCGCAAAAAGTACGATAACAAAGACATAGCCTATGGCAATGAGTTGAAACAGATCGCTGGCCTGCAAATCAAAATCGGGGCTTACGAAAAAGCAGAAGAAAACATCAATGGAGCACTCGCAATCTTCGATGAATTAAAGACCCGTGAAGCCAAGACCGCCGAGTCTTTGGCGCTGATCACGCAAGCTAAACTTTTTGCGATCAAGGGACTTTACGATGAAGCAGAGGACAACCTGGATAAGTCATATAAGCTGCAGGAAGATGGCGCATTGACGGTTGAAACCGCTGTGACTTCCTATGTGGATTTGGCGGGGCTTTATATCAAATTGGGTCGGCTGGTCGAAGCAGATGAAATTCTTGAGTATACCCTGGAGGAAAAGGAGTCACAATTCGGAGCAGATAGTCGCCAATTGAATGAGCCACTGGTGCTGCGTTCGGAATTATTACTGAAGCAGGGTGATTATACAGAGGCGGAAAACCTGGGACGAAGGGCCAATGGATTATCGCGCGCAATTTTCGGTGATGAATCTACAAAGGTGGTACTTTCCATGATTCGGCTGGCTGAGGTATACAGCACGATCGGCGATTATGACAAAGCGGAAGCCCTGCTGGTCAATGCCATTGCTATTCAAAAGAAACAATTTGGTGCGGAGCATGTCGATGTGGCCAAGTCCATCTCCGATCTGGCGCTGGTCAAGTATTATCAGGGAGCTTCCCTTGAGCAGGTTCAGGACCTTTTTACTCAGGCAGAAACGATCATTGGCGCGAAGTTAGGGGCGTCTAATCCAACTTATGCGGAAATTCTTAAGAACCTGGCGATTGTGAACATCGCCGCCGAGCAGTATAACATTGCTTTCAGTTTCCTTGATGATGCGGGACGAATCTGGAGCGCAAAGATTGGTCGCAGAAACAACATCAACGCCGCAACGATCAACATGTTGAAAGGAGATATCTACTATCGCCAAAAGCGTTACAACCGTGCAGAACGATTCTATGAAGATGCCAAAAAGCAGTTCGAGAAGTTCTTTAGTGATAGTCATCCTGAATTTGTGAAAGTACAATCCAAATTGTCGAAAACGTACTTCATGCAAGGAGATTGGCGAAAGTCACAACAGCAGATGGAATCTGTTCTAAGTAACTATCAGGATTTTATTGCCAATTACTTCCCGGCACTGTCAGAGCGAGAAAAAACCAAGTTTTGGAACACCATCAAATCAGATTATGAATTTTATAACACGCTGGTGGTGAGCAAAAACAGGAACAGCAAGTACCTCGGAGAATTATTTAACAATGCGCTGCTGACCAAAGCATTGCTTTTGAACTCCTCGATCAAGATTCGGCAGCGGATCAATAATAGCGACGATGAGGAATTGAAGCAGGCCTACGCCAATTGGGTGAGTAAAAAGGAAATGTTGACCGCTGCTCTTTCAATGGGGCCGCAGCAACTGGCGGAAAATGGGATCAATCAATCTGCTTTGACCAATGAAGTAGAATTGTTGGAAAAAGAGCTGAGTCTGAAATCCGAGATTTTTGGTCAGGGATTGGAAAATAAAGCGATCACCTGGAAGAACGTTCGCTCCTCACTGAAGGAACAGGAAGTGGCTATGGAAATGGTAAGGTTCAGGGTGTTTGATCATACGTTTACCGATTCAGTCATGTACGCAATGTTATATGTGACTGGAGAAAAGCGTTCCACTCCACAAGTCATTTTGTTACCCAATGGAGCGGAGCTTGAGAAGAAATACCTGAAGTACTACCGTAACAGCATCAAGTTCAAATTGAAGGATAAGTTTTCCTATGATCAATTCTGGGCACCTATCCAAAGTGAATTAGGTACGGTTTCGAGGTTGTACTTGTCACCTGATGGCGTGTATAACCAGATCAATGTAGAGGCACTCCCGACGCCAGATGGGCGGTATGTGTTGGATAATTCGAACATCATCTTACTCAGCAATACCAAAGACCTCTTTTTGCAGCAGCCGAAGGAGGAGGATCCCGTAGATGTTCAACCGACCAATCAGGTCGCCATGCTGTTTGGAAATCCGAAATTTTATGTGGACACTCAGCCGGGTAGACCCGCTGCTAATTCAGGTTTGACTCGTGCCACAGCCGAAGTGATCAGTGAGTTGCCTGGAACCAAGAAAGAGATTGTAGAACTCAAAGAATATCTTGGAGATCGAGGTTGGGAGATCAATGATTATACTGAGCTCAACGCCAGCGAGCAAGCCATCAAGTCCATTTCCAGTCCCAAGATCTTTCACATTGCGACGCATGGGTTCTTCCAAAGTGAAACGGCTACAGCTAGTGCGTTGGACAATGAATTACGAGCTAATGCAGCGTATGACAATCCATTGTTGAAAACGGGCTTGTTGCTTTCCGGAGCAGGCGACATTCTCAATGAAACCAAGTTCAACTACAACATTGACAATGGTATTTTGACCGCTTATGAAGCCATGAACCTGAACCTGGATCAAACGGATCTCGTGGTGCTATCAGCCTGTGAAACGGGACTGGGTGAGATTGAGGCCGGAGAAGGTGTGTATGGATTGCAACGTGCCTTCATGGTGGCAGGTGCTAAAACCATCATCATGAGCCTGTTCAAAGTAGCGGATGATGCTACCCAGCAGTTGATGGTGAAGTTTTACCGCAAATGGATTGAAACGGGAGACAAAAGACAAGCCTTCATCGACGCGAAAAAAGAGATCCGAAATGAATTCGGAGACCCCTTGTACTGGGGACCTTTTATCATGATTGGGTTGGATTGAGTTTAATCTTGAAAGGCGATCTTACTGAAGAGTATCCACTTATCAACCGATCGTCATTCCCTGGATTTATAGTATTTGATTTGTTTGTAATGATTTTGATCATAAGGGAACCTGATCGGTTGGTATTCACTTTTCTCAGCATAATATTATTATCGAATTGATTCATCCTTGAAGGGTGTCCGCAGGGTGGGGGATTTGGAAATTCACTAGACCTAGCTTAAATCTCCTAATGGCTAATTTAAACTTCGAGATAAATTCAGGCTTATAACCTGTTTGATCCATTACTGATCCAACCAGCCTTTAAAAGAACTCGCTTTCTCGGCACTTACAATGATCTCCTCATCGGTTTTAGGAGACATTTCTACCAGTAGTTTTCCTTTGTGATAGCGGTGTACCATCGCAATGGCTTTGAACCGCACGATGAATTGTCGATTGGCACGATAGAATTTTTCCGGATCGATTTCTTGAGAAACTTCATCTAATGTGTGATCCAAAATGAATTTTTTGTTCTCTAATGTGACCAAGTGTACCACACCATGGCGGCTGTGAAAATAAGCGATGCTTTCCGTCTCGATTGAGATCAGTTTATCCCCTTGCTTAGCCAAAAATCGGGATTTGAATTTCTTGTCGTCCAATCTGATTTCCTTAACCAATTCAGAAATATTGACCTGTCCTTCGCCACTGAAGCTTTGACGCAACTCCTGATATTTTTCCAGGCTCTTGGCCAATTCTTCCTGACGAATAGGTTTGAGTAAATAATCGATGCTATTCACTTTGAACGCTTTCAGCATGTACTCATCAAAAGCAGTAGTGAAAATGACTGGAGCCGTGACTTTGACCTGATCAAAGATCTCGAAGCTGATGCCATCGCTGAGCTGAATGTCCATGAAAACAAGGTGCGGGTGCTCATGATGTCGAAACCATTTGACAGAATCCTCCACGCTATCGATCACTTCTACGATATCAATGTCAGGATCAGTTTCCTCAAGTATTTTCTGCAACCTTCGGAATGCAGGCGCTTCATCCTCAATGATCAATACTTTCATTTAAGCACTGGCTAGTTTGTAGTCTTCCTCCCGCATCACATTGATGAGCGGAATGGCCACCATATAGTTATGAGCGGTAGTGATGATGTCAATTTCGCGATTCCCCAGGAACTGGTAGCGCTTTTTGATGTTGGCCAACCCGGTCTTGGTTGATTTTTCAATCGTCTTTTTGATTTGCAGGTTATTTTTTACGACCACAGAAAGCCCGTTCTCCACATATATCTCAATCTTTAGTGGATGTGTCTTAGAAATCACATTGTGTTTGATGGCATTTTCAATGAGCATTTGAATGGTCAATGGTGCCACGTACTGATCCATGTATTGATGCTCGATTGAAAATTCCGTGGCCAGGTTCTCGGGATAGCGCATCTGCAAAAGAAAGAGATAAGCTTTTGAAAATTCGATTTCTTCCGATAGGCGTACCAGTTCCTTGTCTTTGGTTTGGAGAATGTATCGATAAACTTCGGATAGCTTTTGTGTGAATTCTATGGCAGTATCCTGATTCTCCGCGATCAGCGTGGTTAAGGCGTTCAAACTGTTAAACAAGAAGTGCGGACTCATTTGATTTTGTAGTACTTCGAACTGCGTACGGATCTGTTGATTTTTCAATTCCTCATTCTGGCGGAAAGTTACCTGCCACTTGTCAAAGAAATAAGCTGCTTCATAGCCCAACGTAATGATGATGGCGGCTACAAAATTGAAAGGAAGGAATTGTGTGTGTTCAGAAGGTTGAAGGATATCTTGAAATTCTTTAACCCCTACAAGAAGTTTCAGTGGGATGCCTCCGATTGACATCCATATCATGATGAATATTGCAGTGTGAATCAAACGCTTCTTGGTTCGATTAATTTCGGGGAATCTTCTCCTGAAGTAAAAAATAATATAACAGGCCCCATTCCAATATAAAGCAGTGAAGCCAAGGGAAATCAGGTAGACGATCCCTGCTGGCCTATCTTCCAAGTGCGCCATGACTTGATTGGCAATGTAAGCCACAATGGGAATGCCAACCCACCGAATGATCGGTTCTGTCAGTTTCAACTTCATATCAAGCACAGTAAAATCATACCTAAAACTATGTATTTGTACCCCTGCAGGATGTTCATCTGATGGTGAAACCCGAAAAAATCGGGATGAAACCCTGAATTACACCTGTCAAAGTCTAAACATCCCCAAAAACTGCCCTAAAACGATTCAAATGGACAATTTGAAGCTTCAAGATAGTCATTCCTGAGTTCAATAGGATTCATCTATTAATAAGGATGGTAGCCCACTAGTTTCACCATCGAAATTCACAATCTACCAATTACTATGAACTCAATAGATTTGAAATCAGTACTAGCAATTTCCCTTATCCTGCTCGCACATACACTACTCGCGCAAACCCAGGTGGTAAAGGGGCAAATCAACGACCTGCAAGGTGACTACCCATTGATCGGAGCAACCATCTTGTTAGTAGGTTCGGATCCGGTCATCGGGGCGGTAACGGACATAGAAGGCAACTTCGAAATGAAAGGAGTGCCTGTGGGACGGCATAATTTTGCCGTTCAGTATATAGGCTACAAAAGCATCACACTACCGAACGTTTTAGTGACCGCCGGGAAACAGGTAGTGCTGAATGTGCAACTGGAAGAATCAGTAGAAAGTCTTAAAGAAATTGTCATCACGGCAGATGCCGACAAAGACCTTCCGATCAATGAACTGGCCAAAGTAAGTGCCCGGACCTTCAGTCTAGAGGAAGTCACTCGATTTTCAGGAGGTAGAAATGATGTAGCAAGGCTGGCAACTTCTTTTGCAGGAGTAAGTGCCCCCAATGATTCACGGAATGATATTGTGGTTCGTGGTAATTCTCCTGTAGGGTTGCTATGGCGCGTAGAAGGAATCCCTGTAGCCACGACTAACCACTTTGCTACTTTAGGAACAACTGGTGGGCCGGTGAATGCCTTGAATACAAATCTGTTGAGAACTTCAGACTTTCTGACCAGTGCTTTTCCTGCTGAATATGGCAATGCCAATGCGGCGGTGTTTGATGTGAACTTCCGAAATGGTAACCCCGATGAGTTTGAATTTACGGGACAAATGAGTGCTTTTAGCGGGCTGGAGTTCATGGCAGAAGGGCCAATCGACCGGGAAAGAAACAGCTCTTTTGTGGCCTCTTATCGTTATGGTATCGCCAGCCTGGCAGCGACAGGAACCAGCGCCATTCCCTTTTATCAGGACTTTTCATTCAAAGTAAATCTCGGCGAGACCAAAGCAGGTCGATTTGAGTTATTTGGCCTTGGAGGACTGAGCAACATAGAATTCCAGGGAGAAGATACCGATGAGAATGATCTTTTTGCCAACCCTGATCAGGATGCTTTTGTGGACAATGACCTGGGGTTATTTGGGGTGAGCAATACCTTGAGAATTGGAAAAGCAGGTTATCTCAAGACCACTCTGGGACTGTCCACGACTTTCAATGACTATCGTCAGGATAATTTAGTCAGAAGTGCAGATGGTAACATTGAGCGTAAATTTCGAGCCACAAATGCCAGCAATCGTGAGAATCGATACACCCTAAGTTCCACGTTCAATCAGAAAGTCAATGCCCGTTTCAGTTTCAGGACTGGAGGTCTGGTAGAGATTTACGACGTGAATTTCTTTACCGAAGATCGTGATAACCGTGTGGACTTGCCAGATGTAGACAATGATGGAGTACCGGATCGATTCTTATTGCAGCGGGACATTCAGGATGTGTATTCGCTGACCCAGGGCTTCATTCAGGGTGAATATAAATTCACAGATGATTTCAATGCGACATTGGGCTTTCATAGCCAGTACCACAGCTTCACGGACAAAGCTTCTTTTGAACCAAGATTTGGGCTGAGCTGGCAATTAGACGAGGTGCAGCGTTTGAGCTTTGCATACGGTCTACATGCACAAGCTGCTCCCTCTCCAATCCTGTTTTTCGAAGAAGAGATTGCTCCGGAGACTTTTGAAAGAACCAATAGCGACATTGGATTCATGCAGAGTCATCACTTGGTGCTGGGATATGATCGAAATTTTGGCACCGACTGGAGAGTGAAAGCGGAAGTGTATTACCAGGGCCTGTTCGATATTCCGGTTGAATCTACTCCAAGCAGTTATTCCATTGTGAATCAGGGATCAGATTTCATCTTCGACGAGAAGGGCTCATTGGTCAACGAAGGGACCGGTACCAATTACGGGATCGAGCTGACCGTTGAGAAATTCTTCAGCCGGGGCTATTATGCCTTGTTCACAACATCACTGTATGAGTCTACTTATGAAGGCAGTGACGGCATTGAACGAAGTACGGCCTATAACAACAATTACATTGTCAACTTCCTGGCGGGTAAAGAGTGGAAATTTGGCCCTAATGGAAGACATGCCTGGACTTTTGATACGAAGCTTACCACGGCAGGAGGGAACACATTTACGCCAATCGATTTGGATGGTACCAGAGCAAATGCCGGACGCGAAGTACGCATGGATAACATTGCCTTCAGCGAACGCTACGAAGATTACTTCCGATGGGATCTCAAATTTGGGGTGCGTTTGAACAGTGCAACGAAGAAAGTTTCCCACCAATTCTTCGTGGACTTGCAAAACGTGACCAATCGTACCAATGAGTTCGTGAGAAGATACAAGGAAGTGACTGACGAGATCAACAGTGTAGAACAGATCGGTTTTTTCCCCGATGTGTTGTACAGAATTCAGTTTTAAGAACCAGTTATTTAGGCGGTGTTAGTGAAAGTCCGGAGCCCCTGGTTCCGGGCTTAATTTTTTAAGCTCTTATTGATTCAGGAGTCGAGCTGTTCTAGCTGCTGCTTGAAATCAGCAATCAATGCTTCGGAGGCCTCATTGCCTATTAATGACAAATTTTCAATCATCTGAACGAGCATTTCCTTCGTATATACTGGCTGTTTTAATCGGGCTTCTTCTTCAAAATCATACCCCAGTGACTCAAACAATTCGTCCGACCATTCATTGCGGATACAATCGATCACCAGATGGACCCGTGCGGATGTTCCTTTGTTTTCCACGCCATGTGGAAGGTTGATGTTGGTGTACCAGGCTTCTCCAACACCCATGTGGATGGGATTGTCTTCCAGGATAAAATGCGTTTGATCATTGGTTTTGACCGGTACGTGAATTCTGAAAAAACCATCTTCATACCCACTTAGCCGATCAATGTGCTTGTTGATCACGGCCCCACCCGGTAGGCTCATCAATCGAACGGATTCTTTGTCACATTGAAAATGATCTATGACTTCCTGAAAGTAAGGGCTTTGTTCCAGTGCTTCGGTGTTTTTGAATTGATTCGTAGCGCCCTGTGTAGCCACGACATGATCCATTTTGCCTTCCACCGATCGAAGTGGTAGGATGTATTTATCTCCATCGTAGTTTTCCGGGATGTAATTGCCTTGAAACTCATAGGTTTCACATGTAGTCAGATCTGCTTGAAGCTTGTCGCCATCAAATTGAAAGGGCATTTTGAAATAGGCGTTGATCGATTGCTGCTTGTCCATGGTGGTGTGCTTGTATGGATGTATTCCTTCGAGTGAATATAATGGAACTTGTGGTTTGGTCGCACGAAAAAGTGTTCAAATGATCATAGGGGTGCACCATTATGGCATTGATGCTTTTCGTTGCAATTTGTTTTCATATTTTCGTTAAGTAAGCACGAGCAAATCATAATCTCATGAGAAATTCTTCTATTCTTTTCCTACTGGTCATTTTCATGATGTGTTCTTGTACAAAAACTTCAGAAGGACCGACTAACCTGATACAAACCCTTCGGCTGACCAATGAGTCCATGAGGAAGAACGTAGACCTTCAACTCAATACAGCGATCTGGACCGATGAGCAACGCGGTAGAAATAATGAAGAATTAACCGCTCTTTTGAAGCAATTGGCGGACTCCAGGAAAGACCTGGATCATAGAGATCTGACTGCAGTGAAAGTTTACGTATCCAGATTAGTTGCTTTGAAAATTCAAATCAAAGATGATTTGGGCCTGGACCAGTCTTTTGTTCGGGTCGATGCATATTTGAATAGTAAAGATCAGGATGCCCAAACACAAGAGCTATTAGTAGCTGAGTTGACTTATATCGAGTATTCTTTGGTAGAGCATTGGTCCCGGCAACTCGGCATAGTCGATTGTTGTTTTCCAAGCCCCATGACTGTACAAACCAATGGGGCAGTCGCTGGTGAGCTTTACGAAATGGCCATTTTTCCGAATGGAGATCGATCGCTATGGGACCATGCAACTTTTGCCTACGAAAACTTCTACCTTACCAAAGCAGGTAGAAAGGTGCCCGTTGATCTCAAGACCAATCAAATCGGCCATGTGATGATGGTACAGTTTACGCCGAAAGAAGCGGGCGAATACCTGGTTCATTTTTCAGTGACGGAATCCGGAGATTACGTTGCAACGCCATGGCAGCAAGATTTTGAATGGCCGATCGTCATGCAATGAGCTATCTTACAGGAAATAAACAACACAATATGCAACGTCTGATCATTGGCTTAATCGCTATCCTTTTCTTCAATTGGAATGGACCAGAAGAAGGAAAAAAAAGAATCCAGCTTAATGAATTGACCAAAGACTATTTACAAAACACGAGTGAGAGCCATGGGTTCGAATCCTATCAGGTATTTCAGTGCATAGAAGATGATAAGAAAACCCTTAATGTCGAGTTGATTACCACCGGAGAGCTACCGATGCAGATTGGCGAAGAACAGTCCATGGTAGAAGAACTGGGCAACCGTGTTTTTAAAGCATTGGCTCCTCAGGATCGACAAGAATATGAGTCGGTAGTGGTTTGGTTTGTTGAAGATCATGATCTGCAAATTGTGAAAAATCGATATGCCGAAGCCTAGGAATTTTCAGTTTCCGGAGATCAATTGGCGTCGTTTCCGATCATTAGGGATTGAATTTTTCAATACCCTGAATGGGATTAAGCTACTTAACGTATTTGCTCTTTGACTCTACAGCAGGGCAAATCTCATTTTCCACTTCTTATTGAGCTGCTCTCTCAAATTGCATCTTGTCACAGGCTATTCCAAATCAGAAACCGACGAATGATACTGATAGAAATAGCAATGGCAAATGCCCAAAACACCCAGTTGTGGTACCAAATGTTGAAACGTTCGTCAACGACTTCTTCACCGTATTCATCCCTGGTCCATTCCAGTCCGTCAAATAAGTAATCGGCGTAATAGATCTCTTTCCCTTTTTGGTTGTTGATTTTGTAGAGACTGATACCACCACCCAGATAGTTTTTGCCATAGGAGTGGGATTCGGAGCCCTTCCGCCAGGTCAGCTCCAACGTGTGCTCGTTTTCCTCAAGAACAGGTTCGGCTAGTTTGATCAGTGTTTCGAGGCGATCAATATTGGTAAACCCGGATAGTTCATCAATGTTGACGATATTCTCTTCGGTTAAGTCGTCGATCCAGTCTAAGTCGAAATAATACGGTTTGTCTCTGGATTTCAACAAGGGTGTGATCTTAAATTTATCTGCTGGATAGTAGCGATGGACAGTGATGGGGAAGTTTCTGTAATAAGTTCTGATCGAATCATTGAAGATGATCGTCGGAGTAAACAGTTCTTTTAGTTCATCCAAATGCTTGATCTCCGAATCAGCGATCAAGGTATCCTGAGCACCTTTGTAAAAAATCTCTCCACCTATTTTTTTGAGTGCGAGGGAGTCCAGCATACTATTGATGTCGTATTTGATGCTGGTATCCACGGTGCTATCCTTGAGCCATGTGCTTACATCTGTGCCATTTACGTTAAATCCAGCGTAACCAATGACATGATAGTGAATGTCAAGTTTTTCAGTGCCGATGTTGAAGTTTTCCCAGAATTCAGCCTTACTGACTCCCTGGCCTCTGGCGATAAAAATGATAAATATTAATGTGGCGACTTCAATGAATAGACCTACTCCGATTTTATCCTTCATAAATCCTAATTAAGGAAAATTATATCAAAGAACCCGCACAAAATGAATGAGATAGCTTTAACTGCTCCAAACTTCATTCAAAGCGTCACGGAAAAGAACATTTAGTTTTTCTGTGTCAGGCGTCATGTGAATGTCATATCCTTCCAATAATTCCGTGAGCCGCTGGATTTCAAAGTCAAGAAACTCATGAATGACATCTATGCGCGGTGCCAGGTCCATTTCATCACCACGCTTTTTACGTTCCAAAAGCTGGTCGATCTCTTTTTTTAAGGCTTCACTTTTGACATGTGATTCAACCAATACTTCAAATTCCATTGGAGCGATTGTTTCATGTTGTTCAATCCATTTGCAGGCCAACAAAGGTCGCAATACGTAGAAATACTTTTTCATTTTGACCAGATCTCCTTGCATGTAGGCTTTGAAGTTCCCCCGAGCCATGTGGAGGTAATGGTACAAACATGATTTCGGGTTGAAATATTCGTTGGAAAGTTCACGCATCTGCGCAGCTGTAGAAAACTGTTCCATATAGATCAACGGACTCCTGAGCCACTCTAACAACGGTGGATTGGACTTGCGAAACAGCTTAAGTGTTTTACGAAGCTCCCATCCGGCAAAATCCAGGTCATTGGGAAGCATGACTTCCATGCTGTCCTTCTTGTCGTCAATGGATAAATACCAATTAGGGTGGTGCACATATAAGAATCGGACGTCCCAGTCACTGTCTTTTGAGGCAAACCCCCAGGCACGACTACCAGACTCTACGGCGTACAAGATCTTGATTTGCTGCTCTTTTTCGAGTCGCAGGAGTTCAGTTTTGATCAGTTTATCCATACTTTACTTCGTGTGATCTTCAATTTCCTCGTACGCTTCTACTGCGATACGCTCCCCTAATTTTCGCATGTCTTGCATGGATTCCGGGTTCTGGTTTGCGAAAAAGCTTTTCCAATCTTCTAAAGAATCCCATTTCGCGATCGTGAGTACTTCTGTTTCGTTTTCTACAGAACGCAATAAGAAACTGCCTTGCGCCCCTTTCACTGATTCGTGAATGCGATTGGTTGTGGCGCTCCAGGTATTATGAAAAGCTTCAAAATTTTCAGGAACGACCTTCCATTTATAAATGACTCTGATCATGGTTTTATGATTTGTGGTTCAAACTACCTTTAGTTCCTCGAATGCCAATCCAATATCTGCGAGAACCTTCTCGGCATACTTCATCCTCCGGTAGCTATCGTTCATTTTTTCAATGTCTTCTTGCTTATCACTAAAAACATGCGCGTTCGGATCTTGGAGTAGTGGGAAGCTGTCATCCAAGGGAGGATATTCATAGTATCTGTCATTCACCAATAACTCGCTGTTTTTATGCTTTTCAAGCAAAAGTACCTTTGTTTCAAGGTCAATGAAATACATCCATTGATCATCAGGATGCCGTTTTGAAGCAGCGATCAGCCATAGCCATATTCGATCTTCTTGCCAACTTTCCATTCTTAGTTTGGTGTTATGAGAGATCTAATGCCCCGGAGCTCTCAGATAAAAGAACGCAGTAGTAGCCCAGTCTCCTTTACCGATCTGTTGGTTGCCCCAATTCCAGTTAAAGCCGATCTCGACCGAAATGCTTTCATGAAACCACAAGGCTTCCTGAACATGGTAGCGATACATAACAGTGGAAAGGTGATCATTATCATCCAATTCGATCAACGACCTTCCCACATGTGGGAACATGTAGGTATTGTGAGGTACTTCACGATCCCACCACCCGGATCCAAAAAAGTCATCGATCGTTTTGATGTATAAGCTTGGTAAATCTTCTGCTGATTTTGCATCTAATCGGACGGTAATTGGTCGGGTGTACCAGGGCCAATTTTTCAAAACGTTGTTTTGTTGGACGGCCATGTGAGTGCCTAGATATCTTCCCATTCCTGTTATGCTGGGCAGGATATTGAATGACTGTCCAGTCTGTAGGTCGTTGGTTTTTTGCCAATGCGCGTGTAAATACATCGCTTCCCTGATTAAGGTTTTGAACTCCACATCAATTCCAAAAAACAATTCGATTTCCCTTTCAGATTGGTTGATTAATTCAAATCGGGCCATTTCAAGGAAAGGCATGGGTATGGTCGTTGTAAACAGCAATTGATCATTCGTAGATCTGAAGAAATGATTGTTGATCAATTGGAGCTTGAGAGGTTGACAGAAAAAGTCTGCCAGCGGTACAGATACTGCTGGGTGATCACAATGGTCCCAATAGATATTAAGCACTAAATCATTGGCCAGCGCTAAATCCACCTCTCGATTCACGGGAAAAGTCGTCAGCCAGAAGTGCTGTACGATCCCAGGGCCGTGAATCTCAGAGAAAATTTCAGTGGTTTGACCTTTGACAATTTTAGACTCCCAAATTCCTTTGAATTGGGCATTTGCCTTGTAATTGAATATTGGCTCCATGGAAATAGTTTAGATTGTTGATGTGTTGAATGATACCCCTGTGATGGGCTTCAATTTATAGGATTCTTGTTGCTTTTCGGGAATCAAGCGTGATAGAGAGAAGTTTTATCTGGCATGCGCCCCGAATACTTTTCTCGTATCAAAAATCATGTTGATTACACTATGATGATATGGAATAAAATCGCCATCATCAATGAGCTTCAGGATTTCGGATTTGGATGCCCATTTTACGGCTTGAACTTCAGATTCCTGTAATCGAAGTTGGCTCAAATCCGGGTTGGCTTCGATCACATAGTAGTCATCAAAGCCCCTTTCAAAGTTGATGGTAAAAATAGGTCTTGTATGGTTTAGCTCAGCTTGATATCCAACCTCCTCAAATAGCTCCCGTTCTGCTGCCTGATGACTGCTTTCGCCTTTGCAGGCACCTCCACCAACGGTCAGGTCCCACATGTTTGGCCATCCTTCTTTGAATGGTTGTCTTTGTTGTATCAACATTTCATCACTTGCGTTGATCATGCAAACATGGACCACCAAATGGAATTCTTCGGAATTAAACCGTTCTCCTTTCCTGACTGTTTTTCCTGTATTGAGTCTTTCTCGATCGTAGAGGTCCCATTCTTCCATAAGTGTACAATTCAGCTACAATCGTTGATTGTAGAAGTGCAAAAGTCAATGAATTAGACAAAGAAAGCCACGACTGTCGTCATGGCTTTCTAAACTGTTGTTGTAAGGTTTTATTTATCGTCTATCGATTCCTATGGTACGTTTGGTGTCCAATTCAGGTAATCCTAACGTGGTTTTTACTTCTTCGTAAGAAGGCACAATTCCCAGTCGGCCTGAACCCCAGAAGTTACCAGGTGCCACCACCACTCGGGCAATCCATTGATCCGTGTCACGGGCTTCCAGCCAATCCAAAGGATAGTTGGCATCCAGGAACAAGCGAGTATCCAATAGTGTGAAATCAAAGTTGTACTGCAGGGTACCATCAAATGTGAATACCGTCTGTGGCAATGGACGCCAAACTTCTGTTGGGATGCCATCTATGTCTTGCACATCCCAAAGCAAGTAGACCAGTACCACATCGGAGGTCAATACCTCAAAATCATTTGGGAAAGGAAGAAAAACTTCATACTCCGGAGCGACAAAATCAATATCGCTGAACTCAAAGACGTATCCACTCTCGCCAGCAGCTCCTGTAGCACCGGGAATTCCTTGTGGTCCTTGAGGGCCTTCGACCACTACGGTTTCGTCGTAGCAGGAGAACAGACCAAGTAATAAAAGAACGAATAAGATTTTAGTAAAAGTTTTCATATCTGTAGTTTTTGATCCTGCCCTCATCTATTCAAAGTCCGTTCCAATTTTTGAGGAGAGGAAAAAAGTACAGCAGTTATTGTTCTGTTTTTAGGGATTTAAATGCTTGTAGATCAGTTACTTAATCTTCTTAAAAATTTTCATGTAAAAAAATGTCATTGAGCTTTTTTGAGGAGTGATTTCGGGCCGTTTTTAATGCTGAACTTCGGTCGATAAGCTAATTCTATCTCGAGACCCTGGCCAGATTCACATGATTTCTTTGGCTATTGTCAACTTTAGTAATTATCCACGGAAAAATGTACTTATCCACTTTACTCCGGAAGATGTACACAGGAACTAACAGGCAATCCACCTGTAATCCACGTGGAATTCACTTATGCACAGGATTATCCACAATTACTGTGAATTGGAGTCATTCAAACGCCAGTCGTATTCCATGTACTTGATATCATAGGCTTGTGGGATGGAAACAAAGCGATGTTCATTGATGAATTGTCGAATAGTGCTGGTTTTCGTAAAATCATCCCGATACCAATCGAAGATTTTGCTCACATAAACAGATCGCGAATCATGATCGATCAATACATAATCATCCCTGTCCATCACGATCTGAATGGCAAAATTCAGCTGGTCTTCTATCTCATCCGGTAACATGGCTTCATTGGAAAGGGTAGGACAGCTGTATGCTCCACAATTGAGCACAAAATGGAACCGTGGATCCGCCTTTTTCTCAAATATCTTCTTAAATTCGATTTCATCCAGGGTAATTTGCTCACCAGCTACTTGAAATTTAAGTTCTGAGAAAAACCCCTCAATATCTTGCATGTTGTTCAATGGGTAGCGATCCACCACACCTTTAATCACCAACAGGTTGTACGCATTGATGTAAAAAGCCAGGAATTCATTTTCTGAGAGCGTATCAGCATCCATTGATGCGATCATTTGAACCAATGAATCTAATTGTTGCGAATCATCCTTGATCAATTGATAATTCAAGCGGTTGTTGACCATGCGTTGCTTGAAGAATTGGTTAGCAATTGAAAAAAAATCAGGTTGAGCAGCTGCGAAGAATGGGGATAAGATTAAGGCAAAGAATAGCGTTCTCATGTCTGGTCGATCTTAGGTTAAAGTAGACTACAGGATAACACCTGATAAGGTTGAGCATTCTTACTAAAAAATTGGCATATGTGTGATTTTTCAGTAGGAAGTGTCAGCTAGTGCACCAAAAACCGCAAGATCAAAGGTCTACAGGTTGATTGGTTTTTGCAGATTGATAGATCGCTTCTACAATTCGAATATCCCGTTGGCCCTCTTCTCCGGGAACTAAGACAGGTGAATCATTGATGATGGCCAGGGCATCATCGTCCATTTGTTTGGCTTGCTGGTTATCAATGCGTTGGTTCAATTGAACCCCATCGCTGGTCCTTCCTTGTACACCACCATAGGCCTGCATGGGGATCAGGTTGTACCATCCATTTTCGCAAGTTACGGTAAGCTCATTCATGCCAGCGCCGAGACTTGTGGCTCCCTGACCTTTGAGTCCTGCCCCGAAATCAAGCTCGAAGAAGGTCGTTTCATCTACCTCATCATACACCTTGGGGCGATTGGTTTCATGGCGCGCACTTACTCGAATCGGTTCCTGACCTGTTGCGTATCTCAGTGCATTGAGTGGATAGACTCCCATGTCATACATGGCCCCTCCGCCAAGAGCTTTGTTCTGTTTCCAGTGATTGGTCCGGCCATCATAGTAACCTGCTTCGGCTTTCAGTGCAGTGATCTTTCCATACGGTTTACTTACAGCATATTTCATGACCGTTTGCGTATTTGGCTCGTGTTGCATGCGATAACCGATGGACAACTTCACCTTGTTTTTGCGACATGCATCAATCATTTGCTGACATTCATTAGTTGTTACAGCCATGGGTTTCTCACACCACACATGTTTGCCTGTATTGGCTGCAATCACGGAATATTTGGCATGGAGCCCGGTGGGCAACACAATATAGATCACATCAATCTCATCATTACTGGCAATCTCATGCATGTTCTGGTAGTTGTAGACATTCTTGTCTTTGATGCTGTAGTTCCTTTGCCATCTTGAGATCTTTGCTGGTGTTCCTGTGACAATGCCAGTCAGTTTGCAATGATTGGTTCGTTGTAAGGCCGGTGCTAACAGGTCGCGGCTGTAATATCCTAGTCCAACCAACGCCACACCCAATACTTTTTGTCCAGGAATGATGATGTTGGAGAAAGCAGGTTGTAAAGCCAGAGATGCAGCGCCTGTTCCGATGGTTTTTATGAAATTCCGACGATTACTCATGAGCTTTGAAGTGAGATTAGAAAGTTAGCGATTGCTCGTTGGAATCAATAAGCAAATGCTGCAATCGGTGACCGAAGAACACTGGGATTTTTTACAGTATCTCTGCGATCCGTTCCTTCAATTTGGGTAAGACCTGTTCCGGAAACCACGGATGTTTTGCTTGCCAGATGTTGTTGCGTGGCGAAGGGTGTGGCAATACAAAATGAGAAGGTAGGTAAGCTTCAAAGTTCTGGACCGTTTCAGTCAATGTCTTCATCCCACGATCTTCCAGGTAATGATCCTGTGCATATTTTCCAATTAGCAGGGTCAACTGAATGTTTTTGAGCTGATTCAGGAGAGGAGCGTGCCATTGGGGAGCACATTCCGGTCGGGGTGGCAAGTCACCTGACTTTCCCTTGCCAGGATAGCAAAATCCCATCGGGACTATGGCGATTGTCTCAGGATCATAGAAAATCTCCTTAGAAATTTCCATCCACTTTCTCAGGTTGTCCCCACTCTTGTCATCCCAGGGAATGCCACTTTTGTGGACAGCCGATCCCGGAGCCTGCCCTATGATTGCAATCTTGCTTTCAGGCGAAGCAGCTACAATAGGTCTTGGTCCAAGGGCCAGGTGCTCCTGACAGATGGTGCAATTCCGGATGTCTGAGAGTAGTTGATCCATGAATGATGAAAGTAAAATAAAAGAATTGCCGCATATAAGCAGTGCTTCATGGGGCAATTCAGACCATTCGTTTCTAAATCGATTTTACTTTTTACTCAGACTTCTCCAATTCTCGTTGGCTTTTTTGATCAACTTGGATTCGTCCTCCTTCAACCATAGCTCTTGTGCATCCAATTCGAGATTATAGAGATACAGGAAATACTTATCATCTGAGACCACAAACTTATTTGGGTCCGGTCGGAACTTTGCTCCAGCATACACACCAAAGGCGCAAAAGCCACCATACTGGGGCAAATACTTCTCAGGATTCTTGTTGAACGCTTTTTTCTGCTCGGACGAAGTAAAGTAATAGTTGATCCCCTTGTGAGTGGCCTTGTGTTCCTTTACTCCCTTTTGAGCAATGCCCAAATCAAGGTAAGAAACGGGGCTGTAACCCTGCAGAGCAATGTGACTGTCATCAATATTATTTGCTAATTTATCCTGACCAAAGACGATCACTGTGAAAGCCAATGCCAGGGTGAATGTGGTTATTTTTTTCATTGTGTTTAAATTTCTTGATTGATTAATTAGCCTGCGTTAAAGTATTCTTCTGCGATCACCTCGCCGTTTTCGTTCCAAATTCGTCTGATGATTTCGTGCCAATGGATCTTGCTTCCATCCGTCATGTCAAAATCAAATGTGAATTCTGAAGCGCTTGCATTTCCATCAATCAGTGTAAGGTGATGAGTGATACCATTGACGTTGGCAATGCTGTCTACAAAACCTTCCATTTTGGCGACCATTTGGTCTTTAGAAGTAGTGGTTACATTGTTGTAATCTGAGGTCTGTGCCTCTGAAGCAAAATAGCTTTGAACTGCATCGACGATGGCTCCTTGAGCAACCAATGCATCCATTTTTTGAACTTGAGTTGAAATATCCATGTGCTTATTTTTTGCAAATGATGATGATGCAAAAGTGAAGCGCTGGAACAGCCTAAAGGCTACAAAAAAAGGACTATGAATTGTACTTTTTAGCGAGAAATTCGCTGGGAGTATTGCCAGCGTAATGCTTAAAAAATGCGGTAAAATGATTGGGTTCTTCGAATTTCAATTGAAAGGCTACTTCTTTGACAGAAGCTCCTTGAAGCAAGGATCTTTTAGCTGTTTCGAGCACTTCATTCCGGATGATGGCTCCCAGGGTCAGGTTCATTTTTTGACTTACTTTTCTGGAAAGTGTTTTCACCGATAGGTTCATCTGATCGGCGTAGAATTCCAGTGATCGCTCCTGAGTATGGAATGTTTTTATCAACTCGAGCAAGTACTGAATGAATAAATCCTTGTGTTCAAAATCGTAGTTTTTGCGATACTCGACAGGACTTTGACCTGTTGCTTTCTTGAAAGAGCGATTGAAATAAGCGGGATCGGAGTACCCCAATTCAAAAGCAATTTCCTGGATGTTTTTGTCTGTGAAAGCAATCTCTTTTTGGCTTTCTACCAGCTGTTTTCGAGACATCAGGTTTTTGATGGACAACCCTACTCTTTCTCGCACCAGGGCATTGGCATTGTAGCCTTGCTGGTTGATCATGTCCACCACTTCGGAACTCGTCAGATGATTGGAGAATTCCGCATCAATCAAGTCCTTGATATCAAAGATCACCTGATATTCTTCGCGGTTTGCTCCAAAAGGATTTTGCCAAAACCACTGTTCGGAGGATACATCCACGATGGCATCCAATTGGTCATGAAATACACTTTCATTCAGGTATTTCTTACAATCGCTGCATTCATCGAAATGGATGTAGCCCAAAGAAATAAGGTGTTTGAATAATACCCTGAAGTCTTTATTTCGGAATAATTGTTCCGTAGGGAATTCAATTTTTCGAACCACAAAATCGTCGGAACGAAAGCGGATGTACTGGCCTTTTTCCAGGTAGATGGCTTTGTCTTCCCAATCCAGGTAATGCTTGAAATCTACTTCTATGGCACCTGTACCAGACAGGATATGGATCAGCGTATACTGATTGATGAAGTAGACTTTATTGATTTCCGGTTCGAGCTTTTCAACCATGGCCATAATTTCAACTATTTATCCGGCAAATAGCCATAAGGAATAAAGTTTTCAGGTAGTACCACGTTGTTTTCTTTTGCGTAAGCCTGCCAATGTTTTTCCATTTCTGCAACGAGTTCCGGATTGCTGGCTGCTACATCGTTTTGCTCTCCAATGTCTGTAGACAGATCATACAATTCCCAATCACCGGTTCCAAAAGGTGGCTCCAGTTTCAGGCCTTTCCATTGCCCTTTTCTCACGCCAATTCGGCCGTAAAGCTCCCATACGTGCGCCTTCTCTGCAGGGTGAACAAGCGCTGTTTTGTTAGTTAAAAATGACCCCATTGAAGCGCCTTCTATTGGAAAAACTTCTCTTCCCTGATAGGTATTATCAATAGGAAAAGCTGCTCCAGCGGCTTCCAGGAATGTAGGTGCCAGGTCCATCACAGAGAGATATTGATGTTCGATTTTTCCTGTTTTTGTTGATTGCCTGGGATGACGAACGATCATAGGCGTGCGTACCCCGCCTTCACTGGCAAAGGCCTTGTAATATTTGTACGGCATACTGGATACCAAAGCCCAGTCCCTGCCTTGTTGGATGTAGGAGCCTTTTCGCCCCATGTTGTCAAAACTGTTGTCCCAATTCTCAGCGACCCATTCTTCAGTTCCTTTGATAGTAAAAACATCATTGCCTTCGGCGCCATTGTCAGCCATGAAGACAATCAGCGTGTTTTCGTACAGCCCTTCCTTTTTCAAGTGATCAATCACACGACCCACATGATGGTCTAGTCGTTCGATCATGGCCGCGTAGATTTCCATGGTTTTGGACCGTTCTTTTTTCTCTTCTACTGAGAGCGCATCCCAGGCTGCTACCAAATGCGGGAATGCGGGAAGTTTCGTGTTTTTAGGTACGACACCTTTTGTTTTTGCCCGTTCCAGACGTGTAGCAGCCAACACTTCATATCCTTCATCATAAACGCCTTGATACAGGACTGCATACTGATCCGGAACTTGTAACGGCCAATGAGGGGCGGTAAAGGACAAGAAGCTAAAGAAAGGTTTTCCGAGTTCCTGGCTTTCATTGATGTAGCTGATCACTTTGCTCGCGTAATATTCGCTGGAGTAAAATCCTGTGGGTAATTGATCAATTTCTTTCCCGTCTTCCACATAAATGGCCCGATCCTGAAATCCGAAAAGTTTTTGTTTGTCATCGAAGTGCCCTGCACCACCCTGATTCATGCAAAAGGAACGATCAAACCCGCGTTTATCGGCCCAGAGACTGGCATCGTCAGGAGGGAAGGCCTGGTGCCATTTCCCGGCAATCGATGTGTGGTAGCCTTGATCACGTAGCAAGCTCGGGAATGTTACTACGTCCCAGTTCAAATGCGTTTCATAGCCTCGTAATCCGACCTGATTCTCTGCCAGATCTCCTTCCATGGTGCCATAACCATTTTTGTGCGTGGTGACCCCTGTTAACAACATGGCACGGGTAGGAGAGCAAGTGGCTGCTGTGTGAAAATCCGTAAATCGAATCCCTTCCGTGGCCAAAGCATCGAGGTTTGGCGTTCGGATTTCGCTACCAAAGCACCCGAGATCAGTGTAGCCCAGGTCATCTGCGACGATTAGCAGGATGTTCATGGGGGCTTCCTCTTTTGGGGTGCAGTGAATGACCAAAAGGGCCACACATAAAACAGGAAGGTATTTCATGGAGGTGAAGTTAAAACTTCTATGGTTCCATTCCGAGTCTCTTGGTTATCAGCTTAACTTAAGAAACCGGGAAGGATACTCGATAAGAGTGGAGCCAGTAGAGAAGCCAGGATTTTGATCGTTTCCCAATTGGTGACTTTGAAGGTGTCGCTTTCCTGAAACTCACGAAGATCTTTGACAGATTTGGTTCGTTGCTTCAGGTCCAACAATTGCAGGTAAACTGGCGTGTAGAACAACGCGAGGAAAACGGTAAAAAACAAGCCATACAAGTAGACAAACTCCACCGGAGCAATATCGAGGCCCTCTACCACAACAGCAGTTAATAGTGCCTTCCGGAAAGCGCCTGTTGCAATGACAGTTAAGGTGATCAGCATGGTCAGAATGATCAGGAAAAAGGAGAGTGCACTTCGCAACTCTTGATATTTTTTGAGGAACGTTTTTTTGGCTTCTGGTAGATTGTCTGTAAGGCTGTTTTGAAGTTTTTGTCCGGCTCTGAAAAGCAAAGCAATTCCTAATAATGAAGGAAGTGCGAGGGCCAAAATGCCTCGGGCAACCCATTTCATGGTCGAATGATCCTCAAAAATAACATCTGCGAAAGGTGTCCAGAAGGTGTAATAGCTCAAATAGCTGGGCAGGGCCATGGTCTTATACATGATGAAACCTACAAAGGCAACCCCACCGACCATGATGGCCAGTACACTCCAATGGATTTTGAACACCTTATGGATGTTTAATATTCGATCTCGAACCAATGGGATGGCACCTGATGCCAGACCGGTCAGGATGACGATTGTGAGTCCCCAAATCAGTAGATAGGGATTGTAATGGAAAAGTAAGTTTTCCGTGTGCAGCGATTCAGTTCTTGAGATTTCTGCGGATTTGATCTTCTCCGAAGCAGAAGCAATTTCCTTTTTGATTCCCGACTCAAATTTCAGGGCTCCCAATCTTTTAGTCTTCCCATCTTTGGTTTCCATGATGGGTACGGTTTTGGGTAAGTCTGTAGAAGATTTAAAGCCGTTGAATATCCATAGGAAAGAGAGGAACAGGCCCAGTACCGCAGCAATAACTGAAAATAGAAGTGTGTGTTTAGAAGAGGTTTCCATGTGTCGTAATGAATCGAAAATAGCTTTTCATTCCATACCAGGCAACTCTTTTTTGAAAATGATATAATCTTTGGATATCGATGATTCATCAGACATGAAATTCTCTCCTTTTGAAAGGAGCGCAATGCTATTAAGTTAAGCGTCATTCCCGCGTAGGCGGGGTGCCCGACCAGGGAATCTCAATCATTATTTCTGTGAGCTAAGTTTGAGATTCCGGCATTCGCCAGTGGCCCACGGTCCACCACTGTGGTGCCATCGGAATGACGGTTATAATTCTTGTGGGCTTAACTTCATAGTATCGGAGAGGGGGGGGTGAATGGATATTGCCCTTTGAAACAGTTTTATAAACTAAACAAAAGAGGCTACTTCACTCAATAGCAAAGCAGCCTCTATAAGTGTTTTATGAAAAGATAGATCAGGGTCTGATCCCTGATACGGTGACTTGTGTCACTTTTCCTGTTCGCTGGAAGATCTCCTGGCTGATCTCTGCTGACAGTTCTAGTCCTGCGATTTCCTGTGTGCTTCCGTCACTGAAAGCGAGGCTCACTTTTTGCTCGCCATCCTTGTGATATACAAAAGGCACCTGACAGTAAGTAAATCCTAAAGTTCCTGCGTCGAGCGCCACACTTTGAAGGATATCCTCCAAATCGTAATAGTCGAAGTTGGTGGATGCCTCCAGGAATTCATTGTCTCTCAAAAGTCCTGACTCAAAGTGGATCTTACCTCCATGTACCAGTACACCCAGTTCAAACCATCGGTTGATCACATCTTCTTTCACCTGACCCGTCATGCCAGGCTGTTGAGCGCCTTTGTTGCCAGGCGTATGCGAATATGGATCAGTAGGGAAGGCGCCATACAGATCCGGGGATTTATTCAGGCCGATCCCTGCACGGGTGGAATAGTAGAATTCCATCAATTGTCCCAATATTTCCCACTGCACGCCATCTCTTTTGGCGTTGTGGAAATTCTCAGCGATGGCCAGTACCAGCTTGCTCACCATGTGCCAATAGATGCTGCCCAGGCCTTCGTATCCGTAGAAGGTCCCCGATCTTCCTGTGAATGCATAGTGATTGAACATCTTTTCGAAGATGTCCAGCACGCCCTGACGTTCGGCTTTCACCAAACTTGCGAATGCTTCGTTTGATTCCAGTGCATTCAGACCTTCTGCTACGCTCGCCGCATTGTTGAAAGCCCCATTGAAGTGGAAGTTTCCATTTAAATCCTTGTTGATCAATTGGACATTGCCAGCTGCTGCCAGTGCACTGAATAAAGCCGAGTTTTCTGCAAAATCAGCCGGAATATTGTTCTTCTCAAGGAATCTTGGAAGTTGACGATCCGGATACAGCATGTAGCTGTATTGATCTTCTCGATAAATCTTGCTGTTTTTCAACGCATACATCACCTGAAGTGCTTCTTCTGCACCCAGCGATCCTGCGCTCAGCACCGCGACCTGTCCTTCCAGCATCTCGTAGAGATAATCAATGCTGATGGTACCCTCACCAAGTTTAACCAGGTTGTAGGCATGGTACAGGTTGTCTTCACGCTTGTTATTCCTGATCGTCTGATCAATGTAAGTCAATGATTTTTGAAGGAGATCGGTCAGGTCACCTTTGGAAACGCTGCGCTTCCTTTCGCTGAATCCAGCGTAAGCTTTGTTGCGATACGTTTCACCGGCGATGCCCAATTCATCCACAAAGCTTCGTCTGATTGTGTTATCGATGCCGGTGGCCAAATGACCTTCATATTTTCCGAAAGTTGTGTGAATAGACGAAAGCAATTCAGCTACTTCTTCACTTATTTGGGAGTCGCCATCCAATTCCTCCATCAATGGCAACAGAAAAGCCACATATCTGCGGATGTAGTAAACGGTGACCATGGATACGCCATTCCCTACAAGGGCATTGTTGGCATCGTTCCACTCGGGCCGCTGCGTATTCAACCAAATTCCTGCATCAGGGATAAAATTGCTCAGTTTCGCAAGCAAAGTAACCAACAGCTTTTCAAGCAAATTGACCTTCAATACTTTACCGTCTTTGCCCCAAATTAGCTTGCCATCTGATCCCAATACCTGGAACCTTTCTTCGGTAAGCGCATCTACTTCATCGTCAAAATCGATGGTGTCCTGCGGATTGCGTACGATATCAGCATATGACTTGATGCGATAGGGTACGTTGGCATAGCAAAATTCCTCTGCGGCCAATAAGTTTTTCAGTAACCCTGGATGATGATTGTTGCTGGCTTCCAGTAGCTTCTGTAAGTAAATGATTTGGTGGTCGCCCCAGTATCCAATAAATGACCATGGATCATCCGGCTCAATTTTCTCCCAGTCAATGCCATTTCGAGTGATCCTATAAGGATTGTATCCATCAATGGTGGACGCATTGACGAACTTGGAGATCATAGAGATCAGGTATTCCGGATAGGATAGTGCCAGTGCTTCCCAGTTCTGGAAAATATCACGCCAGTTGCCTTCATAACTCCGGTTTTTTGTGCCGTCTTCTTTTACCGTGTCTATGGAGAACCGGTTCCATGGTCGACTTGGATCGCCATGTCTGCGGCTAAATGTCAAAGGCATGTACTCATACGTCAAACGAGAGAGGTCAGCATTCTTTTGTTTTTTCGCAAAATCAAGCAGATCAATGTAAGACAATCGCGCAGCCAATGCATCGATAGCTGTTGCGTATGTTTCGTAAACACCTTGATTTGCACCGCGCAGAAAATCTTTGTAATCTGCCAACTCCACATCGTACTGGTCTTCGAACTGACCACCACGCATGATGTTGAACAGTACATTGGATAAGTGTCGGCTGGCGGTTAGTTGGTCAGCACTCAATTGCAGCCCATCCGCCTTTCCGATCAGATTTAGTAAGTGATTGGTGCCTTTTGCTACATCTGCCTGAAGGGCTTGTGCTTTGTCTTGTCCCTGATCTTTCAGGTACCTGATCAATGCGGCCACTTCTGAAGGTCCTTGCTCTACTTCTGCTACCAGGTGCCAGGTTTGTTCTCCACCCTTGCCTAATGAGATGTTGGCGTTTACGAAGTAAGCACCTCTTCTGGCTCTGATGTCGACTTCCTGGTGAACACCCTTTCCTGTTCGGAAGTTGTCTAATTGATCAGCACACAAGAGCATTTTTGTGTCCGAGAGCCCGGTATGCCAGACCGTAGTGGTTTTCAATGCTTCACTGGGAACTGGCTTGTCCACGATCACAGCACTGAGCATGAACATACCCAATTGCGTTGCTACTTCCAGTTCGTTTTTCTTGTAAGCATCAACCAGGTTACTGGACTTTACCTGCGTATCAGGCTCTACGCCATAAGGCAAGATATTTTGGATGCCATCCAGGATTTCTACCGAACAGTCCTCTGTTTGATTGGTCAGGTAAGATTCCTTGATGAAACCGTAATTTTCAGCGTATTTCCAGCCGTAACGGAAGGTCAATCCTAAATCATGGTTGATCTCCTCAAACATGATCTGATTACCTGTCGGATGTTTGTACAAGTTCCTTTCGGAAGCATATACCCCATCAAATTGCTTTGAGAAGGGCTCCCACAAATATTTTTTACCTGACTTGCTTACCAGGAAGATGGATTTACTTCCTGTTTGATCTGCGGAATCCGTGATCTTGTCATCCGTATAATAAGGAAACAACGAGTGCTCTGAATTTTGCCGTCCGGCGCTGAGTCCTCCATTGCTACTGATAAACATCCAATGATTGGAGTCACTCACGATAGTCATGAAAAACGGAGGTATCAGGTCATAGTTGCTGATCTTATAAAACCCCTGGCCATCCAGTGTTTCATAACTCCCTGCGACTTGACCGGTCCCTGGTTTCAGAGGGGTTTGTCCAACAAAAATAGTTTCAGACATAGGTTTACCTGCTAAGTGAAAAGGTATTAGAGTATTGCTTTTTGCTTATTGTTCGTATCGAATGTTGCGCAATTCGATCTTTTTTCCGTCGAAATTTTTAGCACCTCTTACGAAGAAAAGTGATCGCACATTGGTGAACATGTTCTGTTCGGAGAGTGTCTTCAATGGAATAGAATAGCTTTTCCATGAGTCACTCAACTGGTAATTTGAGTCATCTGCCGAGAAGAAAATGGAATGATTGACTTGATCTCCGTCAGCAAAAGCCCCGGTTTGAAATCCCAACTCGAAAGACGCTTTCGTGTCTCCTTTGATATCAAAGTTCAGGGTGCCATTTTCGAATGCGGTCAGGTTTTCACCATTAGGTCCTGTAATTTCCATGGCGCCACCCCACCAGTCACCTGTACCGGTGACGATATCCAAATGGCCATTTTCCGTCAATTCCAGGTGGCATGAGCCTTCCCAGGAAGTGATTCGGAAGATTGTACTTGGATAAGTCGCATCAGCAGCCAAGGGAGCATCCATGTCTTTTGGAACCATGACCAGGGTTTTTTCGGTGATGACTTCTCCCGGATTGCGGGATTCATTCATGCCTGGAAGCTGGAACCCGCCGCCATCATTGATGCTTGGAGGGGTAAGTAAAGAAGAAAGTAAGGCTTCTTCATCCCCGCCCAATGTCTTTGTGATCTCATAACCATTTCTGGTCAAACCTTTGAATACGCCGGCATCTACCATATCCCAAAGAGCATATTTGGCTTCGCCTTTAAGGTTGATCAGTCCAAAGTGGTTTTCAGAACCGTCAGGATCGTCATCGTCTTTCCATTGCTCATCAAATGCTTCGAAGTAGAAACAGGCAATGCCTTCTTTTTCTGTCCATTCGCGAAGCATATCGTGATAAAGCTTTTCTTTATACTGATCTGAGGCTTTGGTACCATCATCTCCGTAATGTTCACTGGAAATGGTTGCCCATCCGGTTTCTCCAATGTGGATCGGTTTGTTAGGATCAATGTTTCGAACATAGGCAGCCGCGCTTTCAAATTGGCCCTTGGCAAATTCTATAGAACGTGCCATGGCCTTGTTGATTCGCTCGATATCAGACAAGCCATCCTCAGATTCAGGGCTTAGCCAAAATCCAGGATTGAAATGTGTTTCGTGGTAGGGATAGGTATGTAGAGATACGAAATCTACTGCTTTGATCAATTTGTCCAGGTCATCCAGGTGATAGCTTTTTCCGCCACCACCCCATGATTCGTAATTATCGGAGCTGGTGATCCAGACGCCATTAGGAAGTTTGCCTTCTGATTTAAGGCCTTGTAGGTGATTGACCCATTTCAAAATGATCCCAGGAACTACATAGTAAGAAGAAGCCCAATGGATCATGGCTTCATTACCAACGGCAATGGCTTTGACGATATCAGGATATTCATTGGCCATGGCCACAGCCGCGGCGATTTCCGCCTCATTATTGGCAAGGCTTTCTTTTTCGTGATCCGTGTCACCGGTCCAGGCTCCCTGACAATCGATCCAGGCACCGAGCATGACATACATCTCGAAGTTTGGATCTTCATCCTTGACTTCCCGAATGGCCTTGAGCAAATTGCTCGCCTGCGCAAACTGTTGGGTGTTGTAAGTCCGGAGCAACTTGACGCCCATGGAATGCAGAATACGGATGTCTTCTTTGAGATTTTCTACAGATGGAACTTGCTCTCTTGACTTCTCGCGATAGCCACCAAATGAGATGGCCCGGTATTCTGGTTTTCCAAAGATTTCAGACGCTGGTTTCAAGGTCTCAGGGTTTTTTTCTGCGCCACCACAGGCACACAATAAAACAATGAAAATAAGTGCTGATAATTTTTGCATGATCTCCTCTCTTAATCTTCTAAGTGAACGCTCTAAATACTACACCTGTTCACGTGTTCGCAGCAAAACGAAGCACAATATCGAAGATTTTAAGGCGACCAAAAAGCACTGAGACCATAATCCGAGGGGGTGATGTAGTATTGATGTAAAATTTTAATGAACCTCATCATCCTCTTTTTTTGCTGATTTTAGGCTATTTTATGCATCTGAAGCACATCAGGGGCTTAAAAATGTGCACTTGTGATAGTGAGGACAGATGTATCCTTATTCCCTGTCTGGGTGCAATCGAAGTACCGGCAAGGTGGCGTTTTAATATCAAATTCTAAGAGAAAATGATCGGAATATTGATTAGGTAGTTGCTTGCAGAACTAATGCAAGTCTGAGCAAGTTACCTGATCCATGAGTGACTACAATCGGCTTGCGATCATCTTGGGAGATGTGCTTTTCCCCAACCATCACGCATTAAAACCAGATGCTGAAACCCTGTTCTTTATGGCAGAAGATCATCAGCTATGTACCCACTATCGGTACCATAAGCACAAACTGATTTTGTTCCTTTCAGCCATGCGGTCTCATGCGGAAGTCATTCAATCGAGTTGGTCTTTGGTCTATCACCAATTGGACGAAAAAAATCAATCTACAACTTACTTCGACAAGCTGTTACAAACGATCTTTGAGCATAATATCCAACAACTGGTCACTTATGAAATACAGGACCATTTCTTCGAAGAAGCAATGAATCTTTTTTGTATGAAACATGGATTGACCATTAAATATCGACCGTCACCAGGCTTTGTTACGACTCGGGAGCAATTTCAGGATTATCTCAAGCAAGTCAAGAAGCCGTTTATGCATACCTTTTACCAGCGTCAGCGGCGAAGGTTAGGGGTGTTGGTTGATGAAGTGGGCAAGCCTCTGCATGGACAGTGGTCCTTTGATCTGGATAATCGTAAGAAAATGCCAAAAGGATTAGATATCCCTCAGCGGAAAGTTTTTGAGCAAACAGATCATACCCATGCCGTAAAAGTTCTGGTCAATGGACTGTTTTCTGACCATCCTGGCAAAATAGAAAATTTTAACTGGGCCACGACTCGTCAGGGAGCACTTGATGAATGGTCTCGATTCCTTTCACTTCGATTTCAACAGTTCGGTCCTTATGAGGATGCCATTGATCAGGAAGATCCGTTCTTATTTCATTCAGTACTGTCTCCTTACTTGAACATGGGACTGATCACGCCGGAAGAGCTGTTGGATGAAGCGCTGGTCTTTGCCAGCGAACATGAAGTGCATTACCCCTCGTTAGAAGGTTTTGTGCGTCAGGTCATAGGCTGGCGAGAATTCATTCGGGGAATGTACCACGAGTTTGATGTTGACTTGCGAGGTAATTACTTTAATCATGTAAGAAAGCTCCGACCTTGTTGGTATGACGGAACGTCCGGGATTTCGGTATTGGATGATAGTATTATGAAAGCTCAGAAGCATGGGTTTACGCATCACATTGAGCGACTGATGGTTTTGGGTAATTTGATGTTACTGTGCGAGATCCATCCGGATGAGGTTAATCGATGGTTCATGGAAATGTTTGTGGATTCGGCAGATTGGGTAATGGTGCCCAATGTGTATGGTATGAGTCAGTTTGCCGATGGGGGAATTTTCGCGACGAAACCCTATATCGGAGGAGGCAACTACATTCGAAAAATGAGTCATTATCCCAATGGCGAATGGGTGGATACCATGAATGGCTTGTATTGGAGATTTGTAGACAAAAACAGGGCCGTATTCGAGCAAAACCCTCGAATGTCCATGATGACGCGAACGCTGGATAAGATGGCGGAAGAAAAACGCAAGAAGATTTTTGAACTCGCCGATCAGTTCATTACGCGGGTGACTTACTGAGCTTTGTGCGGTTTCGGCGGCAACGCTCGCTGCAGTATTTCACTTCATCCCAATATTTTTCCCATTTTTTTCGCCAGGTAAAGGGCCGTGCACAAACCACGCATATTTTGGAGGGCAGATCACCTTTTTTCATCGCTTGCTGATCTTGTTTCTACTGATGGATCGTTGACGGGTACACTTGAAGCGATCAACATCCGAACCTCTTTTCGTGAGATGTTTGGTGGCGCGATTGGTGACACGCTTTCTCCACATTTTAAAGCTCTTTTCCGTCATTTCATTACGCATAACCTTGATCACATCCTTTTCCGACAGGCCAAATTGAGCTTTTATAGCCTCAAAAGGAGTTCGGTCTTCCCATGCCATTTCCACGATCCTGTTGCGATCCTCTGCCAATAATTCCATCATCATCAATTAACTGGAAGAGTCTTCCTGTGGTTTATTAGAATTTCATTTTTTGAGACCAGCCAAATGAAATATTTCAAATTCCACTTTGAACCAAATGAGTTAGTGCTAGTTATTCTATCACGCCAGATAATATATTAACAATTAACTGGTATAGTTCTTTATTATAAACAAACAAATTAATCTAATCCATGAAGAACCTTACTCAACTGTTCTTGCTTGGCTGTTTTATTACAGTCAGCTTACAAACAAACGCCCAGACCATTGGAAAGCCCGATGGCAACACCCTAAACTTCTTCTCAACCAACAGCTTTGGGAGACTTCTCGGGCATAGAGAATCGGGAACGTTTGGAAACTTAGGGGCATCAGATCAGTGGATCGGCATCGGTCAGCCTACCATTTCGCCTGGCAGCATCGTGAAAGTCCCGGCCTATGGCCTTCGTGCTCAATGGGATGGAGAAGCTGGTATATTCAGTCTTAAAGAAAACGGAGCCATAAAAGATCTTGCCGTCGAATGGGGAGATAATGTGAATAGCAAACTTCGCTTTAGTTTCATTCAGGATCCTACGAACCCATCTGCACTCACAGAGGTGATGACCATGGCTTCCGATGGGAAAGTAGGTGTGGGAGTCACAGCACCTGTTGCACATTTTGATGTTTCTTCCGTTACCGCTTCTTCCACCAATTATGGTGTCCGTAATACCGTAGACATCAATACCTCAACTTATGGCTATGGATTGTACAATAGCATTGGAAGCGGATCTTCCTATGTGTTGTCAGGAATCTATAACACCATGGATGATTTCTCTTCTTACGGTGCGATTGTGAATGATAATCGTGCAAATGGTAGCGGCGTTTATTTGTATGGTGTGTATTCGAATATCACCAATACCAATGCTGGATTTAGTACCACTTATGGTATTTACGGAAGGGCCACAGGAAATGGCACGGTTTGGGCAGGCTATTTCTCAGGGGATGTATTTGTGTCGGGAACGCTTACGCATGCTTCTGATAAAAAATTCAAGAAGGACATTAAGAAAGTTGTCAAGCAAGAGGTGGCCAGTAGCTTTATGAAGCTGAAACCGGCCACCTATAATTATAAGAATTCGGATCAGATGAAATTCACCAAAGGGCTACAATATGGATTTGTCGCTCAGGAAGTAGAGGAAGTTTTTCCTGACCTTGTAAAAAACGTAGTAGAACCTGTTTTTGTGACAGATGCTAACGGAAACCAGGTGCCTTCTGAAACAGAGAAAATTGAGTTCAAATCCGTTAATTACACAGGACTCATTCCCATTCTGACTAAAATAGTCCAGGAGCATGAATCCACGCTGGCAGGTTACCAAATGGAACTGGATGCCTTGAAAGCGGAGAATGAATTGCTTGCTGAGCGGTTCGGAAGTTTGTTGTCTGCCATAGAAACAGGTCAAATGGATCAAATTCGTGACTTGATCGAAGCGAATAAAACTTCCTTAGGTCAAAATAGTCCTAATCCATTCGGACAGGAGACCAAAATCAATTACACCCTTGGAGAGTCCGTAAAAGAGGCAAACCTCCAGATCTATGACATGCAAGGTGCATTGGTTGGTAACTATGATCTGGAAAAGGGAAAGCGTTCACTGGATGTCAGTTCCAATAAGCTCGATCCTGGCGTTTATGTGTATGTCATGGTGGCTGATGGCGAAACCATAGGTACACGAAGAATGATCGTGACAAAATAAGTTGCTTCTAAAAGATGCTAGAGTTGGGGGAGTAGCCTTTGGTTACTCCCTTTTTTGTTATGACTTATCGAACTCATTTCATCATAGGAGGGTTTCCGTATTGCATTATTGCCGACCATTGAACCCATTGTCATTGGTGACACTTCCAATTGCTACTATATTTGATCGTATAATTTCCAACCTATGAAGAAGCTTTTCTTACCCTTGTTATTATTTGTTGTTTTCGCATGCTCACCCGGCAACCCGGCCGAGTCTGAAAAATCCAATGCAGAACCTGCTGCTGAAGAGGAAGTAGAGATCGCCATTGGAAGTTCAGAGGGCCTGGAGCTTGATCGACTGAATCTGCCGGATGGTTTCAAAGTAGATCTTTTTGGCCGTGCGAAGCAAGCAAGATCCATGGCCATGAGCCCGGGTGGTACTTTGTTCATTGGTAGCCGATCAACTACCGGAAATGTTCAGGCGTTGAGAGATACGGACGGAGATAACAAGGCTGACGAAAGATATACTTTAGCGAAAGGATTGAATATGCCCAATGGTGTGGCGTTCAAGGACGGAGACTTGTATGTGGCTGAAGTGAGTAAACTTTGGAAGTTTGAGAACATTGAAGCGAATCTGGATAACCCCGGAGAGCCCGTATTGATTTACGATGACCTGCCGACAGAGCGTCATCACGGTTGGAAGTACATTGCTTTTGGTCCTGATGGTAAATTATACGTTCCTGTTGGAGCACCTTGCAACATCTGTGAAAGTGACGAGATATACACCTCCATTTTGCGCATGAATGCTGATGGGTCTGATCGTGAGATCTATGTGACCGGAGTAAGAAATACAGTGGGCTTTACCTGGCATCCGGATACCAAAGATCTATGGTTTACTGATAATGGAAGAGATTGGCTAGGTGATGATTCTCCTTCTTGTGAGTTGAACCGGGCGACTGAGCAAGGTCAGCATTTTGGTTATCCTTATTGCCATGCGGGTTCGGTCGTCGATCCGGGGATTGATGATGATAAGCAAGAATTTAAGAAGCAGCCAACTTGTGATGGATATGTAGCACCTGCACAAAACCTTGGTCCTCATGTAGCTCCTCTGGGACTTAAATTTTATACGGCATCTATGTTCCCAGCAGCATATCAAGGCAAGATCCTGATAGCGGAACATGGTTCCTGGAACCGAACTCCGGAAGCTGGTCATACAGGTCATCAATTGTCCATGGTGAGTGAGTCCAATGGTGTAGGGACTTCTTATGAACCATTCATTACAGGCTGGTTAAATCAAGAAACCAATCAAGCCTGGGGTCGACCTGTAGATATTTTAGTGATGAAAGATGGTTCTATTCTTGTTTCTGACGATCTTTCAGGTACGATCTATCGGATCACTTACGAAAGTTGATCCTTCATTAAATAAACAGGTATGAAGCGTTGTTCCTTCCGACTATTGACGGGTTTGTTTATTGTGTTACTGATGGCACAATGCGCCAAAGTACCTATCACCGGAAGGTCGCAACTGAGTCTGATTCCCAATAAAGACGTATTGCCCATGAGTTTTGAGCAATATGAGGAGGTGAAGAAAACCAATGAGGTGATCACTTCCGGGGAGCAGGCTGAGATGGTCAAGCGAGCGGGCACCAGAATCCAGAAGGGCGTTGAAAAATATTTTGCGGAGCAAGGGCAGAGTGGCTACCTGAACGATTATGAATGGGAGTACATCCTGATCAAAGATGATGAGACGGTCAATGCCTGGTGCATGCCTGGAGGAAAGGTGGCTTTCTACACGGCGATACTTCCGATTTGCAAAGATGAAACCGGCCTGGCGGTGGTCATGGGGCATGAAATTGCTCACGCCATTGCCAATCATGGCCGAGAGCGCATCAGCCATACTTTGGCAGTACAAACAGGTTTGAGCCTTGCCACCATCGCGTTGGGTGGTGCCGGGGCTTCTCTCACCGGAGATATGGTCTTGCAAGGAGCTGGAGCGGCTTCCAATCTGGGAATCTTAAAATTCAGCAGAAAGCACGAGTCCGAAGCGGATGAGTTGGGCTTGTATTTTATGGCAATGGCGGGTTATGATCCGCAGCAAGCACCCGCTTTTTGGGAACGTATGTCAGCACAAAGCGGGGGAAAAGCTCCCCCGGAATTTATGTCTACACACCCTTCGCATAGCACAAGAATCAGCGACCTGCAGCAAAATATGCCGAAAGCACTGGAATACTACCGACAAGCTCAGTAGTCTATTTTTGTTCTTTTTTAGGTTTGATTTCCAGTTCTCTCAAGGCTTCCAGAGATTTGAGACTTGCATCTAGAGAGATTTCGATGATCTCGCCCAGAAACTCCCTGTCCAGAAGTTCATCCAATTCTTCAAGCTCGGAGAGGTTTTCTAGTTCCGCTAGCTCTTCCAATTCTCCCAGTTCGCCAAGTGCACTTAGCTTGGAAAGCTCCTTTAAGGAAGAAAGGTCACTGAGTGAGCTGAGTGATTCCAAACGACTCAGATCTATGTCTAAATCTGCAAGATCCAGGTCGTCCAGATGAATGATGGTTGTTGAACCTTTGGGTCTGTCAGGGCTGATTTTTTTCAAGCCTTCATATTTGTCTTTATCCTGGGCCTGGGTAGCCAGATGAAGGGTCAGTGCAGCGAGGAGTATGAATAATCTCTTCATGGTCTAGGGTTTTATTCTGAGTTTGTAAAGGAAATACCGCCCTTCTGAAGAAAGGTTACACGGAGTTTTCAAAAAAAAACTTTATGTAGCCTTTTTAAGAAACTTCTAGATGATCAAGATTACAAAGAAACGCCGAAGACGAACAGGATTTGCCGTTTATTCAGCCGGTCCTTTTCTTCAAAGAAATCATTCCGGCGGACTTCAAAAGTCAGGTTATGACGACTTTTCAATTGATATTGGACCCCACCGCCAAAAATCCATCCAAACATGTCGATGGAAACCAGCTGTGGGCCATTAACCTGATTGGTGACGATCGTATTGCCCGTATCAGGTCTGAATTCCTCGATACGGTAGTGATTCCTGATATGGTAAGACATGTTCATGCCCAGATTGATAAAGGGACGGAGCCTGCGTTCAGGAAGCGTATATCGAATCATGAATGGGAAATCCAATGTGATCAACTCGATTTCCGCATTGATTTCGGAACTGAACCGCCTGCTGTTAATGTCAGTAATAAAACGGCTATGCGTGGATTCCAAAAAACTTTTTGAAATACCGATACCATAATGATAAGAGAAGCTGGAATTCTTGATTGGGTCATCTGCGAATAGGCCAACGAAGACCGTATTGGCCGGTGAGAAATCTGCTGTGGCTAGTAAGGGGAAACGGCTGTTTCTGGGCAAACCCGCCAATGGATCTGCTCTTCCGGGTATAGGCACTCCAATGGTCGTGTTGATCAAACCTGCGTTAACACCCCATTTGAAATAAGACAAAGGCCTATTACGACCTCTATTGTACAAGGTGACCAATCGGTTGAGTGAGCTTCTACTGTAGCGTGTTTGTCTAATAGGGTCTTTCATCCACGGATAGTCACCCACATATTTATTCAAAGTGTCTAATCGTGCCTTGGCATCAAAGGGAATTTCTACCAGACCACTGGTTCCTTTTTCCAAATAATACGCCCGTTGTTCTTTGTCTACATAATAATAGAGATTGATCTCTCCTGGAAGAATATTCTCTACAAATACGCGTAATGTTTCGCCCTTCAGTTCGATCCTCCGGGAATAAAAAACTTTTCCATTTTTGAATCCATAAGAGATCACATCGTTGGGGTAGAGGTAGATGGTGTCGCCCTTGGATTTCAATCGAACAAATTGGGAATTGTTGTGAGGTCGTCCCTCAATAAGAGGTGCATTTGGGAGGAACCTGGCGTAAGTTTCAATGAAACTACGTTGGGCAAATGTGTCTGTAGCAAAGCAAAGCAATACTAAAACAAGGATGGTGGCTAGCTTTTTCACAATATAAAAATAACAAAAGTGGTAGTGAGATAATAACAACCCTTGTTGCCTAATCCACTAACCCGGCTATATATTCCCTTAAACCAGCTGGCAATGCCTGATGTTCAACGGCTTTTTCAATTACTTGCCTGTCGCTTAGTTTTCGGAATAGCATTTGGAAGATTTGAGCCACCGTGATGCCGGTGGAATCTGCTTCAACCAAACGAAATTCGTCGCCCTCTCTTACTTCTCCCGGTTCCAATATTTTGAAGTAAATACCGGACCGGGTGTCGTTGATGAAGTGTTTCAGAACCTCCTGATCATTGAACCGGATGCCCAGCTTAAAACATGGCTGGCGTGGTTGAGCTACCTGAACTTTGGCAGAGCCAACTTGATAGATGGACCCAATGAATGTATTTTCCTCGTCACACGCATCTACAGTCATGTTTTCACCAAACATGCCCCAATTCCAATCCAATTCTGGATATAAAGCTTTCCAATGGGGGTAATGGTTGGCACCATAAAGGTAACAGGCCTTGTAAATGCCACCATGGTGTTTCCTGTCTATGACATGATCATCTTTCACATCTGTTGCTTCCAGAAATATGGGTTGTGCGACTGGATATTTGAAGATGCCAGTCGTCACTTCCTTTTCTTTCCAGGTTACTGTGGTAGGATTTCCAATATTGGTAGAGATGATTTTCATGCGATCAAATTTGCCCTGGAAAGATAAAAAAAGCCTGACAGTTCAGCGTACCGACTGTCAGGCTTCTTTATGTTGACCTCTATCTTATCAATTGAGGGTAATAACGTCTGTAGTTAAAACTTCAAAGGATGCGCGTTGAATTTAGTCACAGCAATAGGGGCAAGAACAAGTTTCGATCAATACGCCATAATCCAAAAGACACATGCGGATGTATCCTGAATTACCACTGGATCCATCCATGGATACCCAATCGGTACAACCTTCTGTACGCCCTTCTTGATTTCCTTTCAATCTTGCTTCCTTGAATTCTTTTTCGAAACGTTGATAAACCAACTCAACGATACGTTCTTTTTCTTCACGGGAATCTCTTTCTATTTTCAAATAGCCGTTCTTTCCGGGAATAGCAATGTAGAGGTGATTAAGCGAATTGAGGTCCGCTTCGGTCAACTGCACATTGTCGTTGAAAAATGGAATTTCACCAGGTATGATCGCAGCATTATTCACGCGATCTTCCAGTGTTTCGACCGTGGCTATCTCTTCTTCCGTACAACTGTTTAGAGTCAGAGCTCCGGTAATCATGAATAGGGTAATAAAAAATTTAGTTTTCATAGTTATTAAGAAAATTGGTTTGTAATTGTTTTAATACTCTAAAACTAACCAATCTCAAATAACTGGACAAAAGAGGTTCGATATAATAAGAAACTCAATATTTGGCTGATTGCCCCTTCGATGCAGACTTCTCGATGAAATCCCTAATATCTTCATTTGCCTGGATCAGATCTTCCTTTCTCAGGTACATCATGTGACCACTGCGATAGCCTTTGAAGCTGAAGCGATCTTTCATTTTCCCACTAGGATCGATACGCCACATGGTGTACTTTGCGTCGAAGTATTTGGTGGCACCATCGTAATAGCCAGATTGGATCATGGTATGCAGGTAAGGGTTCTGCGCCATGGCCAGTCGTAGGTTTTCACCAGTGCGATTGCCGGTACGGTCCCATGGACGAACAGGGCCAAACATGTTGTATTTCACATCGGTTTTGAAGTTCAATACATTGCGATAATAGTAGTTGATCGCAGGGGTGAACGAATGCAACCAGGAGGTAAGCTCTGAATTGAAATCCGGGCGATCACCGCCCTCTACTTCGTCGATGCCTTTGTAACGTGAATCCAAACGGCCCACAGTGAAGCCTTCCTCACGAAGTAATTCTTTCCAGAAAAAAGAAGTGGGAACGTCCAGGTTGTATTGCAGGATCACTTTATCCGAGATACCAGAATAACGAGCCATTTTGCGCGCCGCTTCATTTCTGGTGGCCTCATCCACAAATCCGCCTTTAGCAATCACGGGCATCAATTCGTCTACAGCATATTCTTCTACCTCAGGTAGTAGTTCTTCCAAATCTCTTGATTGCAAATCTGCAGGCAATTGCTTGTGATACCACGCAGCAGCGGTGAAGTATGGAACACGAAGTGCAGCGCCCAAAGGTCCGGCACGTCGGCCATCACCGGCATCAATGCCCAGTTCAGTAGGTGATACCAGGATCACCCCGTTCAGGTACATCCACTGGCGATTTTGCAGGGCCATGGCCAAGCCAGAAACACGCGTAGTTCCATAGCTTTCGCCAATCAGGTATTTTGGAGATTCCCATCGGTTGACTCGGGTCACAAAGGTATTGATCCACTCAGCGAGGTATTCAATGTCTGCATTCACCCCAAAGAACATTTCTTTTTTCGCGTCTTTGTCTGCGATCCTGGAATATCCGGTGTTGACCGGGTTTACAAAAACAATATCCGCGACATCCAGGATAGAATATGGATTGTCCTTGACGCCATAGGGCTGAACCGGAAATCCTTCATCATCTACCTTCAGAATCTTAGGCCCGGTATAAGCCAGATGCATCCAAACCGAACCTGAACCAGGTCCGCCATTGAAAGAGATGAATAAGGGACGTGTTGCCTTGTTTTTGATGTCTGTTCGTTCGTAGTACGTATAGTGGAGATAAGCAGAAGCGTTGCCCATTTTATCCCAGACAGGCTGCGTGCCCGTCGTGGCTTTGTAGGGAAAATTCTTTCCTTTCACCGTCAGCTGGTGATTGGTCACTACAGTAGTGTCTACGGGTAACATGCGCTGCGCAGCTACGGTGAAGGTAAAACACAAGATCAGAAAAGTAGCAATAGACTTCATGAGGTCAATTTATAAGGTGGAATTGTGAAGGAAAATTAAGGGATAGCCAGTAATACCTGGTCGCAGTTTTTGACAAGCGGAAGGGTAGCGATTTTTGATAATCAGGGTAAGTGATTAGCTTTAATTGGATGTTTGAAACAGTATTGATCCAAAAGCCCATGAAGCTATTGATGCCGCTAATGCTTGCAGGTTGGCTATTTGTATTGCAGCCTGTTCAGGCCCAATCTGAGGATAAGCCTTCGCTCGGAGAACTGTCGCTGAAAAGCTGGCCTAATCCGTTTAGGCCTTCTCTGGCAAATCAGGAGGGCTCACCGTTCTTGTTTGACGAATGGCTGAAAGGAACGATCCGTACGGTAAAAGGATATGAATATTCGGACGTGATCATGAAATTCAATCTCTTGCATGGTCGTCTGCTCATTAAACTGGATGAAGACGCTGAACCTCGCATGATGGCGCCGATCCGGGTCAAGTCATTTTCCGTTGCAGCCGAAGATTCTACGTATACTTTTCATCGTCATTTGGTTCCCGTTAAGGAGATAAAAAAACCGATGGATCCCTTCTTTATTGAACTGGCTGCGGGGGATTATTATTTATTAGCGAAACCCGGTAAACAAGCACAACGCGAGGATAGAAATGTGCTGGCGCAGATAGATGAACAGAATAATGTGAAATATGTCGATTTTGTAGACTATTTCGTAGAGAACCCATCCGGAAAGATCATACCTTTCAAGAATTCCAAAAAAGTGAAAGGCGAAATATTCGGTGAGGATTTGTCCGTGCTGGAGAAATACGCCAAGCAAAATAAACTCCGTTGGACCAAGCCTCGCCACCTGGCTAAGATCGTGAATCAGGCGAATCAATAAATAGTGGAAAACTTATTGCTTTTGGGCTAACGATCTAATCGTAACTACTCTACTTTTGCCGCCTTTATTTCACTAAAAAAATCCTCTGGGAATGAAAATCTGGTTCACCTGCAAGGCAAAGTATGGCAAGGAAAATGATGAAGGCATCATGAAACAAGTTACGGAAGCGTACCTTGTCGATGCTGTTTCTTATACGGATGCGGAAACCAGAATCTATGCCGCGATGGAACAGAACATTGCCGGAGAGTTTGCCATCACTGCCATTACCAAATCCAACATTTCGGAAGTAATCAATTACGAAGATTCGGATTATTGGTACAAGTGTAAAGTGACCTATTCCACGGTCGATGGTGACAGTGAAAAAGAAGTAAAGATCAATACCTATTTCCTGGTTGGAGCCGAAGATGTTCGTCAGGCTTTTGTAAGGGTAGAAGACAACTTGAGCTCGATGCTGGTCCCATTCGAAATCCCATCCATCACCAAAACGAACATCGTCGAAGTATACCCTTACATGGAAGAGGATGAAATTCCGGCGAATTTGAAACCTGTATCAGAGGTGACTGATTCCGATTCGGAGGAATAAGTAAGGCTTTCTGAAAAAGTCTCAGGTATGTCGTCTACTAGGCGGCCGAGGGAAGTTGTATAAACATACCTCGATCTGAGGCTAACAACGTAGATGACTTGCCTGAGGCTAGCCAGAAAAATGACACGCTCATTTTTCTTTATGTTCTAGTTCCTAAAGGGATTTGACAAAACGTCCTTGTGCTAATCTTAGATACAATAGCCATTAATCGAATCGTGATTTCTTTTCTTTTATTTTGATTTGGCGTTTTTCAGTACGCCTTAGAGGCTGAAAGTTTCCATTTCACGCAATCCTTCGTAAATTGGTTTTCAGATACTCCAGTTAGACTATTTTGAAAGCTTTCTCACGAACCGGATTTGCCCTTCTCCTCCTGCTCTGCGGATGCCAGTATTTCAGTATTTTCAAGACGGTTTCACTTGATATTAAAACAAGTATTCCCAACATCAAATGCCTGGTGAACATTGATGGGAAAAACGTAGGTATTACCCCGCTTAAAGTATCCGTGATCCCCGGAAAGACCCATCTGAAAGTTAGCAGTATGGATGATGCTTACATCTGCAATTTTGACCAGGAATTTAAATTCCCTTCAAAGCTGGAACAAGAAATTGTGGTGGATTGTAAGGCCAAAGCGACCGTATCTGTGAATTTGGAACTGGACGATAAGGATGCCATTGTGATCATCAATGAAGATACGGTCAAAGATTGGTCGAGTTATCTGAGTAAAATGGCTCCTGATACTTATAAAATCCAGGTGATTGGCTCCTTTGGTTATGGAAATTTTGATCAGGATTATGTTTTTAACCCATTCGATACGACCACTATCCGCCTGAAACTGGCTTTGGATACGGCTGTTTGGAAAGCTGAAAATGTTGCCTTTGAAGCGATACGAATAGGTGACCAGTGGTGGACGGCCAATAACCTTGCAAAAATCGGTGAGAATAATACCTGCTACGAAGAAGACGATAAAAATTGTGAGACTTATGGAGCGTTGTACAATTGGTATGAGGCCAAAGAAGTCGCTGATCAGATTGACGGTTGGCGATTGCCCAGTGATGCAGATTGGAAAAAGCTCGAAGAGACGCTAGGCATGGACACCCGAACAACCGATTCGCTGGATTGGCGGGGAAATCCCATAGGCCGATCCCTGAAAACTGATGGTCAATCTGGATTTAAAGGCCTTTATGGCGGATTTCTTCATTTTGATGGGGATGAATATGCGTTTTTGGAGGAAAGTGGCTACTACTGGACCGCCACGGATACCAGCATGAAACAGACGGATCTGGCTGCCTTGCGATTCATCCAAAAGAAGGAAGGCCGGCTCTACAGAAATTATGCCTACAAGACCTATGGCTTTAGTGTCCGTCTGGTCAAAGATGCAGATGCCACCCTACCAAACTGATCGCACAAACTTTTAGTCCTCCCCTGCTTCTGCTAATATTGCTTCCGAACTGCCTTATCAACCGATTTTGGGGAGCACATTAGAAAAAGACATTCAAGTCAATATTGATTTTAGAGAAATACCCGCAAGTAAGAAGATCTACTTTGCGAGTGATTTTCATTTGGGATCCCCCAATCATGAGGAAAGTCTGGCGCGTGAAAAGAAAATCATCCGATGGCTGGATCAGATCGAATCGGATGCCGCAGGGATTATTTTGGTCGGTGATATTTTCGATTTTTGGTTCGAATACAACAATGTGATCCCAATGGGATTCATTCGCTTTCAAGGAAAGATCGCCTCGTTGAGAGAGCGAGGTATTCCAATCATTTTCTTTACCGGAAATCACGACATGTGGATGTTCGACTATTTCCCAAGAGAACTGGGTATTCCTGTCTATTATGGACCTGTGAATTTTAAGATGGCTGGACAGTCCTTTTTTGTGGCACATGGCGATGGCTTAGGCCCTGGTGATCACTTCTATAAGTTCCTGAAAGGCTTTTTTGCCAGCGGCCTTTGCCAGTGGTTGTTCAAATGGTTGCATCCTAATGTAGGTGTTTGGCTGGCGAAGGCCTGGTCCAATAAAAGCAGGAATAAGAATGCGGTAAAGGATGCAGAATTCCTGGGTGAAGAAGAATACTTGTTGCAATTTGTTCGTTCTCATGAGCAGCAACAGCACTACGATGCGTATTTATTCGGGCACCGGCACCTACCATTGGATATCGAAGTAGGTGAGTCACGCTATGTAAACCTGGGGGAGTGGATTAAACATTGTACCTATGCTTCATTCGATGGTGAAAAACTGCTGCTGGAGAAATTTGAGGAGCAATAGCTGCTGGCTATTCCTTTTTGTCATTCAGGCCACGCAGGCACAGTCCTGGGAAGCTACTACTGTCAAAGCTTTCGATTCGGAGATTGTGGCTGTTTCTATTGACTTTCAAGAGAACATTTTTGTCGCCCTGGCTGATGATCAACTTTTGAAGTTAGATAAGGAAGGGCAGGAACTGGCGAACTTCTCCCAGCCTAATTTGGCTCCCTTTACCTCGCTGGAAGCACAGAATAGCCTCAATCCTTTCTTCTTTGTTAGGGATAATCAACAAGTCGTGTTTCTGGACCGTTTCCTGGCCAATCCGGTCGTTTATGACCTGAACCAATGGACGTCATCATTTGTGTGGTTAGCCTCGCCCAGTGTGGACCGGCAACTCTGGCTGCTGGAGATCGACCCATTTCGCATCACCAAGGTGGACCGGTTTTCGGGCAATGTATTGCATGAAGTCGTCTTACAAATAGGGTTTGACCTGGAAGGCCTGGTGTATTTCGGAGCCAGCCAGCAGCAACTGATATTAGTGGATCAATACCAGGGTATTTTCATTTTTGATCTCTTTGGGAATCTTATTCGGAAAGTAGAGGAAGAAGATGCTTCTGCTGTTAGACTGATTGGAGATCAATTGTATTATTCCTTCGGTACTTCTTTAATTCAAATAGATCTCAATTCCGGAGAAAAGAAGGAAACTGCCTTGCCTGATTTATGTGGATCAGCAATCAAAATGGCTGACTCATATCTCTGCATTAATGATGATCAGTTGGTGTGGTGGAATGGCAAGAAATAAAAAAGCCGATCCATTGAGACCGGCTTCCAAATTTCATTTCCAAACCAGGAACGAATACCTATAAACTAATCATCCCCCAGTTCCAGTATCCGTTTCAGTTTGTGGGATCGGTAACACAAAATTGTCGCCCCATGGGTCGGACAATCCAAATGGTGTACCTACGAATTCTCCCCATCTACGGAGGTCATGAAGGAGTTGCCCTTCGAACAATAATTCTCGTTTGCGTTCTAGCTTCACACTGGCCAGGAAGGCTGCCGGGTCAGCAAAATCTGCCAAAGCAAGTGCGGGAAGACCAGCCCGGTTTCGAATGAGGTTCAAGTCATCCAGAGCCGTTGTGTTGATCACAGAAGGATTGATCTCGTAGAGGGCTTCTGCTCTTGATAAGTGCATTTCTGCCAGTCGAATTACTGGTAACACCCGATCACCACGCAGGTACTTGGTGGTAGACAACAGATCGTTATTGTTGTTAGGGATGTTCTTGATGAAGGCTGTATTCACATCAGCAAACATTGTGGCTGCATTGACATCTACATCCAGTGTCCATCTCAGGTCCTCGTCATCAAATTGGGGGCTATTGAAAGGTGTGGAAGAAGTCAGTGATGACCGGATGATGGACATGGTTCCCAAACCACTTTCAGACAAAGGCGACAGAAAGTTGACCAAACCCGTTCCTGTGGTACGATCTCCGGAAGTATTGGACAAAGTCTGCTGAATCGCAAAGATGTCTTCTGTAGAGTTGACGCTATTGTTGAAAGCACCCATTGGTGTGCTTGTCAAGGCATAAGCCCCGGATGTGATCACTTCATTCAAGTACAGCAATGCATCGATGTAATTATTCTGCTGCATGGACATTCTGGCCAAATAAGCCTGGCATGCATAGTATGACAAGCGTGTGCCGTTTGTGCCCAGTGATTGTAGTAAATTGGAAGCATCTGTCAGGTCGCTCTCGGCTTGTTGGTATACTTGTTCGATGGTACTGATTGAAGGAGTTGAAATCTCGTTGACATCAGTGATTGGCGAATCGATAATTGGAATAGCAGGAGTAGAGGCAGGAGAAACGCCATCTGCATCATATTGTGGTGCCCACAGTCGGACCATCTCGAAATAGAGGATGCCCCGTATGGCCAGTGCTTCACCTCGAATGCGATCACGGTCGCCGGCTGAAGACACATTCTCAATGTTGGCCAGGATACCATTCACCGAATTGATCACCTCATAACCTCTTCGCCAGTTGGCTTCCACCCGCGTGTTGGTATTAATGATGTCCTTGTCAATGAAATTGGCGTAAGCAGGACCTGTTGCAGAAGACCAGAAAATCTCCTGACCATTGGCTCTTCCCAATAGTGTGGCAATGATTGAGAAGTCACCGCCAAGTAATTCTCCTCCGTCGTTTCCGTCGGAAATACCTCCGAAGCTATAATAAGCACCAATCAATGCGCTTTCAATTGCAGCGTCATTGGTGAGCACATCACCGCTGATGGTGCCATCAGCATCTATGTCTAGTAGACTGTCGCATGAAAAAGCGGTTAGCAACAGCACAAAAAGAGTGGTATATCTAAACATTTTCATGATCAAAATCCGATTTTAATTCCTGAAATAATGGTTCGGGCCTGCGGCGCAGTGAAGTTGTCGATACCTCGGCTGATGTTCCGTTCGATGGTCCCGAAGTTCGGGTCGATGTAATTGACATCCGGGTCATAACCCGAGTAGTCAGTGAAGGTCAGGAGGTTCTGCCCACCGATATAGAATTTGAAGTAGCTCAATCCCCAGTTAGAGACTATTTCGCTAGGGAAATTGTAGGTCAGGGTGAGTGTCTTCAAACGGATATAGCTGCCGTCTTCCAAAAATCGTGAAGAGGGGTTCGTGTTTTCCTGAAAAGGGTTCATGACCGGAAATGGTGCATTATCTCCAGGTGCATACCACCGATTTACCTGATTCGCTGTTTGCCCCAGATTCAGGATACCACTATTCGATAAGAACTCTCCTGTGGCATTATAGATGTCTACACCTTGCACAAACTGGAACAAGAAATCCAATTCTAGTCCTTTGTAGAAGACATTGTTCGTCAGACCGCCGAAGAAATCAGGATTCGGATCACCGATCACCATTCTGGGTGCCGATTCCCAATCCGTGGTAGTTCCGCCGACCCCATTGTCATACAGTGCCTGACCATTCCCTGGATCTACACCAACATATCGACGGGTATAAAATACTCCTGATGCCTGGCCTTCCAGAAAAGCATTAACACCAACGATGGCATTTTGACCGTTCAGGTCTGTGATCTCATTTTTGTTCGTAGAGATATTGAAACTGGTAGACCAGGAGAAGTCACCAGTTGATACGTTCAGGCTACTGATGCTAAATTCAAAACCACTGTTTTCCATACTACCGACATTTTGAAGCACTGCCGAAAAGCCGGAAGTCTGTGTCACGGGTACTGGAAAAAGTAAATCCTCCGTTTGCTTGAGGTAGTAATCTACTGATGCTGTAATCCGGTCATTTAGCACCCCAAGTTCCAGTCCGATATCTGTCTGTGCTGTGGTTTCCCATTTCAGGTCTGCATTAGCCAGGTTGGCCACTCGGATGCCGTCTTCAATGCCGTAGTTAACACTGATGTAATTCAATCGATATAGGAAATCCTCCTCAGGAGTGGTACCGATCAATCCGTAACTAGCTTTGAGCTTTAGCGTGCCGAAGGTGTTTGAACTGAAGAAATCTTCGTTATGGATATTCCATCCGGCAGAAAGTGCGGGGAAGTACCCAAAACGATTGTCCTCGCTAAACCGGGAGGAACCATCTGCACGTGCACTCAATTGAAAAATGTATTTATCATCAATGTTGTAATTCACCCGGGTAAAGAAGGAGAGGAAGGAAAACTTCGAGTCTGCTATTGGGACATCCTGCAAACTGGCATCTGTACTGCTCAGCCCATCCAAGGTGCTGATGGAGTTTACTCGCGCTAGTCTAAATGCGGTTTCGGTCGTAGATGTTTGATAAGAAGTTCCTAATACCGCGGAAAGTCGATTGTCATTTACCGTGGTGCTGTAATCTAAAAAGCCGGTAAAAATGTTGTTGGTTACGGTTATCTCCGTGAGTCGAGATAAGCCTGTTCCCGCACCCTCCAGCGTTTCTGGCCCTTGTCGTCGTTCGATCCTCGAATCGAAGAAATCCGTACCACCTTGTACATTCAGAGATAATTGATCAGTGAAATCATACTTCAAATTCAGATTACCGATCAGGCTGTTGCCAGTTTCAATATTGTCCGCAAAATTGATCTCTGTCAGTGGGTTGTATTCCAGACTTCTTACCCGTAAGCGATAAGCATCATTCGGATCGAATGAATCGGAGGGGGGTAACACAATGGCTTGTAATGGAGAACCCAGGTCCTGGTCATCATTCAGTCGATTGTCTTTGGTGCCGGCATAGTTCAGGCTCAGATCGACAGATAATGCAGAAGTGATCTGACTGCCTAAATTCAAACGTCCGCTTAATCGCTGAAAGTCATTGCCAATCAGAATACCCTCTTGGTCCATGAAAGAAAGGCCGCCAAAGTAGTTGAATTGATCAGTTCCTCCGGAGATATTCACGTTGGCCCGATTGGAAATGGCATTTCTGAATACTTCATCCTGCCAGTCGGTATTAAATGTCAAAGAATCCAGTACCGGAATTCGTATTTCATCAATTCCTGAGGGATCTGTTCCTGATAGTTGAATGGTGCTGCTTCCCTGAGCAGCCCATCTTTCAAGATTTGCCCGGGTAATCTCTCCATCAAGGCTAATGGCTCTCAAGGTAAACTCAATCACCTGTTGATTGTACTGTTGTGGCGTGTAGAGATCCAGGGTTTTAGGCGTTTGGCCAATCCCAAATTGATAGTCAGCTTCTATCTTCATTTTACCGGACTTCCCGGATTTAGTAGTGATGATGATCACCCCATTGGCGGCCCGTGAACCGTAGATCGCAGATGCTGAGGCATCCTTAAGCACTTCCATCGATTCAATGTTGGCAGGGTTAATGTCATTTTGAGAACCCGAAGCAAGCGGAATACCATCAACGATGTACAGGGGCTGGTTGGAAGCAGATAAAGAAGATCCACCACGAATACGTATGGAAGTACCTTCTCCTAGTTTACCACTATTATTCTGAATAAAAATACCGGAGGCCCGTCCTTGATTGGCTTGTTCCAGGTCTACGACGGGTGCGTCGCTAATATCATCGGATTTGATTTGGGCAATGCTACTGGTCAACTCGGAAGCAGATTGTTCCCCGAAACCAATCGATACGGCATCCGAAGATCCCACGGAATTGTCAGGCTCCAGGGACGTATTGAACACAGTCTGTGATCCTAATGGCACTTCTTTGGTGAGCATTCCTGGCGAAGAGAAGACCAGAGCAGCAGTTCCTTCGGGAACGGAAAGTTGAAATTCTCCATATACATCAGTAATGGTCGAGGCGGATGATCCTTTTGCAGCAACGGTAACTCCCGGAATCCCAATGTCATTCCCTTCTTCGGTGACTTTCCCGGAAACTACCGTTTGCGCATAGGCAAAATTCAGGCACAGGCATGCCAGAAACAATGCAGGCAGTGATTTCATAAAAGTTACAAACGGTTATTACGAGAACAAATTAAGAAGAATGCTTTGACATCAGGTGCTTAGAGGGGAAAAATCTCATGAAAAGGGTATTTGGCGCATACACATTTCGAGACCGTCTGATGGAAAAAATATTTGAAATAAGTGGGTGAAAAAGCAACAAAATGGTATTAAATTGAGTTAAAATATAAATAAAATAATAAAACTATGAACTTCATCAGAAATTTCCTCTTCAAAAAGGGCATGCGAATTCAGTTCAATGAAGGCCTTGATGCTTATACAGTGGTTCGTGAAAATGCCAGTATTCTATTTGTAGGTACCAAAGCCAAATGCCGGGCTTTCATGAAAAGTCACATGGCGTAAAAGTGCCGCTCACTTTACTACTCAATACACAACGACCTTTCACAGGTCGCCTGCCAATACAACTAGCCAGACAAATAAAGGACAAATAATCAGCCAAATGGGGGTGTGATAGGACCAGGAGTCTTATCACAAAAAAGGTTAAATGTCGTCGCACATGCATGACTATTTGATCTAATGTGACGTTATTCACGGTGCGATGCGAAACGTAGTGTTGATCTTATGTCTATTTGGAGGAGTTGTTTGCGCCCAGGACCTGCCGCAGGACCGCCTTTCAGGTTATCTAATGGATAGAGACAATGCTCCGCTGATCGGAGCGCATATCATCAATTTGAACAGAGATGTTGGGACTGTTTCCAATGTGCGAGGACTGTTTCGCATGGATGTGCAAGTTGGAGACACGCTGAAAGTGACGCATATTGGATATGAGCCACATCATGTGGTGATTGATGCGTCCATGGTCAATCGCAGCCTGGAGATCACACTTTCTGCAACAGTAATGGAACTCTCTTCTGTCATGGTTTTCGCGGAGGTGAATTACCGCGTACCCCGAAGGTATCGGCCACAACCCATTAAAATTGATGGCATAGGCCAAGAAGTCACCAAGAAGTCCCTTGAAGCAGGTGACATTCGAGCGGTGAAATCCCCTGCACAAAGCAATGAAGTGCCCATTTTTGGACTTGGAATGGTCATCCATGGGCCGTTTACTTTTTTTACTGCGGCCGAGAAAGAAAGGCGCAAAGCTGAGAAAGTATTTGAAGAAACGCAGGAAACCATCGCTTACCAGCAGTTCGTAAACAAACCTGAAGTCCGTGACAGCTTGATGCTGAAATATGAGCTTTCAGCCAAAGCCCTGGATCAATATATATTAGACCTCAATCAGCGGGAAACAGGTGTAGATGAATTGACCAACGAAAAACAACTTTGGTTCAGCGTATCAACATTTATCGAAAATCAGATCAGTCAGTCTACAGCGGACTAAATAATTTGATCGTCATCCGGTTTATTTGAAGTAACTTTTTAATGAGCTAAAAAATACCGGACGCCCGGTCAGGGTATCTCTTTTGATGATCATTTTGCATGCCTCCAAATCGAATACCCCAGATAGTTGCTGCCGATTGCGTCTTTTGGTCAACGACTGTCTAGCTCAGTATGTCCCTGGAATAACACCGACTAAGGCTAGACCCTTCCATGACTGGACAGCCTTTTCGTATCAGGAATCCGAGTGCTAAATGTCGCTACGGCCCCATATGCGACGTTTTTTTGTTTAGAAATACTCGGCATGCATAATATTTTCCATTAGTTCCTTCCCTTTCTGGCTGAAATTCATTTTCTTCCAAGAGAATTTTTAATCAACCTAAAACCCATTAATGAAAAATCTCAGAATTCCTGTGATCATAGGGCTCATATGCCTTATTGGTTGCAAATCGAATCAAGAATCAGAAGTATTGCCGATCCAACAACGGCAAGTCACCCAGCTTTCCCAACAACAAGTTTCTTCTCAAATCGATAACATTCTAAGGCAGAATGGAGAGTTTGAATGGAGCATGGCTTCCACTGAAGTTGTCTGGAATGTACTGGTCAATCACGATTCCGTTTTGGTAATTGGCTATGAGCCAGAAGGCTTTGGCAATGTCAATGAGCAGATACATCAGCTAGACCTGCAAAGCCAGCTGTGGACAGAGGCTCGAACCAACGTGATCAATCAGATTCAGCTAGTCTATGACCAACTCGGGGTAAATAAGATTGCGCGGGAGCAAGTCCTGAATGTGCATGAAAGTTTGCCTTATTTTCACCTGAAAGTTAGTGAAGTGGAAGTACTGGATCGATTGCGACAACTGACCCAGGTACGCTACTCTGAACCCGCTACATACATTCCTGCTGAAGGAGCGATCGGTTCCGAATTACGGATTGAAAGTAAGTTGGGCTGTGGCAATGATCCCAATTTCAGTATTCCTTCTTCCGATTATGTGACCGTTTCTCCGTCTGCTAAAATTCCCTGGAATTTCTACAACATGAACATTCCCAGTGCCTGGAGCATCAGTACAGGCGATAATGTAACAGTAGCAGTCATCGATACAGGGATCTCACCCGATCAGGCAAAATTGAACAGTCAGTTCAGCTCAGGAGAGTCTACTGGTAGGTATCGAGCAAAATTTGGAACCTATGTGAGCTCCTGGTGGTGGTGGGCCAGCCCTGACGGTCCGGATGATCAGTGTGGTCACGGAACCCAAATGTCAGGTGCAGCTACTGCTCCACGTTCAAGTGGAGGCTCATCTTTAGGTGTGGCGTATGATGCCAATCTCGTGAGTATTCGAGGTACGGGAGATGTCGTGATTGAAAGTGGTCGTGAGAAAAATGGCGTATCTGACGCCTTGGTATTGGCCGGAAATCGCAGCGATGTAAAGATCATCAGCATGTCTTTGGGAACACCTTTTTCCAGCGGCCAGGTAGCTGATGCTGTTCGATATGCTTACAATAGAGGCAAATTGATCTTTGCCGCAGCAGGTACTTCAACTTCCATCACCAGTTTCGTTGGAGTGATCTTCCCTGCTACCATGAACGAAACCGTGGCGGTGACGGGAATCAAGGACAATGGTTACAACCAGTGCAACACCTGTCATAAAGGAAGTAAGGTAGATTTTGTAGCAGTAATGCAGCGTGGTTCTAATAATGACCGCACTTCATTGACCCTGGCAGAAAGCGGCAATCAACCTTCGAATGTAGGCGGGTCTTCTGTTGCCACGGCCACTACCGCAGGTATAGCAGCTTTGGTTTGGGCCACTAATCCTAATCAAACCCGCGACCAAGTATTGAATCGTTTGAAAAACGCTTCTGATTTCTATCCTTCCAGAAATAGCAATTATGGCTATGGATTGATCGACGCCCTGGAAGCGGTGCAGTAGGCATTCTTTTAAATCGTCTACTTAAGCGTCATTCCTGCGTAGGCAGGAATCTCAATAATGGATATGCTAAATAATATTGAGATTCCCGATCAAGCCGGGAATGACGTTTACTTTTTTGACTTAAGTTGACGATTGCATTATTGTGATTTCCTCAATTCATCTGCCCATAATTCTCAACGAAAGTTTGACACTTTTCCTTGGTGCCCACAAATAGAATACTGGTGTGGAGTTTTACGGCATAGGATTCCATGTCCTTGTCGAATTTGACTTGCATACCTTTTTTGCCGAAGAGATTGTTGAATAGTCCCATGATCTGATTTGTCTAAGTGATTGTACAAAATACAAATCTTGGGAAACTACCTGAAGCATTGTTACCACCAATGATTGAAACCGTAGTTTACTGCAAATGCGGTATTCCTTTCGATCGGTTGATAAGATCGACATTGCCGGTTAATACTATACTTTTAAATGTGTACTTCACCTTAATAAAAACCGTCATTCCGGTTTTGGGAGTGACACGGAGAAATACCGGAATCTCAAAGTTTGTTAGTGGTTGCTCCTTGGATTGAGATTCTTGTAGATCATTTTAAGCCTACTCAGAGTCATTCTCTGAAGACTCTGAGAATTAAGAAGTTCATCCTTGTATGTGACTAAACCACTTATTCTTATGCGTCGGCTCAATGAAGTCCCACTTGTTTCCATACAGGTCCTCGAACACAGCAACCTTCCCATATTCTGTTTCTTCTGCTGTTCGAACAAATTTGATGCCTTCTTCCACCATGCCATTATAATCCCTCCAAAAGTCATCAGTAAACAGGAATAAGAAGACACGGCCTCCGGTTTGATTACCTACACTTGCCTGTTGTTCGTCACCAGAAGCTTTAGCCAATAACAGACTGCATTCATTCGCACCGGGAGGGGAGACGATCACCCACCTTTTTTCAGGACTGAGTGGAGTATCTTCAATCAGTGTGAAATTTAGTTTCTGCGTGTAGAATGCAATGGCTTCATCGTAATCATTGACGACTAGCGCAACATGGGCAATGCTTTGTTTCAAGGGATAAGCGTTTATTTGATCAAAGATAGATCAGTAAGAAGCATCAACCCACTATGATTTTTCTGATTTGAGGCCAATATTCCCCCTTGTTTATCAAAAGGGGTTGGGGGATTTTAACAGAAATCAATCAGAAATATCACACGATGATCAACTGATCAGAGTAAAGATCGAGTGACCTACCAATAGTAAAACAGCGAAATACGAAAAGAGGACGAAAATCAAACTCAATAAGTAGATCGCCATGAAAAATGGACGTGATGTTGAGCTAAATAGTCTTGCTGCTTTAAAAACCCCAGGTCTTGCTCTGTGTTTCGTAATGCTGGATTTTTTGAAAGTTTCTTCATCAAATTGAACACCGATGACTAGGAGCGTCCCGGAGAGGAATTGACAGATCAAAAAGAAGATGGCCAGGTTCTGAAGGGCCTCCATGGCTTTGATTGATTAAAAACTACAAGTTAGGTAAAAATTAAACCTTATTCCTTGCATCTCCGTATTATTATAAACTACATTTAAGGTAAATATTAATTCGATGGGAAAATATCACCTTGGGGAGTTTGAAGAAGTTGTCATGTTGACGGTCTGTGTATTGCATGGTCAGGCATACGGGATTGCCATCATTGACGAGATGGAAAAGCAACTCGGCAGGAAAGTAAGCATTGGTTCTTTGCAAACGGTCCTTCGACGATTAGAAGATAAGGGACTGTTGGAATCGGAACTGGGTGAAGCCACGAAGATCAGAGGCGGCAAGCGTAAACGCTTTTTTAAACCCACTTCGCAAGGTAGAAAGGTACTTGAAGAAACCAAAGAACAACGAATGAAACTCTGGAACGCGATTCCTCAAATTGCTCTCAAAGATTAACTATGGAAGAAATTCATCAAGCGCCCAAATGGCCCCTGAATTTTTTTAGGTGGTATTGTCGGGAAGACTATGTGGAAGATCTGGAAGGAGATCTGCAGGAGCGCTATGAATTGAACATGCAAGATAAAGGTCGATCCTATGCCCGAAAGCAATTCTTACTCGATGTATTGAAATTGTTTCGGCCAGGGATCATTCAATTCAAGGTCAACACTCAACACTCAAATGCAATGACACGACATCATTTCTTAATCGGATACCGTAATCTGCTGCGCAACAAATGGTATTCATTCCTGAACATCGGAGGGCTGGCACTCGGTATGACCATTGCTATCCTGATCGGGCTCTGGCTACACGATGAGTTCACGTTCAACGAAGTACACGATCAGAAGAATCGGATCGTACAGATTCTGCGCAAGAATTCCTCAAAGGGAGAGACATTTGTGAGCCGACCATTGCCAGGAAAGCTGGGGCCAATCCTTGACGAGCAGTACAAAGACTTATTTGATCAAATAGTGATCATTCGGGGCAGACTGGAGGAGCGTGCCTTTGCGAATGGCCGCAAAAGATTTTCACAGAAGGGGTATTACATGCAAGATGGAGGAGCAGAGATGTTCTCTCTTAAGATGCTTCAGGGGTCTCGAAGTGGATTGAAAGATGTGAATAGCATTTTCTTGTCCCAGACCCTGGCCGATAAGCTCTTTGATCGTGAAAACCCGATTGGGAAATTCATCACCATGGATAATGCTGTGGACCTTGAAGTAACCGGGGTTTATGAAGATCTCCCAAGAAATTCTACTTTTAATGATGCATCGTTTTTCATTTCCTTAGATCGGTTCATCACTGGGAAGCCCTGGCTTTTCGCCTGGGACAATTACAACATGTGGATATATGGAAAGCTGTCGGAAGGAGCTACTTCAGTAGCCGCTTCCGAATCCATAGAACATCTGATGAAAGGCCATACCGGGAATCAGAATGGCTATCCAAGGGCTTTTGCTCATCCCATGAACGACTGGCATTTTAAGTCAGATTTTGAGAATGGTGTTCCTGTATTAAGTGAGACATGGAAGTTCGTCATCTTGTATGGGATGGTAGGCATTTTTGTCTTGTTGCTTGCCTGTATCAATTTCATCAACCTGAGTACCGCACGTTCCGAAAAGCGAGCGAAGGAAGTAGGCATTAGAAAAACTTTTGGTTCCGTTCGCATAGAGTTGATCCGTCAGTTTCTTACTGAGTCTTTCCTTTATGTGTTTTTAGCCTTTTTGTTATCCGTTGTTGCTGCCTGGTCACTTTTGGACTGGTTCAATCAAGTAGCAGATAAGCAATTAGTGATGCCATTTGATCAGCCCATTTTTTGGTTAGCAGGGTTGGCACTTACATTGGCTACGGCCTTGATTTCAGGAAGTTATCCGGCGTTCTATCTATCACACTTTCAGCCCATTTCTGTGCTCAAAAAGATCGGGTTTTCTGGCCGCTCCTCCATTTTGGGAAGAAGAACACTCGTTGTTTTTCAATTCACCATTTCGATGATCCTGATCATTACCAGTTTGGTGGTGCAAAACCAGATCAACTTCGTGAAAAGTCGCCCGGTGGGTTACAGCCAAAGCGGTTTGTTGACATTACGATCCACCTCGCCTGAATTTGAGGGAAAGTATGAGCTGCTTCGCCAGGAATTGATTGCTACAGGAATGGTGACGGATATCGCTCAGGCCAATTATCCGATTACAACCACTTTGGGCAATATGGATGATTTCATGTGGGATGGAAAAGCAGATTATGATCCTACTTTTAACATGGTGATCGTCAACTACGATTATGGCAATACCATCGGCTGGGAAGTCGTGGAAGGTCGTGATTTTTCACGGGATATTACCAGTGATCAAGGTGGTGGAATCATCATTAACGAAGCTGCTCAGAAGGTGATGGGTATGGAGAACCCAGTCGGACAGACCATAACGTCCAGAGGAGGATATGCGGGTCTTGAAAAATTTCGCATCGTTGGCGTGGTGAAGGATCTGTTGAAGGGGTCTCCTTTTGAGCCTGTACAGGAGTCCATCATGATACTGGCGGATATGGAAATGAGCAATACGTTCATTCGCATCAATCCTGAGGTTAGCACATCTGAGGCTTTGATTGCCATTTCAGAAACGTTTGATGAGTTACTGCCGAATACCCCTTTCCACTATGAATTCGTGGATGATGTTTATGCCCGAAAATTTGATTTGGAAGAGCGAGTAGGTAGGCTGAGTAGCTTCTTTACCTTGTTGGCATGTTTGATCAGCTGCCTTGGCCTATTGGGATTGGCCGCTTATTCGGCCGAACGTCGTACCAAGGAGATCGGTATTCGAAAAGTGTTAGGGGCCTCTATTCTGAACCTTTGGCAATTAATGTCTAAGGAGTACACGTGGTTAGTATTGATTGCGCTCATTTTTGCCATTCCAATCTCCTATTTCCTCATGTCCAGTTGGCTGGCCAGCTACACGTTCAAAGTAGATCTTGAGATGTGGGTATTCGTACTAGCCGGAATCGGTACGCTACTCATCACACATTTAACGGTGAGTTCACAAGCATTGAAAGCGGCCACCAGAAATCCAACAGAAGTACTGCACGATGAATGAATCAATACAACCTTCTAAATGGGCAGTTCGCTGCTTAAGGTGGTTTTGCCGTGAAGAATTTCTGGAAGACCTTGAAGGGGACCTGATGGAGCGCTTTGACCGCAATGCTGCTCAAAGCAGCCGGTTCAAAAGCAACTTTTCTCTATGGAAGGATGTGATGGCGCTGTTACGCCCTTCCCTGATCAAACCATTTCGAAAGAAAACATCTAATCATATGTTTAATTCTCACGTGACCATGGCACTGCGCAGTGCCCGAAAGGAGAAAGTTTTTTCAATCCTGAATGTACTGGGACTGGCCATGGGCTTCTCTGCTTGCCTCTACATTGGCATGTACGTGCTTGATGAAGCGCGATACGATACTTTTCACGAGCACGCACCCAATATTTATCGCATCAACCAGACATTTATCTGGGGTGATACCGACAACTTATTCGGTTCGACGGGACCGGGAGTCATGCCAGCCATTCAGGCGGAAGTTCCCGAATTTGATGTTATGACAAGGGTGCATCCCATCGACGATCAGTTGGTCCATACCCAGGTCGCGGGAAGTAAGATGCTGGAGGAGACAAAGCTCTATGCAGTGGATTCTACCTTCTTCAAGGTATTTACTTTCCCTTTGTTGCAGGGAAACCCGAATACAGCAATGGTCAATCCCAACAGCATCATACTGACCGAATCAATCGCTAAGAAATATTTTGGAGATCAAAGTGCGTACGGTCAGCAGATCTTGTTGGGAGAGATCGGTAATCAGGTTTCTTATCAGGTGACAGGGATCGCGAAAGATGTTCCTCGCAATTCGCACATCCAATTCAACGCCTTGACTTCCATGTCAACTATCCAACGGCTGAAACATGGTGGTGATACCTGGTGGTGGACTACTTTCGTGACATTTGGCAGATTGAGACCGGATGCAGATCCGGAGCTTGTTGCACAGAAAGTTGCGCAAGTTCCTGGAAAATACCTGGGGTCGTTTTTGCCGAAATATCAAGGCATCACCTATGAAGAATTCCTGGCATCAGGTGAGGAATGGGATATGTACATTCAACCCATGCTGGATATCCGTTTGTTCTCACATCATGTTTTTTCGAGACTCAATCAAACCACAGACATCAAGACGATCTACATCCTTGGCACGATCGCAGTTTTGATCCTGCTATTATCCATCATCAATTTCGTGAACCTCACCACTGCCAGGGCAGCTAAAAGAGGGAAGGAAGTAGGCATCAGAAAGACTTTGGGCTCCAATAAAAAATTATTGGTACAACAATTTCTGGTGGAGGCGATGTGTTTTAGCGCGTTGGCCATCGTGCTGAGTTTTGTCCTGATTGGTTTGTTGTTGCCCTTCATGGACTTCATCACGGGTAAGCCGCTTCCTGGTGATTTACTATTTGATCCGATCATATTAGGAGCAGGAATTGCTTCAATATTGATGGTTGGTGTCGTGGCAGGCCTTTACCCAGCATTTGTTTTGTCCGCTTTCAGGCCTTTGGAAGTGATGAAAGGTCAGCTGAAGCATGGTAAATCGGGAATCTTAACAAGAAATGCCCTGGTGATTTTACAATTCACGATCTCCATTGGTTTGATCTCTGGAGCGATGATCATTCGGCAGCATGTGCAGCACTGGATGGAAATGGACCTGGGCTTTGATCGCAGCAACAAGCTGGTCATCGAAGATGTGAACCGGCTTAAGCAATCCATGGGTTCTTTTGAAGAAAAAATAAGAGCCATGTCTGAAGTAGAAGCGGTGAGTTTTTCGTCAGATACGCCGCCTTATCTCTGGGATATTGACGAAGGATTAAAACTCGCTGAGTCGGAAAAAGAGATTCAATTTTCATTCATGGACATTGATGAGCATTTCATCGACATGTATGGCATGGAGTTGGTCGCAGGTAGAAACTTTACAGGGTCTACGGCGGATAAGAACCACATATTGGTAGATGAGTCGGTACTTGCAAGTTTTGATATTCAAAGTCCGGAGGAAGCGATTGGTCGTACATTGCTTTATGACAACCTGAAGACGCAGATCATTGGCGTTTTCAAACCTCTTATCACAGAAGTGAACTGGGAGCAGTCGCCTATTGTGTTGTACTACAAAGGTGGGGGGAATATCCATTTGCCGAGAAGGATGCTTTCAGTGACTTTCAAAAGAGAACCTTCAGGTGAGGAAATGACCAAAATGCTACAGAAAATTGAAAAAGAATGGTCGGCTTTCTCTCCTAACAGGCCATTGAGATATACGTTTTCCGATCAGGAATATGAGCAAATTTTTGCACCTACTATACGCCTGGGTAAAGTGATCAATCTCTATGCTGCGCTGGCGATCTTAATTGCCGGACTCGGCTTGACGGGTTTGTTGGCATACATGATTGAACGCCGCAACAAAGAACTCGGGGTTAGAAAGGTCCTGGGTGCTCCGATTGCGCATTTACTGACCATTCTGACCGTTGACTTCACGAGGTTGATGGGCATTGGTTTTGTATTGGCTTCTGCAGCCTCCTGGTGGGTCATGAACCGGTGGTCTGAGGAATTTATGTATCGAGCACCAATCAGCTTCTGGACGTTTATTTGGGCAGGCTTGTTAATGCTTGGCATTTCACTGTTCATCATGAGCTTTCAGTCTGTAAAGGCGGCACTTTCGAATCCGATCCGCTATTTGAGAGAAGAGTAGTAATTAGTGGTTATTGGGTTAATTCGTTTTCTTGTTTTTTTAGGATAGGATAGGAATGGCTCTGGTGAGCCAGCTAATGAGATATTCAGGTTCTTAAGCTTAGTAACGAATGCAACCATTTCAATCTGTGGAGGTCTTTGATTTGAATAACAACTTTTCGAATCAGAATTAACCTAACAACAGATGAAAGTCAAAATCTCAGTATTCCTTACTTTTTGGACATGCAGCCTTCTCTTATTGGGACAGAATAAGCAGTCCACCACAAATCAATTCATTACGTATGCCTACCCAATTACTGATATTTCCATCGATGGTGATCTCAGCGACTGGCCTGAAGAAGCGGTAGTTATAGCTGTCAAAAATAAGCTGTGGGGGGCAGATCTAAATGCTGAGTCGGACCTCACGGCTACGTTTCAAACCGGTTATTCCTTGAAAGAAAATGCACTCTATTTTGGTATGGTCATCAAGGATGATGATCTCATTAAAAAGGATGAACCGGCCTGGAACAATCAGGACACTTATTCCTTCTATGTCAATGAACAATATGACCTGAAAGGGTCGGGAATTGTGCGGTACACCATGGCCGAAAATTTCAAAGATCAGACCAACCCTGCGCAGCATTGGGATCCATTGTTGCAGGATTACATTTCCTGGGAGAAAGTGGATTACAAAATCAATACCTCGGAAAATGCGACAATCATCGAATTGAAATATACCTTGAATGAATCCATCACTATTGGTCAAGTCATAGGAGTAGGGCATATGGTGGTAGATCAGGATGAGGAAGAACAAACGGTATTAGGTTGGGTAGGTCGAAGCGGAAAAAGCTCGAATTCTCAACCGGGTAGAATTGGTTCAATCGTTTTTGCCGATGACGAATTGACTGTTGGTACCCTTTCCGGGAAAGTGGTTTGGAAGGATACTACCAACCTTATACCAAGTTTTGTAAGTGCCCGATCGGTAGAAAATAATGATCGATGGTTTTACCTGCCAGTGAGTGAGGAAGGGGACTTTTCTGCTGTTTTACCTTCAGGAGAATGGCTTTTGAATCTGGGTGCCAATACCTTTCTTCGGGATGAAGGTTACTATCGAGTAGATCCTGATTTGAACCAACAAGTGACCATTAAACCTGAGCAAAACAATGTCCGTGAATTGGTGATGCGACTTTACCCTGAGCCCAATCTGCCTCGCTCAGGCAACTTATTGGGTGATATGACGGATGCCTCCCGGAAAAAGATTGATGCCACCATAGCAGCCTACATGGACTATTATGAAATTGAAGGGGCGTCATTTGCAGCCTGGAAGGATGGAGAAATCACTCATCAAAATACCTATGGGGTCAAAAACAACTATACTGGGGATCCTGTAGTTGAGAATACGCTGTTTGAAGTGGCTTCCATTACCAAACCCACATTCGCTTTTGTGGTGATGCGCTTATACGAAAAAGGGATCATTGATCTGGATGAACCACTTTACAAACACCTGGAATTTGACCTGATCAAGGATCAGGAATATTCAAAATTGATTACCGCAAGGCATGTGCTTTCTCATCAGACGGGTTTTCCCAATTGGTCCAATGGCCCGAGAATTGAATTCAGGTTTGAACCAGGGAAAGGTTATGGTTACTCGGGTGAGGGTTTTGAATATTTGAAAAGAGTCCTCGTTGCCATTACCAAGAAAAGCATGAATCAATTGTTTCAGGAAGAATTGATCGAGCCGCTTGGTTTGAAAAACTTTTACTACCAAACGCATCCATACGGGATCGAACATAAGTCCAATGGCCATTATGATGGTTATCCTGGAATGATCGATTTTCCGAATGAACCTGGTGTGGCCTGGAGCTTAGTTACTACGCCCGCAGACTACATGGAGTTCGCAAATGCTATCCATCAGCGAAAGGGCCTTAAGCCAGCAACTTATGAGATGATGCTGGGCAAGCAGAACGAATATTATGATGAAAATGATGAAGGGTTATCCGACATTACCGAACACGTGGGGCTGGGATGGTTCATAGAGACCACTCCCTATGGCAAGGTAATTAAGCATGGAGGAAACAACGGTGATTTTATGTCACAGTTCAAATTGTATGACGATCTCGGGCTCGCATTTATGGTTACCACGAATGGCTATTCAGGTTATTTATTGACGGGTGAGGCCGAAAAGTTCCTGATTGATGCGGATGAGATGAGTAAGCGATTGAAAAATGAATAAGTAAGAATACCAGTTTTTCCATTTATTCCCACCAGGGCTCACTGATGTCCTCCTGACTTATCTCAAATCGCTCGCCAATGTACGGGTTGACCACTTTGACTCCTTTTTCATCCGCTGCTTTGCGAGCGCGTTGTATTGGGTCCCGCCAGTCATGTAGGGACAGGTTAAAAGCACCCCAATGGATAGGCATCATCACCTTGCTGTTTACATCGATGTTGGCTTGAACGGACTCCTCCGGGAACATGTGTATTGCGGACCAGCGTTCGTTATACTGCCCACATTCGATGAAGGCGAAATCAAACGGGCCGTATTGCTCGCCAATGGTCTTGAAGTGTGGGCCATAGCCACTGTCTCCACTGAAATAGACTTTTCTGTTTTTACCGAGTAGTGCCCAGGAAGCCCATTGGGTTTTATTGCGATCAGAGAATCCACGTCCTGAAAAGTGGCGCGAAGGAGTACAAACTATTTCCAGGTCGCCTAATTTGATGGATTGTCCCCAGTCCATTTCGGTGACATTTTCCGCAGGAACACCCCAACGTTTGAGATGTTCGCCAACCGCCAAAGCAGTGTAGAAGTGCTTTACTTCTCCTTTGATCTTATCGATGGTAGGGTAGTCCAGGTGATCGTAATGGTCGTGCGAAATGATCACCGCATCTATGTCCTTAATGTCATCCAGATCAATAGGTAGATCATACTTAAATCGTTTGGTCAAAAAAGAAACCGGTGCGCTGGCGCCTCCAAGCATAGGGTCCAGTAAAATGCGTTTCCCTTCCATTTCGATCAGAAAAGCTGAGTGCCCAAACCAGGTAACGTACACCAAAGAATCTACCTGATTTGCATTGCCTTCATCCCATTTTACAGGATGTGATTTTTCTGGGGATCGGACCTGCTTACCAAAAAATTGCTCCCTCAATAGATCGGGCATTTTGCTCAGACTCATGTCCATGATCGTCTCGATCTGATTTTGAAAAACTCCGTCTTTGAAGTTTGGAGAGGCTTTTATCTCTTTCAGACGTTCTGCGCTAGGTTTACCACCAAATTGTGGGGAGGTATACATGAAAATGGCCACTCCAGCCACAAAGAACACGACAATGACCACAAAGACGAGCATGATTTTAAGAAGGATTTTTAGGATACGCATGAACAGAATGAAATTTTGGCGATAAGGCCAATTTATGTTTCCTCGAATTTGACAATATTAGCAAAAAACTATACAACCAATGAACGGCCAATATACTTTCGGATTACCGATAAAAACTCGATATGCTGAATATGTCGTGGTAGAAAGTGTCTTTTCGAATGATGAACTCGCTGCTATTCGAAACCTGTGGAATCCTGAAAATGTATATGATTCTTTGCTCAACAGCACGGAAGGCAATCAACAGGACCAGAACCTGCGTCAATCTTCTTTGAATTTGCTGCTACCCGATGAAAAGATGGGTTGGATCTTTGAGCGGATCGCTCGAGCCGCCATTGAACAAAATACACATTGGTTCAACTTTGAATTACATGGCTTAAATGAGGGGCTACAGCTGGCCAAATACGATCAAACGGATCAGTTCAACTGGCACATGGATTATGGTGGTGCCCTTGCTTCTACCAGAAAATTAAGTGTCTCTGTTCAGTTGAGTGAATCGGAAGAATATGAAGGTGGTGATTTGCAGTTCATGATCAATGACAAACACTATAATATGCCGCGTGCTGCCGGTACGGTGATCGTTTTTCCCTCCTACATGGTGCATCGAGTGACACCAATCACTTCTGGAACCAGGATGTCCCTGGTTGGATGGGTTCATGGTACACCTTTTCGTTGAGTGTCATTAAGGTAATACCTTCTAATTTTCCAGTAATTTATATCATCAACTTCCTATTTATGCCCATTCAATACACCTTTGGTTTACCAGTAAAAAACGACTATGCTGATTATGTTATTCTTGAAAACGTTTTTGCGCCACAGGAAGTAGCCGCTATTCGGGAATTGTGGAATCCGGTAGGAGCGTCAGCAGCACATTTGGCTGGATCGGCTAGTGGTCCTTATGATCAACAGCTTCGAAATTCCTCCATCAATTTTATCAACCCACATGACTCTGTCAATTGGATTTTTGAACGATTGGCGAGATGTGCCATTGAAGAGAATAACAGGCGTTTTCTATTCGAAATACTTGGGTTAAATGAAGGGCTTCAATTGGCCAGGTACGATAAGAATGACCAATTTAACTGGCACATGGATTTTGGAGCGGGGCCTGTCTCTCAGCGAAAACTGAGTATGTCTGTGCAACTAAGTGAGCCAAACGAGTACGAAGGAGGTGATTTGCAGTTTATGATCAACGACCAGGCACATAATGCCCCTCGAACACCAGGAACCATGATTATTTTTCCTTCTTATGTGATGCATCGAGTTACGCCAATCACCAGCGGTACGCGCATGTCGTTAGTAGGCTGGGTTAATGGTATGCCTTTTCGTTAAGTTCTGCAAAAATATTCCGACACTATATTCGTTGCTTAGGTGTCATTACCTTATGCCTAACCTTATGCTGCAAAACATGAAAAGGATTGCGATACTCGCATTTTTACTGATTATTGGTTATTTGAGCAATGCGCAGGAAACAGACTCCACAAGCGCGCAACTGATCCGGGTCAACCTCAAGAATAAAGAAGTCTATGTCGGAAGCATTGTTTCTCAGGATGCCAGTATTTTGGTATTGAAAACTGCGGGAGGAGAGATCAATGTGCCTACCTCACAGATTGAGTCTGTGGATTATTTGGATGAGATGACTGATACCAGGTTTCGGTATCCCAATCCGAACGAAACACGCTATTTCTTTGCCCCAACAGCTATCCCGCTTAAACAAGGGGAAGGGTATTATCAGAATGTGCTGCTTTCATCCAATTTCGTGAATTTCGGACTTACAGATCATTTCTCTGTAGGAGGAGGACTGGAGCTTGTTTCTACGTTTCTGGGGCAGCCCATTTTCTTTCTCACCCCAAAATGGGGGTATCAGACAAGCGAAAAAATCTACGTAGGGGCCGGCATGCTTGTCGTGCTACCTAATGGAGGTGGCCAGTTTTTGCTGCCTTATGGTGTTACCACTTTTGGTACAACAGAAAGCAACATGTCCATTTCTCTCGGAATTCCTTTTGTCGAAGGTGATGCAGACAATGGCGGTCTTGTGTCCGTCTCAGGCTTCCATCGATTTAGTACCTCCTTCGCGCTCCTTTCCGAGAATTATTTCCTCCCATTTGGTGAAAGTGATCTTCCATATTTCGGTATCCAGGGGGTAAGGATCATCGGTAAGAAAAACTCTTTTGACCTGGGATTGATTGTAACGGACACTACGCCAATACCTTATGTAAGTTACGTGCGGAAGTTTTGATTATGGATTCTTAAGGTCACGCTGAGGTTCTCGAAGTGTGACTTTAGCTTTTTTTGATCTGGACAAGTAGGATTTTTTGCTTTATGAACATGTTTATCCGCAGCTGACCTACGTGGTTTTGCATTAATACGACCGTCTAAATTCCCTGAAAGTGATCATTCTCTGATTGTCTTCATCCCATAGTTTGTGATTCATGAAACTCAGACTTTCTTTGAAAGTAACCACCGTGGAATACTTACTGAATTCTGGATTTTCTTTGATGCAACGTACCAGGTTGTAGTTTGGGATGGCGGAGTAGAGATGATGAATATGGTGTACGCCAATGTTGCCGGTAAGCCAATTCATCAATCGGGGCAATTTGTAATAGGTACTGCCTTTTAATGCAGCCACAAAATGATCCCAATTGTCCTCCCATCTTTTATAGCCATTTTCATGTTGGTGCTGAACGAAAAAGAACCAAATAGCGATCACAGAGAAAAAATAAAGTACGGTCAGATACGTTGCCAAAGCGGCTTTCCAGTCCAGGACCAGGCACAGAGTAAGCATGCCTCCGATGACCACAATATTATTGATAATCACACTCCAATAAGCCCTGGCTTTTTTGTTGTTGAGAACGACCAGTGGAAGTCGCATATTTCTGATGAAGTAGATGATAGGGCCAATGAGAAACGTCACAGGAGGGAATCGAAAGATCTTGTACTTCAGTTGGTCCCATCGATTCATGGACTGATATTCTTTTACCGTCAGTGTGTTGATATCGCCAATGTCCCGATTTTCCAGCTTTCCATTATGATTATGATGGTAACTATGAGAGTCAGCCCAATAGGTGAAAGGCATTGCACTAAAGATGCTGCACAGGAATCCAACGACGTTTCTCATTCTTTTGGACTTCACAAATGAGTGGTGGCCGCAATCATGTTGGATGATGAAAATCCTGACCAGGAAAAACATATTGATGAGGCCCAGCCCGAAAAAAAGGAGGAGGTGATAAGAGAAGGCATGGTACATGGCAATCCACAGCCCTATGAAAGGAATGATCGAATTGCTTAATTGCCAAAAAGCTTTTCGATAGGAAGTTTGCTTATACTGCTGCAAAATGGGCATCATGCCTTTTGCAAAAGTCCGCATTTCAATGTCGCTCATTACAGGATTTTAGGTCTATTACGAAAGACAAAAGCTCCTGCATTTTGTGACACTTCAAAGTCATAATTAATATTAAAATTTTGAATTGCGTACACTTGAATTTTGTTGAGTTTAAGAGGGCTGTTGAGTCACCTGAGCATTTCTTTTACAACTTATATACAAATGCTCCGTATATTTGTTTAACAATTTATATACAAATGGGAAAGTTGTACCTTGGTGAATTTGAAGAGTTGGTGGTAACGATGGTTATCTTATTAAAGGATGAAGCTTATGGTAATACCATCGTTAAGGCCATAAAAGAACACCAAAACCGTGAGGTTAGCTTAAGTGCGGTCCATGTGACCCTCTATCGATTGGAAGAAAAAGGCCTTGTTTCTTCCAAGGTAGGAGGAGCTACTGCTGCACGTGGTGGTCGTCGCAAGCGCTACTTCCAGATCACCAATGCCGGGCTCGCGTTACTCAGAGAAATGAAGGAATCTCGAACCGAACTCTGGAAAATGATCCCACAATTGCAAATGAATTCCATCTGATGTCAGGTGAAAAAAGATCACCTCCTGCATTCATGGTTTGGCTCTTACAACGCTTGTGTAAGAAAGAGCTGATAGAGTTTGTATTAGGTGATCTGGAAGAGCAATTCGAGGAACAATTAGCGCTAAAAGGCAATAAGAAGGCTAGTTGGCGATACATCTGGCAAGCAGTGAAATTCCTGCGTCCCGGAATCCTGAAATCAATTAAAGATCAAAAACTCAATCCATATACTATGTTTCTTCATGATGTTAAAACTTCTTTTCGGCTGATCCGACGTGAAAAGCTATATGCCGCGATTAATATCATTGGCCTGTCGTCTGCCTTTGCCATCGCGCTTTTGATTTTTTGGTACGTTGGTTTTGAGCAAAGCTATGAAAGCTATAATCCCAATGCTGACAGGGTTGTTCGTCTCACCACGGACTACTTCGACGGTGAAACAGTAAGCGACCAGGATTGTGAAACCTATCATCCCCTGGGACAGATGATTGCCGATGAATTGCCGCAAGTCGAAGCTTTTGCGCATGCCTTTGAAATTGATGAGTTATTGATGCGGTCTGAGCAAAGCGGGAAGACTTTTAGGGTTGTTGGGGGAGCGTTTTTTGTGGAACCTGAATTTTTCCAGATGTTCCATTACCCACTTTTAAAAGGGAATCCGGAGGCCATATTCGAGCAGCCCAATGAGATGATTTTGACCGAATCTTACGCAAAAAGATACTTTGGTACGACAGAAATACTGGGTAAGACTGTGGACATGCTCGCTTTCAAAGCAAAGGTTGTGGGAATCATTCCTGATAGCCCACCCAATACGCATCTCAAGGTCAATATTTTGGTTTCATATGAGACCGCTGAAAATGCTTATCTGGCCAGTCGGGAGAGTCCATGGAACATGAACGATACTTATACCTACTTTCAACTTAAGGATGCCAGTATGGTTGCCGATTTTCAAAAAGCCCTGGTGCCTTTTTCAGTTCGTATGATGGAGGTAGAAAACTTTGACGAAGAACAGGTGATCGCACAAGCCATCAAGGACATTCATTTGTATTCGGACAAGTCTTTTGAAGTAGAAAAGAATGGCGATGCGACCACCGTGCTTTTTCTGATGGGAGTTGCCTTTTTAGTGATTTTGATCGCTATGGTTAATTACGTCAATCTGTCTACGTCCAAATCGATGGACAGGGCCAAGGAAGTAGGGATAAGGAAAGTGATCGGTTCTTCTATCGGACAATTGCGAATGAGATTCTTTACCGAATCACTGGTCATCAACTTTCTTTCAATTTTAGCGACCGTGTTTCTGGTGGGTCTATTTGTGGATCCATTTAAATTTCTGGCCGGGCTACCAATGGAGCTTGATATATTTCAGGAACAAGACTTCTGGCTAACGCTCGTGGCACTTTTTCTGGTCAGTGTGGTGTTGTCTGGTTCATTTCCGGCGTTCATTATCGCTAGATTCAAACCGGTTACCATCTTGCGTGGGAAGTACAGTCACAGTCAGTCGGGGACGATCCTTAGAAAAGGGCTGGTAATTTTTCAATTTGCCATTGCGCTATTCTTATTGGTTCAGACGATCACCGCCAATGAACAATTGCAATTTCTGAGGAACCTGGATAAGGGGGCCAACTTTGAAGAAGTAATGGTCATCAGAACACCATTAGGAGAGGAGATGTCCAAATTTGAGACTTTTCAGGAAAAAGTGGAGCAATACCCGTTTGTCAAAACGTCCGCGCTTTCTAACTGTGTGCCAGGACTCCCGACTTCTCAGATGGGGAGTACAACCGGGCTCAATATCCTGGGTGAGGAAGAGAGGAATTTCAACTTCTATGTCGTCTTCATCGATACGGCTTATCTGCAAACACTGGAAATGGAGTTACTGGCAGGTAGGAATTTCATCAATTCTGATACCTTCAGTACTGTCATGGTGAACGAGGAGGCGATTCGGCTATGGGGATTTACTAATCCTGCTGAGGTGATCGACAAAAAGATTGACATGTGGGGGGCACCACGTAGGGTCATTGGAGTGATCAGGAATTTTCACCAGACGAACATCAAGGATAATTACATCCCAATGATCTTTCCGCCAAATCAGGGCAAATGGGGTAATTACATGAGTATCAAGCTCAGTACGGAGGATTTGCCTCAACAGATTGCAGCCATTGAAGGCCAGTTTCAGGAGTTGTTTCCGAACAGTCCCTTCGATTTCTTTTTCCTGGATCAGGAGTTTGGAAAAGAATATGAAGCAGACGAGCGTTTCAGAAGGGTATTTGGAAGCCTGAGCATCTTCTCCTTGATCATCACATGTCTGGGCTTGTTTGGGTTGGCGTCATTTACCGTGGCCAAGCGGACCAAGGAAATAGGGATCCGAAAAGTATTGGGTGCTTCAGTGGCACAGGTGGTGAGTCTGATTTCTAAGGAATTCATTGTCTTGATTGTGATCGGTATGGGCATAGCCATGCCTCTGACGGTGTATTTGGTACAAAGCTGGTTAGGCAGGTATGCCTTTAGGATTGAGCTGAATCCACTGTTGTTTATTGTACCCGCTTTGATGATTGTAGTGGTAGCCTTAATCACCGTTTGGGCACGAACCTATCGCGTATCTGTCGCCAACCCCGTGGAGTCATTGCGGGATGAGTGAATGTCCATCCTTGAGGTAACTGTTATCTTTATAGAAGATGACCAAGAAAACATTAAAACTAGGTAGGGAAGAGATTATTGAAACTGCCCCGAACAGAGGGGCTTGCTTTGCCACAGATCGAATCACAGTTCAAGGAGATAAAATAGGATATATGTATCGGGAAGCTCCAACTCTGGATGTCGACAGTGGCTGGCGCTTTTTTGCTGGAGATGAGTCTGATGATTACGTCAATGATCCAATTAATACTTCTGTTTACGACATAAATACGATCGTTAATTACGACGGTGCTGTTCTTCCTTATTTAGATGCGCCCTTTGGAAGTGAATTTGAACGAGCATTAGGAAGGAATTTACCGTGATCAAATGAATGAGGATAAACTTGTTTTGTTTTTTGACGTATTCACAAAAAAAGATAACCAACTACTAAAGACGTGAGGATCGAATTTTCTAAGCAACTGCCCTCTATTCCTGAATTGACAGCTATCCTTAAAGATCGATTTTCAGAAAAATATTCTGTCCGAACTTATGGAGCAGGCAAGCAAAGCATCATCGTTGGTAAATCAACCCTGGTAGGAGCGCAGATCTCTGTAGATAAAAATGAACTTTCTATCCATTGGACACCTCCAAGTGCTTTTGGTAGCCTATTGATGTTTCTGGGCATGACGGAATTAGCAATTCTTTTCTTGCCCTTCATGTTCAAGGAAGGCATTGGTTATCCAGCACACAGTAATATACTCCAAAAAGAGATCGGCTTATTCCTGAAACAGAAATTGAGTTGAGCTAAAATCGTCATCCCGGGCGCCCGGCAGGGGTTTTTTTGACCTTAAGTTCTGATAGGAGGGCAAAAAAGACCGAGTGCCTGACTAGGGTATCTCTTTTGGCGATTTAGTTTGATGAGTTGCTGCCTTAAAAAGGGATTCACCCCCCACTAAACAACATCTTTAGCCGTTGCCCAAAGGTCGGTCCTTTGAGTCCCAATTGCTTTTGCATGGTAGCGGCGACTTTCATGATGCCCTTCATCGGCCGTATGAACACTTTGAATTCGGTGATCAGACCTTGCTCATCCCAGGTGATCATGTCAATGCCTTCAATGAAAATACCCTCGATTTTTGAATGGAAAACCAACACGGCACTTTGTTCATCGACCACTTCCTTTACATAGGTAAAATGCTCTGCTTCATTGAACATTCTTGCAGCCGCTGACAAGAATTGCTTGGTAAGCGCTTTGCCTTCCTTGGGTTGGAAAACCAGGGGAGAATAGAACACACAATCATCATGGAAGATCTCGTCGAAGATGGAGATGTCTTGCTTTTCTACCAGCTCATGCCAGCGAGGTAACGGGGAATTGGCCATCTCTCAAATGTAGAGCTTCTGTTCATAAAGCGACTACCCTTGATCTGAATATTCGTTAAGTTTGAATGAAGACTAAACTATTCAAACAATGAGAGGCGTTTCGAGCAAATTGATTTGCTATTTATTAATGTTTATTGGTGTTGTTAACCAGCTTTCAGCACAAAGTGAATTTATTACCGTTTGGAAAACGGATAATCCTGGAATATCAGCAGAAAATCAGGTATTTATAAATACCATCGGGGAAGGATATGACTTTACAATTGATTGGGGAGATGGCGAAGTGGAACATAATAGGAATGGTGATGTTTCACATACCTATGATGCCAAAGGCATATACACCATAAAAATATCAGGGGGGTTTCCCCGGATTTTCTTCAATTATATTTCAGATCAAAAGAAAATTCTTGAGGTACAACAATGGGGAGATATCGCATGGTCTTCCATGGAAGAAGGTTTTAGGGGCTGCACTAACTTAAGGGTTTCGGCCACGGATGCCCCTGATTTGAGTAGAGTAACCAGCATGAAAAAGATGTTTGATGGGGCTACAGTATTTAATGATCCCATTAACCACTGGGATGTAAGCAATGTGACCGACATGGAGGAGCTCTTTAGGAGAGCTACGAATTTTAATCAAAATATCAGTGATTGGGACGTTAGTTCCGTCGTGAATTTTGCATTTGCATTTTCAGAAGCTAGCTCCTTCAATCAACCTTTAAACAATTGGGACATGTCATCTGCAGAGATCCTGGAATGGATGTTCCATCGAGCTGCCAGCTTCAATCAACCATTAAGAGATTGGGACTTAAGCAATGCGAAAAATATCAATTTCCTGTTTCAGGAAGCCAATCATTTCAATCAGGATGTCTCTACCTGGAATGTTAGCAGCGTTGAAAGTATGCAAGACCTTTTCTCTTTGGCAAGTGCATTTAATCAATCACTTGGAGATTGGGATATTTCCAATGTCACTGAAATAGACGCTATTTTTAACGGTACTTCCATTTCACAAATAAATTACGATGCGACACTTATTGGATGGGGAAACCTAACCACACCCCCCTCAGGTATAAACCTTTCTGTAAGTAATTTACCCTTTTGCGCCGGATCCACAGCTCGTCAAAGACTGATCGACAACTTTTCCTGGATAATTAATGGAGACGTTCAAGCTTGCCTCACCCCTAGTGCTTTTGTGTCAACGTGGAACACTCAAATAGCTGGTATTTCAGGATCAAATCAAATTACGATTCCTACTACTGGTTCGGGATACAATTATTCCGTGGATTGGGGAGACGGCATGATGGATACGGGTGTTACTGGAGATATTACACATACATACGCAGAAGCGGGTAAATATGTGGTTACGATAACTGGAGATTTTCCACGAATTTTTTTTAACGGAAGTGGTGATCGAAACAAACTGCTATTTGTCAATCAGTGGGGAGATATAACATGGGAATCCATGAGCAATGCCTTCAAAGGCTGTGAGAATTTGAAGGTATTCGCAGTAGATGCTCCTGACTTATCTCTTGTAACGGATATGTCTGGGATGTTCTATGACTGTCGGTCATTTAATCAACCCATAGGTCACTGGAATGTGAGCCAGATCGAAAAAATGGGGGAATTGTTTCGGGGAGCCACAAGCTTTAATCAACCTTTGGAGGCTTGGAATGTGGGGCGTGTTTCCGACATGAGTTACCTCTTTTATCAGACAATCAGATTTGATCAACCTCTGAATAATTGGGATGTTAGCTCAGTGCAAACCATGTCCAATATGTTCAATCGGGCCTGGGATTTCGATCAACCATTGAACAACTGGATAACGTCAAGTTTAACTGACTTGAGTTGGACATTCGCAAATACACGTACATTTAATCAACCTTTAAGTAACTGGGATGTTTCCAGAGTAACTGATTTTGAGGCTGCCTTTTCCAGTTCACATGCTTTCAACCAGGCTTTAGAGAAATGGGATGTGAGTAGTGGAAACTTTTTTTTGAGGATGTTCTCCAATTCCCTCCAGTTTAATCAGGCTTTGGGAAATTGGGACATAAGTAATGCAGAATCCATGGTTTTTATGTTTACCAATTCTGTCATTTCCGTAGAAAATTATGATGAGACAATTACTGGTTGGTCAGCACTCACTATTCCTCCAAATTCGATATTGTTTGATAATATAGAGGTCACTTATTGTGAGTCTGAGTCCGCTCGACAATCATTGATCAATGAACATGCGTGGACTTTTTTCAATGATGAAAAGTTATGCCTCGATCAAGTCTCCACTGTCGCGTTTGTCACAAAGTGGAAAACCAATAATCCAGGAGCCTCAGCAGCTGATCAAATTACAATACCCGCTTCCAGTGGCGGTTTTAATTTCAATGTGGATTGGGGAGATGGTAGCACAGATGAGTCTATCACCAATACCATTACTCATACCTATGATCAGCCTGGGATCTATGAGGTAATTATCACTGGGATATTTCCTAGAATTCTTTTCAACAACGAGGGAGATAAAGATAAAATCATAGATATCATGCAATGGGGAGATCAGAAGTGGACTTCCATGAAAAATGCATTTTACGGATGTACGCAGTTGAACATTTCAGCCACAGACGCCCCGGACCTTTCTGGAGTGATTGATTTAACCAGGATGTTCTCAGGAGCGACATCTTTCAATAGTGATATCAATCATTGGGATGTTTCTTTCGTCAAAACAATTCATCGCTTGTTCGAAGGAGCAATAGAATACAACCAGCCACTTCATGATTGGGATGTGTCAAACGTAGAGGACATGAGCTATGCTTTTAAAAGTGCCTACAGATTTAATCAGGCATTAAATGACTGGGACGTAAGCAATGTCGCTACTATGCGTAGCATGTTTGATTTCGCATTTGATTTCAATCAACCTCTAAATGGTTGGGATGTTAGTCGGGTGACAGATTTTGGAGGTATTTTCGAAGTGGCAGTATCTCTTGATCAATCATTTGAGGGTTGGGACATTTCCAGCGCTGTTGCTTCTGCATTTTCTACAGATTTCTCATTTTTAAGTTTATCTTATTCGAATTACGATGCTACGCTGCGGGCCTGGTCAGCTCTGGACAATGTGCCTGAGAATCTGAAGGTTAGCCGTTTTGGATTTTATTGTGATAGTGAATCCGCTAAGAACACTTTGGTCAACGATCATGGTTGGAACATATCAGATTTTGGACAGAAGTGCATTTGGGTTTCACAGGATCGTGTTAATATAGCTGAGAATGAGGTTCAGGGCTATCGCCCTTTGAAATTGGATGTTATTTATGCAGGTGAGCTTGAGCTTTCATTCACTTTAGGCGGAACACTGGCAGCTGCTTTTTCGGTGAATCCTGTAACACAAGAACTCGTTTTAGAGCAGCCTGATTTGTTGGATTCACATGCTGAAACCACTGGTTCCGTCATAGTAACTGTATCCGATGGGGAAATCAATGATTCGGGTTGGATTACTGTAAGTGTAATACCTGAAGTAGAACCGGGTTTTGTACTATCTCCCGCTAATTTGTTTGCCAAAGAGAATCAAGAATCTCAATATACCTTGGACATAGATGGATACACTTCTTCCGAGCTTTCTTACTCTCTGAGTGGACCGGATGTCTCGTTTTTTGAGATAAATGGTCTTACTGGGGAATTGTCCTTTTCTGTACAGGACTTTGAGAATCCTTTAGATGCGGATCAGGATAACAATTATGAAATTGTTGTTGCCGCCAGGGACCTTTACAATACAAGAAGTCATGAAGTGACGGTTAGTGTAACGGATGCAAATGAGGCACCATCTTTTGAGATTTCGGCGATGCAACTTACTTCGGAAAACGAAAGTTCACTGGCTCTTCAAGCATTCGACCCTGAAAATGACGACCTTACTTACACGGTCATTGACGGAGTTGACTTGGAATATTTTTCCATCGACGCTTCATCAGGTAAGCTTTCATTTAGTGAGCTCCCAAATTTTGAATCACCTGCTGATACCGATGGCGATAATATTTATGAAGTAGAGGTTCAGGCATCTGACGGGACTTTTCATGTGACTCAGGCTTTTTCAATTGAGGTAACTGATGTTGATGAGGCACCAGTCTTTTCTTCAAATACTGTCTTCGAGATGATTGAAAATCTCAATAACGTTATCAGCCTCTCTGCAGCGGATCCAGAAGGTTCTGATGTTACCTTTTCAATTTATGCCGGTGCAGATTTAGACTTCTTCTTGGTAGATCCTGCAACCGGTGAACTGTCCTTCACTTTTTCACCGGATTTTGAGGTTCCTATTGATGAAGATGAAGATAATGCATACGAAGTGGTTCTACATGCCTCGGATGGTTCGAATACTTCTACTCAATCACTTTCGATTACGATAATTGATGAAAATGAGTCCCCCTCCATTTCATCAAACTTGACTGCCTCAATTAATGAGAACACCACAGCCGTAACCACTGTAACAGCTAATGATCCAGAAAGCAATAGCTTGACTTATTCTTTATCTGGAGGTTTTGACGAAAGCCAGTTCGAGATAGATGGTTCAACGGGAGTTTTGATGTTTAAGAATGCGCCAGACTTTGAGAATCCAGTCGATGAGAATATGGACAATATTTACGAATTAGAAGTAGGGATAAGTGATGGAACGAATGCCATCAACCAGCCCTTGAGCATCATGATAATTGATGAAAATGAGTCCCCCTCCATTACATCAAACTCGACTGCCTCAATTAATGAGAACACCACAGCCGTAACCACTGTAACAGCTAATGATCCAGAAAGCAATAGCTTGACTTATTCTTTATCTGGAGGTTTTGACGAAAGCCAGTTCGAGATAGATGGTTCAACGGGAGTTTTGATGTTTAAGAATGCGCCAGACTTTGAGAATCCAGTCGATGAGAATATGGACAATATTTACGAATTAGAAGTAGGGATAAGTGATGGAACGAATGCCATCAACCAGCCCTTGAGCATCATGATAATTGATGAAAATGAGTCCCCCTCCATTACATCAAACTCGACTGCCTCAATTAATGAGAACACCACAGCCGTAACCACTGTAACAGCTACTGATCCAGAAAGCAATAGCTTGACTTATTCTTTATCTGGAGGTTTTGACGAAAGCCAGTTCGAGATAGATGGTTCAACGGGAGTTTTGATGTTTAAGAATGCGCCAGACTTTGAGAATCCAGTCGATGAGAATATGGACAATATTTACGAATTAGAAGTAGGGATAAGTGATGGAACGAATGCCATCAACCAGCCCTTGAGCATCATGGTAGTGGATGAAAATGAATCGCCCTCCATTACATCAAACTCGACTGCCTCAATTAATGAGAACACCACAGCCGTAACCACTGTAACAGCTACTGATCCAGAAAGCAATAGCTTGACTTATTCTTTATCTGGAGGTTTTGACGAAAGCCAGTTCGAGATAGATGGTTCAACGGGAGTTTTGATGTTTAAGAATGCGCCAGACTTTGAGAATCCAGTCGATGAGAATATGGACAATATTTACGAATTAGAAGTAGGGATAAGTGATGGATCGAATGCCATCAACCAGCCCTTGAGCATCATGATAATTGATGAAAATGAGTCCCCCTCCATTACATCAAACTCGACTGCCTCAATTATTGAGAACACCACAGCCGTAACCACTGTAACAGCTAATGATCCAGAAAGCAATAGCTTAACTTTTTCTTTATCTGGAGGTTTTGACGAAAGCCAGTTCGAGATAGATGGTTCAACGGGAGTTTTGATGTTTAAAAATGCGCCAGATTTTGAGAATCCAGTCGATGAGAATATGGACAATATTTACGAATTAGAAGTAGGGATAAGTGATGGAACCAATACCATCAACCAGCGCTTGAGCATCATGGTAGTGGATGAAAATGAATCGCCCTCCATTACATCAAACTCGACGGCCTCAATTATTGAGAACACCACAGCCGTAACCACTGTAACAGCTAATGATCCAGAAAGCAATAGCTTAACTTTTTCTTTATCTGGAAGTTCTGACGAAAGCCAATTCGAGATAGATGGTTCAACGGGAGTTTTGATGTTTAAAAATGCGCCAGACTTTGAGAATCCAGGCGATGAGGATATGGACAATATTTACGAATTAGAAGTAGGGATAAGTGATGGAACCAATACCATCAACCAGCCCTTGAGCATCATGGTAGTGGATGAAAATGAATCGCCCTCCATTACATCAAACTCGACGGCCTCAATTATTGAGAACACCACAGCCGTAACCACTGTAACAGCTACTGATCCAGAAAGCAATAGCTTGACTTATTCTTTATCTGGAGGTTTTGACGAAAGCCAGTTCGAGATAGATGGTTCAACGGGAGTTTTGATGTTTAAGAATGCGCCAGACTTTGAGAATCCAGTCGATGAGAATATGGACAATATTTACGAATTAGAAGTAGGGATAAGTGATGGAACGAATGCCATCAACCAGCCCTTGAGCATCATGGTAGTGGATGAAAATGAATCGCCCTCCATTACATCAAACTCGACTGCCTCAATTATTGAGAACACCACAGCCGTAACCACTGTGACAGCTACTGATCCAGAAAGCAATAGCTTGACTTATTCTTTATCTGGAGGTTCTGACGAAAGCCAATTCGAGATAGATGGTTCGACAGGAGTTTTGATATTTAAGAATGCGCCAGACTTTGAGAATCCAGGCGATGAGGATATGGATAATGAATTTGAGTTGATAATAAACGTATCAGACGGAGAGTTATCTGACCAATTAGAATTATCGATCACTGTTACAGATGAGTTGGAAACCATTACAAGTGTAGAACACGAGCATATTGAATTAAATGTATTTCCTAATCCTGTGTCAGAAATTTTAACAATCAATACGCCGGAGAGGGCTCTGTCAAATGTCAGACTGCAAGTCGTTGATCTTTCTGGAAAGAAATTACTCGAGGTATTTGATTCGGTTGGAATTTATGTTGGTGATTTGGAAAATGGCACTTACTTATTGAAAATTGATGGAGTACAATTGAATGAGATCATTCGTTTTATCAAAGTGGACTAGCCTTGTAACGAAGTTTGAATAATTAAGAATTGGAAAGTCTTTAAATTGGTGCTTATGATCTTTCCTAAGCTCATGGGTTTTCACTTTCTCGAAGTTTTACTTCTCTGTTTCCTTTTTTCCTGCTCAAGTCCGGAGCCTCAGCCCTTTGTGCCAGCGCAAATCTTCGGTGATCATATGGTCTTGCAACAGCAGGAAAGCGTAACCATTTGGGGAACAGGTACCCCGAATGATGAGGTAAAAGCACAGGGTAGCTGGAGTGACGAGTATGTGGCCACCCAGGTTAATGAGAATGGAGAGTGGCGTCTTGATCTACCAACGCCAGAAGCGGGAGGGCCTTACTTGCTGGATGTGGCACAAAGTGATTCGCTGATCCGCTTTGAGGATGTGATGATCGGGGAAGTGTGGCTGGCTTCAGGACAATCGAACATGGAAATGCCCCTGACGGGTTACCTACCTACCGAACCAATCAACAACTACGAGGAAGAAATTGCCAACGCGAACTATCCAGGCATTCGATTCATCACCGTGAAGCGGGCCATTTCGCCCATGCCGATCAATGAATTTGAAGGCGAGTGGAAGGTGATGAGCTCGGAAACAGCGGCCAAAAGCAGCGCCACGGCTTATTTTTTCGCGAGGAAGCTGCATCAGGAGCTTGGTGTCCCGGTTGGGATTATTCATTCGAGCTGGGGAGGTACGCCGGTGGAGTCATGGATCAGCAAAGACAAAATGCTTGAACTTGGAGAGTTTGAAAAGCAATTAGCCACCTTGGCCCCTGAGAAGATAGAAGTCTTTCAAGCCTGGTATGATCAGTTTCCGGCGCGTTCTTTCCCGGATAACGAAGCCGGCTGGGAGTCCCTTGATATGGAAGATGGACAATATGCTTTACCCGATTTTGATGACAGCAATTGGCGAACAACCAACTTGCCCGATGATATTGAAAACATGGAAGGAACCTATGCTGATGGAGCCGTTTGGTTTCGGAAGAAAGTGACCATCGACAACCTCAATGAAGCGTATACCTTTTCTGTAACCGAAGGAATCGATGACATGGAATCGCTGTACATCAATGGGAAGCCAGTGGCTTTTACTCTTTGCTGGAATTGCCCCAGGTCCTACGAGTTAAATGGCATTTTCAAAGAAGGCGAAAATCAAATCGCGATTCGATTGATTGATACAGGTGGCGGAGGTGGATTCCGTGGAGAAATGACACTGACCAGTGCCTCAGGACAGCAGATCGACGTGAATAAGGACTGGAAGTACTTAGCGGTAGCTGGAGTGTTTCAAGGAAAGCTACTAATGTTTGACGCCAATCAGGAGGCACTTAAAAATCCTCCGGCAGGCATAGCGGACTATCGGTTCGATTCGTGGACACCCAGTGGTTTATTCAACGCGATGATTAATCCGGTGATCCCTTATAACATCCAGGGTGCCATCTGGTACCAGGGGGAAAGTAATGTTGGACGAGCGGAACAATACGAAAAGACCTTTCCGGGCATGATCACCGACTGGCGTACACGCTGGAAGGGAGAATTTTCCTTCTACTTCGTGCAAATTGCTCCATTTGGCTATGGGAATGAGTTGTCCCCGGCACTGAGAGATGCACAACGCAAAACCCTGAGTATTCCAGGTACCGGTATGGCGAGTGCCATGGATATTGGCCATCCGACGAGTATTCATCCAGGAAATAAGCAAGATGTCGGCAAGCGTCTGGCGCTTTGGGCGTTGGCTAAAGATTATGGAAAATCGATCGTCCCTTCAGGTCCACTCTATAGCAACCATCGCGTAGAAGGAAGTAAGATCATTGTGACTTTTGATCATGCCGAAAGTGGTTTGATGTTGGCCGATGGCAAGGGCATGCCATTCGAGATTGCAGGGGGCGATGGGAAATTTGTACAGGCTGAAGCAGCACTGTTGGATGGTAACCTGGTGATCTGGTCCACCGACGTGTCCGAACCTAAACATGTTCGCTATGCATGGAAAGATTATGTGGATGCGGCCCTATTCAATGAAACGGGACTACCGGCTTCCTCTTTTAGCACAGAATGAAATGTTCTGCTGTGGATTACTCTTCTTTCTATCTACCAGGGTTGAATTTTCGGGTTTTGGTCCGATTGCATTCCTAATACGAAACATGAGCGGTGCGCCGATAACGTTGATCCTGGCTTAATTTGAGGTTTTTGATCAAAGATCGTCAGCTACTCTTTGCAGCTGAGATTTTTTAAATACTTAACCCGAAGACCCTGAATGAAGCGATTATTAGTACCTCTGCTGTTTACGCTTATCGTATGCTCTTGCCAGTCTCCTCAACAAGCACCCGCTCAGCAGGAAGCATCTGCAATTGCAGCCCCCAATGAATGGATCTATCTTTTTGATGGTAAAACAACCAACGGATGGCGCGCCTATAATGGTGATGCATTGCCTCCGGGCTGGGTAGCGAAGAACGGTGAATTGACCTTTGATACGGAACTGGGTTTGGAGCAGGATTACACAGGTGGTAAAGACATTATTTATGCCGCAGAAGAATTTGATAACTTTGAATTGTACCTGGAATGGAAACTGCCGGAAGGGGGAAATAGCGGAATTTTTTATCACCTAAAAGAAGGTTACGAAGCTCCATGGGAGGTGTCCCCGGAATACCAGATGATCGATGATGAAAATTATGCCGGTATTCATGACCTCACCGGATATAATACATCTTTGGGATACACTGAAAATGTCGATCAATTACAACCATTACAGAAGACTGCTTCGGATTATGCCATGTATCCTGCCAATGAAGATCAGAAGACCTTGAATCCCGTGGGCGAGTGGAATAGTACTAAAATTGTATTTACACCAGAGAAAGTCGAACACTGGCTGAACGGAAAGATGGTTGTCTCTTTCGTGCCATGGTCCGATGACTGGTATGAAAAGAAAAATAATGGTAAGTGGAGAGATGCTGAGAACTATGGTAAGTTCAAGTCCGGCTACATCGGATTGCAGGATCATTCCAGCCCCATTTGGTTCCGTAACATCAAATTGAGAAAACTATGAGCCAGCAACAACAAAACCTGAATAGAAGAAAATTCCTGAAAGGGTCGGCCGCACTGGCTTCCCTTACCTTTTTGCCCTCTACGACATGGGCTTCTATCAAACAGAATAAGCTCCGAACGGCACACATAGGCGTAGGAGGTATGGGTATGGAGGATTTGAAGTCCATGACTTCTCATCCTGCAGTAGATGTGATAGCGCTGTGTGATGTGGATTCTGATCGATTGAAGGTTGCTAGTAAGATGCACCCCAAAGCGAAGACTTTTGCTGATTATCGTACGATGATGGACAGCATGGCAGGTGACATAGATGCGGTAGTGGTTTCAACTCCTGACCACACCCATGCACCTGCTTCTATACGGGCCATGGAAATGGGCAAGGCAGTTTATTGTCAAAAACCTCTGACCCACCATGTGACCGAATCCCGGGCAATGGCCAAACTAGCCAGTGATAATAAGCTGATCACCCAAATGGGAATACAGGTACATTCTTTTTATGATTACAAGCTGGCGACTCATTTGATTCAAAAAGGGATCATTGGCCAAGTGAGCAAAGTACATGCCTGGTCACCAAAAAACTGGGGCTATGATGGACCATTACCAACTGGGAAGGATAAAGTGCCGAAGAACCTGGATTGGAACTTGTGGTTAGGCACTGCGCAGGAAAGAGACTATAAACAAGGCATGTATCATCCAGGCAATTGGCGCAAGCTGATGGATTATGGGTGCGGAACATTGGGTGATATGGGTGTGCACATTTTTGATACGCCTTACAATGCGTTGCAATTGGACGTACCCAGGACCATCAAAAACACCTGTCGGATTCCCAACGGATTTGGTTATCCTGAAAAAAATCAGGTGACCTATGAATTTCCGGGGACTCCCTACACGACCGATACCCTGACCTGGATTTGGTATGACGGAGAAGGCGCCCCCGCCTTGCATGAAGATTTACGTCTCCCTAATAACGAAACTTTACCTGACCAGGGCGCCATGTTCATTGGAGAAAAAGGCCGATTGTTATTGCCACATTTCCAACAATTGCCTCGATTGATCGTGGAAGGCAATTATGAAGACCTGGAGATCGATAAATACGATACGAAAGGCGAATTTGCTGAGCCCGTGAGAGACTATACCATAGAAGGAAACAAGCACTACCAGCAATTTACGGATGCATGCCTGGATCAAGGTAGCTGTACTGCGCCGTTTTCATATGCTGCTCGACTGACAGAAACCATTTTGCTGGGTGTCATTGCCGGACGTTTTCCTGGAGAGACATTGAATTGGGATCGAGAAAAAGCACTATTTGCTCAGTCAGAAGCTAATCCGTTCCTCGATGGAAATTACCGGAAGTTTTAGTGAATAGCCTGTCTTAACGCCAATTTGATCCTGACTAAAACCCGATCATTCCCATTTATGGCCTAAAAACCCATGTGGGTGTGATTGGTAAAGCTGCCTTCATTAGTTTTATGCGCAGAAAGGATCAAAACCATCAGTTACAGATGAAGAAATACATCAATCTGACCGTGTTTGTGCTCGGTCTGCTGGTCGCGTTCAGTGGTGTCGCACAACAGAAAAAACCCAAGTTTTCACATAGCCTGGATACATTCACGGATTCAAGGGACGGCAAGGTTTATAAGACCATTACCTTCAGGAGAAAGCACCATAGTGGCTATATAGAGCGTACATGGTATGCGGAGAATTCGAAGTACGAAGTGGAGGGCTCATTGTGCTATGATGACTTGAAAGAGTACTGCGACGCGTTTGGTCGCCTCTACAATTATGAACAGGCCAACTTAGCTTGCCCTCCGGGATGGCACGTGCCTACCATCGTCGAGTGGAAACACTTGTTTCAGTTCTTTGAAGGGGTACATCATGCAGCTAAGCACCTGCATCAGGGAGGTGATAGTGATATGAACATGTTGTTTGGAGGCTTTGCTTCACATGGTAAAGAATTCCAACAGGCAGGATCCAGTGGCAACTGGTGGGACAATGAGCTGAAAGACAGTAATACAGCGGGAATCATTACCCTGCAAAAAGGATCCGAACAGATTTTTCATTCGAAAGTAGGTGACCTCTACTTTTTGAGTACGCGTTGCGTGAAGTTCCATAACTGATTCCTTCCGGTTGTAAGATTGGCACGTGGGGTTGTTTCCCTTCTGTGTATTTTCACGGTTGAAATCATAAGCTGAAAATACATGAGTGCGATTGCATGGAAAACCGTAAAGGAATACGAAGATATTACATACAAAAAAGCGAATGGCGTTGCGCGAATCGCATTTAATCGACCTAACGTTAGAAACGCTTTCCGTCCGAAAACCGTAGCTGAACTTTTTGAGGCATTCGTCGATGCCAGAGAAGATACGACTATTGGTGTGGTGTTGCTGTCAGCAGAAGGCCCTTCGACCAAAGATGGGGTTTATTCCTTTTGCAGTGGTGGTGATCAAAATGCCCGTGGCCATCAGGGGTATGTGGATGATGAGGGAATGCCCCGACTCAATATTCTGGAAGTTCAGCGACTCATCCGCTTCATGTCCAAGGCAGTCATTGCCGTGGTTCCAGGTTGGGCTGTTGGAGGCGGACATAGTTTACACGTCGTTTGTGACCTGACACTTGCGAGTAAAGAACACGCCATCTTTAAACAAACGGATGCGGACGTTACCAGCTTTGATGGAGGATATGGATCTGCCTACCTGGCCAAGATGGTTGGCCAAAAGAAAGCGCGTGAGATTTTCTTTTTAGGTAGAAATTATTCCGCTCAGGAGGCTTATGAAATGGGTATGGTCAATGCGGTGATCCCTCATGATGAGTTGGAGGATACTGCTTATCAATGGGCCCAAGAGATCCTGGCCAAATCACCAACTTCCATCAAGATGCTCAAATTTGCCTTCAATCTCACGGACGATGGTATGGTAGGGCAACAGGTCTTCGCGGGAGAAGCTACACGTCTGGCTTACATGACTGATGAAGCAAAAGAAGGGCGAAATGCCTTCCTGGAGAAGCGTAAGCCTGACTTCAAAGACATCAAATACATTCCATAATCGGTACGCATGAAAAAGCTTTATTCCTTATTTCTATTCATCGCCTTAGTGGCTTGTAGCACCCAAAAAGAAACGGAAACGAACGGAGAAGAACAAATGACAATGCTTCCTATTTTAGTCGGAACTTACACCGCGGGAATTAGTGAAGGAGTTTATCAAGTTAACTTCAACCCAGAAGATGGTTCGTTTGGTGAGGCCTATTTGATGGCCAAAACTGAAAATCCGTCCTACCTGGCGGTTTCAAAGATCAAAAAGAACGTCTATGTGGTAAACGAGAATGAGAATGGCACCTTGAGTACATTCGAATGGAACAGCCAAGGTTCTCTTAATTTGGTGGCTACCAGAAGCGTGGAGGGAAAACATCCCTGTCACGTGTCAGTTAATGGAGATAATTCGATGATTTCAGTGGCGAATTACAGTTCAGGTAATGTTGCCGTATTCCAATCGGTTGCCGAATTGGTGGAAGGAGGCAGTTTTCATCAGCATGAAGGGAAAGGAACTCACTGGCGTCAAGATGCTCCTCATGCACATTTCAGTACATTTTCGAAGGACGGAAAATACCTGTATGCGGTCGATCTGGGAATTGACGAAGTGAAAGTCTACGATATCGTCAATGGTAATATAAGTGGTGCAAGAACAGCCTTTAAAACAGATGCGGAAGATGGACCCAGGCACCTGGATTTTCACCCTGGCCAGGACTTAGTATATGTATTGAACGAATTGAGTAATACGGTGACGGCTTGTGAAATACTGGATGATGGGACATTCAAGCCTTTGAATAAAGTAAGTGCACTGCCGGAAGGATATGAAGGAGATACCAAAGCGGCGGACATTCATGTCAGTGCAGAGGGTAAATATTTGTATTACTCCAATCGGGGCTTTCATAGCATCTCGGTGTTCAGCTTAGATGGGAATGGAGGCATGGATTTGATTGGGCATGCTACGGAAGGAATCACTAATCCCCGGAGCTTTACTTTGTCACCCGATGGTAAATTCCTGATCGTTGCCAATCAGGATACGGACAACATCATTTCTTTCAAAGTAGGTGCCGATGGGTTGCTTACCTCAACTGGCCATGAGGTAAAGGTAGGTACGCCTGTTTGCGTCAAGTTTTATTGAAGTTGATGGAGAACCAGCTGAAACAAAAGACCAATTCCGAGGACATTAGCTATGGACTCTGGAATGCGATCCCTGATACCTATGTCGCTGAAATTTGTGCGGGTGCAGGTTATGACTGGATTGTAATCGATGCAGAACATGGGCCCTTTGACGAGCGCACGATCTTACCGCAACTGCAAGCCATGGGGGCTTACCCGAATACACAAGTGCTTGTTCGCCCGCCATCGGCGAATCCCGTATTTCTAAAGAAAATGCTGGACTATGGGGTGCAGTCCTTTGTCATTCCGATGATCGAAACCAAAGAACAAGCAGAGGCAATGGTACATGCCGTACTTTATCCTCCAGAGGGAATTAGAGGAGTGGCACCGGCGATGGCCAGGGCATCTCGCTGGGGTGCAGTTGAAAACTATGCGCATGATGCCAATGATGAGATCTGTTTGATCTTGCAAATAGAGTCCCGAAAAGGGATTGAAAATCTGGAAGAAATCTGTAAGGTACAAGGTGTGGATGGTTTGTTCATCGGCCCTGCAGATCTGGCAGCTTCATACGGCTACATTGGTGATACGGATCACCCTGAAATTGAACAGATCATACAGGATTCCTTGAAGACCATCCGACAGAGTGGTAAAACGGCTGGCATACTGGCATTAAAAGAAGAGGAAGTTCAGTCATACATGGAACAGGGAGCGAACTTCATTGGAATAGGAGTAGACCTGTTAATGCTGGTTTCCCAGGTCCGCGGAACGATTGAGAAGTATAAACAAGGGTAATTACGCACCAAGTTTGTGTCCTTGCCAATCAACAACTTTTGCGTCAAAGTTTATGTCTTCACAAACTTAAGACTTGCACTATCCTGATTGGGAACATCGCTTTTTGATCGTTTGAGAGGACTCAAACGATGGCCTTAGGGGAAATTGTGCGACAAAGTTTGTGTCTCCACAAACTCTTCGATGGCTTAAAATAAGATGAATGAATAGAATGTTAAATCGTCTTGATCTTCTGCATCAGTACCGGACGATGAGCCCGGCTTACCGGTATTACCTTGTCTTTGATGACCAGATTTGTTTCTTCAATATCCACAATCTTCGTCAGGTTGACAATGTAGGAGCGGTGCACTTTCAGGAAGTCCTCACTCTTGATCTTCTCATCAATGTTTTTCAACGTGGAATGCACAATGTATTTACCGTGATTGGTCACGAAAGTCACATAATCCCCAAGTGATTCCACGTACAAAATATCAACAAAATCCAGGCGAATGTATCGGCCATTGACCCGGACATAAATGTCATTTTGCAGGTCCTTGCTGGTATCAATATTAGTTTGCAATTCCTTGGCCCGTTCCACTGCTTTCATGAGTCGTGGCAGGTCAACAGGTTTCGGTACAAAATCGGTTACATGATATTCAAAGGCCTCCAGCGCATATTGTGTATGGCCTGTGATGAATATAATTTGAGGAAGGTCATCCAGTGATTTTACCAGGTCCATTCCTGTGAAATCAGGCATGTCAATGTCCAGAAAGACGAGATCGACCTTGTTCGTCTTCAAAAACTTCATGGCTTCTAAGCCATTGTCGAAGCTTTTGAGGATATGTACATCTTCAATCTTGTCGCACAGGGCATTCAACGAAACCCTGGCCATTTTATCATCATCTACAATCAAGCAATTCATACGTTGAACTCCTTTAAGCGGTGAAGTTCCTTTTCAATAAGCTTCTTACCATTTTCTACCTGGTTTTTCACCTCATTGAATTGCAAACTAATCATTTTCCTTAAGTCTTCCTCGTTTTTTGCTCCTTCAAACAACTTCATCAATTCGCTGAGTTCTGCCAGCCCTACCATCATGAAGTTAGGCTTGATCTTATGAGCTTGTGCCGAAAAAGCATTCCAATCTTCAGATTCTTTGTGCTTTTGGAGTGTGGATACTTCGCCATCAATTACCTGAAGAAATACCTGAAACATCATCGCTGCACGTGACACATCATTTCCGTAGAATTGCGTCAGGTAAGCTGAGTCTAGCGTTTCGCTATAGATGAAATTTTGATCACTCATTACCGGCTTGAATCTTTCATTCGACTGATTTAGAGCTTAAAACTAATTGATCCGATGGGAACAGAAATTGTTCCTTGGGATAAAAACGATGACAAATGGGATACTCGGCAAAACGATGTTATTTCGTGGTATGAAGATTGGACTCATTTCGGACACCCACAGCTTTCTGGACCCCAAGGTTTTTGAGTACTTTGAGCCTTGTGATGAGATCTGGCACGCAGGTGACATTGGCACGATTGAGTTGTACGATGAGCTGAATGAATTCCGCCCTACACATGCGGTATGGGGTAATATCGATGGTCATAAGATCCGAGAGGCGGTACCGGAAGATTTGTTATTAGGTCGTTCCGGAAAGACTTTTTTGATGACACATATTGCGGGTAAGCCACCTTCCTACAATAAACGTGTCCGTCAATTATTGGATCAACATCGACCTGATGTACTGATCTGCGGACATTCTCACATCCTGAAAGTAGAAATGGATAAGAAACGGAATGTTTTATTCATGAATCCTGGTGCGGCTGGGAGGCATGGGTTTCATAAAATAAAAACCCTGCTCCGGTTCGATGTGGAGCAGGGCACTTTGAAAAACCTTGAAGTGATCGAGTTAGGCCCACGGGCCAAAGGTTAATTCCCTTCTCTGATACTTTTAAATTCGGAACCTTCCTTCCACTTCGGAAAGCTGTTGGAATTGGCCAGTTGATCTCCGATGGTCAGATAAAGCATGGCATCCTGATATAGTCCGCCGTATTGCCAGTCAACTGCATCGTATTCATCCTGAGGGCGGTGATATCTTCCAGTCAGGTACGCATCCTTCTGCGCCTGGATGGCCTCAACGCCACCATCAACTGCTTCGTAATCGGCGCTTGCATATAAGGCAGGGACACCAATTTTAGCGAAATTGAAGTGATCTGATCGATAGAAATAACCTTTTCCGGCATCAGGATCGGGAATGATGTAGCGGTCCTGGGTTTTAGCGACCGTGGCGGCCAAATCATCCATGTCGGACTGGCCATAACCAATCACCGTCAGGTCCTTCATTTTACCGTTATACGATGCACCATCCATGTTGATGTTCGCGACAATTTTTTGAGGATCGAAAGTCGGATTTTCTGCATAGTACTGCGAGCCATACAATCCTTGTTCTTCCGCAGTAACCGCCAGGAACACCACGGTTCTTTTTGGCATGACTTCTTTATTCGCAAAAGCCTGAGCTAAACCGAGAAGTACCGCCGTACCGCTGGCATTATCCAACGCACCATTGTAAATGCTGTCACCGTCTATAGGAGTGCCGATACCCAAGTGATCCCAATGTGCACTATATACGATTGCTTCGTCAGGTTTCTCGGTTCCCTGAATTTGAGCGATCACGTTTTTTGAAGTATTTCTTTCGATGGTATTGGTCAAACCGATGCTGGTATTCATGCCCAGGCTGATGGGTTGAAAGTTTTTGTTTCGGGACATTTCACGGAAGTTCCTGAGATCTTTGCCCGAAGCTTCGAAGAGCTTGATCGCTGCATCTCTGGTGATCCAACCTTGCACGGCACACAGATTTCCAGGATCGCCATCCAGGGTTAACCTACCTCCGGACCAGGAGTTGCTGACGACCAGCCAAGGGTAGCCTGCTGGCACAGTTTCGTGGACAATGAAACATCCGGCAGCTCCTTGTCGGGCCGCTTCTTCATACTTATAGGTCCATCGGCCGTAATAGGTCATTTGCTCTCCTTTGAAAAGGGTACTGTCACCGCTACCGAATCCAGGATCATTGACCAGAACAATGACGGTTTTCCCTTTTACATCCAGTCCTTCATAATCATTCCAGCCATACTCAGGGGCCACAACGCCATAGCCCGCAAAGACCACCTCTGAATTGTCTAAACTCACGGACTCCACCGGCCGATCCGTATAGGCCACATATTCGTCATTGAGTGATAAAGTAACAGGTGTTTTTCCTCCTGTAACGCTCATGTTAGCATCGGGAGTACCATTGATCTGTACCATAGGGACATCCTGAAAGTAACTATCTCCATTTCCTGGCTCAAGGCCAATTTTTTCGAATTGCTCTTTGAGGTAGTTGATGGTTTTTTCTTCTCCTGGTGAGAATGGTTTACGTCCCTCAAAGGCATCCGATGAAAGTGTTTTGAGGTGATTGGCCACGGCAACTGTGTCGATTTCAAATTTCCCTGAGGTAGTTGACGATTCCGGAGACGAACAGCCATATAGAAATGCCAGGCAGACCAGGCCAAAAAAGGTACGTTTCATAAATGAACTAGGTTAAATGCTGCCAGCAAGTTGTGGAATGCATGTGAATTTTGCAACGGGAATACTACGTGCGGGAGCGAAACTTCTATTTCCCGCAATCACTGGAAAAAAAGTCAGTCACTTAAAGCGTCTACTATGACTTTTGTCAGTATTGACCGCAGATAGGACAGATATTTTTGTCCGCTCATAACGCATTTAGAACCTTATAATAACAAGCTATGGTAACCTGGGAGAAAAAGTATGAGACCGGTCAATCTCAAATCGATGAACAACATCAATCACTTTTCAATTACATCAATGACCTGGACGCGTGTATCAAGGATGGAGAATATGAAGGAACCCGAATGGCGATCATTTTGAACTTCTTTCAAATGTTTTGTGCCACACATTTCAAGCTGGAAGAAACCTGTATGCTACGAACGAAGTGTCCGGTGTATCAGAAGAACAAGATGGCACATGAGAATTTCCTTACTTATTACAAGAAGTTCCGAAAAGAGTTGACAGTGGCTACTGATAAGAAGTCCCTGCTGATCAAATTTCATGAAGCGCTGATCACCTGGTTGGTCAATCACATTGTGAAGATCGACATGTACATGAAGGAAGTTCAGGCGGAGACAACTCTGGTGGAAAATTGACTAAGTTTCTATGTGCATTTTGGTAGTTTTCCGTTACCGAATTCCACAATTATCAAAAAAGCAGATCGTATAAAGCAAATTCAAAGCCTACTTGGTAATGATTGGACCTATACTCACGCCCATGAGCTGCTATTGTTTTTGCAGCACAAAGATGATCGTGTGCGATTTTGGGTATTGGATACGTTGATAAAAGACCACCTGGAAGTCCTTAGAAATCAAACTGAAATGCTTCCGCTACTGGTTCCTCTTTTGTCTGATGCTTCTGGCCCGGTTGTGGATCGAACGGTCTGGGCCATCAATTGTACAGGTTCAGGAGCCATTCCGTATTTATTGGAGCAAATTGAAGGAGCTGATATCTCACTGAAGCGAGGTTTGTTTTGGGCCATAACGAAAAATTTTGAAGCACAAGAGTATCTGGAAGAGATCCTTACTGTTTTTGTGCCTTATATGGAGCATGCTCAATTATCAAAGATGGCTTTCAATTGTGTTTTCATATTGATAGAAGAGAAGGTGAAACGCAAGCAACCTTTGCCCGTTCATCTAGCTCAGATTAGAAGGCAAGCTAGATCTAACCTCGAACAGGTACTAAATGATTGTCGAGATGAGTTTTGGAAAGCCCGGTATCGACGCGTATTTGAAGAAGAAAACTGATACTTGACAGAGTGGATCATACCTGTGCTTTTATTCCATTTGATCTATCTTGGGATAAAAAACAAGCATGAATGGTCAAGGCGAAAAACACTGTCTGAACTGTGGAGCAGACTTGAGGGGTGATTTTTGTCATGCATGTGGACAATCTGCGAAAGTCCAACGATTGACTTTTATAGAAACCGTGCGCGATTTTTTTTCTTCTTCCTTTGCCCTGGAAGGACCTTTGCTCAAGACCATAAAAATGTTGCTGGTCAATCCAGGGACACTCTTTCGGGAATATGTGGCCGGAAAACGGAAAAAATACTACAAGCCCGTGGCCTTTTTTGTGTTGCTAACCGCACTATACATCATTGTACGAGCAGCCATCAACTACGATCCCTTTGAAAACAATCCACTACCTACGGATGTGCCGGAATCGAGGAAAAAGTTGATTGAGGCAGCGCAATTCATGGTCAAAAACATCAATAATATTCTGTTTACACTGGTGTTGTCCATTGCTATCTTTCAGAAATTGTTCTTCTTCAAGCGGTTCAATTTCACAGAGTACCTGACCATGAGTTTTTACATCGTCGGGATATACATTTTGTTTGGTACTGTCGTAGCACTTTTTAGCACGTACATCTATCCCCTAAATGCTAATATCAATCTGGTATTCATGTTTGTTCTGGTACTTTACAATTCCATTTCGTTGCATCGCAGTAAATCATTTTGGAGCCTTTTAAGGTATCCCATCGTGAGTGGTTTAAGCATGCTGGGCTATATGGCGATGGGTTATGGCTTATCTTTTTTGATCGTCAGTCTGCGCGGCTAACCCAACAACTTGATTTCCGTATTTGCGTAAGCTCTCAACATGCAATTTGAGCTTTCACTGGTCCAATTGATTACGATTTGTTCGATTGTCAATGGTCTTTTGTTTGGAACGCTCGTTTTGGAAAAGAAGGAAAACCGGAAGGCCAATCGTTTCCTGTCGTTATTGATCATCGCACTGTGTCTGACGTTCACGCCGTATATGCTTGATCCTGCCATTTGGGATCAATACCGATGGCTGGCCTGGTTGCCTTTTTCATTATCTTATTGGATCGGGCCTTCTCTTTATTTGTATGTACGTGCCCTGACCAGCTCAATTGCGGTCTCAAAAAAAGATGGCTGGCATTTTACACCAATCATTCTCAATTATCTACACAGTATTTACCACCTGTTCATTGACAGAGGGTACGCCTGGTTTCACCATACGGCTGAATTGCTTGAGTCCGCAGCGATCATTTCCATTTTGATCTATGCCTGGATCACTTATAAGCAGATCGGGAACTATCAACAATCGTTGCAGGATCAGGTATCAAACACCGATAGGCTGGATTTGCAGTGGATCAAGAAGGTCATTCAGGTATTGGTACTTTCTTTTTTGCTGATTCTGTTATTCATGGTGTTGAGCAGTGCCATACTGGGAAAAACAACCCTCGATGATTGGGACAATTTCCGCGAATTCATCTTGTTGATCTATGCCATGATGCTCTATTGGATCAGTATCAATGGTTTTCGACAGGCCCAGACGATTATTGTTCCAACATTCGAAGAGGAAGTGATACTTACCTCTGAAACCTCCGAGATTATAGTGGCACTGCATGCGTTGATGAAAGATCGGAAGCTCTTTCGTAATGCTGAACTGAGTTTGTCTGATCTAAGTAGAGATTCTGGTATTTCCGGAAGGTTGATTTCAAAGGCCTTGAACCAGGAACTTGGAAAGAATTACTTTCAGTTCATCAATGAATTTCGCGTTGAGGAAGTAAAGGCCAAGCTGCTGGACACTCAGCAAGATCACCTGACCATTTTGAGTATAGGTCTAGACGCAGGGTTCAATTCCAAAGCCAGTTTCAATCGGGTTTTCAAAAGCTACACCGGACTGACACCCAAAGAATTTAAAGTTAACAATTCAGGTCATTAGCATCTTCTGAGACCTGTATGGTGCGAATTGAGACGTATTTGAGACCCGAGATCGGTAGGTTGAGCGGCAAAACTCAAATACATGCAAAGATTAATTTTTTTGGTGCTCATAGGTGTCGGAACGAGCCTGCAAGCACAATCGATCAAAGACTTAGATTTTCTTATCGGAGAGTGGGAGGTCTTGGAAACCATCTATCCCGGAACCGATAAAGCGTATACTGAGTCAGGTACACGCCGTTGTGAATACTATTTGAACAATAGTTATATCAAGTGCGAATCCGCGACCACTCCCACACGTACGGGGAAGACCAGGTACTATGCCTACCTGATCAATTATGATCATAAAAATGATTGTTTTTGGGCTACAGGACTTGCTAATGACTTCCCGTTGCAAAGCCATCATCAATGGTTCCTTGATAAAGAAAGTCAGGAAATACGGGCCATTACACCCAGAAATGTAAACGGTGACCGTTTTTTTCGAGGGACCATCTCCTTTGCGGATCCAAATAAATTGGTCTGGAATGGGTGGAGAAGCAGGTTTAAAGGAGAGAAAGAATGGGAGCAGGTATTTAATGATATCGCCACTAAAAAGGGTACTTGATGACAATCGAAAAACACGTTAAAGTATTCAGGGCATTTGTTGCCCTGATTGCTCTTTTTTTGCTGAGTTGCCATCATCAAAGTGATAATAAGCCTATTCCGATGATGGGTGACTTGAAGATGGGAGCATACCGTGTGGGATATCGCACGTTGTTTGAATACGATCGGACCCGCCCAGGGATTCCTTATTCGGATTGGGAGGGGAAGCTTTACCGGGATCACGACCCAGCATTAGGTCGGCAATTTCAAATCCATGTTTGGTACCCTGCCACTGGTGAAGGCGATCCCATGCGATTTGAACAATACGTTCACTTGATGGGTAGAGAAACAAATTTTGGGGAGTCAGAAGAGCAGGAAAAGTTTGCGGAAGAACGATTTATCCAGCAGACCAATGACCTGGGTGGAGAAGGGAAATTTACAACCATTGAGTTAGCAGAATTGCTTGAAATGCAGGTCTTCGCCGAGTATGGCGCGCATGCTGAGACTGGTCCTTTTCCAGTGGTTATTATTCCAAGTGGATGTAGTGCGGCGTATCACAGCATTACCGCGGAATTTCTCGCAAGTCATGGGTTCGTAGTGGTTGGGTTTTCGCCGAAAGGCCGCTTCTCATGGGGTATGGAAATTTCAACATTAGGGCTGGAAACTGCTGTTGATGACCTGGAATTTGTAGTGCAGCAGATTAGCAATCTGCCATATGTTAATGTGCAGGAGATATCGCTTGCGGGGAATGCCATTTCTTCCTCGGTCTGTGCTTTGGCTCTAGCAAAAAACAGCCAATTCAAAGCGCTGATCAGCTTGGAAGGAGGTCTGCCGAGTAGCTTTGAACAGCGGTTACTGAATCAGACCCAGGTTTATGCGCCTCAAAACCTACAGGTTCCAATGCTGTTTATTTATGCGCCTCATCCTTCAATTGATCCGTCTCATACGTTTCATTTGGTGCATTCGGATCGCTATTATGCGCACTTCCCTAAGATGTCGGAATTTGCCATGTTGAATTACGGCATGTTTGATGCTGTTGTGCCGGATATCATAGGGGAGCATGAAGGAGGTACGAAATCTGGTTTTGAAACCGCCAATAAGTTGATGCTACGGTTTCTAAACAACGTGCATGGTAAGCTTGATGAACCACTTTTTACCGATGATTTTGCGGTAAAAAACAACGCACAAATAGATACGACCTTTATACTAACGTCTGTCCCTGCTGCACCCAATTTGGCGGAAATGAAAGTGCTGTTTTTAGAGAGAGGAATGATGGCCATCGACAGTATTTATCAAACGCTACAATCGCAAGGGAGTAAATCTCCATTTTCCACTTCATTTTACAGAGATTATCGCAGTTGGTTAGCATGGAAACGCGACCCGGAGTTTTCGAATCGGTTGCAGCTTTATGAGATGGCTTATGGTTCTTTTCCCGAGTCCAGTGAAGTCAACTATTACCTTGCTGCTTATCTTGAACGCACCGGAGATACATTAAAGGCAATTCACCATTATGAGCGTACGTTACAATTGTTGGTTACAGATGAGGACCCTGCATTAGGCATTAAGCGGAAAGGGCAAATCAGACAATACGCCCAAGAAGCGTTGGAAATTTTGAGGTAGAATAAGCCGCCAGACAACCATTTCAGAGTAATTGCATCTTATGATAAACTCAAAATGTCATTTCGGTCCTTTACTAGGCAATACCCGCTGGTCTTTTACATATTGTTGAACTACGCCTTATCGTGGACTTTTCTCTACCCTTGTTATCAGGCAATACTGAATGCGGAAGAAGGCACATTTCCCTGGTTGGTGTTGATCGGGATTCCAGGAGGATTTGGTCCCAGTATTGCCGCGGTGATTGTCGTTGCGCTAAATGAGGGTAAGAAAGGTGTTGGTCGATTATTGAGACGATTCAAATCTTTCAAGGTTCATTGGAGATGGTATTTGTTTGTAATTGCCCTTCCAGTTGGGTTATACTATTTGGCGACCATTAGCACGGTTTTATTTGGATTCGATTTGGGGAATCCTGCCTATGGAGAGGGGTTGAAAATGGCCTTAGTTTACCTGTTATTGGCATTGCCATTTGGGCCATTGATGGAAGAACTGGGTTGGCGGGGATACATGCTGCCGGCATTGTTGCAACGGTACCATGTTTTTAAAAGCAGTTTGATCCTGGGCTTTTGTTGGGCCTTGTGGCATCTGGCATCATTTACGTTTCCGGGAGCCGCTATTCCTGCGGTTTTTGAGGTCAACGCATGGACTGTTTTGCTGTATTTCCTGACAATCATGTCAGAAACCCTTGTCTTTAGTTATGTGTATTTAAAGACAAAAGGAAGCCTGATCATGGTCATTCTGCTGCATGCTGCCTTCAATGCCGGATCTACGATTGTATTGACGGTGTTTCCTGATATAAGTGAACAAGTTGATCAGCGCATGTATTTGTACATCATACATATCGTGATGATCCTATTGGCGGCGACTGGTCTCTTTGGGTTCAGTCGCAAAATTGAGGAGGATCTTACTTATTGAATGGATGCCAGGTATTGGTCAATTTTTGAAAGCTTGGATTGCCAGGCATCGACAGCCTTATTAAGCTGATCGATATCAGAAGGATTTTTCGCTGTTCTTAACCGATTTAGTCCCAGTTGCAGGCTACTGTTGTAAGTCAATCGTCGTTCTAGCAACAATTGTCTCAACGTGTCATGATCACGAGGGATAAAGCCCGGTCCTGTACATCCGCAAGAATGGAACGTGATGCCTACTTCATACAAGGATTTGATGTGTTTCCAGGATTTGAGGTCTTGCTTTTTAGGGGCCTCAAAGTCCTTTCCCATGTCCGCCATGAGCTGACCACATTCCGGACATTTAGCAGAGCGTTCTTCTTCTCTGTTGATCACTTTGTCACGATTCACATCCCAAAGCAATCTTCTTTTGAAGGTCTTCCGGCACTCGAAGCAAGCGAAGTGATCCTTGTAAGTGGACATGGCATAGCGACACATGACACTAAGATAACTGTAAAGCAGCTTCGTCTCAAATCCCTATTTAGAGCAAGGAGGGATTTCTATGTGATACTTAATCCTTAAACTCCTCTTTGCCATCCGCATGTTTGGCAAAGCGGCCAGATTCGCGTGGATGCACATGGTCGTGTTTGGGCCATGGCCAACCACCAAATTCGGTGCGTTGGTATTCTGCGAAAGCTTCCTGGATTTCTTGCTGAGTATTCATCACAAAAGGACCATACTGCGCTACAGGTTCTCCGATGGGCTTTCCCTGGAGCAGCAATAAATGCCCCTCTTTAGTGCCATTTTCCAACGTTACGGTGGCATTGGGAACCAGGTCGAGTCCTTGTTGCAATCCAATTCCTTCGCCTGCAACTTGGATTTGCTCACCTTGATAAAAATATAATTTCCGATTGACTTCCGGGCTTGCCTCAGGTAGATCCCATGTTGCTCCAGGTTCCATATTGATGTTCCAGATGCCTACCTCATTGGCTGCGTCTGCTGCCCAGGAATTCGGAGCTGGAGGAGGAGCCTGGACATCATCAATCTTGCCAGCAATCACTTTCACTTTTGTTTGTTTTCCAGAAGCATCCGAATGCTCATAGGTGGGGATCGTATCACCCCAGAGCATGGCAAAGTGTGGGTCAACAAACTTGCTTTTTGCCGGAAGGTTGAGCCAGATTTGAAAAAGCAGGAGTGGGTTTTCCTCTTCTTGCGAAAGCAATGGGAACATTTCCGAATGTAGTACACCCTTTCCGGCAGTCATCCATTGCACATCACCATTTCCAAAGCGCCCGGCTGCCCCGAGGGAATCCGAATGATCCACCAGTCCTTGCGGTACGATCGTAATGGTCTCAAAACCACGGTGTGGGTGCTGTGGAAAGCCGGGAACTGTCTGACCATGATACATGCGCCAGCCGTCTTTGATGGTAAAATCATTGCCCAGGCTCCTGCCCGCCAGGGACGCATCTGGTCCCATATTGGCATTTCCTTTTGGATAGTCGTCTTTGTGGTAGACACAAAACAAAAAAGGATCCAGGGTTTCCCAGGGAAATCCCAATGGGCGTATGCTTTTGATGGGTGAGATCATGAGTCAATTCAGTTTTTACAGGGATTAAGAACAACTGAGGAATAGAATAAGTTTGAGGTCAGCGAAAAATTCAATATTGTGCTTGACTGGATATGCGTTATGATAACGTTATATTTAAATTATATAATTTTTGTTATCTTTGTAATGTCTTATCGAAAGATTTTACATCAAAGAATAATAATTCATGTAAAAAGTGTATTAGGACATTACACAATTCTATAATAGAAATCATACTCTGTTTTTAAGTATGCTTGAATCCGTATGGATTGTGCCCTCGAGCAAGTTTTAAGACAAAAGATAAGATTACATACCTATTTGTATTTCTAGTCATTCCTTTTTTTGCCCTCTTGAGACTGATCATTTTGATCTATGTAGCCTGGAAGATGCCATATGACAGAGCAAAACTGCTATTTGCATTTTTGAGAGCAAGTAATGAGAGTTCTATTCGGAATCAAGTTTTGAAAAACAGATTCGCTAAGTCAAGAAAGATTGATCAAGCTCGTGAAGTTGCTTAGTTGCTAGCGGATTTTCCACTGTATTTCATCATACAATTGCCTGATACGTTTTTTCGAAACTTCTTGATTTTCGAGCATCATAGTCGCATAAACAGATGCAACGACTTTTTCATTTCGGATTTCCTTATTTTGGAGTGATATATATATCTAAGCCTCATCCTATTATATCTATCTTCAATTACTGCATCAATCCGAAGACTTATAGGATAGGAGCAGTAATGTTAAGTCTGGCTTCAGCTTAGAAACGGCCTTGATTCATTTTAGGTTTTTGACTCCATGAAAGAGCAGAAAAAGAATAAAATTCTGTTCGAGCCTGCAATCGCTTCATAGCTATCAATACATAAAATGGCGAGTTTATTTTATTCCTGCTCTAATGAGTAAAAAAGCGTGAAAAAATGAATCCGGCCTAGATTTTTCGTCCTTTTTCATCGATGGAAAAAGGACAGGGGAAAGCATAGGTACTTCATATCTCTTGCCAGATGCTGCATACAATATCCTGTTGAAGTTTATGAAATAAATATTCCCATTAACTGTACAGAGGAATTAAGTTTCTAGAATTCTTACCAGTCAAAAACCTAAGCCCTACCATAGTAGCGGGACTTAAGTATTTAGCAACTCATAAGAAAAAAATCACTCCATATTCTCCTTCATTTGATCCTCGTCTTCTTCTTCTCTTTCTTCGACTAATTCTATTTGTACTTCTGCATCCTGATACCTGCGAACATTGGGTAGCATGGCCCCAAATCCGGCTCCGGCTGCTGCTAATAGGATGATCAGGACCATAAAGGTGATCCGAATCACTTTCTTTAATTTCTTCAAAATATTAATTGATGTGACCTTATCAGGCCTGTTGAACCATTGTGTTAAGCGAAGGGGAGCGCGCTTAAAGGTTCATCTTCGGAAGAGGTGGATTGCGTTGTTTTCTTGTAGAAAAAAGGTCCATCCGAATGCAAGACGCTCGTTTGTTTGAGTGTTTGCTGAGTTTGTTGATGGTGAACTGCCAGTATTACCGAAAAAGCGATCGGAAGCTTAGGGAGTTCAAAAGTCTCCGGATGAAAATCAGGAATGACTTCAGCCTGGAAATGACCCTTTTCGACTAATTCCGTTCTTGTTGGTTCGGTGATTTGCTGTTGTCCATCTGTATAATACCCGAATGGACTGAGTACCGTCATCAATGCCAGGAAACAACCCTGGATCAAATAAGCCGATATGGTTCTGCTAAGGCGCACTGCAGATAAATACGAATTTTTAATTAATAAGTTGATGCTGAAAGAGATAAGTAGGTGTTCTTCATTCCCAGTTCGGAGCAACCTCTTATCAGGATAATCTGAAGGTCGACATGCTACTGCTTAATCAAATGAAGGGATATCATTAAATTAGGTGCACTAACCTCATTGACCTATGAAGAGTATACCCTGGATACTATCAATACTGATCCTGGCTGCATGTGGACCATCAGAGATAGAAAAGTGGGAGCAACAAGCAGAAAATGTGACCATCATTCGAGATGATTTTGGCGTGCCGCATGTCTATGGTAAGACGGATGCAGATGCTGTTTTTGGTATGCTCTATGCGCAATGCGAAGATGATTTCAATCGGGTAGAGCGCAATTATATCTGGGCCATCGGCCGACTAGCCGAGGTAGAAGGAGAAGATGCACTCTACAGCGATTTAAGGGCAAGACTTTTCATGTCCAAAGAAGAAGCCATTGATCACTATAACGAAAGTCCCGACTGGCTCAAGAAATTGTGCGACGCATTTGCTGATGGGATCAATTATTACCTCCATACCCATCCGGAAGTCAAGCCGAAGTTGCTGACCCGCTTTGAGCCCTGGATGCCATTCTATTTTAGTGAGGGTTCCATAGGGGGAGATATCGAACGGGTTTCTACAAGAAGGATCAAGGCTTTTTATGAATCCAATCAGTCCCTGGCATTGAATGAAGAAGGAAACGGACTGGCGCTGGTAGATCCGTATCTCGAGCCACAGGGCTCCAATGGATTTGCGATTTCTGGCGACCTGACCGAGTCCGGTGATGCCATGTTGTTGATCAATCCGCATACGTCTTTCTTTTTTCGTGGTGAGATCCATGTCGTCAGTGAAGAAGGACTCAATGCTTACGGTGCGGTAACCTGGGGACAGTTTTTCGTTTATCAGGGCTTTAATGAAAATACGGGCTGGATGCACACTTCCACTTACACCGATGTGATCGACGAGTTTATTGAGACCACAGAACCAGGTAGAGGAGACGATGAAGGAACCTTGATGTACAAATACGGCGATGATTTGCTTCCTGTAGGGCAGCAGTCCGTTACACTAAATTACAAGACTGATACGGGAGGTGAAAGCAAGACCTTTGAATTGTATAAGACGCATCATGGTCCAATCACTCATAAAATTGAAGATAAATGGGTAGCAACTGCGCTGATGTGGGAGCCGGTTGATGCATTGCAGCAATCCTTTATTCGAACCAAACAATCAGGATATGCAGGTTTTCGAAAAATGATGGACATGAAGACCAATTCGTCCAACAATACAGTCTATGCAGATTCAGAAGGAAACATCGCCTATTTCCACGGGAACTTCATTCCTGTTCGAGATACCACCTTCGATTACCGGAGACCAGTTGATGGTTCCAATCCAGCTACAGACTGGAATGGGTTACACGATGTAGAAGAAGCCATCACGGTTCTTAATCCTTCCAACGGATGGATACAAAACTGTAATTCTACCCCATTCACATCTGCCGCAGAAAACAGTCCGAAAAAAGAGGATTATCCGTACTACATGTCGTATGCACCGGAAAACTTCCGTGGAGTCCATGCGATTCGATTACTGGAAAAGACTGATGGTTACACCCTGGATAAGCTGATCGAGGTAGGGTATGATCCGGTCATTACGGGCTTTGAGCAATTGATTCCGGGGCTGGTCGAGGCGTATGATCAGACAAGACCCAAAGATCCGGATTTGAGAGAAGCTATTGATGCCTTGCGAAATTGGGATTTCAAAGTATCGGCTGCCTCAGTGCCTATGTCACTTGCTCATTTTTATGGATCACTCATCAATCGGGAAGGTTCAGCCACTCCGGGCTTATCGAGAATGGAGCGGATCAACTATTTCGGGACAGATGCTCCCAAGGAAGAACGTCTTGGATTTTTCAAGCAGACTCTGACACAGTTGAATGAAGATTTTGGCTCCTGGAATAAACCATGGGGGGAGATCAATCGCTATCAACGCCTCAATGGCGAAATTCGTCAGCCATTCAATGATTCAGAACCGAGCTTGCCTGTAGGTATGGCCTCCGGGCGTTGGGGTGCATTGGCCAGCTACGGTGCCAGGGCTTACCCAGGGACAAAACGCCTTTATGGTACTTCAGGAAATAGTTTTGTGGCGGTAGTTGAATTCGGTGATAAAGTGAAAGCAAAAAGCATGCTGGCAGGAGGACAAAGTGGTGATCCGGATTCTCCACATTTCGATGACCAGGCACAGCGCTATGTCGATTGTCAATTCAAGGATGTAGCCTACTACCGAGCGGATGTGGAGGCCCGAGCCAAACGCACGTATCAACCTGGAGAGTAAAATTAACCTGACCTTTTTTCGATCATGGAACGCAGAAAATTTTTTAGACGAAGCATGGGTGCCGCGGCACTCCCTTTCATTCCCGGAATCGCTCAAGCATCTGATCATGAGAAAGAGCAGACTGGTGGATTCCAATTGAAATATGCGCCGCATTTTGGCATGTTTGAACAATCGGCGGGTAAAGACCTGGAAGATCAGCTACAGTTCATGGCTGACCAGGGATTCACGGCGCTAGAGGACAATGGCATGACTGGTCGTTCCATAGACGATCAAAATAAGATCGCCAGGAAGATGGAGCAATTAGGGATGGAAATGGGGGTTTTTGTGGCCCACAAAATCTATTGGCGTGATCCTAATCTGACCAGTGGCAAAGCAGAGTGGCGCGAAGAGTTTCTAAACGGTATTCGCAATTCTGTTGAGGTAGCTAAAAGAGTGTATGCCAAATGGATGACGGTAGTTCCAGGACATGTTGACCTGCGTTTGGAAATGGGATATCAGACGGCCAATGTGGTAGAATCACTACGGCAAGCATGTGAAATATTTGAGCCTCATGGTCTGACAATGGTCCTGGAACCTTTGAACTGGTGGGCCGGACATGATGGGCAATTTCTGACCAAAATCCCACAAGCATATGAGATCTGCAAAGCTGTGAACAGCCCTTCTTGCAAGATTCTGTTCGACGTATATCATCAGCAAATACAGGAAGGTCACCTCATCAAAAACATCGATATGGCCTGGGACGAGATCGCTTATTTTCAAGTGGGGGATAATCCTGGAAGAAAAGAGCCGACGACTGGTGAGATCAATTATCTAAATGTCTTCAAACACATTCATAGCAAAGGCTATACGGGAATTGTGGGCATGGAGCATGGCAATTCGAGACCCGGAAAGGAAGGAGAAATGCGTGTGATTGAGGCTTATAAAGAGGTGGATCGTTTTTAGTAATACTACTTGCGCTTCACCTTTTTGGTCAAATACTTCCTCACATCCTCATAAGAAGTATGCTCACGATTGCTAATTCTCAATCGATCGTTAGGGAGATTGATCTGTATTTCTTTGAATTCATTGCCCTTGGTTTTTACTTTCTCTTCCTTCCAGTTTCGGATATCATTGATTTTGTAGCTTTTCTTTGATTGCAAGGGCAGTTTGAAGCTGATTTTGTTATCTCCCAATTCGATGATCTTTGATGAACTATAGAAGTTTACGACAATGTACGTCCAGATAACAAGTAGTACAGGTGCCATGATGAGCTTCAGGATAAAGTAGGATTCGGGATATCGCACCAGGTCGAGAATGATCCAGATGGTCACGCCAAGAATGATGATCAGGAATAGCGATAAGGCAAATACGGATTGAGATTTGGGTTTGGAAACGATCACACTGCAATGGTAGTTATTCTGGTGAGTATAAGTAATAAATTCACGTCCATAAAAGATAACTAGATGCTTATAATGGCCGGTGTTTTGTGTTTTCTACTCGGAGCGGTTCATTCGATCCTCGGTGAGCGCATGATCTTTCAACCACTACGGAAAGAGGCAACATATTCCTTGCTGAAAAAGTACCGTGGAATTTTATGGGCAACCTGGCATTTAGTGACAATTTTCGGTGCCTGCCTGGGACTTTATTTACTGGAGCTGGCAGGCATGGAATTGCCTGGAGATTTTCCTCTTTTTATTGTTGCCACCATGTTGCTAGGCGCTTTGCTGGTTGGTATTGGAACCAAAGGCCGTCATCCGGGCTGGATCATATTACTACTCATTGCCATCCTGATCTTGATAGCAAATTAACTCGATGCAATTCCCTGGTGTAAAGCAATTCGGTTCCCTTCCGTGTCTTCAAAATGTCCGCAAAAACCGTGTTCGCCGATACTGAATTTGGTATTGAGGATCTTACCTCCGGCTTGCTCTACACGTGTCAGGACATCATTGATTTCTGTTACGGAAAAATAGACCATAGTTCCTGCGTGTGAGGGAATGTAAGACTCTCCTTTGATCAATGTACCTGTCGCCCCAGGTGCTGCATGATCAAAAGGGAACCATCCCATTACAGAATTCTCTAATGGGTTGATGGCAATTTTGATGTCAAAGATAATTTCATAAAAAGACTGGGCACGATCCATGTCATGGACCGGGATCTCAAACCAATTCACCGGGTTGTGCATAACTTCTTCTATTTTGAGCTTCCTCAACTAAGTTAATCATCCAGGCTATCCTGATCAATAATTGAATTGTAACGGTGTATAAAAGCCTGGGAGTATGTACAAAATAGTAATAAGGACGACCTGTCTGAGCGTTTTTCTGAGTCTTCTATCGTGGGAATTATTCAGCTTCGGTTCCCAGCTTATTCAAATCGAAAGTGACCGATGATTGGATAGTCGAATAGAAAGTCTTGTAAAACCTGACCAGCTCCAATGTTGTGAACGATTAGTGGTCGATGTTCAGTGCCGTTATGATGGGCAACAACAATACCTATGTGATTGATGCCCTTGCCAAGGTCCCAACATACGATATCTCCTGGTCTGTAGTCAGAAACATCATTGGTGTTGGGCTTGCTTTCACCGAATCTTTCAAAAAAAGTCATGAGATTGGGTACTCGTCTGTGATCGATGTTTGGATCGGTCCGGTTCAAACCCCAGTTGTTCGGATAAAGTCTGAAATTAGCTTTCATATCCTCGTGAACGAGTTGTTGTAAGTCCACGCCAATCTTTCTGTAAGCCCTAATGACCACATCAGTGCAAACCCCTTTGTCAGTCGGGATATCTCCCATAGGGTAGGAAATAGAGAAATAGGCGGGATCGTAAGTCACTTGGTCATTCGTCAGGTCCATGGCAGCCTCTGCCAGTGACTTTTGTTGGCACGCGCCATTGAAAAAATGGAGAACGAATAATAATGGGATCATGATTCGCATGCCCTATCAACGAAGCATTCCCGAAAACCGGTATTAAAAAAAACAAAAAGCCATTTCTTGTGAAATGGCCTTAAGTAGAAATAGTGTATTGCTGTGTCTTATATTTTACTATTCGTAGAAGAGCTATTTATTTTTTCTCTTGCAACGATTTAATTTTTTTGTTCTGATCAATGATTATTACAAATGATATCCTTTGAAATAGCAGAACCATCAGCCATAATATTATGACGCTTTTGGTGGATGTCATTCGTGTATCCATCAATAGTTGAATGGAGCGCCAGATCACCGTCGATATCTTGAGCCAATGCAGCAAAGGCCACAATTATCCCTAAAACGATTAATAGAATTTTCTTCATTTTTCTAAAGTTGTTAAGTTCTCCGACTCAAAGGGAATGTCTGTTGCTTTGTGGGAGTCCTTTGTTATTTGCAGGACTAAATTAAGCTTTTCAGGAAATCGGGCCACATCTTTTTTTGCTTTTTTCAAAAGATTAACAGAATATCAATACTACAAATAGGAAATTGATGAAACTTTTTTATGTTTGTTCTCGAATACTACAAATAGGAAATTGCTAATTCGATGAAAAAGTATCAATTAGGAGAGTTTGAGGAAATCGTGATGCTCGTGGTAGGCGTGCTCTTTGATGAAGCTTATGGTGTAGCGGTCAAAGTGGAAATCGAAGATCGTGTGAATAGAAAAGTAAGCGTAGGAGCTTTGCAAAGTGCGCTTCGACGACTTGAGCAAAAAGGATTTCTTGATTCTCGTGAAGGGGAAGTGGCTCCTAATCGAGGCGGTAAACCGAAGCGTTATTTTAAGATCACAGCTTTGGGAAAGAAAGCCCTGGAATACAACCAGGAAACCCGATTGAAACTTTGGAACGATATTCCTGAGATTGCGCTGGACCTCAAATTCGCATAATCAAAAACTCAACATATGAAATCTATTGTCATGCTATTAATGATGGTTTGGGTGCTGCCTTCCAGTGCTCAACTATTTGATGAGTCTCCCGACCGTAAGCACCGCTTTACTCATGTCGATTTACAAAAACTTCGAAAAGAAGTCCTTCATGAGCTAGTAAAGGATGATTTGATCCCTAACCGGAGATCTCAAGTGTTTTTATTTCTCAAAGAAGATGGAATAAAGCTTAACCGCGAGAAATTATCTAGGGTTCTTGACGAGAAATACAATGCGCTCCTTGAGGATTACGAGTTGGGACAAGGCCCAAATCGATTGATCCTGATCAATCCTGATTGTGTTGCCGTAGGAGATTTTTGGGATGAATCATTTTCAGGTAAGTCCGAAGGCCGGCTTAGTCTACCCGAAACAAAAGTGGCGATGGCAGCGCTGGAATGATCAAACAAATCGCAGATCGGTTTTTCAGGTGGTTTTGCCACGCTGACTTTTACGCCGATATCAGTGGCGATCTGGAAGAACTATATCACTGGAATTGCGAAGAGCACTCTGTGGCTTATGCAAACCGCAAATATCTGGCCGATATCGTACTGCTACTTCGCCCAACATTATTTAAACAGAATGTCTTAAACTCAATTATAAACATGGGAATGCTCAATAACTATGTAAAGATCAGTGCAAGGACACTGAAACAACACAAAGTGTATTCGGCGATCAATATCATAGGACTTGCGGTTGGTCTCGCAGGATTTTTATTGATCAATGAGTACGTAAAATTCGAAAGGGGCTACGATTCCTTTCATGATAATGCGGATGAAGTCTATCGCATCTCATCTGTCGAGATGGTGGATGGTTTGGTGGACTCGAAAGATGCGATGGCTCCCTATGCGTTGGGGCCAAAAGCGGCTACAGACCTACCGGAGATCAAGAAGTATACCGTAACGAAAAAGATAGATGAAAACATCGTCATGAGGTATGGCGATAAAGTATTTGAAGAATTGAATGTGGCTTCGGCTGATTCAAATTTCCTTGAAATATTTCCTTACAAAATACTGAGAGGGGCCAGGGAAACCTTATTCGAGGAGCCGCTCTCCATCGTTTTGACAGAATCTCAAGCTCGTAAGTATTTTGGATCGGAAGACCCAATGGGCAAATCCATTCAAGTCGTTTCCCCTTATAATCATCCCTTGAAAGTTACTGGGATCATTGAAGATGTACCACCTGATACGCATTATCGTTTTGACATCTTATTGTCAGACAAAACACTGGCTGATGACAATGATTATAATCAGTGGAATTGGTTCAATTATTATCTCTACGTAAGATTGACTCCCGGAACGGACATCAAGGAAACTACCAATAAATTAAACAACATTGCCAAGGAGCAGTTCGGTGAAGATACTAATAATGCCTGGGAAGTTCGCCCAATCGAATGGATCCATTTACATTCGGATTTTACGTTCGAACCGCAACAGATTGGGAATAAGAAATCTGTTGATTTCCTGGCAACTATATCAGTTTTCATCTTGATCATTGCCTGGGTGAATTATGTTAACCTGTCTACAGCTCGAGCAGTGGATCGTGCCAAAGAAGTAGGCTTGAGGAAAGTGATAGGGGCTTTTCGTGGACAATTAATGGGGCAGTTCATGATGGAATCATTCATGATCAATTGCCTAAGCGGTTTAATTGCCATAGGCCTGGCAGAATTACTGCTTAGTGGTTTTAATAACCTGGTTGGTGTCCCGGTGCTTGATCATATCTGGAACCATGTTCCTTTCTTATTGAATTTAGGATTATTTGTATTGTTGGGAACGATACTTGCAGGTTTCTATCCGGCACTTGTATTGTCAGGTTTCCGTCCTATCCAAGTGTTAAAAGGAAAGTTTCGCAATTCAAAAGGAGGGGTCAATTTGAGAAAAGGATTAGTCGTTGTTCAGTTTGCGGCTTCTCTTGGAATGATTGCAGCGACATTTGTCGTGTACAATCAAGTACAATACATGCGAGGTTTAAATCTTGGAATCGACAAAGACCATGTTGTTACGTTTTCTCGTCCTAACGCCAACTCGGAATCACGTGAAGAATGGGAGAGCTTCATCGGTCACTTCAAGTCATTCAAAGATGAATTACGGACCTACAGTGCCATTGAGGCAGTAGGAAGTACGTCCAACATGCCAGGAGGTGGCGCTTCAGACATTAATTCCACCGGGAATACCATTACCATCCTGGGAATGACCGATCCTATTCAGGGAACTACCTATGTACAATGGAATGATGATCAATACCTCGATGCGCTGGACCTTGAACTGGTTGCTGGTCGGAACTTTGACAATTCCCGAAAAGCAGATTCAGCAGCGATCATGGCCAATGAGTCATTTTTACTGAAAATGGGTATTTCAGATCCAAACTCAGTGGTGAATCAAAAATTGAAATTAGGAGATGATGAAGATGATGACGTATTCACCATCATTGGAATCATCAGAGACTACAGTCGTACCACTTTAAAAAGTAAAATCGAGCCGACTTTGTACCTGGCCTCATCTAATCCGAGTAAACTAGCGGTAGAGGTACAACCCGGCCGTGAAAAAGATGCCCTTGAATTTATGGAAACCACATGGAGTAAGTACTATAGCGACATTCCTTTCATGTATGGATTCCTGGATGAGCGATTTGCAGCTTTGTATGCGCAGGATCAGCGTTTTGGAGATGTGTTTGCCGTATTCGCGGCCTTCACCATTCTGGTAGCCATGCTTGGACTGTTTGGATTAGCATCTTTCATGTCCTTACAGCGAAGCAAAGAGGTGGGTATTCGGAAGGTGCTAGGAGCTAGTATACCCAGTATCGTTGGCTTATTTTACAAAGAATTTCTTGTGTTGCTGACCGTATCCGCAGCCATTGGTATTCCGGCTATTTATTTCGCCATGAACTCCTGGCTGGACAACTATGCTTTTCGCATCAGTTTTCCCTGGTTGGCAGCGGTCATTGCGCTGGCATTGGTCATGATCTTTGCACTTGCCACTGTAGGTTATCAAACCTTGAAAGTCGCAGCGGTGAATCCGTCACAAAGCATCAGAAACGAGTAGCTAATATCTCTTCGACAATCTTATCAATATTTCTTAGCCCAGGTTTGTGTTTTCGCAAACCTGGGCTAGACTTTTTAAAGAAGCTATAAAAAAAGATCGCCAAAGAATGACGATCTCCATGTAAGTTACATCTCCACAAACGTACATGATGCATATAAAATATCGTTTGAGTCCGCTCAAACGAAGGTGTGGATCTACTTTAGTCTAAAGCGTTAAATAAATCTATCCAAAACCGTAAGGATGTGCTGCTTCCTTAACAATAAATGCTTGAGATCAATACCTCGTTTGGCCCATAAAGACATTCACATTTGGATTCATGGGATTGCCTGAGGACCTACGGAAGCTCACTACCTGCCCTGCATGCCAGAGTGCATCAGCAATGGGGCCATTCATGATGTGCCACAAAGGAAACGCGTTTTCATTTTCACCATTTTTGAAGATGACCTGGGCTTTGGCCAATTCTTCTTCCGAAAGTTTGCTATAAAGCTGGCTGGCTTGCCGAAGTTGTTCCAGGGTTTTTCTCCGTAGGTCTCTAAAAGAAAGATCTGACCAGTCCGCAGGTCGAACGTTGGGTTCATTTATTGCTGCATTCAAAATCATTTCTGACAGCCCGTAGAGGTGTTGGATGGTTTCGAAGGTGGACCGGGCTTCGCCTGAAGGTTTGTAGTCCAGGTCCTGTTGCTTCAATCCTTCGGTTGCCCAGTAATAGCGATATCCCAGTCCATCAACCATACGGGAAAGGATATTTCCTGAGCTATAGGTATCAGGATATGATGGAATTTGAGCATAGGGAAATGGAGAATCCTGAGCCATACTTATGGTGTGAAGAAATAAAAAGGAACAATAAAACCAGTACTTCATGGATGAATGCTTTGGGCAATGATAAGTCATAGTAAACAATTCCAAAAGGAAAGAAAAAAGGCCAGAAAATCCGGCCTATGAGTATTCATTATCATTCATTTTGAGACATTGTGAATCTCTTTATGTTCCGTCTCCCCAATCATCAGTCAATATCTTCTCTCGGAGCTTCTCCAGCTTTCGTTTGCGTGGTTCTTGCATCTTAGTCAAGCCGAACCAAACCACCACATAACTCAGGGTAAAAGCGAACAAGACCAAGACCCACTTCGTGATAGAAGCATCGTTCATGTACATGTTGAGCATCGCAGGAATAGAGACGGGGATGAGGTACCATAACGGGAATGTTCTCGCTCTGCGTATTTCGTATTCAGAATTGTACAGCGCATGGTCCAATTCACCTAACATGGTGCGGTCAAATTGGCTTTCTTTCTTTTTTCGTTTTATTCGGCCGATATAAATGTAAACGCTCGTCAATAACAGAATAATGACTGGCGGATATGCATAGGGATTATCATTTCCGATATTCTTGATCACGATAATGATGAAAGTGATGATCGAAATGGCAATCAAGCCGATCTCATTTACATTAGAAGCCAAGCTTGCTTTTCTACTTTTAGCATGGATGCGTCTGCGCAGCGCATCTTCATCGATGGCGTAGAGTGGGCGTTGATTCTGGTTGTCCCAGATTTTTTGCATTTCTTCAAATTCCATGGAAATCATGTTTTTCAGACCTTTTAATGAGTTTTTGTTTGATTCGATTGATCCTTACCCCGACGTTGCTCTCAGAGATCCCGACAATGCCAGACATCTCTTTGTAGCTGAAACCATCCAGAAACAGCAAGCATAAGGACCGATCCACTTCGTTAAGTTTTGAAATTTCCCGATAGAGCCAAAGCAGTCGTTCGTCCGGAGGGTCTTGGGTGGCTTTCAATATCCCTTCCATTCCCTGGATAGACGTATGTGCATCTTCGTGGCGTCTCTGCCGGCCATTCCATTTCATGGCGACATTCAGTGCAATCCGGTAGAGCCATGTAGTGACAGCTGAGTCACCACGGAAATTGGGGATCGAGCGCCAGACCTGCAATACGATATCCTGAAAGAGATCATCCCTGTCATCGTGCGAATGAGCATAAGCCCTCACTACCTTGAACAAGAGTCCCCGGTGCTGTTGCAGCCAGTCTTCGAGAATCTGCTTTTGTTCTTGCTCACTCATGGGTTATAAATCTTTTCATGACCCCACTAGTACCTCATGGTCTTGAAATCTTACATGGATCAAGATAAAAATTTTAAGAACTCGATAAAAGCAGCTTTACGACTGCAGTTCGGAGAGTGAATGGCTAATACTGTAGATAGCAACTTGTGAATTTGATAACAGGGACCAGCCTAAGAGTACAGTCTGACGGATCAGCCTGGACCAACTGGAAGATCTTCCTCGTTTTGCATGTCTAACGAGGGCGTCTTAAGTTTTCGCGTTTATAACGCGATGCAAAATTCGCTATTAAAAAGTAAAACTATCCGGATCAGGACCTACACGCTGACTTTGATCAAGACCGTCGATCGCATCCATGTCTTCCTGAGCAATCTCAAAATCGAATATGTCTGCATTGGCCACAATCCGTTCTTTTTTCACGCTTTTGGGTATGGTAACGACGCCTTTTTGCAGGTTCCATCGCAACGCGATCTGCGCAATGGATTTTCCATACTTTTCAGCGAGTTGCTGCAATAGCTCCACTTCGAAGATCTTACCCTGCATCAGCGGACTCCAGGCTTCGTATTGTACGCCATGTGACTTGCAGAAATCCAGTAACTCTTGTTGTACCAATCTCGGATGGAATTCCATTTGGTTTACCATTGGAACGACTTCAGCCACCTCCAGCAGGTCCTCTAAATGATGTTTTAGGAAATTACTGACGCCAATGGCCTTTACGCGACCTGAGGCATAGATTTCTTCCAGCACTTTCCAGGTATCCTTGTATTTGCCCGAAACAGGCCAGTGAATTAAGTAAAGGTCCAGATAGTCCAGTCCCAATTTATTCATGGTCGTGTCGAAAGCCTGCATGATACCACCCGATCGCTGATCTTCATTCCATACCTTGCTGGTCACAAAGATTTCTTCACGAGGTACATTGGATTGCGCAATGGCTTGTCCTACGCCTTCTTCATTTTTATAGATGGCCGCCGTATCGATCGCGCGATACCCTGCCTCTAATGCATGATGAATGGCATTGATGACTTCCTGTCCATCCTTTGATTGCCAAACGCCCAATCCGAAGTAGGGCATTTCTATTCCATTATTAAGGGTGAAGGTTCCTTTGAGATCAGTGATGTTCATAAGGTCGAAAGTAGTGAATTAATCCATTTTATGACATAAAAAAAGCACGACTATCATCGTGCTTTCGTTTGCAACTTATTTTTTCTTGACCGGGGCCAGAGGAACGCCATTCAGACAAGGGTTTGGGTCTGGGTCCTGATCAGAAGTCTCAACCCATCGCGTACCCTGACCAAGCCAAATCCCATCTACGGATAACCATGATGCCCAAGGTAGTCCCAGTTCACATTGGAGCATTGCTTCCGCAGCATTCAATGCTCCCTGTACCCAGCCTTGTACATTGGAGTAGCATTCTCCGATGATGTAGATGTTCTCGTCTTTGAGGGGTCTCCGGATTTTAGGAATATATTCTTCCTTGGAATAACCGGATCTCCAGCTGTGCCATCCGCCACCCCATGGGTCTTTGGACCAATCTTCGAAGTGTACGTAGTATGGCAATGGAATATCGGAGTTTCCTGCAAGTCCATGCAACTCTACCAATTGTCGATGAGCTTCTATTCCCATGGTTTGGCTGCCATGTCGGGGACCCCCAGCTTGGGGGTTCCGGATATTCAGGTTATCACCCGGGCCGCCAGCCGCCTGGTTATACAAATGTGCCTGGGTTGTTTGTGACCCTGAATACAAATCATAGGGTTGGCCACTCTGAAGTGCTCGCCAGTAGCGTGTGGCATCACCGTTATTGTAGCTGGCCAAAAGCACGGCAGGTTTGGTAGTGTCTACATAATTCCCCTTGATTTTAGAGTCCGGTGGGTTGTTCGGACTGGTTAACTTATTATAGCACCAATAATATAATTGCCGTATTCCAAGATCTGTCCTTGCTCTACCTACGGGATAGTATTGCGCTTGTGTCAACGGGGCATTGTTCTCATAAGGAGTAGTATTGGGAGCCATGGGGTCCTGTGGAACCAAAAGCGCCTTGTAATACGGACTTTGTAACCACCATGGATTAGGATAGGCGATGAACATTCGCATGGCCAGGATATTGTTCACCGACTGATTCAGCAGTTTCTGAACACCCATGCTGGCAAAAAAGAAATTATTCTGGTTGATGAGTTCCAATGATCTTTTGGGAAGCGACAACACCAGAAAATTACAATAGGCGATTTCATAATTAGCCAATACCGCCTGTGCGTCGGCCAGCTTTTTACTGTCATCATCGGATAGCGGGCCAGGCCTTTGAAGATCTTTCAGGTAAGTTACTGTGATCAAACTTTGCTCGTATTGAAACAACGCTTCAGAGCCTGATAATGAGGCATCAGGCCCTTGTTGGCGTTTGTAGAACAAGCATTTGTATTTGGGGCCACTATTTTGCTTGGTGAAGGCAATCAATTGTTTTTTGACAACATCAATGGACTTGTCTTTGGAAATCTTGCTGTACTTGCCAAAAAGTTGTTGAGGGATGGCAGAATACCCTTCAGTGATGTGCCTCCAGGCAGTTTTAGGAGAAAAGGGATCTGTTTGTGTATAGTAAGTCAAAGGTCCGCTTTTAGGAGAGAAGTAAAAGCTTTCATCTACGTCGGTTTCAATGCTTCCGGAGCTGCCCTGTTCATTGTACCCACCCGTATCTTCTAGCAGATCTACCGCTTCCTGTGTAAGGAAATGGCGTTTCAGGTTCCACCACGACCAATCGGTAAATGGTCTTCCGGCGATGATCGCTTTCAGTTTAGCGGCTTCATATAGATCACTGATTTCCTGTACGATATTCCAAAAACCATTATTAAAAGCATAGTGATACACCGCGAAAGCTAACGAGAACCCATTGGGAGTACCCGGAATGGTTACTATAACTTCTGGCGCATTTTGATATTGCAACGACACATTCACTTTCGGATAAGGTGAGGGTTTACTGGGATTATCGATGCTTTTTACAATATCCGGGTAGGGTCGAGGGTCGCCGATGATTGCCTGTGGTAAGTAATCTCCAAGAGCTTTATTAGTGATATAAGTTCCTAAATCAAGTTCTGATTTGAGTAGGTCCAACTCTGTGGCACTCAAATTTGGATAGGAGTTATAGATGTTAGTGTTTTGATCCCCTTCTTTTGATTTGTTGGGGTAGCGGTCGCCGCGGACATAGACCAGATTATTCTGCTCTATATTGATGTCCTCATAATAAAAGGGCTCATCCGACAAGCCTAATGCCTGGGCAGTTTCCCATACAATTTTCATCTGCCGGTCAAATCGAAAGCCACCGAACTCAGCATATTTCAGCGGGCCGACATTAGTTCCGTCTACTCCTTCAATGGGAGTTGAAAGTAAACGCCCACCAACTCTACCTGAATATTCATAGAGTTTCACATTGAGCTTTGTCTTGTTTTGCTCGATGAGGTATTGATCAATTACCCCTCCTGAGCGTGGAGGTTGTGGTGTCACAGTAGGCGTTCCTTGCCGCGCCTGGTAGGATACCTGTGGTTTTGATCTGTCGATAAGCGCCAAACGCGCTGCTGCATAGGTACCTGAAACACCTGCACCCACCACAATCACATCTGTATCTGTGTTAGGTACGTCTGTTTCGTCTAATTCAGGAATGACTCCTGTCACGGTTTGATTTACGGCACATGCAGAGGTCATGGCTCCAAAACTGGTTGCAGCACCTGCACCAAAGGCCGCATGCTTGAGAAATGCTCTTCTTGAGTTATGATTATCTTTCTTTTTCATCGTTCAATTTCTTTTTGTGGTTGACAGGGTCAATCAATTTTCATCAGGTTTGATGGGTTCTAGAGGTGGGATTTCGAACTGTGTCTCAGTATCTGTTTTCGCACCTTCACGACCGCCCAGCAAAACGAAGCTGAAAGAGTATCCTCTGCTTTGCGCTACACCATGGCAGCCCATGCAACCGCCCATGTTGTAAGCGACTCGATTGAACGATGTATTCTTGTTATCTCGAAGAAAGTTGGCGGTGGCATTCACATCAACACCCGCACCTTGATAATTTGGAATGGTAGGAGTGCCTGGTGGCTGTCCCTGAAATAGCTGTAAGCCTTGATTGGTTTCGATGACGAGATTTGCTAGGAAAACCGGTAATCCAATTCCTTGTGGATCATTTAGCGTAATCGGATAACGGGGCGTTTTACCAGCGGCTTGTAGGACGGATGCACTGTTGACATCAATGGCAATGAACTGCGTGCCTACCAATTGGTAGTTTTTCCATACCGACCCATCAGGTAACATGTTGTGAACCATGTCATTGACCTCCTTGGTGGCTGGAGAAGCGCCTCCGGGATTGCTCAGAATACTGAACCTCTCTGGTACCTGATAGACCCCATCATAAGGTTTGGACCCGTCAATCGGAGGGTAAAACCCTTGCGGGTATTTGAAACTGCCATTAGCATTTTTCACCGCACCCGGATCGACGATCGGATTGTAGTAATTCGAGTAGGTATATTGGGTAAAACCATTCTGAATGTTGTCACGAATGGAGGTATGTTCCCAGGTGGCAAAAACGAAAGTGCCTCCGATAGGATTGGAATCATCTTCGTCATTGGTTATGTGAATACGCTGAATTATATGCAATCCGATCAATCCGAATAATGCCGAGTCGGGCTCCGGTTGCCCTTCCTTGTTGGTGACATAATACAGGGCTTCACTCGTATGATATTTCGTAGGATCATCGGCATCGGTCAGCATGACCCAGGCAGCTTTGAATTGCATGGACCCGATAAATGGAGGGTTTTGACTTCCATCCATTTTTATGTTTCGGTATTGTGCTTCCACCGTGCTCTGGTCATAGTTAGTGGCCAATTGATATTTTGATCCACTTTTCTGTGTTTTGGGACCAAAGGCGGAAGAGGTTCGATAAGGAAGTCTTAGTTCCGCTTTTCTGGCAGCAGACCCAATGACACTAGTGTCTCCGGAATACAGATCATTGGCTTTGATATAGTTATAATAATCGTAATTCAGCTTTACCTCATAGAGTACCGGGATGCTGTCTGAAGGCTTTCCTCTCCAGACCCTGGGACCCACGGGTCTTCCCATGATTGGGTTGATAGAATCGCTATAGGCTGTACTTGGATAATAAACCTCCAATGCTTCAGAACCCACCTCGGCAGTTTCGTCGAAAGCATTATAGGGTGTGCCTTGTTTTCGTCCTTGCAGGACTTTTTGATGTTTTTCAATCGGAGCATTGGGGTCGATATCGGTATCGGCAGGCCTTAAGGGTCCATAATCCGGTTCATAGTTCCAGGGATATAGAAAAGGCGTCTGGCCAGAGGTTGGACCTAGCACCGATTCTACCTGATTGAAAATCTCTCGTTTTTCCTTGAACGTTTCCCACACCAACATGTCCCCAGGCTGGGCATCTTTGAAGGTCTTATTCACGTCCGGAATGCCCCGTAGGTAGCCGTTAGCAGAGCTGGGTACCACGGCTGGCCAGTTCAGGGCAATGAAGCTGTTCCAGGCGAATATGTCAAAATCCGGTTGAGCCGATAGCTGGTCCGTATTCGGAGGCGCAATACTGTTGAGATCAAGTTGAATGCCGCCAGGTGTTTGCTGGGTAACTTGATGGATGAATGCTTCTTTTTTGGTTCGCTTGAAAATCGTACTGGTGCCTATCAAGGCAATGATTACCAGACCGACAAGCGAGAGGAGGAGGGTTCGCTTTTTCATGAGGACTAGGTTGGCCGTATTAACTTGATTTCAATAAAAACTGAAACCGTTTAATTGAAAGTTACCGAAATTTGAAGTGAGATCAAAGGCTATGTCTCACAAAATGAAATACTTACAATGAGTTCTGCATGAAGTACTCTTCGAACTTTGCTCTTCGGACATGAAATAAAATAGATCGTATACCAACAAAAAAGCCCTTCAAAACTTGTCGTCCTGAAGGGCTCTGAAATTGAAATTCTTATTTATGATTTACCTAAAATCAATCTCTTCCAGTGAGTCAATGATTTCGGGATCGTTTGTGTGTTTGCGGATATCAAACACAAAGTAATCGTCGTTGATGTCTGTTCTTTCTAGAAAATCATTGATGCTGTAGCGATATACGTTACCAGATGGCTCAAACACATTGAACGCTTGCAGGCTGTTGTTGGCATCAATTTCCATACGGATCTTGAAGTAGCTTTTGTCACTTTTGTCTTCCGGATCAAGATCGATGTAAGTCACTCCTTTGATCACCTCGTAAATACCATATTTGAAACCGGTCTTATAGATCTCATAGATGTTGTTCAGGTTGATCTCCGCTTCTCCCTCATCATATGGTGCGATAGTTACTTCGTTGATCTCAGGGTTGTAGGTATAGACGTCAACCGAATTGTTGTACACGAATTGACCTGAGACTTCCAGTAAATACTTATCGCCTTTTACCGCAATCTTTCCTGTAATGGATTCATCCAGACCTGCGGCCGGGTTTTTCAGGTTTTGAGTAAAGGCTGCCGAAAACGCCGAAGCATTTTTGTATTTCGCACTCATGGCGTCCAGTATCTTCAAGGCGGCAGGATCGTATTGTCCGTAAGCAGCTGCTACCAGACAAACCATCATTAACATCAACGCTACTCTCTTCATTTCTTGAATATTTAATACTTATTCTCTAGTTCAGTCAATAACTGTTCCAAACTGTATTCGTCTTTGATTAAAACTTCACGGGCTTTGCTTCCTTCGAATGGCCCAACGATCCCAGCAACTTCCAGTTGATCGATCAATCGACCGGCCCGGTTATAACCCAGTTTCATTTTTCTTTGGATCAGAGACGTACTTCCCTGCTGATGGGTTACAATTAAACGAGCAGCGTCAGGAAATAAGACATCTCTTTCCGATAAATCGACGCCAGGAGTCGACGAAGACTCATCCTCGCCTACGAACTCAGGAAGCTGATAGGCGGAATCATATCCACGCTGATCACCAATAAATTCACAGATTCGGTCTACTTCCGGGGTATCCACGAAAGCACATTGCAAGCGTGTCATTTCAGATCCAAGTGAAAGCAACATGTCTCCCATACCGATCAATTGCTCGGCGCCTCCGGTATCCAGGATGGTTCGGGAGTCTACTTTGGATGTTACCCGAAATGACAGTCGTGCCGGGAAGTTGGCTTTGATGATACCGGTGATCACATTCACAGATGGACGCTGCGTCGCCACAATCAGGTGAATACCAATGGCCCGTGCCAGCTGTGCCAATCTTGCAATCGGCGTTTCCACCTCTTTACCAGCAGTCATCATCAAATCCGCTAACTCATCGATGACGAGTACAATATAAGGCATGAAGGAATGACCTTTCTGTGGATTCAGTCTGCGATTGACGAACTTCTTGTTGTACTCCTTGATGTTACGACAGGCGGCATCTTTCAGCAAGTCATACCGGTTGTCCATCTCAATGCAGAGTGAATTTAGGGTATGGATCACCTGACTGGTATCCGTAATGATTGCTTCTTCGCCATCAGGGAGCTTAGCCAAATAGTGCTTTTCCAAGTGATTGAAGAGTGTCAATTCTACCTTCTTCGGATCGACAAGGACAAACTTTAATTGTGAAGGATGCTTTTTATATAGCAAAGACGTCAGGATGATGTTCAATCCTACGGACTTTCCTTGTCCTGTAGCTCCTGCCATGAGCAGGTGAGGCATCTTTGACAGGTCGGTCACAAAGACTTCATTGGAGATGGTTTTACCCAACACTACAGGCAGATCCTTGTCGCTCTTCATGAACTTCTCCGTGGAGATCACCGAACGAGCGTCAACCATTTCCCTGTCCTTATTCGGTACCTCAATACCGATCGTACCTCGACCAGGGATCGGTGCAATGATCCGAATTCCCAGGGCAGCGAGACTTAAAGCAATGTCATCTTCCAGATTTTTGATCTTGGAGATTTTCACACCAGCCTCCGGAATAATTTCGTAAAGGGTAACCGTAGGTCCGATGGTTGCTTTGATGCTGGAGATTCCAATCTTAAAGTTGATCAGGGTCTCAACAATTTTGTCTTTATTGGCTTCCAATTCCTCTTTGGAAACATTCACTGCTTTCTCAGGATACTCGATCAGCAGATCAATGGATGGGAATTGATATCGTGGGAGGTCCAGCGTTGGATCGTAGTTTTCCGAAACCTCCACCACTTTTTCTTCAAACTTCGTCTCTTCCACTTCCATGGCCAGGTCTTCCATTGGGGTAGGTTTGGGTTTCGAGGTAGGAACGATCGGCTCGAAAGCGATGGTGTTATCCACGACTTCCTCTTCCTCCGGCTCGGGTTCTGGTTCATTGACCGGGGCGGTAATTGGTCGTTGTGGTCGAGCAGGCGCTTCAGGTTTCTTCGCTTCCGGAGCGGGAGGCGTTTCTCTTTTTTGAGGTTCTACGGAGAAAATAGGACCCTCTTTGATCGGCTTGGGTTTTTCTTGTTTTAGCGGTTCTATCGCCCATTCCTCTTCCTCCTCGTCATCGTCCTCTTCTTCATTCATGTTGGAAGCGATGATACGGTCTTTCTGCTCGTCTTCCTGTTCTACTTCCTTTTTTACCTGTTCCAGTACTGAACTCAGGTCGGATTTTTCTTCTTCCTCGTTTTCTGATTTGGATTGGAACAGATTGCCCATGCGATCAAAAAAAGTATTGATCTGATCGGTCCATCCAACTAATGCAGGGATTTGTGTAATGTTGAAGAAGTACATGTTGAACACAAACACCAAAAAAAGCAGGATCAGTCCGGCTCCCCAACCCATCAGGCTTTCCAGGATCAAGGACATTTCATAACCGATACCTCCTGAGAGGAATCCCCAGGAAGAGAACTCACTGGAGTTAATCAAGAAATAACCCATGACCATGCTGATCCAAAGCACGTAGAAAATCACGAAGACGGTGAATCTCATGATTGGCAGGAGCTGTCGCTGATAGAGCAATTGATAGCCAATGACGAATAGGAGTGGAGCTACCAGTAAACTGGCCAGACCAAACCATTTGAACACAAAGAAATGTGCGGCAGTAGCACCGACAATACCAAACCAATTGGTGACCTCCATTCCGGACTCCTTGATTCCGGTTGCGAGTACGGCATCCACCACACTTTGGTCTTCTCTTCCTGTACTGAAGTAGGAAAGGATCGAAATGAAAAGAAATACAGACGAGAGCGTGAATAACAATCCCAAAGCAATCTGGAATTTGCGATCCTCGATGAAACTGAAGGAAAGTTTAAATGATTTTTTTGGCTTAGCCTTTTCTGGCTTTTTGTTCTTAAACGTGTTTTTGGCCATTGGCAGCGTCGATTAGGGGTCGGCCCTAAACCTCAAAGGATTTTATACTTCAAAAAGAGTTAAACAAAAATAAACAATGATCAGGCTTCTTCAATGCGCCGAAGAATCGCTTTGTTGATTCTTTTGATCAGTCCCGGGCCTCCATAGACAAAACCCGTGTATAGCTGTAGCAAGTTAGCCCCTGCGTCCCACTTTTCTAAAGCAGACTCCACATCGTAGATACCCCCAACGGCAATGATGGGGATCTCGGGATCATGTTTTCTTATGTAACGAATGACTTCCGTTGATCTTGTGCGCAAAGGCTTTCCACTTAAACCACCTGCCCCAATGTCTTCTATGGTCGAATCTGGGGTATTCAATCCTGAACGGTCTATCGTCGTATTCGTAGCGATCACCCCGTCGATGGGAACTTCGTGGAGGATTTCTAAAATATCATTGAGTTGTGACTCGGACAAGTCTGGTGCTATCTTAAGTAGGATAGGTTTGGTGAGTTTTTTCTCGGCATTCGACTCGATCAGGGTTTCGAGCAATGCTTTCAAGGGTTCTTTTTCCTGAAGGTCTCTCAGATTGGGTGTGTTAGGTGAACTTACATTAACCACAAAATAGTCAACTAGTTCATGTAAGGCATGAAAACAAGCCAGGTAGTCGTCCTGAGCATTTTCATTAGGTGTCACCTTATTTTTGCCGATGTTGCCACCAACAGGTAATAATTGAGGTCGGTGTTTTAATTGATGAATAGCATGAGCCAGCCCTTCATTGTTGAATCCCATGCGGTTGATCAGCGCCTGATCTTTTTTCAGACGGAACAAGCGAGGCTGAGGATTGCCAGGCTGACCTTTAGGAGTAATGGTCCCTACTTCGAGAAACCCGAATCCCAGACATGAAAATTCATGGAGAAAATCTGCGTTTTTGTCAAAACCAGCTGCAAGCCCTACCGGATTGGGGAATTGAATTCCGAATACATTTTGGTTCAGCCTTGGATCATTGATCACAAAAGTGGAACGCATGATTTGTTTGAACCCTGGGATCAGAAAAAGGAACTTCAGGACACTTGTCGTGAAGTGATGCGCCTTTTCAGCTGGGAGTAGGAACAACAGTGAGCGAATGAGCTTAAACATCTCTGGCAAATAAACGTGCGAAAATAAACTGCATTCCAGTAAGAAATGCTGCTTTGATTGGTTTTAAACAGAAAATTTCTAATTTCGTACGTATTAGTTGTAAATAATTGTACGTACGATTTAAATGGATGTAAAATTGACACTGAAATTAAATCAGGAAATTATTGAGCGGGCCAAGCACTACGCTAAGGAAAATAATATGAGCCTTTCCAAATTGGTCGAAGGCTATTTGTCCGGGTTAACAGAGCCCGGAGATCCCAAGAGCCCTCATAGTCCGTTGGTTAACAGCCTGACCGGAGTGATCAATATCCCCGAACAGACGAATGTAAAAGATACAAAAATGCTAAAGCAGAAATTTAAGTAACATGGATAAAGTACTAATCGATACCTCAATCATTCTGGATTTGTTTGGTGCAAGAGAACCTCATGTTACAGATGCGCAGGCCATTTTTTCCATGGCAGATGAGCAGCGGATCAGTTTGTATGTTTCTCCTATTGCCATGACCCATGCCTATTATTATTTATCAGATCAACTATCCCCTGATGAGTGCCGAAAAGTAATGGTGCGATTCAGAAACCTGGTGAACGTCCTGCCGATCGATCAACGGATCATGGACTTGTCTTTGACATCCGTTTTTCAGGATGTTACCGATGCCGTGCAGTATTTTTCAGCTTCTGAGGGTGAATTGGACCTCATCCTTACGCGAAACCTCAAAGACTTCCGAGACTCGCATTTGCTGGTGCTAACACCTAAGCAATACCTTGGATTGCAGCGATCAGATTACAAGAGTGCCTGAAGGTTTTTAAAAACCGGACGTCCGGTTAGGGTATTTCTTTAACGCGCTATTTAAGCATACAGCCCAAGGTTTTCACTTTGAGAAATCTCAACCCCTGATATTAGAGAGCAGACTGAGTATGATTGATTCCTTGCTTGAAAATCAAATGAAGGAGTGATTTTATGATGATTTACTTCAATAAAATTAAAGTCAATTTGAATATTATTAAAAATTATCTCACTTTTGATGAATGATCAAGAAGATTCCTGTCAATTGTCCAAGTTGCGATCATTTGCTAAACGTTACCGGTTTGCAATGTCCGAACTGCGATACAATGGTCAGTGGGCAATACCAGCTTCCTCTGTTAGCGAGCCTAAGCAACGAAGAGCAGGAGTTTATCCTCAACTTTTTCAAAGAAAGTGGTAAGCTCAATACGATGGCCAAGCACTTGAATGTGAGCTATCCTACTTTGAGAAATCGATTGGATGACCTCATCGAAAAAGTAAAGCGGATCGAGCAAAATTTAAACGAACAATCATGACAACTATGGAAATCATTTATAATCCTTTTGAGAAAATCGCGGGAGTCAAGGCCTTTTTGCTGGGAGGGCTAGGCATGTTAGCTGCAAGTGCGCTGGCGGCTGTCAATGGTACGCATTTTACAGGAATGTTTTCTGCCATTTATACGGTATCGACGGGCTGGTATGTCCCATTTTTCGAGCTGATGCTCATCTGGGTTCCACTCACAGTTTTGTGTGCCTTGTATTGTCAGTTTTTTGGTTCCACTCATTATCGTTTAGTCGATATTATCGGAACTATCGCTTTTTCCATGATACCTTATCTGGTCATTAGTGTAGGAGGATTCATACGGTTACTTCCTTTGGGATCAGAAATACAATTGTTGCTAGCGGTCATTTTCGTTTATCTCTCACTTGTGTGGTCGCTGATGCTCATTTTTCATGCCCTGCGCGTGTCCGGCAACCTCAAGGAACAAAAATTATGGGTGGGGTTTATCTTTTGCACCATGATTAGCCAACTGATTTATATGCTCTTTATCAACAAAATCTATTTATTCATTTTATAAAGGTCACACCATGAAATTTTTAACTACAACAATAGTCACACTTTTGGCGTTTTCCTGTGTTTCACAGCCGATGGAAGATCGGGCCACATTGGTAGAAATCACCGAAGGGATTACGCTTAATTTGTCTGAGGGCGAATTCGAAAAGGTCCGCGAAACTTTTGATGCCAATATGAAAAGTGCCCTGACTGCAGCACAACTAAAGCAAGTTTGGGATGGATTAGTGGCGCAAGCTGGGGCCTACAAAGAAACGGGTACGGTCACTAGTAAAATACTCGAGGGATATCGGACCATCTACCAAATCCTGAAGTTTGAAAATGCTCCTTGCAAGCTGAAGGTGGTCTTCGGAGAATCGAAGGAAGTGATTGGGCTGTTTCTTATTCCGGTCAATGCCGAGTAAATGGAAGCTAAGAACGTCTCTTACTCCGAAAAGCAGCGATTCTCGCAATGGTGGTTATGGCTCATCCTTATTGGAGCTGCCTCCATTCCTTTTTTCGGTCTGTACTACCAAATCGGGTTGGACAGACCCTTTGGAAATAATCCCTTGTCAGATACGGGACTGATGATTTTTGCTGTACTGATGATCGCTTTTCTGGGATTCTTTTTTCTCATGCGTCTAAACCTTACCCTTGATAAAGAAGGCATAACCGTTCGTTTCTTTCCCTTCTTTAAACGAGCTGTCAAATGGGCACAGGTGGAACACTTACAAGTGGTCAATTACGGATTCGTTGGTGGATATGGTATCCGACTGACACACAGATTTGGCACGGTCTACAACATGAGTGGTCGCTGGGGATTGCTCATTTATCTGGAAGGCGGGAAAAGGTTCTGTGTCGGTACCAGAAATAGGGATGAGCTTCGACAGTTGCTGAAAACGATGGATTTGAAGCAGACCTAACTTTACTCGTAAAAGGAGGCTGTGCCAGCATTCGTCCTAGTCAACATGATTTCAAAAATAAACTTGAGAAGGAAAATGCTAATAATCCCCTCTCGGGAGCATAGTCTTCAACTTTAGAATCTTCACTGGACTAAATGATATAAATCCACCTGAATTTAAGATGAATTTGGATCGTCATTGCGAACGAAGTGAAGCGATCTTACGATTTATGGTCCTTAACTCCCTAGAAAGATCGCTTCGGTACCTCGTGAAGACGGGAGATTCTATAACGTTTTCCTTAAGTACATGGCTATGCTCTTGGGAGGGATGAAGCCGTAGGCTTTTCGATCAAAAGTTTCGATGCTAGCTTCTTGGATGATATTCCGTAATGACCTGTTTCAAATAATCCCGGTCCAAATGCGTATAGATCTCTGTGGTTGTAATGGATTCATGTCCGAGCATTTCCTGAACGGCACGTAGATCTGCTCCTCCTTCAATAAGGTGAGTAGCGAATGAATGTCGGAACGTATGCGGACTAATGTTCTTTTCCAGACCAATGGCCGCTGCCAGGTTTTTGATCACCGTAAAAATCATAACCCTTGACAATTTGGCTCCCCGTCGATTGAGAAATAAATAATCTTCCTGTCCCGACTTGATCACCTGATGCACCCGCACTTGATCCCGATAGATCTTGATGTATTTCAAGGCGGTTTTTCCGACTGGGACTAATCGCTCTTTATTGCCTTTTCCGATGATTCGAAGAAAACCCAGATCTTCATAGACGTTGCTGATCTTAAGATCGGTCAGCTCAGAGACCCTGAGTCCCGAACTATAGAGTGTTTCCAGCATGGCCCGGTTACGGGCTCCTTCGGCTTTCGAATGATCAATTGCTTCAAACAGCTGTTCTATTTCATGAATATTAAGGGTGTCTGGCAACTTTCTGCCCAATTTAGGTGCCTCGATCAGTTCAGAAGGATCTTTTGTGAGTAACTCTTCATACACCAAAAACTTGTAGAATGATTTGATGCCGCTAATGATCCTTGCCTGTGAGTAGGGGGACATTCCTAGTTCATTTAGGAATTCGATGAAATCCACCAGATCGGTTTGCTGTACTTTGGTCGGAGTAAGGTCGCGTTCCCTCATTTCCAGAAAATTTTCCAGCTTGGAGATATCCCGAAGGTATGCCTCAATAGAATTATCTGCCAGAGACCGTTCAAGCTTGAGGAAAGCCTTGAATTGTTTGGTGAAGGTGTTCCAGCTCACTTTATTTCTTTCTTCTCGCCCGGATCAAAACATCGATGTTGTCGGGGCGGTCATTCAGGAAGTCCAGTCGGGTTTGTCCGGATTCATTGGTGCTGATCTTAGCCGGGATCGAACTGGTAGTCAATGACCAGCCCGCTGGTAATACGACCGCATTGCGATTCCTCCCAAAGGATCGGTCCCACACCAATTCGTCCTGGTAAAGCAAATAGCGATTGGGGTCGGTATAAGTTTCACTGATCCGTAATCGGGTACTTTTTCCCTTTTCTACCGGGTCAAACCAGATGACGATCACTTCTGTATCATTAGAAACTTCACTAAGTTCAATGCCCTTTTCAGTAATCTCCTGACCCTTCAATGTTTCTACTTTGAGTTTTTCACCAGTATCCAATATCATGGCTGATGGATCGCTCGCTTTACTTCCCGTTCTTACAATATTGAGGTACCGATCAACACCAGGACGCTTTTCGGTATAGTCGTGGTAAAGGAAAAAAGAATGAGTTTCAGGCTGTTTGAGGAAGTAAACAATTTCTCTATCCTGAAAGGCACGTTCGCGTAAATCATAGTTAAGTCGTGCTTTTCGTTTGTCCCGGCCCTGAGGGTAGGGTTGGTAATCTGGCCATGGATGTTCTTCCTTCCTCAGATCAGCCAACTCAACGGGTTTGGCTTCCACGCGAGAAGGGATGGCTGAAAGTCCTTCATGCATAAAGCTCACCTTGATTCTTCCATCTTCTTCCCGTTCAACTTGCGAGGGATAGTTGCAGGCAGAGATCTCGTAACCCTCAGGCAAAACAATGGCGTTTCTGGTAATGCCCAAAGTACGGTCAAAAATGATTGTCTCACCTTCCGAAAAATAGCTCTTTGGGTCTTCGTACGTCTTGTCAATTCGTAGACGTGTTTCACCACCTTCGGGGACAGGTCTGGCGAGTTGGACCTGTAGATACTCTCCGTCATCCTGAGCCCTGACATGTCCGTTTTTTTTGGCTTCAGTTCCGGAAACGATGGACCAATTCAGGTCAATTCCGGAATAGAGATCGATGACCTGATCTATTTCATGTTCACTGCCTTTTCTTAAGGTATTCCAATAGTAAGTGGCTCCGGTAGTGGTGGCTGAGACATCATAGATGATCCTGAATTTTTGAGATTCAGGTGAAAGCAATTCGTAACGCGTGTAGGAATCAGTTTGAGTTTGCTGCCCATAGGAGTAGGTTACCAATAGCAGGAAAAATAACAGAGATAGACCCGATCGAAGTGTATGTTTCTGCTCCATAAGGTAACCGTGATTTGAATTCACGGAAAGATCGGAATTTTTAGTGAACTGGGAAGAAAGATAGTATCAATAGTAGGAGTAGAGACAGTCAATTGATCCATATAAATAAGCGCATCATACCTCCGATTAGGGTATCTCTTTGACGCGCTTATTTTACCCTGGATGATATAATTGAACTACCTATCCATAAAAGCCTCAAAGTGTTTGAAAGTCATGCTTTCCTGATTGATCACAGAAAAGTGCGGCATTATACTTTGTTCTTGCATCGCCTTTTCAGAAGCTGCTTTTGCTGATTGCAAGTCCGTCCAAAAAACCAGGTCCAGGAATTGTCCGTCTTCGGCAACGGAGGTTTTCCTGCTTACAAATCCCGCTTGCTGGCTTACGAATTCATTTAGTGCCTTCATGGCTTTTTTACCTTCTTCCAGAGAAACTCCATCATTAAGGTTGAATAGTACTAATTCTACAATTTTTGTTTCGTTCATTTTTGCTTTAGTTTCTTCCAATGGCACTTCCACATCGGCCATCAAAAAAGTAAATATTAAGACTACATATTTCATGGAAGCAAAGAAGTCTGGGCCAGGTGACAACCCTATGTCAGTCATTTTGGAGAATTGAAATAAATCCGAAAATCGACCTAACTTAAGCGTTAGTACACTTGTTTTCTTTGTAGTAATTCAAATGCTATAACCATGAGTTTTCTTACCGCAGAATGGCGAAAATTAGCCTTGGCCAATTATGTTGTCGATCCGAAATTGCTGCAACCCTATGTGCCCAACGGTACGGAACTAGATTTTTGGAAAGAAAGCTGTTATGTGAGCCTGGTAGGGTTCATGTTTTTGAATACCCGATTGTTCAACATTCCCATTCCTTTTCATCGCAATTTCGAAGAAGTGAATCTGAGGTTTTATGTTCGCTACAAAGAGGAGGGAGCCTGGAAGCGCGGGGTAGTTTTCATCAAGGAGATCGTACCTAAACCTGCCCTGACTTTTGTTGCCAATACGGTTTACAAAGAGCATTACCAAACGCTGAAAATGGGCCATCACTGGCAGGAATTCAAAGACCTGCTGGAGGTGGAGTACAGTTGGGAGATGCGTGGAAAGCCCAATCGCCTGAATGTACTGTCCAAAAGTACACCAAGGAATATCAAGCGAGGATCGGAAGTAGAATTCATCACCGAACACTATTGGGGATATACAAAGACCGGGGATAAAACGTATGAATACGAAGTGACCCATCCGACATGGCAAGTGTATCCGGTAGAGAAATATGAAGTCGAGGTGGATTTTGGAGAAGTTTATGGCGAGCAATTTGCAGCCTTGTCTGATATGAAGCCGAAATCCGTGATGCTGGCTGAAGGGTCTCTGATTACAGTGGAGAACAAACGTAAATTGTCGTAGATAAAACCTCCGAATCACAAAACCAAACTATTTTTGCATTTGGAACGTTCCTTCCAATATGCCAAAATCTGTAACATTTGATCGAAATCAGGTCATGGAAAATGTCATGAAGCTTTTTTGGAAAAAAGGCTACAATGGTACTTCTATGCAAGATCTGGTAGATGTTACTGGTCTCAATCGGTCCAGTTTCTACAATTCTTTTGGGGATAAGTTTTCCTTGTACGAAGAAGCCCTAGGATATTATCAGGACCAACAAATGGATGCATTGAATCAATTTGTTTCCGGTTATTCTTCCCCGAAGGAAGCCATCATCTCCCTTTTTAAAGGAATGACGCAGACACCAGCATCCGGGCCAAAAATGGGGTGTATGGTTTCGAAATGTACTTCCGAGTTAAGTAACGTCGAGCCTCGTATTGTTCCGTTCCTTAAAGAAAATAAGGATCGGGTCCTGAATGTTTTTTTGAGACTGATTCAAGAGGCACAATCAAAAGGGGAGATTGATGCACAGAAAGACGCCAAGACTTTGGCACTCTATTTATTTGCCAACCTTCAGGGGGTAAATATTACTTCCTTATTAGAGTCTGATTTAGAGGGAGTTACGGATCAAGTATTAGAAAGTCTATAATTTTTTTAATCTTATTTGAAACCATCGTTTCAATATTTTCGTTATTTGTACTGATCGTTTCAAATAAAAATTAAACTAAAACAGATATAACCGAAATGGGAAAGTTAGATGGAAAAGTAGCCTTGATCACTGGAGGCAATAGCGGAATCGGACTAGCGACCGCTAAACTTTTCGTACAAGAAGGAGCTAAAGTGGTCATCACCGGCCGACGACAAGAAGCATTAGATGCAGCGCTTACGGAAATTGGCGGTGGAGCGAAAGCCATCCTTGCTGATGCAGCGGATGTGAGTCGATCCAAAGATGTGGTCAGTGAGACAGTCGCAGCATTAGGCAAGATCGATATCTTGTTCGCTAATGCGGGAATTGCCTTCTTCGCTCCAATCACAGATATCACTGAAGAGTTCTTTGATGATCACTTTAATATCAATGTCAAAGGACCATTCTTCCTCATTAAAGAAGCTATACCTCACTTGAATGATGGTGCGGTGATTATGAGCAATACCTCAGTTGTCGGGCAAAAAGGCTTTGCGGCAGGTAGTGTGTATTCGGCAACGAAAGCGGCTTTGAGAAACTTGTCCAGGGTACTTGCTGCGGAGTTGAAGGAAAGAAAGATCAGAGCGGTAAGCCTGGCTCCAGGTCCGGTAGAAACACCCATTTATGGCAAGATGAATATGCCGGAAGAGCAGCTTCAGGGCATGGCGGAAGGATTCGCACAACAAGTACCTCTTGGTCGATTTGGTAGTGCAGAAGAGTTAGCCAAGGCAGCATTGTTCCTGGCATCGGATGATGCCTCATACATCAACGGAATCGAACTCGAAGTAGACGGTGGTTTAAGTCAAATTTAATCGGTCAGTTTACCTGACATAGCAATAGATCAGAAGCGGGTTCCTGGTGGGGATACCCGCTTTTTTGTTTAATAAGCTAAATCATTGGCTAGATCGTACCAATGATCTATTTCAGTATTGTGACCATCAATTGCGGTGCGTACATTACCACGAGCACCGTTTAAGGCCCCGTCATTCCTGCCGTGATGCCCATTGCCAGGAACTGATCCGTCTTGGATCAAATCGTTGGTTCGTGCATTATGGATTTGCCATCTAAATCCGTTGTTTCCATGCTGGCCTCCGAGTCCTGCTATTTGCGTGGCAGTAACGAGTCCATGACCTGCCAGGGTCCCATTCAGAAAATTCCAGATTTGATTCCACCCTAGATTATCTGCTTCGGTTCTTTCCTCTTTGAGATCGCTGATTTCCTCCTTAATGATGGATTTCAATCCATACAAAGCCCCGATCTGGGTATTCCAATCTTCATGCATCTCACCTTCATGGTCGTCGATATAGGATTGGATATTATTGTTATTGTTGAGACCTTCTGGTAAACCTTCATAAAAATCAATCATTTTGTTCCAATTTTTGTGAGATTCTGACAGATCCTGGCCGTATAGCCTTCGTTGGATCGGAGAGGTTGAGGAAATAAAGGGACCAGTCTCGGGCAGCTGTTCGAGGCGCTGATCTACTTTTTTCTGTAACTGGCTGATTCGATGACTGGTTGGGCGGTTGTCCAATTGAGTTTTTGTGTGCTGATTTGAAGGTAAATCAGACTCACTCAGACGTTTGGATTTAATTCCTTCCCTGGTATCCTGAGTAAATTCCATATGTTGGCATCAAAAGTTCATTCGATAAAAATAATGGATAATGGTCATTTAATTTTTTTTGACCACCAGCATCAACTAATTGTGACATTCAGGATTATTGGAATTCATTCAAATGATCATTGACGTAGTAGATCCCAAGAGCCAAAACGATAAATCTGAAGCAATTCCAGGTTTCTATGGTTTCTGGTGCTTTTCACTAACCCCTCAGTCACATCTAAAGAAATTATCACACCCCTCAAAATCAACTGTGCCATTGACTTCACTCAAATATCGAAGGACCGTCTCTGCTGTGGTTAACTTCCGAATTTCTGCATCTGCGATAGGAAAAAACTCAGGATTGTTCGCTGGAATAAAGTCATTCATGCCAATGCGAATTTCTTCCCCATCGGCCAATTCCATACCATCTGCCATGAACATTCGAATACTTCCGGTACCTTCCTCAATGACCACTCCTGAGATGGTGTACCAACCTCCATCCGTACAGAAGAAGTCTTTGTAATCACCGACCGTTTTAGTGAAGATGACACTACCATTATTGAAAGGATCCATTTCGAAAATCTCCAAGCGGGTGATTGGGCCCTGATTGATTTCAGCGCGGATTCCTCCGGCGTTCTGGATGGAGAAATCAACTTCCATGTATTCCTTCAAGGCATTGGTGTAAAAACAGCCTATTTCCTCTCTGCTGTGATCCGAAATAGCACTTCCTACAACTTCAGAAAATTCCGGAGCACTATTGTAAGCATCAATAGCAGTTTGAATGGTCGCATCTGTTGCCAGATCATTGTTGTTTAAGTTGATGAAGGTCACATCCGAACTTAAAATTCCGCCCGCGAAGACCGTAAGGTCCATTCGTCCCAGCCTGAGCAGATCATCTCCAGCCTGTACCACTGGTATACCACCTCGTACGTCATCAATTACCTCATGACTGTGACCTCCGATTACCGTATCAATGAAGTTATGGTTACTGGCTAAACTTAAATCGGCGGTACTTCCCAAATGCGTCAAAGCAATTAAAAGATCCGAATTTTCCTGTTCTTTTAAGTCCTGAAAATTGCTAACAACAGAGGTGTGGTTGGTGAATGTCATGCCTTCTACCCTCCATGGATGGGTTGACGGGATTTCATTGTCTTTGCCATTGGTTTCGAGTAGACTTAGAAATGTAATTTTCAAGCCGCCTACTTCCAGGTTTACAAAATCTTCCGGTTGTGGCACACCTGTTTCACCCATGTCTACGTTGGCACATATCCATGGAAATTGTGATTGGTTCATGCGTTTGGTCAACGTTTCCTGCCCGTAATCAAATTCGTGATTGCCAACAGCTGCTACATCTACACCAACCTGATTCATCAAGTCGATCATTGGCAATCCCCTCTCTTCAAACTGATCGACGATCGGGTTACCTGAAAAAGCGTCACCGGCACAAACCAATAAAGCATTGCCATTGGCCTTGGCTTCGTCTATGATCACTTTTATTTTTCCGAAATTATCGATTTGGCCGTGCTGATCGTTGAAGAAGAAAATACTCAATTGCTCAGCGCTCTCGGGAATTTCATCAGGCCGACCACCAATGGCGGGGGTTTCTTTTTCCGAGCAAGATATGACCATAAAAAGGGCCAGTATCATCCATAGTAAGTTTTGTTTGTTGTTCATGTTCTAGGGAGATTTTGAAAACCCTTTGATTCAAATAGAATGCCAAATTAGGTCAATGAGATTAATAAATGATGAATGGTAGATGGCGTTTCAAGTATGCACGTCATGTCGGTTTTTTCCCAAAGGAAGCTGAAAAAGATCGGAGACCCACGTAGGGTATCTCTTTCTCGAGCTTTTGTAATTACACTTTGAGATGAAAAAAATAAGTAGAATCTTTCGAGGGTCTGGTGATTGGGTGAATCCAATAATCCAGTTATCTTAGATTGTAATAGTCAGTCATTATGATCAAACGCATACTTATCATCTTCGGAGTTTTAATACTTGTTTTATACGGAGGGACCTGTTCTTATTTCTCTTCAAGAGTCATTGAGCCACCTCAGAAACCATTGGAGGACCCTCGAGAACTCGTTGCGAAATATGGAGCATTTACGGATGTCGCGATAACAACTAATGATGGTCTGAAGCTAAATGGATGGTTATTTGAAAATGCAGACTCTACGGATTGTGGTGTGATCATGGTGCATGGCCATGGGAGTAATCGCTACGGCATGCGACATTGGATGCCCTACTTCTGGATGAAAGGTTGTGATGTACTCTTATATGACCATCGTGCACATGGCGATAGTGAGGGTACTTACGGCACATTTGGGGTCAAAGAGTCGCAAGACTTATTGAAAGTGCATGAATACTTCCAGAAATCAACAGGCTTGTCGAATCAGCAGATTTCCTGGGTAGGTTCTTCCTGGGGTGCAGCCACGGTGTTACACGCAGGACCTGAAGTCAATGATCTGGCTTTCATTTTATCAGACTCACCTTTCAAAGATTTGAACGCTGCTGTGATGGAACGCGCGATCCGGGATTACGGTAGCTGGATCAAATTACTCAGACCAACCATATATGCGTTGGTGAAATGGCGGGCAGATTTCGAGCCTGATCAGGCCAATACCATAGCAAGGGCCAAAGCAATTGATATACCTGTGCTTTTAATCCACTCACAATCAGACGAAGCCACTTCTTCAGACCAATCAGAGGCCATTGCTGCGGCCATGGATCCGGAAGTAGTTACTTTTCATCACACGGATTGGGGGTCTGCCCACGTGAAAGATGTCCAGAATTATCCCGATCGCTACTGGGGATTGGTGGATGAGTTTTTAGAAGAGCAATTAGTTGAATGGCCCAGATAATCTGGGCCATCCTTTTTAATCCAATATGATTCGTTGAGTTTTCAGGCTGTTTTTAGCATGGATGCGCAGGATATAAACGCCATTTTCCAGGCCACTTAAGTCCCGAACAAGTTGTGTCTTATTGACTTGATGTTGTTCTAACAGACGACCAGATACATCCAGAATTTCTATTCGATCAATGACCGTACTACTCGAAATTCCTATGATTCCGTCTGAGGGGTTCGGATAAATTCGGAACAATTCATCTTGATCGACGCTAAGTACGATATCAATGATTGCCTCATTAGTCCTCTCAGAACGAAAATTTTCACTGGTAGCTTCAACCACATAAGTGTAAGCGCTACTCAACACGGCGGATTCATCAGTAAACGTAACCACATCCGGTTCAGTGGAAGCCAATGCTTCAAAATCCCCATTGTCCGCTGATCTGTAAATGGTAAAGCCCGTTTCATTGTCAGAGAGGTCTTCCCAGTTGAGGAGCACCAGCTCTTCTTGTCGTTCGGCTGTCAAGTTTGCTGGGGCCTCAGGCTGAACTATTTCATAGGTCTGCGATGAAGACTCAGCTTGACCAAACAAATTTCTTGAGATGATTTGATAGGTGTAAGTGACATTTGGTGTAGTGGATTCAAAGGTGTATGATGTTACATCTCTCTCAATGCGTCCGGAACTGACCTCATTTTCACCATCACTTTGAATGATTTCCAATGTTCTGATATTTGGATTCATTTCCCAATCCAATGTGACATTAGCATCATTATCATTAACTATTTCGTTGATTTCAACCTTCTCCGTGCTCAGGCGTACCGCGAAGAATCCTCCGGAATTGATGCCATCAATCGACGCAGAACCTAGCGCAAAAAGCGTATCTCCATATATTTCAAATTTGCGAAACATTGCCAACCACATCCAGATCAAGGTCGTCGTAAAGGGCTCCATTAGTCCCCAGTATGGCTATTCCTCGACGGGGAATACCATTGACAAACCGGAAATTTCCGGAAATAAGGAAAGTGGAATCGCTGATCATTTGTATGTCACCGATGTTTCTATCCGCGTCAATACGGAACAAATCCTGATTGACCATTTCTCCATTTTTGTCATGGATATTGATGCGCTGATCTTCGTTGAAGTCCACATCGTAGGTCATGAACAACGAATCACTAAATGAAAAGACGGGGGGTGTACTTGCTCCATTGCTGATGATATCTGAGAAAGTTTCGTCCTTTGTGCCATCAGGCATCAATCTGATGACTTTATATTGGGATTCATTGAAGCAGGAAGTTTGAACAACTAAACGGTTGTCGTCTTGAGCGAAGACGTTTTCTACGATTTCATCTTCTCTAAATGGCGAAGTAAAGGTTTCATCTCGATTATAATCGGAATCTAGCTTGATGATGCCATATTGATTCGTGTCGGAGACATTGTATCCAATACTTCCGCTTGCATATATCCCTTCCTCTGTTTGTACAATGGAACGAAGCGAACGTTGGACAAAAGGTTCGAAGATTTGTGCAGAAACCTCTACTGATTCCCCATCGCGAAACACCTTCAAATAATTCGTGTTCTCTTCCTGAAAACCTACCATGAAATCACCATTTTCCAGGAATTTTGAGGCACCAAGTCCATTTTCTACTCCCAGTGTAAATCCCAGGTCTGTGCTCTTCGGTCCGTCGGTCGGAGAGAATTTTGTGAGGTAAGCCTGGCCGTCTGGTTCCGAAGACTCAAAGGGACCTTCAATAAGGAACTCGTCATCATTGATTTTGCGAAAACTCGTTATTGTAAACGGAAGACCACCGGTCTTCACATTGAATGCTTCAATGGCATTTCCATCGATATCAATCAGATTCAGTCCTCTCGATGGTTGACCATCATAGGAGGATTGATTCACAGCCAGTAGAAACCTTCCTGTCCCGGCAGGGATTAAATCTCTTGTTCCGAATTCAACAGTCATGCTCCTTATTTGAAATTCATCGTCTCGTCTACCTGTCAGGCTCATTTTGGCCAGTCCCAGGTTGGCAAATGAATTAGGGTCATTGTGGCCCAGGATGAATAATTTCCCATTTCCATCAGAGGTTACTATTTCGATGCTATTATCATAAGCATCAATGAATGAAAGGTCAGCTTCATGTGGGGAATTGGATGATAAACTTCCATCCGCACTTAAAATATAAATTCCATTTCCTTGCGTTTCACCCAGAACAATCTCATTGCCATAAATGAGTATTTCTCCATTAGCTAGTCTTTCGGCGTTTGCCGGGGCTCCCGGTCGAGTGAAGTTTATTGGTTCGAAAGAATCATCCAATTGACCGTTAGTAAAGAGACGTAGCTGCAGATTGTCTGTGGATCTTTCCCTTGTTTCGATAAGAAACGATGATTCGTCAAGTTGATATAGCCATTGCAGACCAAATTCCTCCGTGTTAATGTCTGATATGATTCGTTCATCGCCATCATCTCCATAAAGGGCGAGTCGCTCTCCATTTGACAGGATCAATAACGAATCGCGGTGAGTGATTAGCATTTGTACATTCGGCGCGTCATTGATGACGAATGAGTCGTCGAAAGATCCGTTTTCATTAATTCTGCGAACCTCTCCTTGATATTGTATGTGTAAGCGATTATTCCAAAGTACGTGAGGTTGGAAAAGTTCATTGAACAAATCAGATGAAAACGGCATGTCGAAATTGAAAGACTCACTTAACTGTCCATCTAAACTGACCTTGACAATTGGGTTTGAAATGCGGTCATTGATGAAACCCACGTTGCCACCAATATAGAGCGAATCCTCTGCGTAGGCTACTAACTGGATGAAACCCCTGATTTGGAGTTTTGGGTTGAGATCAGAGACTCCAATGACTTGTTGACCGTAATTCAAAAGACTATACGTCAAGCATAGCATGAGTATGAGTGATTGTTTTGTCATGATGTAGAACTTAATTGTATTTAGTACCTCGAAATAAACGGAAAACGATTTACGCGCCAAACGAATCAAGCGATTCTTTGCAATAGCTAAAATATGTTTTGTGTTTGACGCTTTGATCTCAAGTCGAGAGGTAAGCAGCTTCTGATTCGGAATTAGTATTTATCTGAAAATAAACCCGTCCTTCAGAGGGTCGTTCGGGTCGATGGTAAATATGTTTTTGCCAGTGACATAAGCGTCCCCGGCAACTTCCGGAATCACGGCATTGATACCATGGTAGTCTACCACCTCGGCGACCTTACAGTCAAATGTGGTACCCAATATACTCTCGATAGGAATGGCTTCGTTTAACGCCACCTCTCCACGTGCATGATGAATGGCTATCCGAGCTGATACACCAGATCCGGTTGGTGATCGGTCTACTTCTCCTTCGGCAAAGATGCAGACATTGCGACTGTGGGCATCGGTGGATTCTGGTCGGTCAATGAAGATGGTGCCATAAAGAAAACTCAAGTCGGCTTCCTCGGGATGTGCAATGGTTTGAGCAGAGGCAACGGCCCGTTTGATTTGCATACCCAGGTCAATAAGCTCTTGATAATGATCCGAATTGAGCTTTAAATTGAATTGTTGTGCGTCAACAAAAGCATAGAAGGCGCCACCATAAGCAAGGTCATATCTGATCGTTCCAAATTTTGGAAGTGAGATTGATTGGTCCATCGCTGCAACAAAGGACGGAACGTTTAGGAAGCGTACTTGAGTCACCTTACCTGCATCCACATGCACAAAAGCAGTTAGTATGCCACATGGTGCTTCGATCGTAATTTTTGTAACTGGAGTGACCGTCTCCACCCAACCAGCCTCCACCGCCAATTTGGCAATTGCCAGGGTAGCGTGGCCGCACATCGTACTGTAGCCCTCATTGTGGATGAACACCACTCCAAAGTCTGCGACCTGACTTGGAGTCACAATGACACCATACATATCTGCATGTCCTCTTGGTTCAAACATCAACGCAGTTCGCAGATGATCGTAGTGCTCCTGAATGAATCGTCGGTAGTCGAGTACTCGAGTTCCTTGGATTTCAGGAAATCCATCAAGGATCACCCGCAGTGGCTCACCAGCGGTGTGCATTTCGATCGTTTTTATTTGAATCCAACCACCAGGGATAGAATATGAGTCAGCATTGTACATGGGTTCAAATGTAATACCTGTGAAGAAAAACTCAGAGAGACCAATGACTGGTTGTGATGTCATTGGTCTCTGAGTGCGCAGAATCTATGCTTTGCGTTGTATGCCCCTATGGTTGCTCAGGTCTTTACGTAATCCTATTCCGAAGGTATTTCTTGAAGAGATAAGCTGAGCGTTTGCCGTATCAGGCATTGGAGCTGGCAGGAGATTGCCAATAAATGAGAAGGAAGGATTGGGTTGTGTGCAACTTAAGATCAGATTGTATATCCGCCTTACGAGATTTTCAGGAATTTCGGGTAAAATTGAAATAGCAGATAAATCAACCTTTTTTGATTGTCTGGAGAAATCTTTAATAATTCCAGTTCCAGCCAACAAAAAAGCGGCGAACGATAGTCTGGTCATAGGCGAATGCTAATGTCCGAAAAAAAATGTTCTAAAAGAAGAATATTACGGGATTTGTCGGGTAATCCTAGAAAACTTTTACAGAGATGTACAAAGTTATAAGACATGCTTGATCCTTTGTAACGCCCCGTGTATGGGTATGATCAATACTGAGGATGCTTAAAGTTCTCGGATTTTTATCTTTCTAAACGCCACTGTGCTACCGTGATCTTGTAAGGCCAGTCGTCCGGTCTGTGAAGCGCCGAAACCAGGGGCATTCGCAAAACTGGAAGCTGCGACCAGTTTGTCCCATTCAGGGCCATTTACGGGGAATTCCAAAACACGTTCATTGTTGAATTCAACAAAGCCTTCATTTTTTTGATAGTCAATGTGAATGAGGTAATGATTCCAGGTATTAGCAGGTTTGCTCACGATTTTCGATGGGGGCATGAGGGCATAAAGCGATCCGGCGCGGTTAATGTCTCCACGCTCTTCAATGTACTCGGACCAGTTGTCATCCAGGATTTGAATTTCGGGACCCGTCAGGTAAGGATACTCGTAAGCTGCATCTTCCACAACTCCCCAGAAAAAACCGGAATTTCCTTGTTCTCCAATCATCCATTCAAATGAAATTTCGAAGTTGGTGTATTCCTTATCGGTCACCAGGTAAGCGCTGCTGGCTTCCGTGCGACGATTCGGGTCGAAAGCCATGACTTCATCCTGAACGACCCATCCATTGTAGTCTGTACCCCCATTGTAAATGTGCCATCCATTCAGGTTGTCTCCATTAAAAAGAGGTGTCCATCCATCTTCCGTTTGGCACCCTGAAAAAGTAGCCAAAACTACAATTAGAATTGCAACCGTATTTCTCATGTTTACTTTCATTTGAATTGCGCAATTTAGCCGGCATGAGACTGTTTATTTCAGGGGTATTTGTTTTTTTCCTGCTGGCTTGTAGTAGCAAAACCGACAAGTCATCAGAATTTTCTTTCGATAAGCTCGAAAAAAGCGCTCCGGCCTCAGAGAAAGCGCCGGCCTCTATTCGAGTAGACCTGACCAATAAAGGAGTGGGGCCCATCCAGATCGTGGAACTTTCCGAAGTGATCGATGCGCCGCTCGCCGAAACCGGATCCGTACTTTACCAGCAGAAATGTACTGCTTGCCACAAGGTAGGTGAGAAGTTTGTTGGGCCTCCACCTAATGGGATATTGAAGCGCCGTTCCCCTGAATGGGTCATGAACATGATCCTGTACCCCGAGATCATGCTCAAAGAAGATCAGCTGGCCAAGGATCTTTTCATGGAGTTCAATGGAGCACCCATGGCCAATCAGGGATTAACGCAGCAAGAAGCTCGGGCAATTTTGGAGTATTTCCGTACGCTGTAATAATTAACCACCGCAGCCGCCACAACCGCCACAGCCACTGCATCCACCGCCATCTCCGCCGCTGCAGCCTCCTCCACCCCAGCCGCTATCACCGCCGTAGGAATCATATTCACTATCGAATGAGGAGTGAAAGTCATCGTACAGGAAGAAGAACCATATTGCCGCTGTGTCGGTATGCATATCCGTATTCCTTTCGATCAATTCTTCTTCGAATACTTCATCCAATTGTTTCAACAGACTATAGTCGAAAGAAGGTACCAGCATGATATTGCCATAGATATGACCCATCAACTCTTTTGCACCTTCAGGGTTGTTTTCAATGAGATTCGGTAGGATGTCTGCAAGCTTGCCGAGTTCCGCATTGACTCGTTGCTGCAACAACTGTCCTTCAGGAGTCAAATTACAATAACCAAAGGTGCGATAAAACCAACCTTCTTTGGCCGCTCGGGCAATATCTTTGCTCATCAACACTTGCTTGAACAGGTAGTTGTTTCTGCTCCTTGCACTTTCCCAGCCCATTTTCACCAGATGTCTGAACTGAATGCTCAAGTCTGCATCCTTTTCATACGGAGCTAAATAGATCCACTCGTGTGCTTTAGGTTGATAACTGTCATAAGCAGGTCCTTTTTCAAGATTTTTGTATGCGACCTTGTTTTCTTCCTCAGGCTCAGGATTCGACTCATTTCTGACAACCAGTACTTTTTTAAGGATCAGATCAATCAGTGTGAACTTGAGCAAATCACGAAATGAAGCCTGCGAAGTGTCTCTCAGGACCAGTGTTTCTGCTGGAGTTAATTTTTTCAACGTTTCCATAAGCGTAAAAATCTTGGTTTAGGGATCACCCAATGCTGATGCCGATTCACCCTTGTGTAATTTGTGTTAGAAAATCTAATTTCATTACTAGGCCAGATGTCTGCAGGGGGCGCTTTATCAAAGTAGGTTTGATAGAGGGCCTTGGTGGCACTGTACCAATCGTCAAACTTATCTTTCTCCGATTGTCCGCCTTTGGTTGGGCCATGCTGGATCTTGCGACCCAGGGTTTTAATACAGAAGTCTTCCCAGTACGATTCAGTGTAGAGCAAATGCAAATGCCAGGCCTGATCCACCTCGTCAGAAGGTGTAAGCGGATGTTCTGCCACGCAGATCAAAAACATGAATCGTTTGTATTCCATGACGACCCGAAGTGCATATGCCAGTGGCCAGTCATTTTCACGCACAAGTCGATCTGTGAATGAAAATCTGGCTCCACTCGCATTGAGATCAAAGTCCTTGATCTGCTTCCAAAGTTGTTGTTGATCTTGAGTCATCGTTTCATATGTAGCTGAATTTTCAATTTTCTTACACTTTCATTATAAAATTTTCTTTTTTCATTCTAAATCACGGTGTTTGGGTCAATATTTTAATTAATACTGCAATTGCGAATAATATTTGAAACTATTTTTACTGCAATTACGAATAATAACCTCGAAAGGGTAAAAACTTCCTAGATGAAAAAGACAAAACTTGGTGAATTTGAAGAAATGGTGCTGCTCACGGTGATCCTGTTGAAAGAAGAGGCCTATGGAGTGGAGATCAAGCGTGAATTGGAAGCGAGGCTTAAGGAACGATTAAGTGTAGGATCCATCCAGTCGGCGTTGAAGCGAATGGAGGAAAAGGGGTTTTTAGAATCAGCGCTTGGTGAAGCCACCCAAAAAAGAGGTGGTAAACGAAAAAGAATTTACACGGCCACGCCTCATGCACACCAGGTACTCAAAGAGATCAGTGACATCCGTCAGGGGCTCTGGACCGAGATCAATTTAGAAAAAGAGCTGCGAACCATCTGATGTCCGAGCAGACTCCACCGAAATGGAGTACCCGGATTTTACAGACCCTGATCCGAGGTGCTTATTTAGAAGAGATAGAAGGAGACCTGGAAGAAGTTTTTCAGGACGACCTGGAATACTATGGGATCAAAACGGCCAGGAAACATTACAATCTGGGTGTTTTTAAGGCGGTCAGGCCCAACCTGATCAAAAGAATTAAATGGTTGTATCAGTTAAGAACATCAAACTCCATGACAAGAACATTAAAGATTGCACTAAGAAGTCTGTTGAAATTCAAAGGCCATTCGGCGATTAATCTTATTGGTTTATCCGTCGGTCTGGCCATCGGTGGGCTTGTGTTAAAATATGCCGTGGACCAGTTCACTTATGATGATTTCCATGCCAATGAAGATCGCATTTTTAAAATTGTTACTGCCTCTGCAGGGGGCGGACTTGAAACGAATGCGTGGCCTGTAGGGCAACACTTGAAAACGAATTACCCGGAAGTAGATAAGATCATTTACGCCAGGCGTGCACCTGTGGGATTCAAGGTATATCACAACCTGCAGCGCTACGAACATGAAGTTCATTTTGCCAGCAAAGACTTTTTCAGCGTATTTTCTTTCGATCTAAAACAGGGAAGTGCCGAAGATGCGCTTGCTGATCCTTATTCAGTAGTGATAACCGAAGAATTGGCCGACAAATACTTTGAGGGAGATGCCATGGGGAAGACCTTAACCATGCGCGATTCATTGGATTTTACGGTAACAGGCATTGTAGCTGATGTGCCGAACAATTCACATATTCAATTCGATGTATTGGCGTCATTCAGTACGCTAGTGAGCATGGGAGACTTTTCTTACGGCGCCGAATATGGTTGGGGCACTTTCAATATGCGAAATTATCTACTATTGAAAAAAGGTGTGAATGGTGAAGCCTTTCAATCCAAAATCAGTGGAGTATATGAAGAAGAAGTAGGAGAGTGGTTAAAAGAAATGGGAGTAGAATTCACCCTGGACTTGATTCCTTTACAGGAAGTATATCTGAACGCAGCCTATTGGAATGGATTCGGTCCGAATGGCTCCAAAGATGAGTTGCGGACTTTATTGGTGATTGCTGCTTTTCTGCTACTCCTGGCATGTGTAAATTACATCAATTTGAGCACGGCCAGGGCTGCTTATCGAGCCAAAGAAATTGGCATCAAAAAAGTAGTCGGGTCTTCCAGAAGATTCATCATCGGTCAATTCATGGCAGAGTCCACCTTGTTGACGGTGTTTGCAGCTATGCTCGCCATAGGAATTGTAACCGCAATATTGCCCTTGTTCAATCACCTGATGGATAAGCAATACGTGGCAATAGACTTCCTGACTCCAACTTATTTGCTGATGCTGTTGGCCATGGTGCTGATCGTTTCCTTTATCTCAGGATTTTATCCAGCGCTGATCATGTCGGGCTTTAAGCCATTGCAAGCTCTGAGCGGCAAAGGGCTGAATTCAAAAAGCAGCGCACAGCTTCGAAAAGGATTGATAATCTTTCAATTTTTCGTTTCTTCCGGATTGGTACTGAGTACTTTATTGGTCATCAGTCAGCTCAATTTTATGAAGCAACAAAACCTGGGCTTTGACAAGGATCAGGTGTTGACGATCGACGCAACAGACGTATATCAAAATACTGGGAGACAAGTATTAGAAAACAAGATCAGCGCCTTTGCCGGCGTGGAAATGGTCAGTCAGAGTAACGCCTTACCAGGAAGACCCGGTTGGCAAGGACAGTGGGCTTACCCTGATGAGTTTTCCGACCAGCCAGTAGATACGGAATACATGGCAATCGATGAGGCTTATCTTCCTGCACTGGGATTAGAATTAATCGCTGGCAGCAATTTCGATTTGGATAAGCCTTCTGAATTATCAGAAGGATTGATCATCAATGAATCTTGTGTGAAAGCCATGGGATGGAAGAGCCCTGAAGACGCTATCGGCAAGCGGATTGTTTCACCATCCGAAACCCCTCAGGGTACTGTGATCGGTGTAGTGCGGGATTATCATGGTTTGGGATTACAAGAAAAAATCTGGCCCAAAGCCATGGATTTTTCCGCTGAAACGTACGGTAGATATTATGCCATCCGATTCAATCCGCAGCAAATTGATAACCTGCTGGCTCAGCTAGAGACTTCCTGGGATGAAGTTTTTTCCGGATACCCATTGAAATACCGGTTTTTGGATCAGGATTTTGCCCGTCAGTACGAAGAAGAGAACCGATTGGCGCAACTACTTTCCATCTTTGCTGCGATTGTGATCATCGTTTCCATCATCGGGTTATTGGGTTTGATCTCGTTCATTACGCTGAGTAAAACCAAGGAAGTAGGTATTCGAAAGGTGCTCGGCGCCAATACCAGTCATATCATTTATGTGCTGTCACGCCAGTTCATATTGCTGGTTTTATTGGGAAATGTCTTGTCAATGCCTTTGATCTGGCTTTACGGAAATAACTGGCTCAATAATTTCGCTTATCGTACCGAGTTGAATCCTTTATTGTTTCTGGCGGCTACCTTGATTACGGCAATGATTGCTTTTGCTGCCGTTGGGCTGCATACCTGGCGAACCGCCAGAATGAATCCTGTGACCTCTTTGAGGTATGAATAGGTTATCGCTGAAAAATGTGAGCCCAGGGAATGACAAATGGAAGGATTACTACCCAAATCAGAAAAAACAGGGCCATTTCTTTCGGGTAGGGTTGTTCCTGTTGGATCGCAGGTATGGCGACGAAAATGAGCCAGCTAGCTTTATAGATCAGTTGGAACAGCAAGATCAGACTCATCTGCTTTGGATATGCCATTCCCAGTATGGATAAGATAAAAATGGCTCCCCATAATGCACCTACCAATCGGATGGTTTCCGAGTAGGCCACACTTCCGGAGAAGACGGTTTTCTGTGCGATGGTAGGATTGAATAAACTGGTAATACTGATCCAGCCTGCTACCAGAATATTGGCTGCGTACATGAGTTTTAAAGGAACCATGTGTAGAGATGTTTAGGAAAATAACCTTTTAAAGAGGGCAAGGGTTATCAGGACGCAATTAATTTCGCGTCGTGAATTATTTCGTAACAGCGATCGGAACGGATAGTGGTAAAACGCTCATTTCTTCCATTTTGGTGCAGGCGCTCGGAGCAGATTACTGGAAGCCCGTACAGGCAGGATTTCCTGCGGATACCCAAAGCGTCAGGCAATTGACGGATTCTCCGGATTCTCGTTTCTACGGGGAGCGATATGTCTTGCAAACTCCCGCTTCACCACATGCAGCCGCCAGGATTGATGGTGTAACCATTGCTTTGAAGGATTTTCACCCTCCCGTATCCAATCGTGATCTGATCATCGAAGGTGCTGGTGGGTTGATGGTTCCTTTGAATGATGAAGAAGTGATCGTCGACATGGTGCCGGTGGTGAATGCGGAAGTAATTCTGGTCTGCAACTTGTATTTAGGCAGTATCAATCATTCCCTACTATCCATTGAGTTGTTGAAACAGCGAGGATATCCGGTGAAGGGGATTGTCTTTAATGGTCCTACCAATGAAGAGAGCGAACGCATCATCTTGGAGAAGTCCGGCTGGCCCCTGCTGTTTAAAGTAGCGCAACATGAAGCAGTTACCCCCGTTTTGGTAGAGCGGTATGCAGAAGAAGTAAGGAATTCCTGGAGTTAAAAAACATTTGATATGAAAGATTGGTCTGCATCTGACCGAGCCAATATATGGCATCCGTTTTCGCCACTGGCAGGAAATGAGCCACTTTATGTGACCCATGCCAAAGGTCTCTATCTCTACACGGAGGACGATCGCAAGATCATGGATGTGATCTCTTCCTGGTGGGTCAATGTTCATGGGCACTCACATCCCAAAATTGCGAAAGCCATTGCTAAACAAGCGCGTGAATTGGAACATGTGATTTTTGCTGGCTTTACGCATAAGCCTGCGATCAAGCTCTCAGAAACTTTATTGGAGTTGTTGCCAGACGATCAATCCAAAGTGTTTTATTCGGATAATGGCAGTACTGCTACGGAAGTGGCCATCAAATTGTCCATTCAATATTGGTTCAATCAGGGCAAGCCTCGAAAAAAGATCATCGCTATTGAAGGGGCTTATCACGGCGATACGTTTGGGGCCATGTCTGTTGGTGATCGTACTTCCATTTTCAACGTTCCGTTCACCGATTTCCTCTTTGATGTGGAGTATTTGCCTTTTCCGGAAGGGACAGGAGAAAACACATTGCAGGCAATGAAGCAGCTAGCGACAGATGAAGTAGCTGCCTTTATTTTCGAGCCGTTGGTGCAGGGAGCAGGTGGCATGCGGATGTATTCCCCTGAAGTATTGGATCAATTGATCGAAATGGCACAGGCTTCGGAGATCATTTGTATAGCCGATGAAGTCATGACAGGTTTCGGGCGAACTGGGAAGACATTTGCTTGTGATTATGTTGAGCACAAACCTGAGATTTATTGCTTGTCCAAAGGAATTACCGGTGGTTTCCTTCCCATGGGTGTTACCACGGTCAATGATCGGATTGCCAAAGCCTTTGATAGTACGGATAAGCGAAAAGCCTTTTTTCATGGGCATTCCTACACAGCGAACCCCATGGCGTGTGCGGCTGCTAATGCCAGTTGTAAACTCTTGTTGAAAAAGAAAACCCAAAAAGCGATTGCCAGGATTTCGAAAACACATCAGGGTTTTGTGGACGCATTCAATCCGCCAGATATCGTTGCTGATGTTCGATGTACAGGTACGATTCTGGCGGTGGAGCTTAAAGCGGACGATCCCGGTTACGTGAGCACAATCAAAGATCAGATCTATGCCCATTTTCTGGAAAAAGAAATCCTTTTGCGTCCTTTGGGTAATGTGATCTATATGATCCCGCCTTACATCATTACAGATGCGGAACTGAAATTGTGCTATACTGCTATTGAGGAGTTTTTAGCTACCCTTTAAAGGTGAGGGACACCAGCGTGCCTCGTCCTTCGGGAGTATGGTCCGCTTTGTTTTCATAGGTCAGCTCTCCTTTCAATTGGCGACTCAGCAGTCGTAGTACTTTGGAGCCGGTGCCTTTTTTCTCAGGATCAGCGATACCGGGGCCATGGTCTTCAATTTCCAGTATATATCCCTGGCCGTTTTTGTGGAAGCGAATGGCGTAGGGTTCTTCTCCATATTTCAGGCCATTCGTGATGATCTCGTTGGTGATCATGCCCAATGGACCGGACACACTCATATTGATAGGTACATTCTCGATCTCTGAAGTGAATTCCCGATTAGCAAGTAAGTTGTGAGAAATGTCTTCCAGAAAAGATTGGGATTCGATGGTGTCTTTGTTGTAGGAAAGCCGGTCCAGGTGTCGGTTTACCGTAGAGATGGCATCTATGCGATTCTGAGCAAAGGAGATGATCTCATCATTATTCTCCGTCTTTCCTTCATTGAACCAGTTTTTCAATAGAAGCAGGTTGTTCATGTACCGATGCCTGGAATCAAGGAACATTGTTTCCAGTTTCTGAGCGTATTTGCTTCGAGTTCGGTATTGCCAGAAAATAAAGACCAGCGCACTGACCACTAAAGCAATGGAGATGTACATGAGGGTGATCTGCAGGTTGTTGTTGTCAATCTCCAATTGCTGGTTCGCGATCGTACTTTCCTGCTTGTCCATCTCATTTTGCGTACGCAGGATCTGATAAACCGCTTCCGAGCGATCATTGAATAGCTCTTGTTGGACCTTGATCTCTTCTTCTTTTACGTCTAGTGCTTCTTTGTATCTACCAAAATGGTTAAGAACATTAAATTTTTGGGTGAGGGCTTCGGAGAGGCGGTCTTTATCATTGTGATTTTCTGAACTCCTTACAGCAACGGAGATGGATTTAAGACTTTCATCCATGTTTTCATTGCCTAAGTGGAATTTACTTTCAATTATGCGTATCAATGCTTCTAAACGATGATCAAAACTTAGATCTTGTAAGCTATCTAAGGAATTTATTGTTTTCCTGAGAGAGTCCTTGCTCATATTGAACTCCAAAAAAGTCTTTGCTTTTACAATATTTAAATCCCTCCAAAGATTAACATCTTTAGAATCCTGAAGAAAAACCTGCACCTCATTTATGCTGGATAAAACTGAATCACTTTTTTTTAGTCGATACGTGTCTGCAAGACCTATTAACGCAAGTGCAACTTGTTGATCAGAGTTGGCGGACTCAATTGCTTTTTCGTAATATTCTTTGGCAAGAGAGTTTTTTATATCTTTTTCAATAATTGCCATTCTGTATGTACTAAGCCATTTCCAATACTGAATGTCACTGTTTTGAAAGAAATTAAATGCTTCAGAAGATAATTGAAGTGCGCTATCAACGAGGCCTATTCTGTAGTAATTTGGCGCCATGTTGCACCGCATCTTCATCATGAAGATAGTGTCAGATTTGTTTAATTCGATTGCCTTTTGATAAAGAGTAAGAGCCGCAGAGTATTGATTTCGTTGTTGATAATTTACGGCGAGATTATTTGTTGCTCCCGCGATTGAATTATCATCTTTACTCTTCGTGGCATATTGAAGCCCAAATTCTAAATATATACCTGCACTATCTAAATCATATTTTCCGTAAAAGCACTGAGCAATGTAATATGCATTTGCATACGCATCTCGGTATTTACGTGCATTGATATTGTTAGACATGACCTTCTTAAGGATGGAAATGCCGTTATCATAACTTTCGATAAAGAAATACGACTTTCCTACCTTGTCAAGTGAGGAATTTGAAAGGGTGTCTTGTCTCAGATATAGCTCGATTATTTCAGTGTAGTTCTTAGTTTTAAACAAATCATTTACCAATGAGTCCGCTTCATTTGAGGAACCTCCATTGATGACGAAAAACATTAAAAATAAGCTTAGAGACAAATCTGAATATGAGTTTAATGTTATTACAACGAAGATAGAAAAACCCTAGTTATGCTAGGGTTTTTCATTTGATTATCAACCTCCGGTATTAGGAGGTGTTTGACCATCTCCACATTCACCTTGTGGACATGCTCCAGTTCTAATCTCCGTGTTATCCTCTTTTGTAATGTCATTCATAGGATCTTCACAAGATACCAAAGTCACAAAAGCCAATAGGACGAAAGCAATTACGTTCAATTTAGCGCGTACCCCACCTGGTAGGATCGCAGCCCATAGTTGTTTGTTAAGCATTGTTTAGTTGTTAAAATTAGTTGTTGTGCTTGTTTGTGAATTTAGATAAATCTTCTGAAAAATCCAAATTTTAACTTAAATATATACATGATATTTCATGTATTGTTGTTTCACTTATATATTCGTTTGAAATTGAAAAGGTAACCCCTCTTTTGAAAATTTCTTTTTTTAGCTGTTGAGATTGAGTTTTTCCAGATAAACGACGCATTCATGCCGGTAGGTGGAAAAATTTACTGAAGCCAAAAATCCCTTGGATTTTATTCAGTCAGTAATGCCAATGGCTAAAACAGGAATTTTCGTTTGATTTCGTTTTTTTTCATCTTCAGTTATTTTGTTTTGGTTAAAATGATCAGCGTGTTTTGAAGTGCCAATCAGTATACAAATATACGGCGGCTTTAAATAAAAGGTTATAACTGGTTGATTTTTAGGCAGTAAATTTTATGTGTAAGCGCCGAAAATTGGAGTATATACTTGGGTAACTTTCTGATTATCATACTTTTAAGAAAAATGAACTTTTTTCGAATTAGATGAACCTGAACTTCGCTAAAAAGTTCTTTAGATAGGTTTTCCCAATAGGATAGTGGTCTTCTCCAATTTCGATGTAAGTGCTTTCAAAGCCATCGATCTTGTTCACATTAACGATATACGATTTGTGAATCCGCACAAATTCTTTGACGCCTGACATTTTTGATTCTACCTTCTTCAGGCTTTCCGATAACATGTATCTCTTTTTATTGGCAATGATCGAAGTGTAGCTTCCATCTGCTTCGATGATCTCAATATCACCAATGGCCATACGAACGAATTTGTTGGTTTCTTGCCGAACAAATATCCGGTCATTCAGGAAATAACCATCTGTTTGCTCTTCGGGTTGCACGTCGTTAGCATTGGCCAGTGCCAGCTCTATTGCAATGTTTAAATCCTTGTCCCCGATTTGGTTTTTGAACAAGTAAGCAGCTGGTTTTGAGCGTTTGGCTTGTCGAAAATGCAGGTCATCCTGAAAAGCCGTTAGGAAGATCAATCCGATTTTCTTTTTCTTGAATTTCTTGTTGATATGTTTGGCTAAGTCGATACCAGTCATTTTGCCGGCCAACTCAATATCCAGTAAGGCGAAATCTACCTTGTCATAATTATCCGTCAACCAGTCACGTGCTTCTTCACCAGTGGAAAATGAATCCAGTACTTCATAGTCAAACTTTTCAAGCGTTTCTATGACGTCTTCTGCTAGAAGCAGATTGTCCTCTACAACAATTACCGATGCTTTCACTGGGTTTAGCGCTTACTCAAGTATTCAAAGATATACAGAATTGCCTCCTTTTTGGTGAGATTTTGGTAAATCAGGAGACCAAACCGTTTTACCTTCATTGGCAAATTCGATACGTACATGAAGAAATTCGATACGTTCATGAAGTTCCTGTTTTAAATATGAGGAAAGCAATCCAACTTCGTAACTGTTGTCGTTGATCTATGAGCTAGTCAAACGCAACACGGTCTTTTACTTTTTGATTTTACTGCTTCAGCAGTTATTTAAGGAAAATGTCGACACGGATTTGGATGTAACATTGCTTCTGAAACAACGTCTCTTATTTCGCTTAACCATGTCTATCCAACCGTTCTGGTTTTTGGGAGCGTCTTACATTAGAACGAACTAAAGATTTGGATCCATGCCGTCTTGATTCCTTACCACAACAGAACAACAACACAACAACGCAACAAAACCAACTGAATACACATTAAAACAACAGATTCCCTGGCACCCTTCTCAATATGTTTTGAGGAGGGTTGTTAAGGAATATTTATGATTTCCTTAACGGCTAATCATGCTTATGTTAAGTTTTATTCCATGCGCTTTTGGAGGTCAATAAAGCCATTTTCTTTGGTTTATAAGAATTCCAGCTGCTATGAAATTTCCGTCACTATTCATTCTATCTTTCTTCTTCCTGTCTCATGCGATCAGTGCAAGCTCAGAGCAGGATATGGTTGTTACACTGGCTGATACATTATACGGTGAAGTGCATGTTGATTTTATTACCAATAAGATCCGTATTCGAAACGATAAAAATTATCAATTCATCACAGCATCTCAGGTCAGATGGATCAAGAAAACAGACCGACACTATTGTGTGGCTGCTTTTGGGGTTGAGTCTCGGTATTTCATTTTTGAAGTACTCAGTAAAGGCGGTAAGTCGCTGTTGTACAGAGAAGGCGTGAAATTCAACCCTTATGATGATGAAGCTTTTCCTCCGTTTTTCGTTTTGGAAGACCGCTCGGCTTACTCATTAGCAACCAAAAAAGATGTCCTTTCCACTTTTGGCCAGCGTCAGAAGAAAGTGAAGGAGTTTGTAAAAGCCAATGGTCTCTCCTTCGAAAGTAGAGAAGACCTGTCCCGGATCTTTGATTATTACAACGATGAAGAACAGGCCGATCTGTAGGCTATAAGTGTTTGCTCTTAAAAACCAGCATCTTCTCGCGTGACATGTCCTCCATAGAGTATTTTATGCCACCCATTCCGAGTCCTGAAGCATCTCGACCTCCAAAAGGCATCCAGTCTACGCGGAAGGCCGTATGATCATTGATCATCACTGCAGCGGCGTTGAGTTGGTGGCCTAGGTCCAGGGCCTGGTCCAGATCCTTGGTAAATACGGACGCCTGGAAGGCAAAGGGTAATGCATTGGCTTGTGCAATGGCTTTTTGTTGGTTTTCGTAACTATAGATGCAAACTACGGGGCCAAAAATTTCCTCTTTTGATACCTTACTCTCCGCAGAAGGATTCAGCAAGACTGTTGGTGCGTACAGCGTGTCGGAGATCTTCTTACCACCACAAAGCAATTGCGCGCCTTCAGTTACTGCTTCCTCTACCCATTGTGCCACCCGATCAACTTCTCTGGGAAGGATCAATGGACCGCATTCGGTTTCAGGACTTTTAGGATCACCTACCACTAATTTTTCAGCGGCCGTTGCCATTCTTTGTGCTAACTCCTCGGCAATGGTGTAATGCGCAAAAATTCGTTGCACGGAGACACAAACCTGGCCACTGTGATAAAAGCCCCCTTTCATCAGGGGAGGAATGATTTCGTCCAGATCCGCACTTTGATCGATGATCGCGGGTGCGGCACCACCGTGTTCCAGCGCACAGCGCGTACCTGCAGATAACTTGGATCGTAGGAACCAGCCGACCCGGGCTGAGCCGATGAAAGAGAAAAAATTGATCCGATTGTCAACCACCAATTGTTCCGAGTCTTCATTGCTGGTGATGAGGTATTCACACCATCCGTCAGGTAGTCCCGCTTCTTTTAGTATTTCCACGAATTTGATGCAGGACCGTGGAGTGGTTAGCGCCGGTTTTACAATAACCGGTGTACCCACGCTAATGGCAGGGACCGTTTGATGGACGATAAGGTTGAGTGGATGGTTGAAGGCGCTCACAGAAGCTACTACACCAATTGGCTCTTTTCTGGTAAACGCCATGCGATTAGCGGAAGAGGCTGTGTGGCCCATAGGTATTTCACTTCCTGCAAAATGAGCCATCTCTTCAATGGCGATCTTGATGCCATTGATGGCACGCTCAACTTCAACTTTTGAGTCAACATATGGTTTTCCACCTTCTTCAGCGGCGATTAAAGTCAATGCCTCTTTCTGGTCCTCCATCAGCGCCATGGTCCGTTCAAGAATGGCCACCCGCTCGTATTTGGGTATCCATTTAGACCGATCCAGAAAGTGATCATGAGCAGTGGCCAGTGCCGCTTCTACTGCAGCACTATTATGCATTGGGATTTCATCAATGACACTCAGGTCAAACGGGGCATTTACGGTCAATGTACTCATGAGGTCTTATTTTTTGTCCTGTTCTTGAAGGCCTTTGATCAATATTTGGTGATTCAGGGAATAATCCACGGGTAAGTCGATGACATGTACACCCGATTCATTGAGGCATTTGTCCAGGGTAGTGGTAAAGTCATCAGGATCCGAGATACGATAACCTTTGGCGCCATAGGCTTCTGCGTATTTCACAAAATCCGGATTATGATAATCCAGCCCGAAATTGGCAAAACCCATTCCTTCTTGTTTCCATTTGATCATGCCATAGGCACTGTCATTGAGAATGATCACAGTCAGGTCCATGTTCAGCCTAACTGCGGTTTCTAATTCCTGAGAATTCATCATGAATCCACCATCACCACAAATCGCAACAACTTTCCGGTCCGGGTAGGTGATTTTGGCACCCATACCCGAGGGGAGTCCGGCCCCCATCGTGGCCAGCGCATTGTCCAGTAACACGGTATTGGGTTCGTGTGCTTTATAGTTTCGAGCAAACCAGATCTTGTAAATCCCATTGTCGAGGGTCAGGATGCCATCGCTTGGCATCAGTTTGCGAATTTCGTTTACCGCTCTCTGGGGGAGCATAGGGAATCGCTTATCTTCAAAATACTTGGTGATGTGACTTTCTACATCATCTCGAACTTCATTGAAAATGTTGTGTTGCCAGTGATCTTGGGGCTCAATGCGTTCTGCCAGGTAAGAAATGCTTCCTGCAATGTCACCGACTACCTCTACCTGTGGGAAATAGACCTGATCCACTTCTGCGGAGAAATAGTTGACGTGTACGACGTTGCAGCCATCCTCGTGCATGAAGAATGGCGGCTTTTCGATTACATCGTGACCTATGTTCAGAATGAGATCAGCCTGCTCGATGGCTTTGTGCAAGTAATCATGGTCTGAAAGGGCGGCAGTACCCAAAAACTGAGGGTGTCTTTCGTCTACAACACCTTTGCCCATTTGTGTATTGAAGAAAAACATGCCCGTCTTGTCCAGGAAGTCAGTCACGGCTTTGCGGGTACGGTTTCGATTGGCGCTGGCACCTAGTAGGATCAAAGGCCTTCGAGCCAGTTGGATCATCTCAATGGCCGCATCTAATGCTTTGCTGTCTGCCAGAGGTCGCCTTACATAGCTTTTGTTGAATACATGTGCGTCGCATTCCTCCGCTGCGATATCTTCGGGTAATTCAATGTGTACTGCTCCGGGGCGTTCTTCCGCACTGATTCGAAAGGCTTCTCTCACGATAGAAGGGATCGTATTTCCATTAACGATCTGACGGGTGTACTTGGTAAGTGGCTTCATCATGTCCACAATGTCCACGATCTGGAAGCGGCCTTGCTTACTTTTCTTGATGGGTTTTTGCCCCGTGATCATCAAGAGCGGCATTCCGCCTAATTGTGCATATGCTGCTGCAGTTACGAAATTGGTTGCGCCAGGTCCGAGAGTGGATAGACAAACGCCGGGTTTACCCGTCAATCGTCCGTAGGTAGCAGCCATGAAGGCGGCCCCCTGCTCGTGACGGGTTAATATCAGTTTGATTTTGGAGTGTCGAAGTGATTCCAGGAAGTCCAGGTTTTCCTCGCCGGGAATCCCAAATATGTACTCTACTTCTTCTGCTTCAAGGCATTTTATGAACAGATCGGAGGCTTTCATCAAGAATTGGGTCTTTTTTTATGAAGTTAAGGTAATCATAAAGATCAAGTGGATTTGATGAAGAAAAATTCCTCGAAAGGGTGGTTTTGTGTCTGGGAAGGGACAGGGTTTGAGTGGTGAACTGATGTAAAATTTGATAATGCTCAGCCGCAATTGCACTTCCGCCTTGGAAAGGCAGGCGATTGCTTTCCACATTTGAAATGCCTTTTGAATGGTGCTCAAGCAGTTTTTAGTCTTAATGATTGATGCAGTTTCTCGCGTGAGGGGGTAAGCGGCCTGTTTGAGTCCTGTGATCCTGAGTTTATCGAAGGATGGACGAGTAGCGAAGACCCGGCCTGAAAGGACACGCCCAAAAACAAAAAAAACCTGTAAGATCTCAGTCCTACAGGTTTTGTATTTAATGATGTGTTCGGATCAGATATCCGTATTCAAATCAAATCTTTCCAGGTAGTCAGCCACTCTTCTCACAAACATGCCTCCTAGCGCACCGTCAACTACTCGGTGATCGTAGCTGTGTGACAAGAACATTTTGTGTCGGATTCCGATGAAATCGCCTTCCGGAGTTTCAACGACGGCCGGTTTCTTTTGGATGGCTCCAAGTGCCAGGATGCCTACCTGAGGCTGCATGATGATCGGAGTACCCATCACATTGCCGAAGGAACCAACGTTGGAAACCGTGTAAGTACCTCCTGACAATTCATCCGGCTTCAGTTTGTTTTCCCGTGCTCTTCTGGCCAAATCATTTACGCGCTTGGTCAACCCAAGTACGTTCAACTGATCTGCATGATGGATCACCGGTACGATCAGGTTGCCAGTCGGTAGGGCCACGGCCATGCCAATATTGATGGCAGACTTCTTTACGATGTTGTTGCCATCCACCTGAACATTGATCATCGGGTAATCTTTGATGGCTTTCACGACGGCTTCAATCATGATCGGCGTGAACGTCAGCGCTTCTCCATCTCTTTCTTTTACCAGGTTTTTCTTCTGATTTCTCCACTTCACAAGATTGGTTACGTCCGCTTCTACAAAAGAAGTCACGTGAGGTGAGATGGCTTTGGAAGCCACCATTCGCTCTGCGATCATTTTACGCATGCGATCCATCTCGATGATCTCATCCTGTCCGTCGATCACGGCAGGAACAGCCTGGATGTTTCTTTCTACGGTTGGGGCAGCGGTACCATTGGATTTAGCAGGAACCGCAGCTGGTGCAGTGACGGGAGCACCATTTCCTTTTTTGCGGGTATCGATGTAAGCCAGCATGTCGTGCTTTGTCACACGACCGTCCTTGCCAGTTCCGACGATGGCTTCTAATTCTAATAAAGAGATGCTTTCTTCTTTGGCCATGTTTCGGACCAGTGGAGAGTAGAATCTACCAGAATCAGAAGAGGCTGGGATGTGCTCTGTCGCTGCACTGTGTTCAGCGATGGCTTGATTCAATAAAGAAGAAGCAGCTTCTACGGTTGAAGTTTCCGGAGCGGGAGCATCGGCTGCAGCGTCGGAAGATTCTTCTCCTTCAGTCTCGATGATGGCAATAGGTTTGCCGACCTGAATGACCTCTCCTTCCTCGGCCAGAATCTCTTTGATGATACCTGCGTGTGTAGAAGGAATTTCTGTATCTACCTTATCTGTAGCTACTTCTAGAATGGCTTCGTCCTCATCCACAGAATCTCCTTTGGATTTCAACCAGGATAAGACAGTGCCTTCCATCACACTTTCGCCCATTTTAGGCATTAATAATTCAATCGTGGCCATAGATTATTCGCTCTTATATCATTTTTGGGTATCACAAAGATACAATATTTTGTATTTCAGGCATTGAAATTCATTCTAAATAGGTTCAATGCGGACATCACTCCGAACTTAACGTTCATTTGACGGTTTCTGGTGAATTGTACTTTTCGGGCGATGGTTTTGTCTTTGTCCGCATATGCCAGCCAGATGGTGCCTACTGGTTTTTCTGGAGTTCCCCCTCCAGGTCCGGCAATGCCGCTTGTAGCTAAGCCCACATCTGTCGTTAAAAGCTTTCTTACATTTTCAGCCATTTGCTTCACCACTTCCTCACTAACAGCACCGTGTGTTTCTATGGATGCAGGGTCCACTGCTAATTGGTCGATTTTTACTTGATTGTCGTAAGCGACCACACCTCCTTTGAAGTAAGCCGAACTACCTGGGACACTGGTGAAAGCGGCTGCGATTTGTCCGCCGGTGCAGCTTTCCGCAACGGCAATCGTGGCATTTTGAGCTTTGAGTTTATCTCCAAGTACCTGCTCCAGCTCATCTTTATCAAAACCGAAGACATGTTTTTTAATCAATGGAAGTACCTTGTCAATTTGCGCTTGTGCCTCTTTTTTCAGGGTATCCAAATTTGTTCCAGTGCTGGTCAGTCGCAATTTGACCTGACCAAAAGTCGGGAGATAAGCCAGTTTTTGATGTGAGGGAAGGTTGGCTTCCCAGTCTTTGATTTGCTCTGCCAGCGTAGATTCGGGAACACCCAGCGTTTTTATGACACGATGATGGATCACCTCTTTCGTGAATTTCACACGAAGCATAGGCAGCAGGTTACGTTCCATCATTTCTTTCATTTCATAGGGTACTCCCGGCATAGAAATGAAAATTTTGCCCCTTACCTCAAACCACATCCCGGGAGCAGTCCCTACGTGATTGGTAATTTTTCGACAATTAGCCGGAAGATCCGCCTGGCGTTCGTTCATGACAGACATTTCCCGACCTGCTCGGTAAAACAGGTCTTTGATTTCTTGTAAGGCTTCTTCGTTCCGGATCAGTTCTACCCCAAAGTATTTAGCAAGGACAGGTTTGGTTAAATCATCATTAGTGGGCCCCAGACCTCCGGTGATCAGAATTACATCTGCCCTGGCTTCAGCTTCCTTCAAAGACGCCAGAATGTGTTCTTCCGTATCGCCGATAGTGGTTTTTTGATAGACTTTGATGTTGATCTCATCTAATGCACCACTCATCCAGTGGCTGTTGGTGTCGAGTGTTTGTCCGTAGAGAATTTCATCTCCGATAGTAATTATTTCCGCTTTAGTCGGCATAAGTAAATAGGGGCATTAAGGTAGTAGCAAGCTGCAAATCAAACTATAAACTGATTGCCGGAGACGCGAGTTTCGTAATTTCAATAATTCTCATGCGAAATCGCATTTCCGCAGGTATGGAATTGTGTAGCCAATATTGGTTATCTTGCGCTTGGTTTTACGATTCCAAGATCGCTGGCATGTTAACAGAGATACAAGAGAAAAAGCTTACTCACTACTTTAATGTATTGGATTTTGATAGCAATAAGCTCATCGAGAAAGATGATTTTACGTCTATTGGAGAGAATCTATGCATCCTATGGGGGTTTAAGCCAGGTTCTGACCGATACAACGAATACATCACAAAGTGTGAAAATCTTTGGGTTAGCTTTAGAGAATTCATCAATCAGGAGATTGAAGAAAGCGCCAGCTTGCAAGAGTGGTTAGAGTTTGCGGACAAGGGAATCGTAAATGGTAGTGACGAATTGTACGAGAAGCACGTCAATCAATTTGTAAAAGATATTTTTGATGTATTCGATGCGAACGGTGACGGCTTCATTTCACTCGACGAATACATTGACTTATTCATGGCCTACCGCATAGAGATCCGGTATTCTGCCAAAAGTTTTACAAAAATTGACCTGAACAAAGACGACCTGATCAGCCGTGAGGAGTTGCTCAGTGCTGTTCGGGAATTTTATCGAAGTAATGATAAGGACGCTCCTGGTAACTGGCTATTCGGATTCTGGGATGGCGCCATGTGGTGATTGTCAGATTAATCTAATCCTCCGTCTTCAAAAATTTGTTTTAAGATCGGAAGCACTGTTGTGGTGTTGTAGCCTGATGTCATGCTGGGATGGTAAAGCACCTTGACCAAATCCCGATCAATATCCATGTACCGGGTAACAGTGGTCCATTCCTGCTGAAAAATACTGTCGGGATACCTTCCAGAATCTCTTGCCAGTCCTAGTGATTGAGTGAGCTCTTCTCTCAATAAATGTAGTTGTGCGCGTTCATCAGGGCGTTCCGTATCTACATACATCTGTCCTCTGTTTAGGTTTTGATTCCCATCCCACCAGATACTGAAAAGTCCCCAATTACTAAGAATAAGTTCCGATAGGTTGGGGAACATGCGTTGATATTCCCGATAGGGACCGATGAAAATATAGTAATTAGACTGAAGTGTATCATCCACCACCACCATTTCAAAATCATCTGTGGCCAACCCATTGAGTTCATTGATGATGTTGTCCAGTTCTGTAAAATGCGCTTGAGTAGGTTCGCCACCTACAAAAATGCGCATGGGTCGAGTCCATTTCCGGGTGATGCGAGAGGCATCTCCGAATTCGAATCCCAGGGCGATCTCCCTGAAATAGGTAACTACATCAATTTCGTGTTGTGAAAGCCCTTCGAAAGCATTGTTTACAGGTCGGACTTCTTCATCGGACGAACAAGCACCAAGTAATAGTAAAGCGGCCAAGAAGGGCGTCAGTTTCAAAATCTGGTTCATTGTTTCAAAGCTAAGCGGTGTAGTAGTAATTAAGGTGCTCCATCTTTATCTGTGCTGATAATCTACAATTGTAGTGCCAGAATTCTTGATGATGAGGATGAATTTTCCCTTAAGACCATGATCCTTCTATATTTGCGACCTCATTCATCGATGCCATGAAATGAGCATAAAGATTCGAGGGCTATCGGACCGCAGACGCGGACTATACTATCCGCGAATGAATGTTTATCGCGAATTCCATCGCACCGGCGAACCGGTGACCGTAGGATAATAACTCATACACATGAAAACAGACTTCCAAAGACATACCATTACTGCCGCACTTCCATACGCCAACGGACCGATTCACATTGGTCACATGGCAGGGGTTTATGTGCCTGCGGATACTTACGTTCGGTACTTAAGACTAAAAGGGGAAGATGTGGCTTTTGTTTGTGGTTCGGATGAGCATGGCGTGGCCATTACTTTGCGAGCAAGGAAAGAAGGAATCACTCCCCAGGAAGTAGTGGATCGTTACCATGAGCAGATCAAAAGTTCGTTCGATGCGTTTGGGATCTCTTTCGATATTTATTCCCGAACCTCGGCAAAAGTTCATCATGAAACGGCTGCTGATTTCTTTAAGGAACTGTATGAAAAAGGAACATTCGTCGAGGAGGCTTCTGAGCAATTCTACGATGAATCGGCACAACAATTCCTGGCTGATCGATACATCAAAGGAACTTGCCCCAATTGTGGTTTTGAGGAAGCCTATGGTGATCAATGCGAGAATTGTGGTACGACCTTAAGCCCCAATGAGCTTAAGAATCCAAAATCCATGTTGAGTGGTGAAGCTCCTGTGAAAAAACCTACTAAGCATTGGTCATTTCCTTTGGATCAATATGAAGACTGGTTGAAAGAATGGATACTGGAAGGGCACGAGGAGTGGAAATCCAATGTGTATGGGCAGTGCAAAAGCTGGATTGATGGCGGATTGCGACCCAGACCCATGACACGTGACCTGGATTGGGGAATTCCGGTGCCAGTCGAAGGAGCGGAAGGAAAAGTACTCTACGTTTGGTTTGATGCACCCATTGGCTACATTTCTGCCACTAAAGAATGGGCGGATAAGCAAGGTAAAAACTGGGAGGATTACTGGAAGTCAAATGATACTCGCTTGTTGCATTTTATCGGGAAGGACAACATTGTTTTTCACTGTATCATCTTTCCTGCAATTCTAAAAGCGCAGGGTAGCTACATCCTACCGGAAAATGTGCCTGCCAATGAATTTCTAAACCTGGAAAGTAACAAGATCTCTACTTCAAGAAATTGGGCCGTGTGGTTGCATGAATATCTGGAGGAATTCCCGGATAAGCAGGACGTATTACGATACGTTTTATCAGCCAATGCACCGGAGACAAGGGATAATGATTTTACCTGGAAAGATTTTCAGGCCAGAAACAACAATGAGTTGGTGGCCATCCTCGGGAATTTTGTGAATCGAGCCATTGTACTGACACACAAATACTATGATGGCAAGGTGCCAGCTAAGGGTGATGTTCAGCCCATTGATCAGGAAGTGCTGGAAGCTGTAAAAAGCTATCCTGCCAAAATAGGAGAGAGCCTGGATGCCTTCCGATTCCGGGAAGCACTTTCGTCTATGATGGAAGTGGCCCGCGCAGGGAATAAATACCTGGCGGACACGGAGCCCTGGAAGCTGATCAAGACGGATGCGGATCGTGTTAATACGATCATGCATGTGGCGTTGCAGATTGTGGCCAACATCGCTGTAGTTGCTGAACCTTTCCTGCCTGAAACGTCCAGTAAAATAAGAAGTATGCTGGGGCTTGCGCCACTTGCATGGAAAGATGCTGGAAGATCAGACCTGCTTGCTGAAGGTCAGACGATCGCGAAAGCACAACTCCTGTTTGAGAAAATTGAAGATGCTGTTGTTCAGAAACAAGTACAAAAACTAATGGATACTAAAGCACAAAATGAAAAGGAAGCCGCTGGAGTAACTGTAGCTCCGGCAAAAGACGAAATTACCTATGATGATTTCATGAAAATGGACATCAGAGTAGGGGAGATACTGGAAGCGGAGAAAGTTCCGAAATCCAACAAGCTGCTCAAATTCAAAGTGGATACAGGTATCGATCAGCGTACGATACTGAGTGGTGTGGCCAAGCACTTCACACCGGAGGAAATGATCGGTAAAAAGGTGACAGTATTGGTGAACCTTGCTCCAAGAAAGATCATGGGAGTAGAGTCTCAGGGCATGTTGCTCTTTGCGGAAAATGAAGATGGTTCTCTGAAGGCTGTAGCTCCCGATACGGACGCAGAAAATGGTGCAGGAATCAGCTAAGCTGTTGCTTTAGCGACAATTGGTTTCATTCACCTTAAGTCCTGGAAACTGGAAGCGTGCCAATAGGGTTTACCCACCAAATAGTAATTCGATGAAAAATCTAACCTTCGTATTAATAACCATAATGGTGGTTGCCTGTGGAACAACCGAACAATCCAATGACCCTCAGCAAGAGGTACCGTATACAAAGGCTAAGCCGAAAGCGGACTGGGTTGCAGCGAGAGTTGCGGAAGCTGAATCCCGACTCAATGGCTCAGAGGCTGGAAAATTGGTTTGGAAGGCAATTGAATATCATGGAGGTTTGAACAATTGGTGGAGCAATGGGCCTTTGTATTTCCGATTCAATTACCGGCCTAAGCCAGGAACAGGACAATACCGTGATACCTATGAGACTGCTGATTACTGGCGTTCTATTACCCGCCATCAGCGGGTGGAAAACACCTCTGTGGAATATGGATGGGATGGGAATCAGGCCTGGTATGCACCGGATACGGCTACTATTCCTTACAATACCCGTTTTTGGGCATTGACGCCTTACTATTTTGCGGGCATGCCTTTCCTCTTTGCGGATGAAGGCGTGAACCTGGCGCTGGAAGCACCTGCCGACTATGATGGTAAAACTTATCACATTGTTCGAGTCACTTTTGGCGACGGTATAGGCGATGCTCCAGATGATTTTTATGTGCTATACATCGATCAGGAAACTTACCGATTGTCGGCCATAAGGTACGTCGTTTCTTATCCGGGTTACTTCCCGGATGGAGGGCATACGCAGGAGAAACTGATGACGTATGAAGGTGAACAAAAGGTCAGGGGCATCACGTTTCCACAAAAGCACCGAACATTCATGTGGGAAGCGGATGGCTCAATTGGTAAGTATGTGACGGATATTACTTTATCTGATCTGGCGTTTCGGCCTGAGACGGAGCAGTCTTATTTTGATATCCCGCAGGGCGCACATATTTTTAGTGGATTACTGGAATAAATTGGTAGCGGAATAATGCTTATCTTGAAGGTGTAAACAACATTCCGCTATGCCTTCCATATCCAGTCAGGGGATCTTATCCGAAGCACAGGAACAAAGAATTCAACAAGTCGTCAAGTATTGGTTCTGGGCGACTTTGACTTTGTTTTTCTGCTTTCTCACGATCACTTATTTGGGACGACCAGACTCCTTGAAATATGTGGCAGTGGGGTTGGCTTTTTTACTTCAATTTGTTGGCCTTTCCCTGGTGCTGATCATTAAACAACGCCGGACTTTTCAGAGATGTCGAAAAGTGCAAACAGTTTTCGCTGTGCTAATCGGACTCTCAGCACTGATGATGGGGTCGATGATGATTTTGCTTATGCAGACGTCTTAAGGTGTTCTGAGATAAGCCAGCCGCCTGTCCAGCAAGCCTGGAAGTTGAACCCTCCGGTTAGTGCGTCAATATTGATTACCTCTCCAGCCAGGTAGAGTCCGGGAAAGCGTTTGGCTTGCATGTTGGTTAAATCTATTTCATTGAGGGAAACACCTCCACAAGTCACAAATTCTTCTTTGAAAGTGCTTTTCCCTTTTACCGAGAAGTGAGCCTGAGTTAACTCTTCTGTGATTTTGTTGAGGTCCTTTTTACTCAGTTCAGCCAATTTTCTGGTAGAGGGAATTTCGGCAACGTCCAATAGTTGTTGGAAATACCGATTGGGGCAGCCTTCAATCTGAAGATTGCCTACCTGACGATTCCCATGGGCAGTTTGTTGTTGTTTGAGCCAGGCACGGAACGAATCAGAAGGCTGATTGATCAAATTGGCGATCACTTCAAAGGTGTATTGCTTTTCCGCCAGCCTCTCAGCACCCCATGCTGATAATTTCAGTACGGCAGGGCCACTGAGTCCCCAATGGGTAATAAGTAAAGGTCCGGATTCCACCAGCTTGGTCGTGGTGATTTTAATCGTGGCTTCAGGAAAGGAGAGTCCTTGTAGTTCCTTGAGTCTTGGATCTTTGATGTTGAAGGTAAAAAGAGATGGGACTCTTGTCGCAGTTTGCAGTCCAAGATTTTCCAAAAGACGCCATGTTTGTTCAGAAGCACCGGAAGCTACAATCAATTGATCAAAACTGAGCACCTCCTCATTGGTATGGACTTGCCATGATTCACCAGCTTGCTCAATTTTTGAGACACCAAATCCTCTTAGGACTGAAATGCTGTGTTTTTGCGACAGGCGTAGGAAGCAATCGATGATGGTTTGAGAGGTATTGCTGGCGGGGAATACACGTAGATCTTCCTCTGTTTTAGTGGGAATGCCCCGTTTTTCCAGCCAATGTCGCATTTCATTGGTCCCGAAAGTCTGGAATGACTTATACAGCTTCTTGCCCCCACGAGGGTAAAAGGGGGTTAAAGCCGCAGGCTTTTCACGGCCGTTTGTAACATTGCATCGTCCTCCACCGGAGACTTTTACTTTGGAAAGTACCTTGTTGGATTTCTCCAGAATGGTGATTTGTGCACCAGGAATCTTCTCAGCGATGTTGATGGCGGCAAAAAAACCGGCCGCACCTCCTCCAATGATCCCAATTTTCATGGCCTGGTCAGGTGGTACAGTACATGTGGCTTTAGCGGATGGCCCTCATCAACCAGAGGATGATCAAATGTTCCGGTTCGGGACATCCCGATTTTCTTCATGACATTTTCGGAACGCGTATTGGTGAGGGTAGTGAAGGACCAGATCTCAGGTATGTTTTTCTCTTCAAAAGCGAATTTTAGTACCGCCCTTGCGCCTTCAGTAGCATAACCTTTTCCCCAGTGCGCATGTCCCAGTCGCCAGCCGACCTCCACACCCGGAGCAAAGTCCACATCAAATTTGAATTTCAGTATCCCGATGAATCCAATCAAAGACTGGGTTGCCAATACTTCCGCTGCGAAAAAACAGTAGCCTTCTACGGCCTGGGCACGCTGTTGGCTTTCGATAAATGCTTTGGTGTCTGACACAGATTTGGTACTAGGGAAATACTCCATGACCCGTTCATCCGCGTTGAACTGGCTCATCGGCTCCAGGTCTTTAGTGGTCCATGTGCGCAGACCTAGTCGGTCTGTTTGAATGATGTATTTACCCATTGTGAAAATTCATCGCCCGTTCGATACCAATGGTTGCAAAAGCCAATGTTGCTTCTATGGCCCGGTCCATGTTTGCCACCAGATCATTCATTTCTTCATTGGAAAATTTGCTGAGTACGTAATCAACCTGATGCCCGGAGTGAAAATTATCGCCTACTCCAAACCTTAAGCGTGGATAGTCCTGGCCACCAATGAGGCTTTCGATGTTTTTAAGGCCATTGTGTCCACCTGCAGATCCTTTTTTACGCATGCGTAATTTGCCAAAGGGCAGTGCGATATCGTCTGTGATGACCATGATGCTTTCCTTAGGTACTTTCAATTCATTCATCCAGAAGTTGACGGCCTTGCCGCTCAGGTTCATGTAGGTCGTGGGTTTGACCAAATGCAACGTACGTCCTTTGTGTTTAACCTCCGCCTTGAAGCTCAGTCTGGCTTGTTCAAATTTGGCTCCATTTTCATCCGCCAACCGATCCAATACCAGGAACCCAATATTGTGTCGGGTGAGTTCGTATTCGGCTCCAATGTTACCAAGTCCTACGATTAAGTATTTCACCTGTTATGATATGTTATGATCGCTCAAATAATGAAAAGAAGGCCCTCAGAAACCTACTGCAAACTTAATCTCACATTGAGCTTGTCGAAATGTAAATTAAACAGACTATTAAGGTTTCCACATGCTAAGGATACACCTATTTAACCTGACAGTATGGAGTTTTATGAGGTGATCGTAAAATAAAAAAGTCCCATTGAAATGGGACTTTTATGATTAAGATTTATCGATTGCTTATTCAGCAGACTCTTCTTCCTCTTCACCTTCCTCTTCACCTGTTTTACCACGCATGGCTCTAGGTACTTCAACAGAACAGATGGTCACCAACTCGCTGTTCAGGATGGTGTAATCTCCTGCTTCCAATGCTCCGATTTTCACGGTTTTACCGAGTTGGAGCGTAGAAATATCTACATCGATGAATTCGGGCATGTTCGCAGGCAAAGCGTTCACTTTCGCATGCGTCAATTTCATGATCAATTTACCCCCGCTCTGAACACCTGGTGCGTTACCAACCGTTCTTAAAGGAATGTCCATGGTCACTGGCTTGTCATCGAACAACTCCAGGAAATCCGCGTGAAGAATAACTTCACTTACGGGGTGGAATTGAATGTCCTGCAATACTGCTTTGGTTTTGTGTCCCTCGATGTTGAGGTCTACAAAACGTGCTTCAGGGGTGTAAACCAGATCTCTGAAAAGGATCATGGGAGAGTGGAAATGAATTTGTTCTTTTCCACCATAGAGTACGCTAGGTACGCTTCCTTCGGCTCGCAGTTTTTTAGATTCTGACTTGCCGAGATTTGCTCTGTTATACCCTATAATCTCAACAGTTTTCATATAGTATAAAATTAAATTAAGTGCTTATTTATCGTTAGTGATGAACAATGTGCTGACCGATTCGTGGTTGTTGATCCTTTGGATGGCTTTCGCGAAAAGGTCGGCCACGGTCAATACTTTGATTCTATCAGATTTTTTTCTCATCGGAATAGTGTCGGTGATGATCACCTCTTCCAATACCGATTTTTCAATGTTTTCGTAGGCTTTTCCTGAAAGTACACCGTGCGTACAAACAGCTCTTACAGAAATTGCTCCTTTATCTTTCAAAATACCCGCCGCTTTACAGATCGTTCCGGCAGTATCGATCATGTCATCTACCAGTACGACGTTGGCATCCGTTACATCCCCAATCACCTGCATGGAGGCGATTTCATTGGCACGTTTACGGTGCTTATCGCAGATCACCATGTCCGCTTTGAAATACTTAGCATAAGTTCTGGCCCTGGCACTACCTCCAACATCAGGAGAAGCAATGATCAGGTTTTCCAGATGGAGTGACTTGAGGTAGGGCACAAAAATGGCCGCTCCATCTAAGTGATCCACTGGAAAATCAAAGAATCCCTGAATTTGACCCGCATGCAGATCACAGGTCATGATACGATCAGCGCCTGCAGCAGAAAGCAGATTGGCCATCAATTTGGCCGCAATGGCTACCCTTGGTTTGTCTTTTCTGTCCTGACGTGCGTAACCGTAATAAGGTACTACCACGGTAATGGAGGCAGCACTGGCTCTCTTCGCAGCATCGATCATCAGGAGCAATTCCATGATGTTTTCAGCTGGAGGCACGGTAGACTGGATCAGGAAAACTTTACATCCACGGATACTTTCGTCAAAATAGAAGTTGATCTCCCCGTCACTGAACGTTTGCGACACGCATTTTCCTAATGGCTTGCCGTAGAATTGGGCAATTTTCTCTGCGAGTACGGAAGTGCCGTTTCCGGCGAAGATCTTTACTGTAGACATGGGGCATTAAAACAAATAATCCCGATCATAATGCTTGTGACCGGGATTGATGTTGGTCTACTAGGGCTCGAACCTAGACTCTTCTGGACCAAAACCAGACGTGTTGCCAGTTACACCATAGACCAATTTATTGATATGTTAAAGTGCTATCAACCACTTCTTTTGGTTTAGACCAAAACGGAGGGCAAAAGTAAGTGTTTTCTCTAAAACACAAAACTCTGCTTTTAAAAAATTAACTCTTCTGAATAAAATGAGAAAGGTTCCGTAAAGTGATACTCTACGGAACCTCAAAAACCAATTTTTATTTGTAAAGAAAATCCAAATTTTAGTTGAAGATGATCTCTTCTACATCTTCCCAGGGCACATACATGGGGTCACTACCTTCGTATACCAACAAGCCGGTATTGTCCTCAGATACATCCTGACTCTCTTCCAGTACCAACTTCGTGCCATTTCTTAGTTCCACCTCAGATCGTTGGTATCCTCTTGGGCGAATGGTCTTGATGTTTCTAAAAGGGATGACGTATTCAGAACGATCATCTTTTCCGTGCAACACCTCGATATCCCACTCTTCATCCAGGTCATAAACAATTCGTCCATCCAGCGTGCCATTTTTGGTGACTACTTTGGCTTCAAGAGGGGCAGGCTTTTTGAAATCATCATAACTCTTTCCGGAATTCTTGGCTTCGCTAAAGGTGACTTTGTCAAAATCTTTCCATGGAATGTCTACTCTTCCAATTCCTTCCATGGTGACGATGATCCCTTTGTTTTCATAGTTTACATCGTTAGATCCCCTGAGCGTTAATTCTCGACCAGAGAGCAACACCACATCGCTTCTACTGCCATCATTGGCAATGCTCTTGATTTTTCCGAATTGGATAGATACATCTCCATCGTAGGTGTCTCCGTCCAGGACATCCTTGGATACTCTTTCATCATGATCCCACTGAATGTACCCCGTGAAATCGCCTATGTCTGAATTCACGGTGCCGTATAGCGGCTCACCGAATTTCTCATCAAGTTTTTTTGGTGTTGACATGAACTCCACCGTTTTGATACGACTCCATCGCAATTCTACTTCTCCGATTTCCGAATCAATGATTACGATTTTCGTCCCTACATCATTATAGCCACTCCCATCAACATCTACTCGGGTACCGTCTTTTAAGAATACTTCCGCTTCATCGTTACGATAGGTACTAATGGATTGGATCTCTCCGAATTGTACGCTGAACTGGTGAATGAATGATCGACGCGAATTATTCCAACTGGAGCCACCCCATCTTTCGATGATGTTTTCCCAATCACCTCTGTTGATTCCGCGATAGCGAATTTGATCTCGTTCTTCCCGCGATAGGTAGTCCACATTATCGTTTACCATTTTGGCAGCATTGAACATGTCCGTCCAATACACTTCTTCTTTCCCCCAACGGATGGCACCTACAAATTCATCGCCATCTTCTGTGGTCACTTTGCCGTAAATAAAGCCTTCGTCCTGTGCCTGAACTTGTTGTGGGAGCAGGGTGAACTGAATTGCCAATACCAATACGTAGGATTTCAATAGGTTGTGCATGTTCATTGTATTTAAGTCAATCTTTTAAAACTGCCAACGATCTTAGGGGGAAGTAAAGAGAGTGGAGAGACCAATCTCCACTCTACCAATTCTTTACTTTGAGATTTGACCTAAGGGCATTCACTCGTTGTGAATGGTTGACAATTCGAAGATGCTATAAATAATAAGTGTGTGGAAGGGTTTTCCGACGAGGCGGGTCATGGTCTGACCGAATCGGGATATCGTAGAGATGGGATTTCTTGGAGTTTTTTGGAAAAAGAAGCCTTCTCAGAATCAATTTGGTAACTTCGAAAATAAAAACCACTATGAAATCCATTTTTCAATTCACACTTTTTGTTTCATTGGTTGCATTCGTGGCATGTAGTTCAGAAGATGATTCTATGGATGAGCCAGGAGGAGGAACCCCTGCTTCGGGTGTAATCGCCGGAGAGGCCTGGGAGTTTGATGTGGGAACAGCCTTCTTGGAAGAAATTGACAATCAATACACCATCAACTTGCTAGGAGTAGCTGAAGGAGCCACGGATGACGGCTGTAGCATTCTTTTTCCAGGTGAAGAGTACGTTAGGTTCACCGTGAGTGCGGAGGTAGGCAGGACTGAGATCCCTTTTACATTCGCGAACCAGGGAGTGAAGTTCTATCCGGACCGATCAGTAGGTGGATTCGAATTGGCCACCAGTGGGTATGTGGAGATCACTGAAATTACCAATACTCAGGTAAGAGGCGAGCTCAATGCTTCCCTGGATGCTTTGAATGAAGTGTCAGGCTCTTTTACAGTCACTATCTGCCAGTAAGGAGATTAATAATATCCTCTATTCTGGAGTAAGATGCGATAAGAGAAAGTAATTGTTATCCGGTATTAAGATTGTCCAGAAAAAACGAAAGCGTGAAGGGACCAATCTTCACGCTTACAATTCTTTATTTCGAGTTTCTAACCTCTAGTTGAGTGCTGACCTTGTCAAGCAATCAGTATAAATGTTTGACGATTCAAAGATGCATCAATATAAAGGTGTGAAAAAGGGTTTTCCGACGATATGGGCCATTGCCTGACCGAATCGGGATATGGTAGAGATGGAATCTTTGAAGGGCAGCGGGTAATCTTTTGCTCAGGGATTAGGGATAACAGAAGCAGAACCGGAGTAAGTTGTATCAGTCGCACTCATGGTGTAATATCGAAAGAAGTACACTTGATTTTGTAGAAATTGATGTGATATTTCTTGAGAGATATTTGTGTCTGTCGGCGGAGAATCCATTTCAAAAAAACCGTCATTATTGAGTTCATTCAAATGAGGAGTTTGTTGCGTCCAGTGCCAAACAAAGCCATGTCTTAAAATGGGATCAGTACCTAACTGAATAAAACGAGCATCAACCGTGACGTTTTCCGGTGAGTTAATAGTGAATTTTGAGATTACAAGATATGGATATGGCTGGATATCTAACTCACCTGAATCTTTACATGCGCAGAACACGATGAGTAATAAAAAGATTAGTCGTTTCATTTCTTGGATGAATTAAGGGTGTAGCCGAAAAATAGTTGTGCGGATTGTTGGATGTATGTGGCACTTAGTGCAGGTTTCGGAGCAATTCCGTTTTGCAAAGAATACCTTAGTAGAAGGCCGGTTTGGAAAGAGCCGAAATGATAACTTCCACCAATTTCAGCGGAATAACCCAGAAGAGAATTATGAATCTTCAGAGCGTCATTTAATCGACGTGTTACTCGGCCGTAATCTGTCGTTGATTCCTCAATAAGTAAGGTGTTGATATTAGAGAATTTGGAGTAAAAAATACCTATGCCCCCATTGAGCTTGAATTTTTCCGAACCAAACTGAAGAGCAAGCTTCAAGGGAATGGAAACCGCATCGTAACTTAGTCTACTGACGAATCTTTTGTTGTCGCTTGCAAACTCCTGAATGCCAGAATAAGTAGAGGAACCAAAGATCAATCCTGACTGAAGAAAGAATTCATTTCTTCTGTCGAGATTTATGGCCAGGGAAACATCGTAGTACTGGTCAGTGGAATAATATTTTTTCGGAGTAGTAAATGGAATGCCGTCTAGGTCTCGGAAAATAGCTGAAGGCTCGAATAGTTGTTCTTGTTTCTTCACATTGATAATGGATTGGGTTGCGTTAGCCCCGAAACGAAAGGTTAGACCATGTTTTGTTTTGGCAAGTTTTATGATTTTGTGTGGTTCATCTGAACATGCATAATAGGCACTCAGAATCTCAATGAGGTCATTTACACTTAATTCATGATACTCCTCGATGGAGATGCAACTTCCGGTTAATCTCGCTAATGCATTTCTCCATACCGGAATAAAAACCTCCTTGGTCAAGCCATGAATTTTTTTAGTTGCGATTTCTGTTTTGAGTTTTGTTTTTTGGTGGTCTTTCTCCGCCCATAGGAATCCGTTGTATTGATATAGTGAAATAGGGCCGTGAATATGGACTTGATAGAATTTTGATGAATCAATTTTGAACAGACGATCTCCGAAAATTTGGAGGTACTTTAATTGTTCTGCAGGAATTTTTCTTTGAACCCCTTGCTCTTCGACGATAACAAAATCTCGTTTACTTATAAATCGATCTTTGATCTTCAGCAAGGTTGTATCCCCCTGTTGGTCAATAATATACCCGTCTCTATAAACGGATTGTCCCCAAGAATTGGAAATAAGGACCATCGACACGATGATCGTAAGAATATTCGCTTTCATTGTAATGTTTCCTTTGCTGTGCAAATAGCTGTATATGCCAAAGGTAGAATGAGTTGATGTTTTTTTGGAGGTAATTCGTTGTGAATTTCTTCCTCCCGCTAAAAATTGCGTTGTTCGAGGAAAGGTTTTTGATTAGAAAAAGTATGTTGAAAATACCAGGAAAAAAGAAAAGCGTGAAGGGACCAATCTTCACGCTTACAATTCTTTATTTCGAGTTTCTAACCTCTAGTTGAGTACTGACCTTGTCAAGCAATCAGTATGAATGTTTGACGATTCAAAGATGCATCAATATAAAGGTGTGAAAAAGGGTTTTCCGACGAGATGGGCCATTGCCTGACCGAATCGGGATATCATAAAGATGGACTGTAGGGGTTAATTCCTCCGTATTGATCCGGAGGACGGTTATCGTTCTTTTTATAAAGAAAAATAGCTATTACATATCCAGCCAAATCTTGAATTCCGGCGTTCTCTCTGATGAAATCGTGATTTCGTCTTCGGCCTCTGGAGTCAGGGTTACTTTCATGCGTCCTTTGAAATAAGGATGGATCTCTCCAATGGAATCGATGCTGATGATGTACTGTCGATTCGCTCGGAAAAACTGCTTGGGATCCAGTTGACTGTCCACGATTTCCAACGGCTGGTCTATAGGGTACTTTTTGTTTTCTTTGGTTACCGCATAAGTCAACTTGTGCTGGCTGAAGAAGTATGCCACCTTTTCTACAGGTAAAGCAAGGATCTTCTGTCCCGCTTTGATCATGAACCGCGTTTTGAATGCCTTTTTTTGTGCCTGGATCAGGTCGTACAAGCTACTAAAGTCCGCTGGAAATTTATTGTCTTGCGTACGCCTGATGTGTTTCTCTATGCTCGTTTGGAGTTTCTCTTTTTGAATAGGCTTGAGCAAGTAGTCAATGCTGTTGACCTCAAAGGCTTTGATGGCATACTGGTCGTAAGCTGTAGTGAAGATGACGGGAGCTTCAATCTTAACTTTCTTGAACAGGTCAAAGCTGAGACCATCCAACAATCGGATATCGCTGATGATCAGATCCGGTTCGTCATTTGATTCAAACCAGCGTTGGCCTTCCTCTATGGATTTGATGTCGGCTAATATCTCGATGGAATCATCGATTTCACGGATCATCTTTTTGATCCTGTCAGCTGCCAGCGTTTCGTCTTCTAAGATCAATACCCTCATAAAGTCTCTATTTTAAGTAAAGGTACACTTACCCTGAACTCGTCCTCCGATTTGTGTACTACCAACTCCTCATCAGAAAAGTATTTGAACCTTGATTTGATGTTCGTTAATCCAGTGCCTGAACGACTCTTTAAGTCTTCTGCTTTTTCGTAAAGTGTATTACTCACGTGCAATCGCTCTCCATTCGATGCGATGGTGATGCTCAACGGCCGACTTTCCGTAATAATGTTGTGTTTGATCGCATTTTCAATCAACATTTGGATCGTCAATGGTGGGATCATTTCATCATAAGCGTCTGGCTGAATGTCGATCGCAAACTGAATGTTGTTTTCAAATCGCGTTTCGATCAGGAAAATATAGGACTGGATGAATTCCAATTCTTCCTCCAAGGTCACAAGGTCTTCTCCTTTGTTGAGCAGCAGCGTACGGTAAACCTGGGCAAAGCGAACCAGAAATTCCTGGCTGAGGTCTGTGTCTTTGTCGATGAGCGAGGAAAGAATGTTCAGGTTGTTAAAAAGGAAGTGTGGATCCAGGTGATTTTTTAGATTGGTCAACTGGCTGATCATCGTTTCTTTTTGATATCGTTCTACCTCGATGGTGGACTGTTGCCAGCTGCGTAAAAAGTGCAGTCCGAAATAAACCGAATAGGTAGGGATGATCAGGATAAATGCCCAAAGATTCATTAGAATGATCTGTGAGGCAATGGGCGGCTCATCTGTAAGTAGGTATTTAAAAATGAGATAGGCGCCATTGATAATGATCAATGAAAAGAGGATGCCGCTGACGAGTTGAAAGAAGAATCGTTTCCGTCCATATTTTACCCAGGAATACTTGCGATCGAAAAAACGAGTGATGGTTTGGTTACCAAGCCAAAGCAGGATCAGTATAAACAGGATCCATCCTGAAGTCAGGTAGGCGAAGTTTTCCGGATCAAGCTCTCCCAGGTAGACCAGAACAGAGACGACTACCAGGCCAAGGATCCAAATAAGGTTTTTTTTCTTGAACAAAGTTGATGGGTTCGACTAAGCCTTAAAACTAATGAGGTTCCTCGAACGAAGGAACCTCTGGATTCTAAAGTATAGCATTTATTTCGATCAGTCGAAGCTCACACTTTCAACATCTCTCCATTTAATGTAGACAGGCTCCCGATTTCCACTGACGAAAATGATGATGCCCTTATTACTGGAATTCACATCGTTAGAATCTCCCAGTAATACCCGGTCTCCACTTCGGAGCTGAACCATGCTGTAATAACTGTTCTTTGGTGTGATGCTTTCGATTTTATCAAAAGGTATTTTGTATTCAATCGATTCATCATTGCCATCAAGCGTTTCAACTTCCCAGGCTTCGTCTACATCATAGACAATTCTACCGCTGAACTTTTCACCTCTGAAAGTTTCAACAGTTCCTCTCAAGCCTTTTGGAGCTTTATAGTTATTGTAAGCGTCACGCGTGTTTTTGGTTTTTTCAAACTCTACACGATCAAATACCTTCCAGGGGATGTCGATTTTTCCGATTTCCGGTACGGTTACAATGATTCCTCTATTGCCGCTATTGACATCATTAGATCCGTCTAATCTGAATTCTCTCCCGGAGTTGAGGACAACTTTACAGCTGTTGCCACGGCTTTCGATGGATTTGATGTGTTTGAAAGCAATCTTTACGTCTCCATCTCGGTTGTCACCATCCAGGATGTCATTGCCAAGGCGCTCGTCATGATCCCATTGTACATATCCTGTATAAGACCCTCTGAATGTTTCAACAGTGCCATAGAGCGGCCCACCACCAGAAGGCTCGAAGTTTCGTGGGGCTCCGGCGAATTCAATTTTTTCGATCTTATCCCAGGGAAGTTTAACATCTCCAAGTTCATTGTCGAATACTACTACAGTGGTACCCACATCATTTGTTCCTGATCCACTAAGATCGATCTCTTGTCCATTTTTCAGCGTCAGTCGAACTCTTCCACGGCTTCTGGGTTCGAGCGCAGCGATATTGCCAAACTGAGTTCGGAATTCATGTCGGCTTGTGTGCTTATTCTCCCAAATACTGGCAAAATCAAAGAAGTCAACATCATCCCACAGGTCACCATCTTTTTTATTGTCACCTTTTTCTGACAAGATGGACTCGTAATATTCATCACCCATTTTATAGGCATTGAAGTAGTCATTCCAATAGGCCTCTTCATCTGCCCATCTGATCTGTCCAGTGTAAGATGTACTATAGGTAGTTACGGTTCCATAAATGTACCCCGATGATTCCTGTGCGTTGGCTGCACCAATTAAGATCAACAAGGCAATGATGTTTCCGATAATGATCAGAACTGTTCTCATGCTCTTATTTGTCAACTGCGCTTTTTCCATGATCCAAATAACGAACGGAATATAGAAAAAGAAAAGGTGATTTCTCTAAGTACGCATTTCCTATGACCGAAACCGGATATAAAAGGACCGAAATGTCACCCAGTAATTTGGGCCCTATCAATTAATAGGAATTTATATTAGAGCTCTACCAGTCAAATTAAAGGAGTGAATAAGTAATTAATGATTGAAAAAGCTACCTTTCTCGTCCTGGAGGGAGCTTATTCCAGGAAACGATAATTGATGAATATTAATCTGGTAAGTAAGTGGCTGTTGGCGGGACTTGAGAATAAATCCCCTCGTCTACTATCGAACCCGGATATAGGGATGTTGAAATGGTAACTGAAACGGGCTGTCTACCTGTTGATAAAAAACGCCAAATAAGCAACGAAAGAAAGAGGCTGTTTTTTTAAAGGGTATAAAAAAAGGGCAGCCTCACTCTGGTTTTAGGTTCATAGTTGAGACAGCCACTTCTAAGATTCCTCTAGTCGTTGTTTGTTTTAGTTGTTGCGTTTAGCGCTGTTTTGGGAGCAATTAATTTACAGACGATTTATTCGACGATATTCGTACCATCGAGTACTGTTTACCCATTGTTCCTGAAAACAAAGCTTCGAAATTGATTTGACCTCCTTGGACGGAAGCGTTTGGCCTTAGGGAGAGGACAACAAGGCCAATAATAGTAGCAGTAATCACTATCACAGTCATAGTAGTAAATTTTAGAGGTTGAACAATTGGATGATATCCATATATTTCTACGGGGAATTTTTACAATTAGTTATATTATTCTGCGAAAAATGTTAAAATTTTTTTCCAATGAAATATTCATTCAATAATTCCAAATAAGTCAAATGTGATAACAGAAGTGTCATTTGCTCAAAAAACTGACATTTTTCCTTTAATTCACCTTGACATACGCTGAAAATGTACTCTCGTTGCATGTAAGTGATGTTTCTGTTGTGTTTTTGCGGAATTGAATGATTTCTCCATAGGAGTAGCTAATTTTGCGGCTCAATTGAATAGCATCATGCAAGACATTCGAAATGTGGCCATTATTGCCCACGTTGATCACGGTAAAACGACCCTGGTTGACAAGATCATCTATGCCTCTCAGGTTCTTCGGGAAAATGAAGAACGCGGCGAATTGATTTTGGATAACAATGACCTGGAACGCGAGCGAGGAATTACCATCCTTTCCAAGAATGTGTCCGTCAATTATAAAGGGATCAAGATCAATATCATTGACACCCCTGGTCACGCCGATTTCGGTGGTGAGGTAGAACGTGTACTGAAAATGGCCGACGGAGTGATCTTGTTGGTGGATGCATTTGAAGGGCCCATGCCTCAAACACGATTTGTATTGAGCAAGGCTTTGTCACTTGGATTGAAACCAATCGTGGTGGTCAATAAAGTAGATAAGGAGAACTGCCGTCCTGATGAAGTACATGAAGCCGTTTTCGACTTAATGTTCTCTCTCGATGCTTCAGAAGAGCAACTGGACTTTTCTACGCTCTATGGTTCATCCAAACACGGATGGATGAGTGAGGATTGGCAAAATCCTACCGACAATATCTTCCCATTGCTGGATCAGATCATTAAAGACATTCCTTCAGCACCCGTCAAAGAAGGTGTTCCTGCGATGCAGATCACTTCCCTGGATTTTTCCTCTTTCGTAGGGCGAATTGCCATTGGTAGGGTTTATCAGGGCGTACTGAAAGAAGGTCAGCAACTGGGCTTGAGTAAAAGAGATGGTTCTTTGAAACGTATAAAGATCAAAGAGCTGCATGTTTTTGAAGGATTGGGCAAACGCCGGGTAGAGGAAGTGATCTCGGGAGATATCTGTGCGATTACTGGTCTGGAAGATTTTGATATCGGAGATACAGTAACTGATTTAGAAAACCCGGAGGTCTTGCCACGAATTGCCATTGACGAGCCTACTATGAGTATGCTGTTTGCGATCAACGATTCACCATTCTTCGGTAAGGAAGGTAAGTTCGTGACATCTCGTCACTTGCGGGATCGCCTCATGAAGGAACTTGAGAAAAACCTTGCCCTACGTGTGCAAGAAACAGATACTGAGGATAAATTCAATGTGTTTGGTCGAGGGGTACTGCACTTGTCTGTATTGATTGAGACCATGCGACGTGAAGGATATGAACTGCAAGTAGGCCAGCCTCAGGTGTTGTTCAAAGAGATCGAAGGTCAAAAGAACGAGCCCATTGAGCACCTGGTGGTTGATGTGCCCGAGGAATTTTCGGGAAAGGTGATTGAAATGGTAACGACCAGAAAAGGGGAGATGACCATCATGGAGCCTAAAGGCAATATCCAACACCTGGAGTTCGACATTCCAGCTCGTGGTATCATTGGATTGAGAAATAACATGCTTACGGCTACTTCAGGTGAGGCGGTCATGACGCACCGATTCAAAGGCTACGCCCCATTCAAAGGTGACATTGCCGGAAGAATCAACGGATCGCTGATTTCTATGGAGAATGGCCCCGGAACTCCGTACTCAATTGACAAGTTGCAGGATCGAGGCGTATTTTTTGTGGATCCGGGTGTGGACGTATACACCGGTCAGGTGATTGGAGAGCACTCCAGAGATAATGACCTGGTGGTGAATATCCAAAAGGGTAAAAAACTGACCAACATGCGTGCGTCCGGATCTGATAATAACATGAAGATTGCGCCTGCCAGAAAGTTTTCACTGGAAGAAGCCCTCGAGTACATTCAGAAGGATGAATACCTGGAAGTGACGCCACAGTCCATGCGTATGCGTAAGATCTATCTGAGCGAGCATGATCGGAAAAAGAACAGTTTCGCCTGATTTTGACAGCCATTGGCGGGAAGTAGTGTCCTTCTAAAGAAAATTAGATTCCTTGTAGCAATACAAGCCATATCTTACGTTCTAGATCAAAAACTCATATTTAAAAATGCGTAAGCTTTTCTTTTTACTGGCCATCCTGGTCCAGGTCGGTCTGGCTAATGGACAGGAGGCTAAATATCAGGTTTCACTGGATTTGATAAATGTCATTGACGATCAGGTCAAAGTGACGATTATTCCACCAAAAATGGAAGAAGATGTCGCCGAATATCACATGGCGAAAATCGTTCCAGGAACCTATTCTATTTCTGATTTCGGTCGATTTGTTGTGGACTTTCAGGCATTCGATTCGGAAGGAGGTGCTTTGGAAGTCAATAAAGTGTCTACCAATAAATGGCAAATATCGAATGCTCGGGCTTTGGCCAAATTGACGTATAAAGTACACGATACCTTCGATGCTTTTGAAGCGTATGATGGCGGTTCTGAGAATATCGTATTTGAGCCAGGCGGGACCAATATTGAACCGGAGCGCAATGTTTTCGTGATCAATACATTTGGTTTTGTCGGGTATTTCAAAGGGCACAAATTCCATCCTTATGAGCTGACTATTTCGCATAAAGAAGAAGTCGAAGGTGCCACGGCACTCGAGAAGGTCGGCTCCACGGAGACTACAGATACATACACGGCACGCGATTTCAATTTCCTTGCAGATGGACCATTAATGTATTCTGTTCCGGACATTGCGACCAAAAAGTTGGCCAATGCAGAGATTCTGGTATCGGTGTTTTCACCGAATAAGGCCTTGTCTGCTCAAGACGTGATGGACAAGATATCTGATCTGATGGAAGCACAAAGCAAATACCTGGGAGGTGAGTTGCCAGTGGAACGTTATGCTTATCTCATCTACCTGTTGGATGGTCCGACCTTGTCTGGAGCCATGGGCGCATTGGAGCACTCTTATTCTTCCGTGTATAGTTTGCCCGAAGGTGGAGCAGATCAGATCGGTCAAACGGTCAGAGATGTGGCGGCACATGAGTTTTTCCATATCGTTACACCATTGAATATCCATTCGGAGCAAATCGGGAATTTCGATTACATCGATCCTAAGATGTCCAAGCACTTGTGGCTATATGAAGGATGTACCGAATATGCAGCGATGCATGTGCAGGCAAAGTATGGTCTTTATGATGGAGATAAGTTTCTTGAAGAAATTCAGGATAAAATGCGCACACGAGATCAGTTTCCGAAAGATGTTCCCTTCACGGTCATGAGTGAACGAATCCTTGAGGAGAAGTATGAGCCCATGTACAGCAATGTTTATTATAAAGGCGCCTTGATTGGTATGTGTCTGGACTTACAGCTGCTGAAATTGTCGGATGGTAAATACGATTTGCAAAATCTGATGAGAGACCTGGCTGAAAAATACGGACCTGAAAAGTCATTTGAAGATGACAAGCTGTTCGATGAGATTGTAGCCTTGACCTATCCTGAGATTGGCGATTTTCTACGCACTTATGTCTCGGGAGAAGAAGAATTACCATTGCAAGAGTACTTGCGGTGGGCCGGTATTGACTATGAACCAGAGCGTCAGGTTGAGACCTTTAGTTTGGGGCAAATTGGTTTGAACGTGAATGAGGACCGAGAAATATTTGTTACCACAACCGCAAGTATGAATGATTTCGGCAAAGCCATGGGTTATGAAGAAGGTGATGTGTTGAAATCCATCAATGGTGAGGAAATTTCACTAGCTACGATCGAGCGTGTACTTGGAAGTTATGGTGAGGGAATGGAAGAAGGAGACAAGGTCAAGGTTGAAGTTTATCGAGAGGTCAATGGCAAGAGAAAGCGCTTAAAACTAAAAGCCAAATCCGTCAAGACTACCCGCACAGAGCGCCACTTTCTGAAGTTCACTGAAAATCCTTCAGAAGATCAACAATACTTAAGAGATAGCTGGTTGAATGCAAATTAGCATTCAGTCAGCTTTCCTTTATAAGTTCTTACTAACTAATCAAATTGTTTGAAAAAGAGTGGTAAGTTCGATTGCTCATCCAGAGTGAAGAAAATGCTGTTTAGGAAACTTTAACAGACCTCTCAAATACTTTATTGGTTAATTAAAAGTTAATTCAGTAACCTTTGCTGTGATAAGCAGTATAAGTTACAATACTACTTAACCAAATTTCAAATGACTAAGAGGAGAATAATTCAACTCTCAATTGGCCTTGTACTGGTAGTGGCCGTATTTTTTATTGTTAGAGGAGGTGCGTCCGGTGCTGAAAGCGGACTGATCATTACACCTAAAAAGGGTCCATTTACTGTGGATGTCACCACTACTGGCGAATTGGAAGCCAAAAATTCAGTTAAAATTTTTGGGCCCAGTACCCTCAGAAACCACCACATCTGGAATGTAACCATCCAAAGCATTATTCCCGAAGGAACATATGTGAAAAAAGGCCAGCGCGTGGCCAACCTGGACCCTTCCGAAGTACGGAATAAACTGAACGAAGCCAACCTTGAATTGCAGAAAGTAAGTTCGCAATTCATTCAGACGAAGTTGGATACCACGTTGCAAATGCGGGAATCCAGAGATAACCTCATCAATCTGGACTATGCGGTAACAGAGAAACAACTGATCCTGGATCAGTCTCAATTCGAGCCACCAGCCCAAATTCAAAAAGCGGAAATTGAACTGGAGAAAGCCAAAAGAGCGCTGAATCAGGCGAAAGAAAATTATAAGATCAAGCATCAGCAGAACATTGCAAAGATGTCTGAAGTGGCCGCTGACCAGCGGCAGGTAAGCAACCAATTGGAAGGTCTACAACAGTTAGAGCGAGACTTTACCATTCTTGCACCAGAGGATGGCATGCTGATCTATAAGAAAGACTGGCGCGGTTCTCCGATCAAAGAAGGTTCTCAGATTGGGGCGTGGGATCCAGTTGTGGCGACACTTCCCGATCTATCAAAAATGATGTCAAAGACCTTCGTGAATGAAGTGGACATCAGAAGAATTCAACAAGGCCAGGATGTGATCATTGGTCTGGATGCATTCCCGGATAAGCGACTGTCTGGAAAAGTAGTGAAAGTGGCGAATGTAGGTGAGCAACGTCCCAATTCTGACGCAAAAGTCTTTCAGGTAGATATTGAGGTGAATGAGGCCGATGATCTCATCAAGCCAGCAATGACCACCAGTAATAAAATCCTCGTCAATACGGTAGATGAAGCACTCTTCATACCTTTGGAGTGCTTGCATAGCCAGAATGATTCGATCACCTATGTTTATGTAAAGAATGGCTTAAATATCGTTAAGAAAGAAGTGATGTTAGGTCAGGCCAATGCCAATGAAGTGATAGTTGATGCGGGTATTAACGAAGATGACCAAATCTATTTGTCTTCACCTCAAGGCTATGAAGATGATAAGGTAGAGTTGCTTAGTGAACTTAATGGAAAGCGGAATAGAGGTGCTACGGTATCTCAATCGCTCTAATTTCCTATTCTGACTCACCTAAACCGAACACATGTTCAAAGACAAAGAGAGGTTACTCTCCAATCTATATATTGCTCTTGAAGCCGTTCTGGCCAATAGAGTGAGATCGATCCTCACCGCGCTGGGTATTATATTCGGTGTGTCCGCGGTGATTGCCATGCTAGCCATAGGTAATGGTGCTCAACAGGAAATTCTGGAACAGATCAAGCTCGTTGGCTTGAACAACATCGTGATTACTCCGGTGGTTGAGCAAACGGAAGAAAATGTAAACGAAGACGAGGAAGGTGGCGAGAAAAAGGAAAAGTTTTCGCCGGGTATTTCCTTGAAAGACAAAGCTTCTATCGAGCAGATAGTCCCTGGAGTCACTAGTATCAGCCCTGAAATATTGCTCGAAACTTACATCATCAAGTCAGGAATTCGAAGGTCCGCAAAGGTCGTGGGCGTGGAAAATGCCTATTTTGATATTTTCAATTTCCAACTGGAATCCGGAAATAAATTCAATGTGACACATTTAGAGAAAGGTTTGCCAGTTTGCATCATTGGAAAATCGATCAAGACTAAATTTTTCCCTACGGAGAATCCGATTGGTAAAGCCATTAAATGTGGCAATCAATGGCTGACCATAATAGGCGTTCTGGAACAGCGGTTGATCAGTAATCGTAGTATTAGTAGTCTCGGAATCCGAGATTACAACATGGATGTGTACACTCCTTTGAATACAGTGCTGATCCGTTATAAAAACCGGGACCTGGTGACCAGAAAGATGATCAATATCGCCAATCGTAGCTCAGGAAGGAATGATGAGGGTGGTGATAAGCCAGCTGTCAATTACCACCAGTTGGATCGATTGGTGGTGCAAGTGGAAAATACCGAAACGCTTGGCTCTTCGGCAGAAACCATCTCCAGAATGTTGAAGCGAAAGCATTACGATGTGGTGGACTATGAAATTGAAATACCAGAATTATTATTGAAACAGCAACAGCGGACCAAGGATATTTTCAATTATGTTTTGGGTGCGATTGCGGGTATCTCGCTTATTGTTGGCGGGATCGGTATCATGAATATCATGCTGGCTTCCGTGTTGGAGCGAATCAAAGAAATAGGTTTACGTCTATCATTGGGGGCCAAAAAATCGGACATTGTCAATCAGTTCATGTTTGAAGCCATGATGATCAGTGTGGCAGGTGGTTTGATCGGTATCATCCTGGGTGTGATAATGGCCTATTTGGTCAGTCAAATTGCTGAAATTCCAACCATTGTGTCCTTTCTTTCGATATTAATTTCCTTCGGAGTGGCCGCATCAGTAGGTCTTTTATTTGGTATTGCTCCGGCCAGAAAAGCAGCTAATCAAGATCCTATACAATCTTTAAGGTATGAGTAAGTTTTTTCTTTGTGCATGCTTGCTATGTGTGAGCCTCGCACTTCATGCACAAAAACAATATAGCCTGATCGATATTATTGAGCAGGCAAAAAGCCAGTCACCCGCATCGAAACAGGCGGAAACCAGAAAAGAAAACCGATACTGGCAATACCGGTTGTTCAAGTCGGATTACAATCCGCAGCTGAGCTTGTTTGGTGGATTGCCTGATTATAACCGCGACTTTTTTGGCAACCGACAGGACAATGGTCAGATCGTGTTTCAAAGTCGGGAGCAAACCAATTCTAATTTGGGATTGGGACTACAACAGCCATTGGCATTTAGTGGGGGAAATATTTCCGTGAACTCTTTTTTGAATCAATTTAACGACATTACTGGAGACTTCACGCAATGGAATACGACCTTGATCAATGTTCGTTTGGATCAGCCTTTGTTTGCGTTCAATGAGTTGAAATGGGCACAGAGGACTGAGCCATTGCGGTACGAAGAGTCCAAAAGGGAATACGTTGAAGAACTGGAATTCATTTCCCAACAATCCGTCAATCGCTTCTTTGACTATCTGGATGCTCAGGTCAATCTGGAGATTTCCTCCTTTAACCTGGCCAACAATGATACGATCTATAACATCGAGCAGGGTCGATACAATATTGGAACAACCTCCAAGGACAAGTTGCTGCAAGTAGAGTTGCAATTATTGCGTTCTCAACAAGATGTAGCTCAGGCGCGGCTTGATCTTGAAACAAGTCGCCTGGCTTTGATCACTTACCTGGGGCTCACTCCAGGAGAAGCGTTTGAGCTTCAATTACCTGAAGAGCTTCCTGAATTTACACCCAATGAAGGTCAGGCGTTGACATATGCTAAAGCTAACAGAGCAGATTTTCTGGCATTCGAGCGAAGACGGACGGAGGCGCAACGAGAAGTAGCAAGGGCAAAAGCAGATCGTTTTTCGGCCAATTTTTCAGCAGCGTTTGGCCTAAACGCCGCAGGTGAAACATTCAATGATAGTTACAACGATCCAAACAATCAGCAGCGGGTCAATGTGACACTCAGTATGCCATTGATTGACTGGGGGAGAAACAAAGCCAGCCGTAAAACAGCTCTTGCTAACCAGCAATTGACAGAGTTTGTCATTAGTCAGGAAGAACAAAATTTTGAACAAGAAGTAATTACGCAGGTGAAGCAATTCGAAGTGTTGCGGAGCCAGATCGCCATTTCTAAAAAATCGGATGAGGTGGCGCAGGAGCGCTATCTGGTCGCACAAAATCGTTATTTGATCGGGAAGATCGACATTACCAACCTCAACATTGCCCTGACGGAAAAGGATGCGGCACGAAGAAGCTATATCGCTGCCTTGCGCAGCTTCTGGACTTCTTACTTTGAATTAAGACGATTGACGTTATATGATTTTGTGAACAGCGAATTGTTGTACACTGCGGAAGAAGATTAAATGATCTGTAAGCCTTCCTCTTCTTCATTGATCAGTTCAAGACCAAACTTCTCACCGATCAGGAAGTACCATTTGATGACTTTCTTCAAGTGACTTTCAGCAATGGCGTAGGTGTCCAAATCAGGAATAAGTGATTGAAAGTAAGGAATCAAGTCTGAATTGGGTAACGGCGTAGGTTGTTCGCTCAGTTTTTTGAATACTTCCAGCTTTTCGGCATCATAAAGGTTCAGCCCTCGGGAAGTTCCTACCCAAATGCGATTATCGAGATCTTGAAAGATGGATAAAACGTAATTCGCGTCAAGTGAATTCTGATCTTTCGGATCATGCTGGAATCTTCTACTTTTTCCTGTCCGAACACCGTAAACACTTATGCCCTCAAAAGTTCCAATCCAAAGTTGATGCGTTTTATCGCGCAAGATTGCTCTTACGGAGTTGTGAAGTAATGAATTTTCATCTTCAGGCACATGCTTGTAGTGTTTGAATCGCTCGGTTTGTCGATCGTGGAAATTGACACCTTTGGCGGATACGCCCACCCATAGGTTCTTATCACGATCTTCCAGGATACTCCATATAGTATTATTACTTAAGGAGTAGGGATCTCGGGGATCATACTGGTATCTTGAGAAGTGTGAGGTATTTTTGTTGAAAAGGTTAAGGCCTCCATTCCCGGTCCCAATCCACAGCTTTTTCTGATGATCTTCGAAAATTACTGATATATCATTATCACTAATCGAATGAGTTTGATCGGGATCGTGCGTGAATCGTTTGATCCTGCCATTGGCCATATCGATGCTGTTCAAACCTTCGCGTGTACCAATCCATAAAATGCCTTCATGATCGATGAACAAACTTTTGATGCGATTATCACTTAAAGTTTCTGGCTTTTCTGCTTGATGACGATGGACTTTAAAAGTCCCCTTTTTAGGATTGAATTTATTCAGCCCGTCATTGGTGCCGATCCAAAGGTTACCTTGTTCGTCCTGAACAATTGAATTAATATGATTATTGCTGATGGTACCAGGCTTTGATTCATCATAGACATACCGGCGGAAAGTGCCACTGATCGGGTCTATGAGATTGAGTCCGTTTGAAGTGCCCACCCAAATTCTTTGCTGACTGTCTTCAAATAGAGACAATACATGATCGTCGCTTAAAGAATTATTTTCATCTGTTTGATGCCGCCAATTCAAAAATTGCTGTAGGGTATCATTATAAAGATTAATCCCTGCATTTGTGCCTACCCAAAGGCGATTTTGGCTGTCTACCAACAAATCATAAATGAAACTACTCGAAAGGCTTTTTTCGTCATCAGGGTTATGTCTAAACACCTTGAAACCTGAGCCGTCAAAACGATTGAGCCCTTCTTGTGTCCCAATCCACATGTATCCAGTTTGATCTTCCTGCATGCAACGTGCAGTGACTTGAGATAGCCCTTCTTTTAGTCCGTACTTTCTGAATTTGAGATCAGGAGGTACACTTTGTCCGAAGGAAGTTATATGCAGGAAAGTGCATGACAGAAAAAATAGGATAAAGGGTATACCTATTTCTTTAGCTAAGAGAATGAATTGTTCTCTCCCTGTATTCGTCGATCTTACCAAGATAATTTAGCTCTTAAGCTTTCACCTTTTCCGACGCAGGTTTTCTGAGTAATAACGATTATTAGTCGTGTATTACAACTTAATGAGAACGCAATGATAACATTTACCAGTCATCCTTGGTAGTAAAAATACCCTGAGGTAAGATTGCAGACCTACTATTAGCCGGCTACATGATCATTTAAATCTTGATCATCGGATTATGAAATCCTTGATGTGAGTAGTAGCGTACTCTCCACCTACCTCATGGATCTCAAATTCATCTGTAAAGATCACCTCATCACCTCTTTTGATCTCTACATAATACGTTTCATCTGAGATGATCTCCATTTGGTAAACGCCTCGTCCGCTGGTATTGGACCTGAACTTTTCATCTTCGTACTTCGAAGGAGTGAAAACGACCTCTACGTCTGAGAGCAATCGTTTAGAAGCTTCGTCAAATACCTTTCCTTCAATCTTTACTTTGCTGATCTCAAAATAGAAATATATGTCAAAGTCACCCATTGTATGCAGACGGTTCGAACTGAAATAGCCTGATTTCCCATCGGCATTGATCTTGAAATGTATTTCATCTTCTGGCGAATTAACGGGAAAACCCAAATTCTCAGGTTCTGACCAGGTACTGGTAGCTTCATCAAATTCACTTTTGAATACGTCATAGCCTCCGATCCCATCATGTCCATTGGAGCTGAAATACAAAGTTTTTTCATCATGTGTCAGATAAGGACTGTCCTCGTCATATTCACTGTTAATGATATTGGCAAAGGGAGCAGGCTTGGTCCATTTTCCAGTTTCGGGATCTTTGAAAGATTGATAGAGGTCCAATCCGGTTTTCTTGGCATTTTTCGCTGAAGCGAAGATGATCCGATCCTCATGCTCATTGATGAAGAAATGAGATTCCAGATGCGTGCTAGTGATCTTGGAGTCAAATTCAGTAGGGATCTGCCACGAGCCGTTCACAGTTTCGCTGAAGAACAAATCGCCCCCTTTGGCTGGATTGAACAGGAACAGTTTTCCATCTTCATCTACTACTTCAATGTTAGCGGTCTGTCGATCAAATTGACCTAACACCGGTACTGTCGAGATGTTCGACCAGTCGGCGGCATCGCCTTTGGCGTGATAGATGTCAAATTTTTCATCTCCTTCATAGGATGAGCGAGAAGAAGCAAACAGCAGCTCATGTTTTTCTTTGAAGTAAGTAGGGGATAAGTCGGCAAATGGCGAGTTAATGGGAGCTGGTAATTGCTGGATTTCGTAATTATCCGGATTGGCAAATGCTTCCATCTTTCTTTGAGTCAGTGCCAAAGCTTCCTTCACAATCTCCTCATGTGTATTAGACAAAGAACGAGCGCCATTGAGTAGTGATTCATAGCTGTCGCTTGCTTTTTGAAATTCGTAACGGTAGTCGTATGCTTTGCCAAGATAGTAGAGATACAATTCATCTTTTCTGCCATCGGTTTCCCGAGATTCTAATAACTGATCCAAAGGTTCCTCCCGACGTTCACCCAAAGCCATTTCCAGTGCCATGATCTTGTAATTCACAGCGCGAATGGAATTTTTCTTTTCTTTCGCTGCCAGATAATTTTCCAGTGCTTTATCGAATTCTCCCCGCTCTTCATAGATTTTACCAAAATCGTAGAGTTCCGATGCGGTTTCCTGGGCATGAGAAATGTAGGCAAGAAATATAGGAAGTATAAGGGCGATCGAACGTAATGCGTGTTTCATGAATCTGTCTAAAACTATATCACGGAATTAGTATAGAACGAACTATTCTCCGGAAGACATACAATGCTAGGTCAAATATAGAAAACCGGCGTTAGAACGAGGCGGAGATTACCCGAATCTCTACCCTTCGATTGAGTTCGCGGCCATCTTCTTCATCATCATTGGTCGAGAGTGGTTGACTTTCCCCGTAGCCTTTGATCGAGATCCTATCCGGATCAATGCCATTTTTGGTCAGCCAGTCTTTAATGATGCGTGCCCGGGTCAGGGACAAGGCCAGATTGTCAGCCGCAGGTCCCAGGCTGTCCGTGTGCCCTCCTGCTTCTACCTTGATGTGGGAGTAGCGCTCAAGCGTTTTTAGGTATTCCTTCAACAAGGCCCGTGATTCAGTAACCAGTTGGCTCGAATTTTTTTGGAAATAAAGGTTAGCCGCCAATAGTTTGCTTCCGGCTGCAAATTGCGTTCTATTCGGAATTTGTTTGCTAGGTGGAGCAGGCTTGGTTTCTTCCTTCTTGGGCGGTGCTACAATCAGGCCTTCTCTTACGTTTTGCGTTTCAGGTTTTGTGAAGGGAGTTGCTGCGGCCACCACATTCATGGATGACTCGCCGGTAGGATCGATCAAGAAATCGATTTTGTCTTCAAATTGATCTCCCACTTTCATTTCTTGTTCCAGTAAAACTTTCCCGTCTTTAGTCACCTTAATGTCGTAATGCTCATTGGCGAAGATCTGCAAGTCGTATAGTCCTGCTTCATTGGTGTTTGCTGTGTAACGTTCATTGACGTATTGGTGAGGTGTGAAAATTACACTTGCTCCTGCGATGGGTGTTTGATCGTTTTTAGTCAAGACATTTCCGGCAATCTGAAGTTTAGGGACCGCTTCAAAATGAAAGATGTCAAAATCGCCCCGGCTATATACTCGATTAGAACTGAAGTACCCGCTGGCACCATCCGCTGCAAGTTTGAAATGGATTTCATCATCCGGCGTATTGATTGGGTAACTCATTTGCACAGGATCTCCCCATTCCTGACTGGTTTTGTCCCACTTGGAATAAAAGATATCAAAACCGCCGAGAGCATGATGTCCGTCCGAGGCAAAATACAAGGTCCTCTCATCGACGGTGAGAAAAGGGCTACTTTCATCGGATTCTGAATTGATCCTGGAGATTGCGATAGGTTCGCCCCATTTATTTTGTACTGAGTCGAAACGGATTTCATAGAGGTCCATTCCACTTTTCTTCAAATCTTTAGAGGAACTGTAAATGATGCGGTCCTGCTTTCGATTGACAGTAAAATCCGGCCCCAGGTGTGCCAATTTGATCTGGTGATGTGCACGTTCGCTCGTTTGCCACTCACCATTTATCAGCGGGCTTTCAAAGATCTCGCCGCTGTTTTTGGCGACGAGTACTTCTACATGATCTTGCCAGTAAGTGAGGCAGAATCTTGTATTGTTCTTCTCGATACTATTTAAGGTGGGAATCCTGACAGGTTCACTCCATTCCAGGTTATGGACAATGTCTCCACTGATCACATTGCTTCCCCGGATCTCAAATTCTTCTTTGCCACTTGCAGTGGATGAAGTGGAATATAACAACTGTCGGTTACTTACATTGAATGCAGGGTTGACTTCTGCTTTTTCAGTATTAATCGTTTCAGGAAGCAGTGTTACAACGTAATCTGCATGTTCATGAAAAAAGTCCGAGAGCGTTTGGGTCGAGGAGATAAAATCGTTGGTTTCTTGTCGGATTTCTTTGGACTTGTAGACGTCCTTGCGGAGGAAATTACTCCATGAACCAATGGCCTCTTCAAAGAGATATTTCGAAACATAAACCCGGCCGAGCCAGTAGTGGTAGAACTTGTCCTTTTTTGCCAGGGTAGTTCGGAAACTCAGGAGATTATCCAGCGGCCTGTTGCTATCACCGGAAAGGAAAGCGGCTACTTCCAGTCGATAAGGGACATCCTTGTAATTCGGATTTACGGCTGTGATCCCTTCAAATGTAGCCTTTGCATTGGCAAATTCTTCGTCATAGAGCATCTCCAGGCCCCGGTTATACTGTTTTTCAAGTTTTTTGTCGTTTTGCGCTAAGCACAGGTGCGTACATGCAGCAAACGCAATGAAGAGTAGGGCTGATTTCAGTCTAAGGTCATTCACAATTCAAGCATTTTAGTTAGGCGGATCAGCTTGCAGGTGAGCAATGGTACATTGAAAATTAGCATTTTCAACAGAACCTTCCAAGTGGATATCCAAAATGGAAGCCCTGGAGTAGTTAGAATTTCTTTTTAAATAGAGTTGCTGATTCGTGTGAAGTAAATTATGCGGGATTGATATGATCCCCCCTGCATTCAAATTTGAATGAACCTATATTGGAGCTGAAACAACCCGAAGTTCTACTCTCCGATTAAGTTCTCGCCCCTCCTCTTCATCGTCATTAGTTGATATTGGTTTAGCATCTCCGTAGCCAGCAATTTTAATTCGATCGGATGAAACCCCCAGATTAACCAGCCAGTTCCTGACTTTTTTAGCCCTTGCCAATGAGACTTTTAGATTATCCGAATTGCTTCCCGTATTATCCGTATGTCCGGCGACTTCAATTTGTAATTCTTTTTTGATTCCCAATAATCTTACAGCTTTATAGAGGATGTCATCCGGGTCATGACTTACTTCATTGCCACCGGGTAGGAAGTAGATGTTTTCGCGAACCAGTTTGTAGCCTTTTTTTATTCTTTCAAGTCGGTCTACCTCGGAATATACTTTAGGGGCTTGAGTTGTCTGACGTTGATTGCTTTTTGGTTCTGCCATTACCACTTCTTTGACTACCGGAACTAATGCTATGCCTTCCTCAGGGTTGTCACTGATCATGAATTTGAGTTCCTGGCTGAGCTCACCACTGATCCGTAGTTCGTCCTCTACCTCCAGTTGATGTCCTCGTTTGATCTGGACCGTATAACTTTCTTCGTCGAGTAGTTGCATCTCGAATGAGCCATTTTTATCAGATACTGTTGCATACCTTTCGCTTACATACGTTTTAGGTAGGAAAATAATCTGTACATCTGAAACAGGTTCTTGTGTCGAAGCAGTCACGATATTCCCGTAAACCCTCGATTTTGGGACTTTTGAGAAATGAAATATGTCAAAGTCACCTCTGCTAAATACCCGATTGGAGCTGAAATAACCACTGGCGCCATCTTTTGCCAATTTAAAGTTGATGTCATCGTCTGGTGTGTTAATGGGATAGTTCATTTGTACAGGCTTACCCCAACGGAAATTGATTTGATCCCATTTACTGTAAAATATATCGAATCCACCGATGGCATCATGGCCGTTGGAACTGAAGTAGAGTGTGTTTTCATCGTAGGTCAGGAATGGACTACTTTCATCCATGGTAGTATTGATGGCAGGAATAGGTTCGGGATTTGTCCATCCCCCTAAAATGCTGTCATATCTCATCTCATATAGGTCGTAGCCATTTTTTTTGATGTTTTTTCGGGAGGTGAAAATGATACGATCTTGCTTGCGGTTCATGGTGAAATCAGGTCCTAATCCCGGTAGCTTGATTTCATGCCGGGATCGTACAGGAGCCTGCCAATCTTCGCCACTCAGGGTGCTCGTGTGCAATATGCCGTTGTTCTTTGCCACTAAAGTTTCTACCTGATCGCCCCAGTAAGTGAGGCAGAATCGAGTGTTATTATCTTCAACGGCGTTCAACGAAGCTACAGCAATAGGGGGTTGCCAGATCATGTCGGTCTCGTATCGGGCTAGTTTACTACCACGAATCTCAAAAATCTCCTTTTTATTGCTGGAGACTGCCGCTGTAGAATACAACAATTGTTGGTTATCAGCGCTGAAAGCAGGATTCAGTTCTGCCTCCGCTGTATTGATGGTCTCAGGAAGCAGTGTTACTACATAGTCCGTGTTCTCTTCAAAAAAAGAGGATATCACTTCGGTAGATCGAATAAAGTCAGAAGTTTCCTGACGGATTTCTTTCGATTTGAAGAAATCTTTACTTAGAAAGTCATTCCAGGATCCGATGGCTTCTCCAAACATGTATTTTTTCGCGAAAACCCGACCCAACCAATAATGATAGAATTTGTCTTTGCTGCCGAGCGTCGTTTCAAAACTTAGTAATCGGTCAAGGGATCGGTTACTTTCACCATCCAGAAAATAGGTGAGTTCTAGCCGATACTCTACATCTCTATAATCCGGATTCACCCGATTGATCTCTTCAAATTCGATTCTTGCAATATCAAAATGCTCTTCATAGAGCAGTTCCAGGGCTCGATTATATTGCTTATCGAGCTTCTTATTGCTTTGGGGAATAGCAACTGGAATGATTAAAATGACGAAAAACGTCACCATAATCAGCTGGCGAGTAGACACACTTAGGCAGTTTAGTATTGGTGTAAAAATTTAAGCAGCGAGCTATGAATTTAGCTGATTTTTAGAATTCTGCCAAGTAAAATTTGTACTAAACCTTTAGAACAGCGTGTAATTACCGTGTTGATCCGAAGGAGTAGATGGACGGATCAGGTCTGCATGATTTATTTCTTCATTCTGTATCTCAGGACTTACCGAATGGCTGGCAAACTGAAATGAAGCACTTTTTGAGATTACAGTTTCGAGTGCTGCTTGTTCTGTATTGGGATCCAGCCATGTTTTGAAATCGTTGGTGCTGATGAAGATAGGCGTTTCTTCCTGCGTGGAAGCCAATTGTTGATGTGTCCCTGTGATCAACATGAAGCACTTGAATTCATTGCCTTCCAGGTCTTCTGAGCTTTCCCAATAACCTGCCATGCCAAAAATCTGCTGATTGTCCTGATAGAAATAATACGGCGTTTGTTTCTTCTTACCTATCTGCTTCCATAAGAACACACCATCTGCCAGGATGATACAACGTCTGTCCCTCATGGCCGCTTTGGTGGATGCTTTAGAGAACACATGAGCACTGGCCGTATTAAAAAGTTTGGCGCTCGTCGCTTTTTTGGTGGACATTTTCACCATCATTCCCCAATTGAACATGGCAACTTGATTTTCCCGGACCAGGACAGGTAGCGTTTGGGAAGGGCAAGCATTATAGCATGGTTCCCAGGGACCTTGTTCCGAGGAAAATTGATAAGGAGAACCGGTGATCGAGTATCTGTTGATCATCTATTCACAAATCTAACTCCATTCCGCTATTTGTTTTCGCAAAAATCGAGTGCGCGTTGTTCTGACCAGTATTTTCCTTCGTTATTTCTGGTAACGAAACCCACGTGGCCACCATGTGTGGGCGTTTCGAAATGTACGAGATTCAGGGGCTCGAACAAGGAATGATCCAGACATTCATCTGACAGGAATGGATCATTAAGTGCGTTGATGACCAGTGTGTTGACCTGGATGTGTTGAAGAAAATTTCGTGAGCTGCTTTTCTCGTAATAATCCACTGCATTTTCAAAGCCATGTATGGGGGCAGTGTATGCATCGTCAAAATCCATCAGGTTTTTGATTTTTTTGAAAGGCTCAAGCGATATTTGATCAGGAAACTGTTCCGTTTTCATGATCACTTTCTTTTTCAATGATTTTAAAAAACGCTTGCTGTAGATCCAGTTTTGTCTTTTTCTGATTTTCAATGAACCCGTGTAGAGATCGAGCGGAACAGAAAAAGTAACAGCTGCCTTGATGCTTGCCCGATGGTATTCACCGAGGTATTTTAAAGTCAGATTGCCGCCCAGACTAAATCCCACCAAATAAATTTCTTTGATCCCCTGTGCTTCTACATGCTTCACGACTTCTTCCAGATCGTAAGTAGCACCACTATGATACATCTGAAGCTTTCGATTCATTTCACCACTGCAGCCGCGATAGCTCCATGCCAGGACATCATAACCTGCTTCATAAAAATGATTGGCCATACCGATCATGTATTGACGGTCCGTATGTCCTTCTAATCCATGAGAGAGGATTACTGCCCGTTCTTTTTTATGGTCCATCCAGTCGAGATCGAGGAAATCGTTATCACTCGTTTCGATTCGTTCCCGTCGGTAATCCTTGATTAATTTCGGCTTTCGAAATATTGCCGGAAACATCGTGCACAGATGGCCATTTTGAAAAGGAAAGGGAGCTTTATAGCTAGACTTTTTGATTACTGGCATTTAGCATTAATATTACCGGAACAAAAAAAGTGTCATTTTTATTATTAAGTGATGCAACGCGTAAAAGATTTATGATGTGTGTATAGAAGACGCACATGGATTAACTTTGACGCCTTAACTGAGTTTTTTAAGAACTAATCGCGAACATGGCCGAAGTAATTAGAATGCCAAAAATGAGTGACACCATGGAAGAGGGTGTTATCGCAAGTTGGTTGAAGCAAGTAGGAGAGGAAATAAGTTCTGGGGATATCCTGGCAGAGGTAGAAACGGACAAAGCCACCATGGAACTCGAAAATTACGAGGATGGTGTGTTGCTCCATGTAGGAGTAAAAGAAAAAGATACAGTGCCAGTAGATGCGGTTATCGCGATCGTCGGTGAAAAGGGCGAAGATATCAGTGCCCTGCTAAAAGAAATAGAAGGTGGCGGAAGCGCTCCGGCAACTGCTGCTGCGGAGGCTGCACCTGTTGTAGCGGCAGCTCCAACAGAAACCATAGATACTTCCTCGATCAATGCTGAAGTAGTGACGCTCCCTAAAATGAGTGATACCATGGAAGAAGGGGTGATCGCTTCCTGGCTAAAAGAAGTTGGCGATGCGGTAGCTGAAGGTGATATCCTCGCCGAAGTAGAGACCGATAAGGCCACCATGGAACTGGAGTCTTATAATGAAGGTGTCCTCTTGTATAAAGCCGTAGAAGCGGGTAATGCCGTGCGTGTAGATGGTGTGATCGCCATCATTGGAGAAAAGGGAGCTGATGTAGACACGCTACTCAAAGCAGAAGATCAAAAAGCATCCGGAGCCACAACACCTGCACCTGAAGCTGCTCCGGCAACTCCGGCACCAGTTGCTTCAACACCTGCACCAACGGCCACTCCTGAAGTAGCTGCTCCATCCAGTAATGGTCGGGTCAAAGCATCTCCACTAGCCAAGAAAATGGCACAAGAGAAAGGTATCGATATCGGTGCTGTGGCAGGAACAGGAGAAGGTGGTCGAATCATCAAACGAGATATTGAAAATTACACCCCTGCAGCGGCACCTGCACCTGCGGCAAGTAGTGAGGCTGCACCAGCAGCGCCATCCATCAGTTTGCCTACAGTAGTAGGAGAGGAGCGATCCGAAGACTTGCCACTCTCTCAAATGCGCAAGTCCATTGCCAGTCGTTTGAGTGGTAGTAAATTTTCAGCTCCTCATTTCTATGTCACTATGGAGATTGAGATGGACAAGGCCATTGCGGCTCGTAAGAGCATGAATGAAATCTCTCCGGTCAAGATCTCTTTCAATGATATTGTAGTGAAAGCTACTGCTGCTGCGCTGCGTCAAAATCCTGGGGTCAATGTGAGCTGGATGGGCGATAAAATGGTGCAGCATCACCATATCCATGTTGGAATAGCAGTGGCTATTCCTGATGGTTTGATCGTGCCTGTGGTAAGGTTTACAGATAATAAATCCATTTCACACATTTCTGCGGAAGTAAAAGAATTGGCACAAAAAGCCAAGGATAAGAAACTGAAGCCGGAGGAATTCTCTGGTAACACCTTTACCATTTCTAACCTGGGAATGTTCGGTGTGGATGAGTTCACCGCGATCATTAATCCACCAGATGCCTGTATCCTTGCTGTAAGTGGCATCAAAGAAACTGTGATTGTGAAGAATGGAGAAATGAAGCCTGGCAACGTGATGAAAGTAACCTTGTCCTGCGATCACCGTGCGGTTGATGGTGCGACAGGAGCAGCTTTCTTGAAAACTTTGAAAACATTGTTGGAAGATCCCGTTAGGATACTAATCTAATATTCAGAAATTAAGGAAAAGGGAGCCTGTTTCTGTGAAGGAATGGGCTCTTTTTATATTTACAAGCTATGAGTTTACCGGAAATACATGCTACCACGGTGGTGGCAATCAAACATAATGGACAGATTGCAATTGGTGCGGACGGACAAGCCACGATGGGCAATACTGTCGCCAAAAGCAACGTAAAAAAGATCAGAAAGCTGGCTGAAGGAAAAATTGTGACTGGCTTTGCTGGTTCCACCGCAGATGCGTTCACTTTGCTGGATCGCTTTGAAGAGAAACTGAGTAATTTTTCAGGAAACCTCAAGCGTGCGGCCGTTGAGCTGGCCAAGGACTGGCGAATGGATAAATACCTGCGTCAACTAGAGGCGATGATGATCGTAGCGGATAAAAATGAGATCCTGATCATCTCTGGAAATGGCGATGTTTTAGAGCCTGATATGGATGTTGCTTCTATCGGAAGTGGGAGTGCTTATGCTAAGCCTGCAGCCATGGCTTTGATCAAACATGCACCTAATTTGACGGCCAGGGAGATGGTAGAAGAAAGCCTGCACATCGCTGCTGAAATCGATATTTACACCAATCATAATTTGGTGGTTGAAACGCTTTGATTTAAAATAACTTTTTCTAGATTTGCATCCCTTTTGAGGGCGACCTCAGAAGTATACCAGTCCCGATTGAGACTTTTTTGTTGAAATCGGAATTCCTTAGCCCAGGTGGCGGAACTGGTAGACGCGTTGGTCTCAAACACCAATGGCTTCGGCCGTGCCGGTTCGATTCCGGCCCTGGGTACGAAAAAACCTCTGAGAAATCAGAGGTTTTTTGTTTTTAGTGCTATCCAATTCAGGTGGCTCAATCCCTGGACTTTATCTCTTCAATTTTTTCTAAGTGCGTCTTGTTTCCACTTATCTTGTAAGCGAGGGTTAAGTATTTCACCGCCTTGTCCAATTCATTGTTTTGATGGTAGTAATCTGCCAGGTTTCGTTGCGCTGTTTCGCTTTCCGGATAATGTTCCGCAGCAAGACCAAAGAAGAGTTTGGCCTTATTCATTTGCTCCATATAGGTATACATCTCCGCACCCATGGTCAGGAGGTCCTCTCCAGCGGGTGGCATGGGGTATCCAAAATGATTTGTAAGTACCATGGCTCTTTCGTTCAACATCGCCTCGAGTGTGTCAATGGAAGTACTCGGATCATTGAATTTCGAAGCGTCTTTCAGTTGATACCAAGCAAAGGAGAATCGCAAAGCGTCAATCATCGTGGATAAAGGAACGGAACCGTGGATGTCTTCGGGATAATATTTCCATCGAAATCTAAAATTTTCAAAGTGCTTGTATTCAATGGCATTACAAAAAGTCAAAGTAGATCGGGCTAGCAGACTATGTGGAGATTCCGTTTTCAATACTTCGTCAATGCCAATGGATTCATCCGAGCGATCAAGAGGGCTGGCTAGTGAAATGAAAAGTGTCTTCTTTGCCGGACTCAGCTTATCCAATTTTTGAATGGAATTCTTATGGAACTTTTGATTGTCCCAATAGAGGCTTGGGTCAATAGCAATATAATTGCTGAACAGGTCAGTATGGTTTACAAATACGTGCGTCGTATATAGTCCTGCATGAGAGTGTCCAATTAACGTGCGGTAGGAAGTAGTAGGGTAGTTGCTATCAATGTATGGGATGAGTTCCTTTTCAATGAATTCGGTAAACTTTTCTGCTTCGCCCGTTTCCATTCCTTTAAGCTTGCTTGGAGTTAAATCTCTGTCTCGATGTTGCTTATTGGCAATCCCCACCAGTATCATTTTAGGCAGATAATGTCCCCAATAGTAGTGGTGAACTGCCATCAGCCCGGTCATTTGTTCTTCTCCATCAAGCACATATACCACCGGGAAGCGCTCATAAGGTTTGGCATTTTCGGGAACCTGAATCCAGAACTCCCGCTGTTCACCCAGTACTTTTGAAGTGATGCTTTCTTTAATTCCAGATTGAAAAGGGGAATAGGATTGATCCTTATTTTGTGCATGCAACAGCGATGAAAAAAGACAGGTGTATGCAAATAAGATTTTGGCAATAGTTTTCAAGGCCTGTTGGTTTAAAGGTGATGTGAGTTGGATAAAATATTTTTGACTAGCTCCTCTTACTCAGGGGTAGTGTTTTCGATAGGTTCCAGGTAGGGAGGTAATTCGTAGACAGACTTCTTCTGTGAGTTGTTCATCCTGCTGTAAATGTCTTGTAGCTCGTCGTATTGTTTTTTGGTTTCTATGAGTAATATGACGCCTTCTTTCAAATCGTTTTCATTGACTTGCCCTGTTTGAAGGACTTCTTCCATATTGGCAGTAAACCTCCAGTATTTGAGCATTTCTTTTCCGCTCACCCCTTGATTATCTGAACACGACCAAATAATAACCAGAAGCAAAGGAATAACTAATAATTGCCTTAGATATCCGGTTTTTTGTGGTTGTTGGGTCATCATTTTAAAACGTTTCTTGGTGAGCGAAAAATTGAACGCACTGGCAATGGTTGGTGCATTGTCTGATGTCAAATAATCGAGCAGTGTTTTTTGATAATTTTCAATACTTAATGTTCTTTTTATAGCGGACTGATCTGCAAGGAATTCATGGTTCAATCTCATGGCATTTTTGACCAGGCGGACAATTGGATTGATCCAGATAAAGGCTTTCACAAACTCGACCAATAAAATATCGTAAGTGTGCCTCTGTTTTACATGTGCCATTTCGTGATCGATTAGCGCACTTTCGATGTGCTGAAAACTGTCTTCACTAATAAATACATAGTTCAGAAATGAATAGGGAGGATGAGATTTGTCAGTTAAAATTATTTTGATCCCATTGATCATTTTTAGTTTTCCGCTCCTTGCTCTGAGTAAAAGTTTGGCTGTATCGATTCCAAATCTGACTAAAAAGAATATCGTGATCAGCCCATAGATAAGTTCAGCAATTGATTCCCACATCAATAGGTTATGATCCAGACTTTGCTCAGGTGTGCTTAGCAAGGATTTAAATTCCTCAGGTCCTGATAATGAAATGAGCGGGACAATTAACGAGATCAATAATCCCAGCAACAAAAAGAATCGATTGAATACGAATGTCCTTTCTCTTTCCAGGATCAGTCGATAGAAGCCGTAAATCAAGGCAAGTGAAATGCTAAATCTGATGACGTAGAGAATCATTGACGGGTGTTTTTTAATTGTTCATCGATAATTGCTCTTAATTCTTCCAATTCACTTTTTGATAGGTCAGTGTTTTGGGCGAAAAAAGAGGCGAACCTTTTCGAAGACCCCTGAAATAACGTCGATATCATGTTCTGTAAGTAGGACGATGAATAGTCTTGATTGTCTATAAGGGGATAGTATTGACGAGAATTCCCGTTCAACTGAAAACTGATGGCTCCTTTATCTGTCAGGCGCTTCAGGAGCGTGGCAAGCGTGGTAGGAGCTGGTTTTGGGTCGGGATAGGCATCCATCAGTTCTTTCATGTAAACCTGGCCCTTTTGCCATATAAGCCCCATGAGATACTGCTCTTTACTTGAAAGTTTTATTTCGTCATTTGTAGACTTCATTCTACAAATATAGAATAATGATTCTATTCTACAAGTGTAGAATAGACTCCTGAAGATATATTCAATGTGAACAGCTAAAGGAGGAATTCGCCTTCAGGCGAACAAAAATCAGGTTGTGTAGGAACTGGGTAGTCAATGGAATTTTATCGACGATTAGTTTGATGATATTTTTCATCCATATACCATTGAGTTTTTCAGAGCTAATAACTTTCAGATTTCTCACTATACTCTCTCTGTTTCAGCGGTTCTTGCTCATTACACATGGAGAGATCAAGTGCAAAAAGAAGAATCTTTCTTACACAATTTCGATGAAATTGAAAAAGAGAAGGAGTGTTTGAAAGTTACCAATTGAAATAAACATCGTGGTAGGGTTTCCTCCCCTTAACCTGTATCATTTCTAACCATGGGACTAAGAAATGTCTTAAAATCCACAAAAATTGCCCTGGTTGGAGTCGCAAACGGAACAATTTGTTCGCTATTTGACTTAACTATTTGGTAATTATTAATTACCTTCGAGCTGTTGTTGTGGATTAAGAATTTATTAGTCCTTTTATTTTGAGTTTTTGACCTTTGGGTTCAGGTTGACCGCCTGAACCTTTTTTTATGTCCGCTCAGTGACCGCCACCGGACACTTTCTTGTATCATTCCGTACAAGTTCAACATGCACCTCTCATCACCTTATTTTTTATTTTCCTGTAAATCAGCCACTTAGCAATAGTGGCACCCAAATTGGCATATTGGTATTCGAGAATCAGAAACTAATTTTCCAAATGGACAGAAAAATAAAAAAGAAGAAGTGGACACTTAAGCGATTCCTCACCATAGGCGGGGTGGCGCTCTTCCTGTCCTTCGTTGCCTACAGCTTTGTGTTCGCTGGCGGTGGCGCTAGATTGAAAGTAGAGTTAGAGAAAATTAACGTCGCAGGCGTCAAGGAAGGGGAGTTTATGGAAACTATTCCTGTAGACGGATCTGTGTTGCCGATCAAAACCATTCGATTGGATGCGATTGTGGGTGGCGTTGTTGAAAAGAAATACTACGAAGGGGGTATCCTGGTTGATGAGGGAGACACGATCCTGAAATTATCCAATGATGCTTTGTTGCAAAACTTCGTCCGGGAAGAAACGCAAGGTTTTATTTTGGTCAACAATGTGGAGAATACCAAACTAGGTCTTCAGCGAAATCAATTCAACCTTCGAAATCAATTGACCCAGCTTGATTTTCAAATTGATCAGGCAAAAGATGCTTATGAAAGAGGAAAGCCATTGTTCGAGGAGAAAATCATTTCAGAGCAAGAATTCCTAAACCTGAAGCGAGAATACGAGCGATTGACTCAAACTCGTGAGATCCAAATCGAATCTAACAAATTCGATTCCATGAATGCAATTCTACAGATCGCTCAGGCCGAAAATACCTTACAGCGAACCAGAAATAACCTGGAGATGATCAAGGGTAACCTGGACAACCTGTACATCAAAGCACCTATCTCTGGTCGTCTTTCTACCGTAAGTGCCGAGGTAGGGGAGTCCATTGGCTCTGGTCAGAACATCGGTCAGATTGATGACCTGAACGGATTTAGGGTGCGAGCATCCATTGATGAGCACTACATCAGCCGGATCTACGAAGGCCTTGCCGGATCGTTCCCATTCGCAGGTGAAGATTATGGCTTGAGAATTTACAAGATCTATCCTGAAGTAAACGGCGGTTTGTTCGCTGTAGATATGGAGTTCACCGATTCTACTCCTCCTGAAGGAATTCGTAGAGGTCAAACGCTTCAAATCAGATTGCAATTGAGCCAGAAGATCACAGCCGTCCAAATTCCTAGAGGAAGTTTCTACCAGACTACCGGAGGAAACTGGATCTTCGTTCTGGATGAAACCGAATCATTTGCGGTCAAAAGAGACATTCGATTGGGTCGACAAAACCCCAGATACTACGAAGTTCTCGAAGGATTGCAACCTGGAGAAAAAGTTGTTGTCTCTTCATATGAAGGATATGAAGATAAAGATCGACTTGTTTTTAAATAACCTAACTTTTTAAATCAACTTTCACAGCACATAAATAAATACAAATGGAAAACTCTAGTCAACTGATCAAAACGTCAGGATTGAAGAAATTCTACTACACTGACGAGATCGAGACCACAGCACTAGCTGGCGTCAACCTGGAAGTAAAGAAGGGCGAATTTGTCGCCATCATGGGACCTTCAGGTTGTGGTAAGTCTACTTTACTTAACATCATCGGATTGCTCGATAATCCTTCTGAAGGAGAATTCAACTTCGGAGAATTGGAGATCTCCCAATACAATGAGAGAAAAAGAGCAGATCTGAGAAAAGCGAACATCGGATTCGTATTCCAGAGCTTTAACCTGATCGACGAACTCACTGTTTATGAAAACATCGAGCTTCCATTGATCTATTTGAAGTACTCTTCTGCTGATCGTAAAAAGCGTGTAGAAGAAGTAATGGAGCAGATGAAGATCATGCACCGTAGAAATCACTTCCCACAGCAGCTATCCGGTGGACAGCAGCAGCGTGTAGCGATCTCAAGAGCGGTAGTTGCCCAACCTAAACTGATTCTTGCGGATGAGCCTACGGGTAACCTTGATTCTGCGAACGGTCAGGAGGTGATGAACCTGCTTACAGAGCTCAATGAAAACGGTACTACCGTGATCATGGTGACGCACTCTCCAATTGATGCCGAGTATGCGCATCGGGTAATCCACTTATTCGATGGTCAAATCGTATCTGAGAACATTAATTCCAAGGATTCTGCACTAGTCTGACAGTATCCGTTGGGGGACGTTTAGAAACAGAGCTTTCCGTATGTCCCTGAACTCAAAGGCAAACTCAAACTCTAACCTGGCAAGTAAGTAAGAAGCTGTCCTCCGGGACGGTTTCTTTCTCACTGCTAGAAAAATATCATAGCTATGAGAAAAGTATTACTATGTCTTCTGCTCGCTGTAACAGTGGCAGCTTCCGCACAGGAATCGAAAATGCTGACCTTAGATGATTGCATCAATATGGCACTTCAAAATGGGTTGGAGATAGAAAGAGCTCGAAACAATGAATTGATTGCGCGATCTGTTAAATGGCAATCTGTAATGCAATTTTTACCCTCCGTCAATGCAGGTATCAATTGGAACATTTCTGTAGGTAATCAATTTGATCAAAACACACTGCAGGTAGTTAACATAACCACGCAGCGTTCAAGTCCTAGTATTCAAGCCAACTGGATCATATTCCAGGGGCTATCGACTCTCAATACTCGGAATCAGCGGCAGCATGAATACGAGGCGGCTCAGGAATTCACAAGGAATACCAAACTTACCTCAGAAGCCAACATCATGACTTTTTACCTGAATGTTATACTAAGTAAGGAAAATATCAAGATTTCGCAGCAACGGGTAGATTTACTGACTGCTCAATTGGACCGGGCTGAGAAGCGCGAATCGGTTGGGGTAGGAAATCTTGAGGAAGTATATAACTTTCGTTCACAGCTAGCTACTGAAAAGCTGAATCTGGCCACATTGGAAAATGTTTATCAGAGTAACAAGTTGCAATTATTGCAAGCGATGCAACTTGATCCTACTGCTGCAAATTACGAAGTGGAGCCCTACGATATTTCAGAAATTGATCTCACTGCGGATCCCGATCCATTTAATGTTATTTTGAATGATGCACTGAATCATAACCCCGCTGTACGAGCGGCTGAGGCATCTCAAAGAGCTTCTGTCTTCCAGTACCGGGCAGCTCAGGGACAATTACTTCCCACCATTTCAGTTTTCGGTCAGTATGGAAGTGGTTATTCTTCAAATGGAGCATTTAATCCGGATGTTACCGGGGAGGAATCATTTGAGCCCGATGCTACATTCATAGAGCAAATGGGCTACAACGAATTCCAATTCGTTGGCTTCAATATGAGCATTCCGATTTTCACCAGATTCAGCAATAGAAACTCCATACAGACGGCTAAACTTACAATGGCAAATGCTGAAGTAAATAACCGGCAGGCAAGAATGACTGCAACGAATACGGTGCAGACGGTTTATCTGGATTTGATCGCTGCACGAAATACCTACATCTCTGCATCAGAGAATCTGGTCGCTTTGCAGCAAAGTTTTGATTTCATGGAGAAGCGTTACCAGTCTGGAAACTCTGACTTCTACGCGTACCTGGAAAGCCTTAACAATAAGAATAGAGCGGAAGTGCAATTGGCGAATGCCAAATACAGCATTGTTCTGAGAAAAAGAATTTTGGATCTCTACAGAGGTCAAAATCAGTAAAGAAATTGGTCAACACTCAAAAAGAACTTAGACAGGGCCCAAGGGTCCTGTTTTTGTTTAGTCTTTTTTTGAGAAGAGATCAAGCTGCTGTGAATAATAAGCCAGGCCTATTAGGGCCTGGTTTTTTCTTTTGAATCTCTTTTTCAATCTTACTAGTCGATTGCTAAAATTAAAAGAAGTCAGACCTCTGAAGACCTGACTTCAACCAAGTAGTAAAATTCACTAATCTTAAGTAAGAAAGCAGGAGAGTTGAGCCGCTAATATCAGTTTCCCGACTTGTGCTTAACACGAGGAGGCACGATACGCTCCCACTTTCTAAACCTTTCTCAACGTGGAACTAAGCTAGTGAATGAAGCTTCCGTGAATGGGTTGTCAAAGGAGAACGGACATTTCCGTACGGAAAACTGTTGAAATCCGAATGTTTTTGAAAAATAGTAAGCCGGACACTAAGGTCCGGCTTTTTCACAACCAAGTAATAAATACTCACCAACCAAGTTTTTCCCTTGCTCCTGAGATGGAGACCGTTGAAGTGTGAAGCCAAAGCCACTGTGAGGCATAGCTCCCAATGCCTGCACGTGGATGCGGCTTTGATCTTCACAATCTGTGCAAGTACTCTTTAATGCCTTTTCTTAAGACCGAAAGGGTTCATTAAGAACGTGAGGTTCAAAACTAGAATTGGACTAACTGACCTTTGATGGATTAAAGGAGAATGGATCGAATCTCCCTGTAAACTGTTGATATGTTGCTGTTTTTGAAAACAAGAAAAGCCGGACTTGAAGGCCCGGCTTTTGGTTCGTTTGGTTATGTGGTTGCTACTTCAGTGTAGAAGGACAGACATAATCTGTGGTAGGGATATTGGTTTGCGTAATGGCCTGATATCCTCCTTGCACATCGACAACCTGATGATAACCACGGGATTTTAAGATAGACGCGGCGATCATTGATCGATATCCTCCTGCGCAGTGGATATGATAAGTTGCACCCATATCTAATTCATCCATGTGTTTGTTGATGAAATCCAGTGGGAAACTTTGCGCATCTTCGATGTGTTCAGCGGAAAACTCCCCGGGCTTTCTTACGTCCAGCACGTGTAGCTTTTCAGCTGCAAATTGTGTGGCAAATTCGCTGGCAGGAATGGATGAAAGCTGATCAGTTTCCTTTCCCGCTGCTTTCCAGGCTTCAAAGCTTCCCTTTAAAAATCCTAAAGTGTTGTCGTATCCTACTCTGGATAATCGTGTGACCACTTCTTCCTCACGACCTTCATCGGCAATGAATACGATGGGCTGTTGGAGGTCGGTAATCAATGCGCCTACCCATGGTGCGAAACTTCCATCCACTCCAATGAAAATGGAATTGGGGATATGTCCTTGTGCAAAATCCTGAGCACTACGTGTGTCCAACACCATTGCGCCTTCATGATTGGCCATTGCCTCGAAAGCCTCGATATCTAAAGGCACATTTCCAGTAGCCAGTATCTCATCTATTCCCTGGGCACCGGATTTATTCATGGCTACATTTTGTGCAAAATACTGTGGCGGAGGAAGCAATCCATCGGTCACTTCTTTGATGAATTCTTCTCTGGTCATGTCAGCACGAAGCGCGTAGTTGTTGCGTTTCTGATTACCCAGCAAGTCGGTGGTTTCCTTGCTCATGTTCTTGCCACAAGCGGATCCTGCGCCATGAGCCGGATAAACGACCACTTCATCAGGCAGCGTCATGATCTTATTTCTTAAGCTATCATACAAATAACCAGCTAAGTCATTTTGCGTAAGCTCACCTTTCTGGGCAAGGTCTGGTCGGCCTACATCTCCTATAAACAATGTGTCGCCACTGAAGATCGCATGTTCTTTACCTGATTCATCGATCAACAGAAAAGTGGTGCTTTCCATTGTGTGACCAGGTGTATGGAGTACTTTGATCTTCACTTCACCCAGTTCGAAAACTTCCCCATCTCTGGCTTCGTGAATGTCATATTGGGTTTTTGCATTGGGGCCATAGACGATTTTCGCATCTGTCTTTTGGGCCAGATCCACATGACCAGAAACAAAATCAGCGTGGAAATGCGTCTCAAAAATATATTTGATGTTTGCGTTTTCCTTTTCAGCTTTTTCTATGTAGGGCTTAGATTCCCTTAATGGATCTACGATGGCCGCTTCTCCATTGCTTTCTATGTAGTAGGCGCCTTGTGCCAGACAACCTGTGTATATCTGTTCTACCTTCATATCGCTATCAATTCTTTTGCAATTGTACGTAAGTACGTTGCCGGATAATGTAACATTCGTTACGCTGAACGATTATCCACTCATTCTTCATGCTGAAGAGCATCTTCACGGCGAAGATATTCTTTTTCGCTACTAGCTTCAAGTGCATCATTCAATGTAAGGAAAATGTTGGCGGTGCCAATTTGGTCGATCAGTCCCGTTTTAAATAAAGTATCACGGACCGGTCCCACTACGTCGGTGAGCAACAACACCTTACCCTGGTTTCTTAAATCAAGCAATAGAACAGAAAGTTCCTCAATGGCCGAAGCATCGACCTGACTTATTGCCGAAGCATCCATGACTAAAGTCTTGATCTCGGGTCGATCGATCAATACTTCTTCTATGTAGGACTTTACAAATTGAATATTGATAAAGGTCAGCGGAGCATCTACCCTTAGAATGGCTTTATCCTCCCAGGTCTCTAGCTCATTGAATCGTTTAATGTTTCGGAATTCCGTTTGTTCAGGAAGTCTGCCCAATTCAGCGATATGTGGGTAAGCAGCCCGATATAGTAACAATAGGATGGAGGCCACCACACCACTTACAATACCGGGGACCATGCTGAAATTGAGTGTGACAAGAAAAGTAATGAGCAAAAGCGCAAATTCCAGTTTGTTTTCTTTCCAAAGCTTACGGGCGTATCTAAGATCGATCAGGCTTCCGACTGCAACCATGATGATGGAGGCAAGAATGGCGTGTGGCAAGTAGTAAAAGAGGGGTGTCAGGAACAGTAAAGTGAGTCCTACCAATATCGCACTAATCATTGAGGATAAGGGTGTATTCGCTCCAGCTTGATGGTTGACTGCCGATCGTGAAAAACCACCCGTCACAGGGTAGGTCTGGAAGAGTGATCCTATTACGTTAGATGCTCCTAGTGCGATTAATTCCTGGTTGGCTACCACTTTATAGTCTTTTCTTTTGCTTTCAATGGCTTTGGCCACGGAAAAAGCTTCCATGAATGCAACGATACTGATGGTGAGAGCCAGAGGGATCAATTGGGCAAACTGACCCAGTGAAAAGTTAGGGAATTGAAATGGAGGAAGCCCTCCAGGTATGCTTTCTACGATGGAAACTCCTTCCCGATCCCATTGCATCAGATAAACTAACAAGATCCCAAACGTTACCGCGACTAATGCCCCTGGGATGCGTGGATTGATCCTTTTGATGCCTTTGATGATGATAATGCCACTTATTCCAATCAATAGAGTCAATAAATGAGTTTGATCTACTTGCTTGAAGGCATTGAATACGAGTTGAAAGAATTGGCTACTTTTTTCAATCTCCGTGCCTAGCAGATATTTCAGTTGATTGAGCCCAATGATGATCGCTGCCGCTGAAGTAAAACCACTGATCACAGGCTTGGCTAGGAGGTTGGTGATGAATCCCATTCGGAAAATACCGAGCAACAATTGAAAAGCACCCATGAAAAAGGCCAGCAGAATCGCAAAGCCAATGTAAGTGTCGGTTCCTTCGGTCGCCAATACACCGACACCTGTGGCTACTAACAAAGAGTCCATGGCCACCGGAGCTACAGAAAGCTGCCGGGATGTTCCAAATATGGCGTAGATCAACTGAGGTACGATGGATGCATAGAGGCCATAAACCGGTGGCAGACCCGCAATCAAGGCATAGGCCATGCCCTGAGGTATGAGCATGATTCCTACTGTGATTCCCGCAAACAGGTCGTTTCCTAAATCGGCCTTTTTGTAATGGGTAAGCCAATAGGTAATGGGGAATATTTTGTGCAGGAACGTCATTCGGGGTGTTATAAATGTCGCTCAAAAGTAATGCCCTAACAAGCAGATGGTCGTAACAATTGTGACACTGGAAGATAACCTGGCTTTTGGAGGCTGATAATTGATTTCAAAAACTTTGAATTAGAAGGAATCTCTCTTAAAAGGCATAGCAGTCAACTTAAGGAAAGTGTTATAAAATCTCCTGTCTTCGCGAGGCATCGATCGGACCGCCGAAGCGGCGATCTGTTACGGGAGTTTAGGCCCTTGGTCTTAGGTCGGGGGATTTTCCAAATTACAAGCAATTTATTTTTCTCAGTAAGCCATCACAAAATCTCAATCAAATTACGATGTTGCTCGATCTTTTCTTCACGTTCCAGTTGCTTCAACAGTCGGGAAATCACTACTCTGGATGTGTTGAGTTCTTTCGCGATCTGTTCGTGCGTTTTTCGGATCTCAAAAGAACCGGTCGCTTGCTTGGTGTCCAATAGATACCGATATAACCGCTCGTCCATTTTGTGGAACACGACATTGTCAATGGTGTAAAGCAATTCATCAAAACGGGCCTGATAAGAGGAGAATACAAATTTTCGGAAGGATTGATATTTTACCACCCATATGTCCATGTAGGTCATGGGGATCATCCATAAGGTGGAATCTTCTTCCGCTACTAATTTGATGGCGGCCATTTTCCCTTCCAGGCAACATGTGATCGACATGGCACAGGTTTCTCCACCTTCCAGGTAATACAGGAATACTTCTTTGCCATTGGGTTCTTGACGAACGACCTTAAGTAAACCATTAAGTACCATCGGAACTTCGGTGCCTGGATGATCTGGACTCATGATCACTTTTCCGGCAGTAGCTTTTTTCAGCCTTCCTATCGTTTTGATCTCCTCTACCAATTGCGGATCAAAATCCTGAGCTTCCAAAAAATGAGTTACCAGATCGGACATAGATATGATGAATTTGTGTTGAACTAACTTTCGCCGATTAATTCCAGTTCCAATTTAGGTTTTTATGGATATAAAAGACATCCTTTCTTTACAGCTGCCCTTTTTCAGAGAATCACCCTTGAAAGAAGAGTTGGCTACAAAAGCACAAGTGGTGAATGTACCTGCAGGAACCGAAATATTAAGAGAGGGCAGTTATGTGAAGACTGTGCCCATATTGCTGCAAGGTTTGGCCAAGGTTGTCAAACATGAATCTGCAGGGAAGGAACTTTTGCTTTATTATATCTATCCTTTGGAGAGTTGTATTGTTTCTATCAATTGTGGATTGAACGATATAAAAAGCCGGGTAAAGGCCATTGCGGAAGAGGATTCTACGGCCATCTTGATCCCATCGACCGTATTGCAAGAATGGCAACGAAAGTATCCATCCTTTGCTGGTTTTATTCTTGATCTGTATCAAAAGCGATTCGATGATTTGCTTGATGCTTACAATGCCCTGGCATTTCAGAGCCTGGATGAACGTCTGTTGCAATACTTGCATGAAAAGACCAAAGCCCTCGGGTCAGGGAAAATCAAAGCGACCCATCAAGAACTGGGGGATGAGCTGGGGACGGCCAGAGAGACGATATCCCGGATGCTTAAAAAGCTTGAAATGGAGGGCACTGTGAAATTGCATCGGGGCTGGATAGAAGTGAACAATTAGCACTGCTGCTGTGGTGTGTATGTCAAGCTTAATCGTTTAATGATTCCTTCAATTGCCGATAAGCTTGTAACAGTGCTCCGCGGTTACCCCAGTCCTCGATTTCGTCATCAACATTCGGGTTTAGGAACGTTCCTTCGGATGAAATCACCTCTATCGATTCAAGTCCCATGGCTCGGTCCTGTTCTTTATCTTTTTCAGATAAGTCCCGGATGCCCATCATTTCTTTGGAGTATTGCCAGTCTCGATCAAATACCTCTTCAAAAGCATTCAGAAAAGCGCGTATTTCTTCTTTCATTATAAATGCCTTTATAGTAAAGCAAATCCTTTTTGCTGATGCTCCACTAAAGTAGTGATTGCCGAAATAGCCAGCTTGACGTTCGGATTGATCTCATCCAGAGCTACCTGGCGAGCATTGATGGATTGACCGCAAACCATGAATTGTACTCCCGCTTCAGTGAGTGTATTCAATGCATCCAGATCGGGGTTGTCTGCACGAAACCTCTTGCGGTAAGCTTCATTACTTAAGATCGTTTTGTAAGCCGCACTATGCACCACCACCACAATTTCTAATTGTTCGGGTGTAACACCTCCTAGTCCATACAGGTTGATCAGTCGGGCTACTCGATCCATGGATTGGCTATGGCCTTGTTCGGTTGGGTTAGCGGTGGTCATATCGATCACAATTTTAGCTCCATTGGAGGGTAAGGATACTCCTTCATAGTTGACCACTGCTCCATAACCCTGAACTGATGGATATTGATAGTTCTGAGCGGAGCATAATACAGGAAAGAGCAATAGAAGCGGATAGAGAAATTTCATTTAAATAAGCTTTTGATAAAATTCTTGGCTTGTGTGATCAAGATCACTGACAATGAAAAGCTAAGCATCAATCTTTGAATCAAAAAAGAAAAGAGATGAAAAAGAATATGAGTAAAACGGATGGCATCATTCGACTGATCGTTGCGGCGGCCATCATCGCTTTGTGGTACTTCGGTGTAGTAGGAGGTGTTTTGCTTACTGTCCTCTCTATTGTGGCAGTAATCTTTATCATAACTGGTTTTATTAATTTTTGCCCTTTGTATGCTGCATTAAGGATACGGACTCGAAAGGCTTAGATACTCAACCAGTTGTTTTTTCCACGGCCGGTTCATTAGAGCTGGCCTTTTTTGTAGGCATATAATTATTTCACTTCCCTCAGACCTGTATCATCAATAATCCTTTTTTCAGGTTAACTTTCATGTCTACTTACACCAACTTCATAGACATGAAATTTACCAGACTAACTTATGGATCAGTCTTTTTTTGCCTGACGCTGTTGTTCATACGGTGTGCTAAAGAGCCTGCTCCCGACGATGGTACTACGTTCGCTCCAAAGTTTACGTCATATGCCATTTCGGATTTCACTGTGGCTGACCCTACAATCGTTATGCCAACAGGTTCTTCGAACTTTGAGAAGATTGAATGGGCCAAAAAACCAGCTTCTATTTATGATGAGTCACTTCATGGGCATAAGATCAATGCGGATTCCACGTTTGAACTTGTGATAGAGACGACCAAGCCTGGTCGTGTACAAGTGGCATTCTTTAATGATATCAGCTCAGCAGATGTCACGTTGGATGTTCGAGTTTCAGATAAGTCCGGAGCGGTGGTCGATACGATGCAATTGACGATCGACGATAAATATGGACCCTTTAAAACAGGATATGTACAATTAAACGTCGCCTACTCCTGCAAACTTTATTTCAAAGCACGAAGCACTTTCTATTTGAAGGAGATCAGAAAGATCCCTCAAAATGTTGTGGCAAAAGGGAATCACCTGCAAACCACCATCTATTCTCAGTTTGCTCGAACCGATCAGGTAACAGGAGCTAAAAGTGACTCCATCTGGACGCGTGCCTATGGATTGGCTGAGGGTATTGATATGATTTCCGGACCCATTTTAAGGTTCAGTCCTGGTGATTTGGTGGAAGTAGGGATCATCAACAAACTGGATAAAGAAACAAGTCCTGTTTTACAGCAGTTCGAAAAATTACATGGTGATCGTTTGCTAGAGGATGAGGAGCTGGCAGAGGCCCCATTGCACGGTGAGATCAATGTTCCGCATAATTTGGATAATACCAATCTCCATGTTCATGGATTACATGTGGACCCTTCAAAAGACGATGTTACCATTGTAATTGTACCTGAAGGGGATACAACGACCTACGACGCGCCTGATACGGATGCTCCGGTGACAAGTGCAGAAGATTTGAATAAATATTCTGTAGCTGATCAGGGGATTAAGCGGGGCAAATGGAATTATCAATACAAGATACCAGAAGACCACTTGCCAGGAACTCATTGGTTTCACCCTCATAAGCATGGAGCAACGGCTGCACAGGTTGAAAATGGCATGGCTGGGACCATCATCATCGAAGAGAATAATACTAATTCGTTAGTTCCATATCCAGAGAATCCAGCAGATATACCTGCTTATGAAACCTGGAAATTGAATCATGAACGTGTCTTCTCAATTCAGGAGATCTCCAATTATGGATTTAATTTAGGTGAAGGCAATAGAAAAGGAGATACCACCATTGTTGGTAAGACAACCTTGGATTTGACAGTTAATGGAGAGTCTAATCCCAACATCTCTTTTGAAGCAGGTCAGCTAGAGCGGTGGCGACTGGTCAATGCAGGAACAAACCACCGTGCATTCGCTCATATCTGGTTAGGTCGCTATGATTCATTGGATAATTCCTGGATATCCACGCCAATTCACCTGGTTGCCGTAGACGGTATCACACTGGCTGAACCCATTGAAATAACTGCCGAACAGCCCGCATTGCTTGCTCCGGGAAATCGTTCTGATTTCCTGGTCCAATTACCAAAACCCGGTACATATGTGTTGTTCAAAAATTACAATATCAAAAATTTGTATATCAAGGATAAGCATGGTATACCGATCTTTAACTCGGAGACGCCTGATAAGCCTCGCTTCTGGCCATACATTGCCAGCAATAAGCATAATCCTTATTTGTTCGCACCCAATACCGATACCTCAACCATCAATTATTTGGGATATCTACATCGATGGAAAGGTGCGAAAAATAAGGCATGGGATTATCAGTTTAATGTGGTGCCCAATATGAAAGCCGAAGTGGTTGACGACTACTTTTTAGACATTACTTTTCCTACCGTTCCTTCGGATATTGTTGGCACTGCTGGTGATTGGAAACCGGCAGCATTCGGAGTAGCTGTCCCAGCAGGAAGGTTGGTGACTGCTGAGGTTACAGAAGTGAAAACGCCTCGATATGTGCCAAAAATGCCAACCAGAGCGACGCTGAAAGGAATTGCGCCAACGAACTGGGATAAACCACCTTCCTATGTGAGCAACATTGATCGGAAGAAGGATGTTCTCCAATCCAGGCCTGTTGTCTTTGATGTCTCAGGTTTAGGGATTGGAATACAAAAAGTCACCAATGAGCATACTGCCAAGGCGCATTCCAATCAATTTACTTTGAATGGTCGTTTTTTCGAACTCAATGACCCCATTGGAAATCCTGTAGCGCCGGGCCTGGTAGCAAAAAGTTACAGCTCACCTAGGGAACTTTTAGACAATGAGCATGGCATACACGATTCACAGTCACTCGCGGATAGTGGATATTCTTTCACGTTCAATAAAACTGCAGGAACACTTTATCCAAGTGAGAACTACATGCCAGGAGGTCTTACTACGGAGAAGAACTGGTATTTTGTTAATCCTAGTTATTATAAAACCATCGAATTTAATGGAAGTACAGGTGAATTTTCTTTCAGTGATGTCGTAAATCCAAGCAGCCCGACCTGGGAAAAGGTCACTGGATTAAAGGACGATGCTACTGCGATTGTTAATCAAAAGGCGAGTAATAAAAATTATCAGGTGCTTGATCTTAAGAAGGTTGATCCGGGATTACCTCGGGCCCAATCAGCGGAGGAGTGGTTGTTGATCAATAACTCCGATGTAAGTCACCCTTTTCATATCCATATCAATCCATTTTTTGTGGTGGAAGTCGGCCAACTGGCTTACATGAGTAAGGACAATGGCAAGAAATTCGACTGGTACATGAAGTCGGTCATGGCTGAAGGTGAAGAGACGAAACGGAAGTCCTGGGCTGACGCCAAGCCGGGTGATATATTCCAAAGTTCCATGCAAGTACCAGGAATTGTGGGCAATTGGTGGGATACGATTGTGATTCCCGCGCATGGATTTGTTCGGGTACGGTATTGGTTCAATGTGCCCGAACAGCAAGGTGATACATATCCGAATATCACAGTGAATGACAATCAAGATCGGGTAGGCATCTGGGTTTACCATTGTCATATCTTGCGACACGAAGATCGAGGAATGATGATGCCTGTGATTACGAAAAAGTTGAAAGAGTAAAGAATTTCGATCTAGCGTCGAAGGCCCGGGTCTGAGATGGATTCGGGCCTTTTTTGTGCCTAGGACTTAGGCTTTAAATTCATGCGCATGATACTGTTCATGAAAGATCAGGTACGCTAGACCTAGATTGAATAGAATGATCAATACGGCGGGGATCAACAGATAAAGCACCAGATAGCTGAGCAGTAACAGAAATACATACTGCACATATTTTTTCAGATTCAGGGTAGAGGTATACAAAATGGAAAACAGCAACACAAACTGACTGACCAACACACCATAGAGGATCAGGCTGTCCTGAATCGCCAGTAATTCAAATCCGCTGATCAGCATCATAATCAATTCTGGTACGAATAAGACGGTCCCAGTCAGTAGAATCATGACAATTCTTCGAGGCATGGTGAGCGGAAGATTTCTTAAGAATCCGAGTTTCTCTTCTGTCATTTTGTGGAGATTGAAAATCAACAAGGCGTTCATCGCGCCGATCAGAAAGATGAAGAAGGTGAAGTAATCTTCTCGAAAGATCTCAGCGTTTCGAATGAAGAAGAAATTGAAAGCCAGGTAAGAGAATAGCTTTTGAGCTAAGAGACCTAGTTTTTTGTCGGACCAGAGATGCGCCAGTAGAATGAATTTTAGAGAAATACTTCGTTTGATATCTGCACCACTGAATCCAGGTAAGGTTAAAAACCTGGAACTGATTTCACGTGATGTGAGAAAAGCGGATTTGGCCAAGACAACTGTGCAAAATGTGATTGCTATGATCAATAAAGAGGTGCTGATGATGTACCAAAAGACCGACTGAACGATGGCCATCATGATCACAATAATAGCGTAAATCAATACAGGCAGGAACATCGCAATAAAACAACCTGCGATCAAACCGTAAACCCTTGTAGTGGGTAGCACTTGATAAATGTTCAAAAAAGCATGTTGGTAGTGAGAAAAAGTTTGATCCATGAAACGCAGGCAACGAAAGGCATACAGTGCCCAAAAGAAGCTGACTCCAATCATCAGTGCAACGCTGGTTAATTGCGCCTGTATCAAAGCAGCATGTGTAGCAATCAGAAATTGTGGAGGAATGATCCCAAAAAAGATCAAAAAGAAAAATAGAAACAGTCCAGTGTTCTGCTTGTAGAATTGAACCACCACCAGTTTGAATAGAAATACACGTTCCGAATTCATGCCACAGCCAATTGAGCGTTTTGGATGGAAAGTGTGGCGTATGGATGCTGGACCCAGTGAAAGTCCTGATGAGAAGTAATTAAGAAAGAAGAGCCAGCAAGTTGGTATTGTGCAATGAAAGGTTCGAGCAATTGAACAGCTTCTGTATCAAGGGCATTCATGGGTTCATCGAGGATGATCAGTTTTGGGCTTCCGATGAATGCAAGTATCAGAGAGAGCTTTTTTAACATCCCGCTGGAGTAACCAAGAATGTGCTGGTCTTGAAATCGATCAACCCCTAACTTTTGAATTAATTCCTGATCTTTCTCAGGGGTTGTATTTCTGAGTTCCTGATGTATCCGGATTAGGTCGATACCTTTCATGAAACCTGGGTAGACTGGCTCTGCCGGAGCGAAGCTTACCAGCTTGCGATAAGCCTGCTGGTGTTTCAGGTCGTTCGGAACATCCATCAATTTGATACTTCCCTTGAACGGGATGAGTCCGGCGATGCTTTTGATCAGGGTCGTTTTTCCAGCGCCATTTTGCCCTTTCAGGTGATACAATCCAGGTGACAATTGTTGATCAGGTATGTTAAGGATCGTACGTCCCTGATAGGACTTTTCAAATTGATAGAAAGCGAGCATGATGCTCTATACGTGTATCGGAGGCGTTGGTTAGCAGTAATCTGATCGCTGGAGCGATCAGATTACTAATGGGGTAGCTTTGTTCTCAACAACCCATACACATACGTGCCGAGCATCGCAGATAGGATAACCACAGCAATGACTCCAATGCCATTTCCCAGTAAGATGAAAAGCGGACCTGGACATGCGCCCGTCATGGCCCAGCCAAATCCGAACAAAGTTCCACCAACCAAATAACGCGTAACTCCAGCTTGCTTGGGAGGGATGTCGATTACATCTCCGTCGATGGATTTGATTCGGAAGCGCTTGATCACTTGAGTAATAACGATCCCTACGACCACTGCCGATCCGATCACACCATACATATGAAAAGATTGGAAGCGAAACATTTCATATATGCGGTACCAGGAGATAATTTCTGCCTTGGTCAGGATGATGCCGAAAAGGATGCCGATGAATAAGTATTTTAGGAATTTCATAGTTGCCTGGACTCAGAGGGTTAGTAAGAAGGGGAGAATGAAGTAAGTCACGAACAGGCCTCCAATAAAGAAGCCAATAACCGCAATCAGTGAAGGAAGCTGCAGATTACTCAATCCACTGATGGCGTGTCCGGAAGTACAACCGCCCGCGTATCGGGTGCCAAACCCGATGAGAAAACCTCCAAAAACCAGCATGATCACTCCTCTCAAAGAAAGTAGCGACTCCCATGAAAATAGTGAGGCAGGTACCAGCGAATCCGTCGGGCTTTCAATGCCCAGGGCGTTCAAGTCCTGGAGGGTGCCTTCCGATAGTTGAACACCTGTTTCCGAAGTAAGAAAGTGGTTTGCTATCGCACCTCCGAGGAGCATTCCGGCAGCAAACACCAGGTTCCAGGTTTGAGCTTTCCAATTGAAATCAAAAAACTCGCAACTCTTGCCTGCTCCCAGGATGGAACACAGCGTTCGAAGGTTGGAAGAAATACCAAAACTTTTGCCGAAGAACAGCAACGAAAACATGACCACTCCGATCATGGGACCAGCCACATACCACGGCCATGGCTGGCTGATGAACTCAATTATATTCATGTAGAGGATTGTCTAACTCAATTCTAAACTCGAAAGTAGCGGCAGATGGTTTCCTTCGGTGTAACATTTGTTGCAGAGATGTTCGGTGGAAGTCAATTGTTTTAAAGTGGTTAGGTGTGATTTGGTGCCAATGCGCTATCTTTTCACAGTTGATAAGTCCCAGCCTCAGTATTGAATAATTCTTCGGAGATAGCTCTTTCCTTCTTGTTTCGGATATATATACCAAAAAGAGATGCGAAATTTTTCTCAGACAGGGGACAATTCCTGGCATCCACATGTCCTATTCTAATCGATATTAAAACTTATAAATGAGTTGAATTAGTTGTTTGGTATTTATTTTTTTCGGACCTTATAAAGCGAATTATACAATCAGTAATTAATCATGAAAGTCCTAAACAGTAGATGTGGCGTAATCTTCGTCACAAGAACAACCTTATGGCTGTGTCTGTGCCTTTTCACTTCCTTCTATCTTGATGCCCAGCAAGTCACTCGCAAGAATATTGACGATTTGTCACCTACTGAATTGGGTGCATATGAGCATGCCATTCAATTAATCCGTGATCGAAGTGCATCTAACCCTTATTTGCTAGACGGATATGCATGGCAAGCGTGGGTTCATAACGTGAATAGGGTTTCTGTTCCTGTTAATAATGAGCTGAAGCAAGGAGATCAGGATCCCACCAGTTTCTATCAAATTGCAGCTGCTCAACAATATGCTGATGGAACCTATGGCTATCCTGGAATGTGCGAACACGGGAAGGATATATTTTTTGTCTGGCACCGCGCTCAGTTTTACTACTTTGAAAAAATTCTTCAGAATACGGATCCGGAGGGAACTATAGTTGATAGCAGAGGAAATAAATATGCTACGAAGAACATAGGTATTCCTTATTGGAATTTTACGCGAGCCCCTAGTGGGAATAAGTTTCCCAAGGTATTTGAAAATCAAAGTTCTGTCCTTTATCACGAGCCCAGAAACAATCAGATTAACCCTCGAGATACCACGTTCACATCGCCGCATCTGCTGGCGAATATCGTAAGAGAAGCCAATTGGAATGTTTTTGGCGGATATCCCAATGCTACTGAAGGAGGCTATGGAAGGTTCGAAGCAGAAGTCCATAACCCTATGCATGTTCCCTATGTAGGTGGTAGTATGGCCAATCCAGCTACAGCAGCATATGATCCAATATTCTATTCATTTCATGCCTATGTTGACTACATTTTTGAGGCATGGATTGAAGAACATGGTACAGAAGGAATGACTTCATTGAGGTATTTTCTTAGGGCTCAACAACCAACTGAATTTAACTTGCCAGATTATGATCCAGGTGCTGGTGACCGTCCGAATATGGGTAGAGCAGAGCTGTATTTGGATATACAAAAATTGGGATATAACTACAGCGATAATCCTGCGGACCGCATTCTCGATCAAAACCAGACGAATGAATACCTTACTGGAAGCGGAGATAAAACACTGGTTTTTGGGAAGAGTAAAATAAGTCCCTACTACAAGATGTATACCGGAGGTGTTTCCTGGAGACCAGAGGCCCAGGGAACGGTGACGAATCAACCCATTACCGTTCGGGCCGCAAATAGAGACAATCCGTTCGTCTTTGTTTACGAAGAGAAGGATCCTAGTTCTTCATACCGCATTGATTTATATATCCACGGACAGAAGGTGAAGGCAAACATAGCGTCGGAGAAATTTCAGAAAAAGTATTTTGTAAAATCCGGAGTTGCATGGCTTAGTAGTGACCATAGCAGTCACGCAAGAAAAAGCCATAAGTTCAATCTTGATTTGACGGAAGTTGTTGATGATCTCAATAGTAGATATCCAGGAGAAACTTGCACCCTAACTATTGTTTACAATAAATTATAACCAACATGAGCGTTTATTTTGACCCAGACATAAAAAATATTTTTGCACCTTACGTTCAGCCAATGCTGGAGGTATCGATTGCTACTGATGACGGTGTTTTTAGCCTTGACTTAGGAAATTATGAATCAGTCAAGAGGTTAAATCAGAATATCAAAATTGCGATAGAGGGATGGGGTTACAATGGAGGTCCAAGAACCGCGCACCCCATGCCACCAGGAGGTCCGCTTCCTGATGAATCAATTGCTATGTATAATGATTGGTTAGCCGCTGGTATGCCTGAAACGGCCTCTGTGTCATGATAGCTTTGAAATTAATCAAGATGAAGAAAACTACTCTTTATTACGGCATTCTGGCACTTATCGTCCTGGGATGTCAGCCAGAGAAACAAGAAGAATTACCAGAAACTCAGGATCGCCCAGATAAGACTCAGGTCCTCAATGCAATCCGTGAAATAAAGCCACTTTTTCAAAAAAGGCAGCTGTTAAAGTCCACTCAGTCCAATTCAGATGTAACTCAGGGAGATTTGATTTTCCAGCCATTTCAAAATCCTCCAGAGGATACGACTATTAATGGCCGCTTAGAAACTGAGCTGAACCTGAGGTTTGCTACCAATCAAATGTACAATACCGTGCAGGAAAGCAATGTTGATATCTATCATCGATCCTATAATGATCAATTGGTCGGGAGGACCTGGCGCATCAAACCAGGCGATTTTCTTTCGGTAGATGTGAACAACCAGCTGGCGAATGATGTTTGTGATAGCGATCCGTTAAATCCGAACCCTCATACAGGCCATGATATCAATGTTATTGACACGGCGAGATTTAATACGACGAACTTGCATGTTCATGGTTTTCATGTTTCGCCCTCTGATCACGCTGATAATGTCTTTGTGGAAATAGAACCTGGGTGTGAATTCCAAAATCGATATGACATACCTACGGACCATGCACCTGGGACATTTTGGTATCATGGTCATGTCCATGGATCCACGGCGATTCAGGTATCTTCAGGGATGGCGGGTGCTATCATCATCGAAGGTGGATTGGATAATGTACCGGAGATCAGCGCCATGGAGGAAAAAATCTTCGTACTTCAGCAGATGCCTTATCTCTATGATAGCGCCGCGGGTCGTTATCACATTCCATGGAACAACACCACCTTTGGACCCAATGCCTGGAGCAATAATTATGAAGCGCAGGGATGGAGAACGACTATAAATGGTCAGAGTATTCCAGTAATCGACATGGCACCTGAAGAGGTACAACGATGGCGATTCGTGCATGCGGGAGTTCGTGAGACCATCAATCTGGAACTGTTTGATCAGGATGGAAACACCTCGGAATTGCTTTCACAAGACCTTCATACCATTGCTGAAGATGGTATCGCTTATGGGTACATCAATGAGGTTCAGAGCATGGAGCTAGAGCCAGGCTATCGGGTAGACATGATGGTCAAGGCCCCCAATAAACTGAGCGATACGCTTTATCTGATGGATACGGGGACAGAAGTATTGGGTAGTCTCGATGAATCACCCAGTACGGAAGATCCAAAGTTACTGGCAATGATTGTTCTTACAGATAAAAGTGGAACGGTGGCCAAAGAAATGCCTTCCTCTGAGTCTTTAGCAAGTCTGGCCCCTTATCCATCCCTGGTGGATGTAGCGCCTACAGCGGCATTGGAAAACATGGAGTTTTATATTGACACAGATGTCAATCCAATACAGTTTCAAATCGATAGACAGGCTTTCGAACCGTCAAATATTAGGTATCTAACATTGAATAAGGTGCAAGATTGGGACTTGACCTCTGGTTTAGCCAATCACCCGTTCCATATCCATATCAATCACTTTCAAATTCTGGAGAAATCTGTTTGTCTTGATTGGAACTCTGACAACAATACTTGTAATGAATGGGGCTCCCCGACCAAGTTTGATCAACCGATTTGGAAGGACACCTATTTTGTGAAAGCTAGAGAAAAGACCAGGATACGAACCGTCTACAAAGACTTCACCGGTAAGTTTGTGATTCACTGCCATATACTCGATCATGAGGATCAGGGAATGATGCAGTCAGTGGAAATTTTAGAGGAGGGCCAGGAGGTGAGCCAGGTGAATTTTCCGGAGATCACCATTTGTGATGAAAACGCGCAGTTAGCTGCGTTAGAACCATAAATCTGAATTCAGAAAGAAATCTTGAAGGGTCGGAGGAAGCTCCATCTGGCCCTTTTCATACCCACCCATTATTCACCGCATACATCGCAAGCCCTACCCGACTTTTGACTTTTAGTTTTTCGAACAGGGCTTTTCGGTAGCCGTCTACCGTTTTGGGACTGACGAACATCTCATCGGCGATTTGCTGATAGGTCATTTCCGTACAAGCCAGCTTGATGAATCTCAGTTCTCTTTCCGTCAAAGTGACTCGATCATCTTCCTGGATGGCATGAATGAGCTTTCGGCTAAGGAAGTCCGTGTAGTAAAATTTGCCTTGAACTACCGTTTGCAGGGCTTCATGTAATACATCCGGATCAATGTCTTTCGTGAGGTATCCTTTGACGCCATATTTGATCATACGAACGATACTCTCCTCCTGACCCACCATGCTCAATACCAACACATTGATTTTAGGATAATGCTCATTTAGCCAGGATATACTTTCAAACCCATCCTTTCTGGGCATGTTGATGTCCATGATGATGACATCTGGTAACACACTCGGATTAATCAAATTCGCCAATGTTTCGCCATCCATGGCCTCCAGTACAATCTCATATAGTGCACCCCACTTTTCCAGAAGGCTCATCAGCCCTTTGCGGTAGAGTTGATGATCATCAACGATACCCAGTTTGATTGGTCGCGCTGCGATACTCATGGGATCGGTATTCTAAGGTGAACAGAAGTGCCCTCTTGTTGTTTGCTTTCTACCTGCAGCTGCGCCTGGATCATTCTAGCACGTTCGTACAGGTGCTTCATGCCTAATTGCGGTCTATCCGGTTCACTCGTTGGATCGTAACCATCACCATTGTCCTCCAAATGAAGATTCAGGAAAGAACCAGATTGGATAGCCTGCACTTTGAGCATAGAAGCGTTACTGTGCTTAAGTACGTTATTAAGGATTTCCTGAACCATCCGAAATAGCACCAGACCCTTAAATGAAGGGAGGTCCGGCCAGTGCTCAGGCTCCATGTAAACCACCTGAAATAGATTAAGTCGTTTCAATCGCAGTATCTCTTTCAATAGGAGTTGATCGAAAGCTGTTGTATCCGCGCCGGAAGCAGTCAGATTGATCGATAATTGTTTGATTTCATGATTCAATTCAGAGACCAAAGCGCTGATGTCTTCAACCTTTTGCTGCTGATCCTCCTTGGGAGTTTCTAACAATAATTTTAGGTGAATATGTACCAGATTGGCAAGGTGGCCGAGATTGTCATGGATCTCTCGAGCGGCATGATTCAACTCATGTTGAGACAACTCCAGTTGCGAGCGCAATTGCAAGACCAATTCCTTATCAGACACAGCCATATTTTCGGTCGCGGGATCCTCACGGAAATCTTTGTCCTTTGGTGGGTACGTCTTAGAAGATGGTTGCTTACTCATTAAAATGTTAACACTGGTTGCAGAAAAATCAAGCCTGGTTGCCGCGAAACGACGTTTTCAGGTGTTTATGGTTGCGAGCTCGGCCCCGAATAGAGGCCATTTCAGGAGGCTCCAAATCGCCCATTAATCCATGAGCAATCTCCCCTAATATCACCTGCCCTTTTACTGTTTAGTATTTCGGGGAGTAAATATAGTACTATTAATATTAGTATTTTGCTATATATATTAGTATTTCTATAATACTTTAACAATGATAATTTCAAATCCATCCGTCAGTCATAGCGGTCACAGTAAAACAGGGTTTTTCTTTTTACCTACCTGAAAAACACTTGCGTCATCACAGGGTTTTTCCCCTTGATAATGTATGGTTTCTAACGGAGTTTTGTATCAGTTATCAGTGTCACTAGAGGGAGTGATAAGTATTGAAAGTCAATTGGTTCGTGCTATCCACGCTAGTTCAAAACGCACGCTCAGATCGGCTCCCAAACAACCCTCGAAGACATATCATGTATGTGGAAAATAGGTACTCACAGACCAGATCGGTTCCGCCTGCATAGACACCCAGGATCTTGAAACAAGGTCAGAACCGACCTTGCTTCCTGGGATGTTTTCCTATCTATTTCAAAGAAATTTCATTAGCCTAAACGATCAATTCCAGTAGTGGAATAAAGCGGTAATTCTCGATCAATCAATATGGGATCATCTTTGAAAGTGAAAGTTTCAATTTAACGAATCATGCTGCACTGCTGTAGTGACCCGCTCAAAATGGTTCAGCATACCTATGTCAGGAAATCCAGAACCAGAAAATTACAAAGTCAGAAGCAGAGAAACTCAAGAACTAATTAACTCAATAAATAATGGATCACTGAAGAAATGATATTCCTCTACCGGAATTTCGATTGATCCAAGTCATTCACTCTGAGGTTGTAACGTACGATCGATTTTTTCAAAAATCCGGAGCAACTCATCTTGTTCGCTGGGAGTAAGCACGGATGCAATGTTCTCACTCATTTCATGACGCTTACTACAAAACATTTCCTTCAATTCTTTGGCCTTGTCTGTCAAGCCAACCAGTACCGTCCGTCTGTCTTCTTCAGAATAGAATCGCTGTAAATAAGACTTCTTCACCAGCTTATCGACGATGCCTGTTGCCGTACTGTGCGGTGTATTGAGGTATTCCGAAATGTCTCGCATGATCAGGTATTCACTTTCCCCGATGTGATCGATCAACAACAGATCTTGTTTTGTGATATCCTGAGTGATTTGTACACACCAATCGTCCACTTCCTCCATCCTGACCAATAGTTTGGAGAAGATCTTAGGGAAAGATTCAGAGAAACTCAATTTATCCTGTCCAATTGTTGCCGCCTCGCTCGTCATGTCATCAAAAAATTATGTGCTTATGATAACTACAAAAATCTCAAGAAAAATGTTTCAGAAAAAATATAATACGAAAATCGAAATATTTTGAAACTAAAATATCTGAGTTTCGATTAAAGACATATTACTTCGAAAATCGAAATATTCATCAATCGTATTTATATATCTTAATCAATGAACGAATCGATAAAAAACCTCAAGGAAAATTCCCAGCAGTTTGGGGAGCGATGGGGTAGATGGGTCATCCAATACCGATGGCCTGTATTGATCTTGAGCATAGCTCTTGCCATGGTTTTTGGGTCAGGAGGAGCCAAACTAGGTTTTGACGGAGATTATAGGGTCTTTTTTAAGAAAGACAATCCTCAGTTACAAGCCTATGAAGCATTGCAACGCAAATACACACAGGACGACAATGTTTTGATTGTGATTGCTCCGAAGGATGGAGAAGTGTTCAATACCAGAACGCTCGAAGCCATAGAGGAATTAACGGCTGACTCCTGGCAGGTGCCGTTCTCCACACGTGTTGACGCCATCACCAACTTTCAACACACCTATGCGGAGGAAGATGATCTCTTTGTAGAAGATCTGGTGACAGATGCCGCACAAAAAACGCAGCAACAGATCAAAAAGATCAAAGAAGTGGCGACCAATGAGCCGTTGTTGGTTCATCGTTTGCTGAATGAGGAGGGAACCGTGGCGGCCATCAATGTGACGGTACAATTACCCGGTGAAGACGTCAGTGAGAATCCTACGATCGTTGCTCACGTGCGTGAAATGACGGAAGCCTTTGAGGCGAAACATCCGGAGCTTCAAACACACCTTTCAGGATTAGTCATGTTGAACAGCGCATTCTTTGAAGCATCTCAAAAGGACAGTTCCACCTTAATTCCCGCCATGTTTTTGGCGATCTTGATTACCATTCTTATCGCGACAAGAACCCTTTCCGGGACATTTGCTTCCCTTTTGGTGATTGTTTTCTCTATCATGTTTGGGATGGGTTTTGCAGGGCACATGGGTATTAAATTGACACCACCATCTGGCGCTGCTCCGATCATCATCATGACCCTGGCAGTGGCCGATAGTATCCATATCCTGATCACAATGATCCAGGGAGTACGCAAGGGTCTGGAAAAGAAAGCCGCAGTGATCGAGAGTTTGAGGGTGAATTTCATGCCGGTTTTTATTACAAGTTTGACGACCGTTATCGGTTTTCTATCTCTTAATTCGGCCGAAGTGCCTCCATTCAGAGACCTGGGTAATATCGCCGCGGTGGGCATGACAGGTGCTTTCTTCTTTTCGGTGACGTTGCTTCCGGTATTGATGTCGCTACTGCCTATTCGCGTAAAAGCTTCAACGACGCAAGACAATGCGCAAAGTAGTGGCGGTTTTTACCATCGAATTGCTGACGCTGTGATCGGTCGGCGGGTCGCGACCTTGGGAGGGTCTGTCGTGGTAATTAGCGTTTTGGGATTCTTTGCGATGAACATCGAATTGAATGATGAGTTTGTGAAATACTTCGATGACAGTGTGACTTTCCGACAAGACACAGATTTCATCAATGACAACCTCACGGGCATTTACAATGCGGAATTTTCATTGGCTTCTGGTGAACCAGGAGGTATCAACAATCCGGAATACCTGAAGAATCTGGAAGCATTTGAGATGTGGTTAGAAAGCCAGCCAGAAGTGGTCCACGTTAACGCTTATTCGGAAGTAGCCCGAAGGATCAATCGATCCATGCACGGAGATGATCAGACGTACTACCGAGTGCCTGAAAATCGGGAGGAAGCTGCACAATATTTATTGCTATATGAATTGTCGCTGCCGTTCGGTCTGGACCTCAATAACCAGATCAATGTCGATAAGTCAGAGACCCGATTGACGGCTACTTACGTCAACATGCCTACTAAAGACATGATTAGCTTCACGGAACGAGCAGAAAGTTGGTTGGAACAGAATACACCGGAATACATGCATACCAAAGGGATCAGTCCGACGATGATGTTTGCTTATCTGTCTAGAACACAGATTGTGAGTCTCATCAGCGGCAATCTGATTGCAATAGGCCTAATCACCTTGGTTTTGACTTTGGCACTTCGAAGTTTCAAACATGGGTTCCTGAGCCTGATCCCGAACCTGACTCCTGCTTTGGTAGGATTTGGGGTATGGGCCTTACTTGGAGGAACGATCAATGTAGGGATATCCATCGTGTTTGGCATGACCCTGGGGATCATTGTCGATGACACCATTCATTTCCTCACCAAGTACCTGCGAGCACGTCGCGAGCATGGTTATTCTGCTGAAGATGCGGTGAGATATGCCTTTGATACGGTTGGAAGGGCCCTAGTCGTGACCACTATCGTACTTATTTCGGGCTTTGTGATCTTATCACAATCCAGTTTCGGCATGAATGAAGGGATGGCCAAGGTCACCACGATCATCATCATCAGTGCACTGATCATAGACTTCCTCATGTTACCAGCTATTCTGTTGATCTCTGCCGGTAAAGACCAAAAACCAACATTGGCAACCAGCCAAGTATCCTAATCCATTAATACGTAAAATGACTTTGAAAATGAAAACTAAATTATCAATCATAGCCTTGATCGTCTTGTTTGTTGCAGGACCATCATACGGCCAATCTCCCGAAGAAAAAGGGATTGAAATTGCACAAAAAGCCATCAAAGCCGATGAAGGTTTTGAATCATCTGAAGTGGACCTTCGCATGGTACTAAGGAATCGTCAGGGGCAGGAAAGTGAGCGTTTCATGACGAACATGACTTATGAATTGACTACAGATGGGGATAAATCACTGATCGTATTCAATAGTCCCAGAGATGTCCAGGGAACAGCTACGTTGACATTCACACATAAAGAAGGATCCGACGACCAGTGGTTGTATTTGCCTTCTATTAAGCGGGTAAAGCGTATCTCTTCCAGCAACAAATCCGGACCATTTATGGGTAGTGAATTTGCGTATGAGGACCTTTCATCGGATGAGGTAGAAAAGTACACTTACAAGTTCCTTAAAGAGGACAATTTCAACGGAGAGAATGTACTGCTAGTGGAGCAATTTCCGGTAGATCCCAAGTCTGGATATCAAAAGCGAATTGCCTATTACAATCCGGACAAGAACTATCGCTTCGAGAAAATGGAATTCTTTGATCGCAAAGGGGCCATGTTGAAGACGCTTACTTATCACGATTACGAGACTTATCTGGACAAACACCAAAGAGCAGGTCGATTTTACATGGTCAATCACCAGACGGGAAAGGAAACGGAATTGTTCTTTGAGGGTTACAAATTCAAGACGGGACTGGAAGAAGATGATTTCAACCAGACCACTTTGCAGCGCATAGGAAGATAATCAACAGTGTTAGGCGGTGGATTAGTGAGAGGCTTGGGATGGATTGTCCTGGGTCTCTTCCCTTTGATGTTAAAGGCGCAGGAAGATAAGGAAACCTATCAGGAATTTTCCCTGGAGGTTGAGGGCAGTAATCGTTATTTCTTCAAGGATGCCATGTATCCTGGTCAGGAACAAAATTACCTTTCATTCCGAGTGCAGCCGGAGTACTTATTGGAATGGGCAGATGGCGTTCATAGTTTGAAATTTGTCGGTTTTGCCCGATTGGATCAGCACGACAGCCGAAGGACACATCTGGACATTCGTGAACTTTATTGGCAGACATACAACGATGATTTAGATTTTTCGATAGGCTTTAAAAAGGTGTTTTGGGGTAAAACCGAATCAGCCCATCTGGTTGATATCATCAATCAAACGGATGCAGTAGAAAGTTTCGATGGTGAAGCCAAACTCGGAGAATTCATGGCACATTTAAGTATCCTCAATAACCTGGGGACGGTCGAACTCTTTGTGATGCCTTACTTCCGTAAGCGAGTTTTTCCAGGTAGAAAAGGCCGATTAAGACCTGGTGATGCAAGTGACATTGTGATCGATAGTCGAGATTTTGATTTTGAGAGTGACGCAGGGAGATGGCGGCCCTCTTTTGCTGCGCGGTTGTCCAATTATATCGGACCACTGGACTTTGGATTGTCGTATTTCAATGGTACTGGAAGAGAACCAATCATCACGGACTTCACAACTTTTACTTCAATTTATGGAGTGATCCATCAATTTGGTCTCGATATGCAATTGACGACAGGGCCTTTGCTTCTGAAACTGGAATCGATTTACAGAGCCAATCCTTTTCAGGATGTATTCGCGTTGGTAGGAGGCTTTGAATATACGTTTGGAAATGTCGGAGGATCGGGCCTGGATATTGGTGTCCTGGGTGAATTCTTGTACGATGATAGAGATGAATTATCACTAAATGGTTTGCAAAGCGATGTGTTTGCCGGTGTTAGACTAGGATTCAATGATGTGCAGGATACGCAGTTCCTGATGGGTGCCATCTATGATGTGAACCGGACGACTGAGTTGTATTTTGTAGAGTTTAGCAGAAGGGTTGGTAGCAATTGGAAAGCTGTCTTGGAATCAAGATTTTTTCAAAATGTTGATCCTTTAGAATTCACCTACTTTATCCGGGATGATAATTTTTTGCAAGCGTCGGTGACCAGATATTTTTAAAGTGATAGAGGCTGTTTCACTGATACACAGGAAGGAGTCATTGTGCCTGCCATCTACTGACCTTCGAAACAACCTCTATTCTCTCTATTGTTCAGCGCCACTTTCGGGCATGATTGCCGGATTGTTCATGTGCCTGGTAGAACCGTTTCTGAGCCGATTTTACTCGTTATTGAGCCAATCATCCAGCGCTTCGAGCATCGATTTTTTGAATTTTGGAATCGAAATAAAACGATTCATAAATGAAATTCTTTCAAAAAACCACTCTGGTTATGGCAGCAATAATGACAATGAATGAATCACAAGCTCGACAGATGGAAAGGGAAGCGCCAAATATTACTGCGAAATATGAAGTGTTGATCGATGCACCTATCGAAGCTGTCTGGCAAGCGCTTGCATTGGATTATGGGGGCATCGGTAAATGGGCCTCTGGAGTGAACCATGTAGTGGAATTCAGCGGCGAGGGGATCACAGCAAAAAGGTCCTGTGAGATCAACGCCGCCGGCTTCAATGATACCCGTGAAAAAATCATCCGTTTCGAACCAGAGGATTATTATTTTGAATACGATCTGTATGGAGGCCTGCCAGGTATGGTAGCTTATTCTATCAATAAAGATCAACTGATAGCGGAAGACGGCAAGACTCATTGGATTTCCGAAAACGAAATGCTTGTCAAAGGTATTTTGGGCAAGACGATGAAAGGGTTTATGCGGAAAAAACTGGAAGACGTTTTATCTGATAAAGGGCAGGAGTTGAAGCATTATATCGAGACCGGGAAACCACACCCAAACAAGCTGAAAGCGATACGCGAAAAGGAAGAGAAGGATCTCAAGATGCGCAAAAAGATGGTTTCATTCGAAGTAATTCAGGAAATACAAGCACCCGTTTCCAGGGTTTGGCGAGTTGTTGCCGAGGATTTTGGGAACGTGCATCTTAGCAATCCCATCGCGACTCACTCAGCATATCTTGACGGATATGATCGTCCGGTGGTTGGGGCCAAACGGATCATGTACATGTCTGAAAATCGCAAGAAATACTTTGTCGATCGTTTAGCAAAGTTGGATCCCGAAAAGCATTTGACGATTGAAATTGCCGAAAAGAAGGGATTTCCGATAAGACCAGCGTATACCTGGGTCAACATGGATCTGGAAGCACTGGCCTCTGGAGCTACTGAGCTTACCATAAGATTCAATTATTTGACAAAACCAGGGTTTCTAAAAGGGTTAGCGAAAAGCGGGCTAAAAAAGAATTTTAAGGAATACGCCTGGGCGATCGATCATCATGTGATGACCGGTGAAGCCATCAGTAGTGATAATTGGAAAGACATCCGAAAAAAATACAAATGACATTTAGTGAACGTCACATGGAAATGTCTGGCAGGAAAGTGATCAGTCACTTCAAATTCCAGCCACCGCTGATTGCAGCCGCAAGTTTAGAGGGGCATGGGTGTTTTATTTTTCCCGTCAATACTTCAGGAGATTTATATCGAAGTGGCGGCAAAGTATCTGTGAAAAGCGACCAGGGTGTATTGATGAAATGCGGAGCTTATGTGAACAAGTGGAGCGCGGCCAATAAAGAGCAACATGCTGAAGTAGTCATTCTTAGGCTGTATCCCGAGATCATCAATGAAGTGATTGATCCAGGTTTGTTAATCTCAAAAAAGACAATTTCGTCTTCGCTTGCCTCGATGAATTTGATTCAAATCGATCAATTCATGAGAAAGTACATGGAAAGCCTCTTTTTCTATTTTGATCATCCGGATCTTGTGGACGATAAGCTAGTCGAGTTAAAATTGACGGAATTGGTGATGATGATCATGAAACTTCCTCAATCAGAGGAGTTATCCAATTTGGTCATCAATCTTTTTAAAGAAGAGCAGACGAACATTAGGCAAGTCGTGGAAACACATCTTTACGAAGAACTCTCCGTTGACGAGTTGGCTCAACTGTCTTCCATGAGTTTAGCTACCTTCAAAAGAAAGTTCAAAGAAGTTTTTGGAAGCTCCCCTGGAAAATACATTCGTGACAGAAGAATGGAAAAAGCCAGGATGCTTTTATCGGCACAAACCTGTTCTATTTCTGAAATAGCTTATTCATTGGGTTATTCTGATCCTAATTATTTCTCAAAAGTATTTATGGCACATTCAGGCTATTCTCCGTCCAACTTCCGAAGTTATTTTTCTCAGCATTAAACCTTCCATCTTTCGAATGGTCTAAGGACAAATTCGAAAATTATGAGAAGGTTTTATTTCATTTTGGTTCTGGCATTTTTGATGCTGGTGCCTAATATTCAACCAGAGGCAAGCGCTCAACAGGACAGAAAAGTACGTGTTGCGAAAAGAAAAGTAGCGAAGGCAAAAGTTAGGAAGCGAAACCGGACCAGAAGGGTTGTTAGACGAAGAGTGACTCGTAGGGCTCATATTCGATATGCGACATTACCGAGATATGGAGTTGTGGTTACCTCCATGAAGGCGGGTACAGCAGTTGTAAAGCGAAATGGTGTCAATTATCATTATCGCAAGGGCTTATTTTATGTGAAAAAAGCGGGCAAATATGTTGTGGTACGACCGGCACGAGGAGTACGAGTAGCAACGCTGCCATCCACAAGAATTACCGTGGTTGTTCCCACCGGAACTTATTATTACTATTACGGAAACTACTACACGCGATCCGGTGGAGCCTACGAGGTGGTCGAAGCTCCGGTTGGGGCCATGGTTAACGGCCTGCCAGATGGGTATAAGGTGATCCAAAAAGCAGGGATCGAGTACTACTCCTGGGGTGGGGAATATTATCAGGAAGTGGAAACGGATGAATTCGAAGATGGTGTGGGCTATGAATTAGTGGCTTTCAATGATGTCCGACAATCACAATCGGAAGAGGGCTAAGCCACATCCGTCAAATTCATCTTACTGATGCTCATCGGAGCATGGTCGGGCAATGCTAAAGTAAATACGGTTCCGTCCATCGGGAGGCTACTCACATTGATCTGGCCTCCCATCGACTCGATCAGACTTTTCACGATGAACAACCCGATGCCAGTACCAGGAATATCAGTGTGGAACCTTTGATACATCTTGAAGATCTTGGATTCGAATTTTGAGAGATCGATGCCACGTCCATTGTCAGCAATTGATAATTGGATCATACCGGAGGCCCTTCTTGCGTCCATCCTTATTTCCAGGTTTCGGTCCATTCGTCGAAACTTAAAAGCATTGGAAATGAGCGCATACAGAATGTTTTTGACCTGAGAGGTATTGCCATAGACTTTGATTTCCGGATCGATGGACATCTTGGCACTTGAAGTGATGCTAGGCCATTCTTTACCCACTTCTTGCAAGGTTTCTTCAGCTAATGCGCGTAATGCGATTTCGTCTTGTAGTGTTTCTTCGTCACTGTATTTGATGATCTCGATCAGATCTTTGATCACCTGATCCAACTCCAGTGAAGATTGATTGATCCGACTGATGATTTCTTGCTCTATGCCCTGAGATTGTGGATCCTCATAGAGATTGGAGAGCCCGATAATGCGAGTAAGCGGACCTCTTAGGTGGTGAGAAATGACATAGGTCAATTCTTCCAGGTTCTCATTTCGTTTAAGGAGTTTTTTGATCAAATCACCTTTTTCTTGTTCCAGCCGCTTTTTCAGACTGGTTGAATAGGCTGTAGTGATGATGTCTGTCAATGAACCCACATAGCGCTGCTCAGAATAAGTCCAGGATTTAGGCTGGTCATGAACCACCGTAAATACCCCCACCAATTCACTTTCCAATTCTACCTTTGAGTCGAGCAATGACCGCACGCCATGGGATTGATAAAAATAGGCATTCACCAGGGCTGTTTTCTCATCTTCTAATAAATCACTGACGGGTGTAGATCGGAAGTCCAGCAATCTTTGGAAATACTTCGGATACGACTTCATACTAAGCTCCACGCCGGGTTCTATGCTTGATACGCCAAAGGATTTGAGGCATTTTAGCTGACCTGCCGGCTCATCGTAGATCCAAAATAATGCCCCTGCTACGTCCATCGTCTCGGTGGCTTCTTTCAACAGTCGCTCGACAAATTGCTCAAAATCATAAGTGACCAGACTAAGGTTCGCGGAACGCGATAAATTGAACAAGGAACGAATAATGGCTTTTTCATGCTCTTCTGCTTTTACCAGATCGGTAATTTCCTGACTGGAACCATAGGCGCGGATCGATTGCCCTTCGCTTCGATCCATAAAATAACGGAAGCGAAAAAATCTTTGACACCCGTCATCGGAATCAATCTTAACATCTTCCTCAAAAATTAGCCCTTCTTTGGAAGAGGATTTTAAGATCGAGACCACCCGCTCGTAGCTTTGCTTCAGGATATACCCCATGATCAAAGGATTCACTGGGGTTTCAAGTTCTTTGGCCATCCCCAGTTCTTCAAAGCGGTCACCAGTCCATTGCACGCCGCCAGTCTCAAGGTTGTATTCCCAACTGTCTATTTTGGTGATTTTTTGACTTTCATAGAGCAGCTTCGTAGCGTGAATCAGCTTGTGATCCAGGGCGGCATTGATCTGTTCGATTTTTTGATTCTTCGTGAGAATTATTTTATTGAGGTCATTTAGTGAATCACTCTGCTCTTTCTGGTGTCGTAGACTTCTGCGATAATTCATGAAGAAGATGAGTAAGACTACCGCTAAAATGGATACGGAAATGATGATCCAGGTTTGCCGTTTGATTACTTCATTTTGCAGTAGTTGCTTTTCTTCAAGTAATTCGAAATTTTTTTCTTTGATTTCGGCATTTAGTGCCACTTTGATTCTTTCCACTTGATCCGCGAAATCAGCTTGTTCAACACTATCCTTCATTGAATAGTGTTGCAAAAGCCAATTGTTTGCTTCTTGATGGTTGCCTATAGCCATCATGTAATTGGCTTTTACTAAAAAGGTCTGGCTAAGGAAATTCTTGTTTTCGGTAAATTCTGCAAGCTTTGTGGATTCAATGATCAGTTGGTCAGCCCGATCCATTTCTCCCTGATTCATGAGAATTGTTGCCAGTTTGTTGAGGCTGTTGATTTGTCCAGATATGTTCTTGTTCTCTTTTCTGATTTCATAGGACTTCTGGTGAAAGTTAATTGCCGCTTCAATATTTCCTTTCCGCTCTGCAACCTCCCCTTTACCATACCAAGCATATGCTTCATACCTCGGATTTGTACTGGAAGATATTTTACTAACGGACTGCTCAATATAATTTTCTGCAAGCTTCAGATTGTTGGTTTTGAGATATAACTCGCTGACATTGTAGAGAAGTAGCACTTCTTCAGATTGAAGATCCTGATCAGTGGCCAGGTCTTTTGCCAGCTCCAGATAAACTAGCGCGGAATCAAATTGACTCTTTCTTTTGAATACTTCACCAATGTTATTGTAAACAGCCAGTTTCGGGAAGATCATTTTGTTATCAGTCATATGAGCTGCTCGAAAATAGGTGTTGAGGGCAGCATCATACATACCTGCCATCCAAAATGAATTTCCCCGATTTACGGTAGCCCAGAATAGACCTTCCTTGTAATTGAGTGAGTCCGCTAATTGACTGGCCTCTATGATGAGATCCAGCGCTACTTTTTGATTGGAATTGAGGTATTCCATGGCAAGATCGTTGATGACCATAACCAACGTCGAATCTCTGTTCGTTTCATTTTCATAGATATGCCTTAAGCTGTCAATTAGTTGTTGTGCTGAAGCTTGAAAACAAAAAAGAGCGAAAATCAATATCAAACATCCTCTCCTCACTGGCAAAAAGTACAAATTTTTATTTAGATGAGGAATTACTAACCTGCGGAAGTGAAGAATAATTCATGGAAGGGAAATCTTTTTCCAAAATGACATACGTAAGTGACCGTTAAGGGGTTTAGTTTGCTAAATCACTGCAAATCAAACACCTAACTTTTACAAGATGATGTTGGTTTGAATAAAATAATATTTGGCGCCAAATGTCGAGCATTAGCACCAGGTTAAGCTGCACGACAAATTCCTGCAAACCGTCGAATATCAATATCAAATTCAGGTTATTCTGCGTTAATTTGAAAGTTTAATTCGAAGCATTGTACAAAAACCTTTTCATCGTCTTAGTCTTGTTGGCTACCGCTCAATTATGTTGCGGGCAAAGTACCTACCGGCCCAAAATCGCCGAGTTTGGCATTGAGACCTTAAGGAACTATGACGTAAAGTCAAATTCTGAGAGCTTGGGTAACGACAGCAATGAAGTGGATGAAGACCGGTTGATCAAAGCGAAGCTTGGGATTCCCGTTTTGATAAAAGATGATCGTCTGTTCGGATTACAGTTAAAATATTACCAACATCAATTCGAATTTGATGAGGAGGATCAGGCGGCAAATAATGATCTTTTTCAGCATTTGAACTCACGTAGTTTTACTAGTGCGGGCATTCGCTTTTTTTATCAGCAAAATTTTCGTGATAATCAGCAATTCAGAATCATTGGCGGTGCTGAGTTACAAAGCGATGTGTTTCAATGGAATCGAAACACAACCAAACATTTCATCAGTGGAACCTACAGTTGGAAGCCTTCCGAAACTACAGAGTTTGGCGCAGGCGTAGTGGTCAATCACGTGATGGGCATTACCGCTGTATATCCCTTGTTTCTGGTCAATAAGGATATTTCGCCCAGATGGAATATGAACCTGACGCTTCCCAAATCCGTTTCGATGCGATACAATTTAAATGATCGCAATTTTCTGATTGCAACTTCGGAACTCAGAGGCTGGAGATATAACCTCACCGAGGCTGTTCCTACTTATCAACGCAACTTGATGCTCAGAAGGGTAGACTTACAATTTTCTCTGTCTTGGGAACATGAAATCCACGATTGGTTATGGTTTGGATTGGATGTAGGCTACAACAAGAACTTGCAATATTTCGTAGCTAATCCAGGAGACCGAGCCAGAAACGCACTGATTGACCTAAGATCTCAGGATGCTGCCTACACCAAGCTGTCCCTGTTCATCGTCCCGCCCAGAAAATTCTTCAAATAATTCCCGAACCCTGAGGTTCTCGCCCGCCTGCCTAGGCAGGAACCCTACTGATACACCCTTACCCAATCCACATACATCATTTGCGGGAATGTACTCGTTACATCTGGATAATCGGCATATGTGCCGCCGACTGCTACATTGAGAAGGATGAAAAACGGCTCATGAAATTCCGACAATTCAGGAGCGGTAATAGATTGAGAATGATAGGCATGTCCGTCAACCAACCAAACCATTTTCTCCTCAGTCCACTCTAATTCGAAGATGTGAAAATCATCTGCGAAGATGCCCTCTTCTAATTCAAACCCTTTTGCACCCATCATGGTGTGTTTGTTGTTGGCATTGGCATAGTGCAGGTTGCCTTCCACTTCCGCATCGTTTTTCGATCCGTATAACTCAAAAATGTCTATTTCACCACACTGTGGCCAGGGTGTATCGCCGCCGTTCTCATTGATGTTGGCGCCAAGCATCCAGAAGGCAGGCCAGATGCCTTGTCCGTAGGGTAGTTTCATGCGAGCAGCGATTTTTCCGTATTTCCAGGATTGTTTGCCCGCGGTATTCAGTCTTGCTGAAGTATATTGATCCAATCCGTGTGTTCCACTTTCGTGAATGGCTTTGATGACAAGGACACCCTCGTCAATATAGGCATTATTGGTGCTGTTGGTATAGCGTTGCCACTCTTCATTAAAGTGTCCCGCCTCAACTATCTGACGATTCCAGTCGTCCTCATTGAGTTCCGTTCCATCAAATTCATCCGCCCAACTCAATTGCCATTCTGCTCCGGGATCATATGCCGAAGTTTTCGGATTTTCAATTGAAGCTTCTTTTTGAGCGGGTGTGGTGGCCTTTTGCTTTTCTTGGTTAGAACATGAGGCTGCAAGAGAAAGTAAACACGCAAGGGCGATCAGTTTCGGGTAGGCACTTCTATTCATTTTCTGTTGACTTTAAGAGGCTTCTAAGGTAGGTAACAAAATATGATGATCGCCTATTTCATCTAATTCCCTCCAAAAATGATTTCGGAATTCACGAGGTTGCCCATCACATCAAACGTATAAATAGTGGTAACCCGCGTTTTTGATAGCTGAAAATTGAAAACAGATTGAGTTCCAATTAAGCCATTGATTGGATTGCCCCCTGTAGGACAGAATACTCGGGTATCTACTGATGGGGTTGACCAATTATCTTCGGTTCCGAATTGTCCTTGCTCGTAAAGTGAAGGCATCTTTAAATTGATCTTACTTATCTCAGTTGAAGGAAAATGAGGGGTATTCAATTCGAAGAAATTAATGGATGGATCCGTGGAAGAATGCTCATTCGGAAAACCACTCAATTCTTGAGCTGAAACGGCTAAAGAAAAGCAAATCAATAAGGAAAATGCGAAGTATTTCATGATCGGTTTCGGTTTTATAGTCCCGACCATATAGCAAACACTATTCCAATTCTGTATCCAGTTGAATGCTGCTTCGAAAAGATCAATTTTTCAGAACACGCAAAGCGAAAATTCGTCTTAAGGATTTGATGACTCAACAATGATGAAATACTTTTTTCTTTTACTCACTTTTTCAATTTGTCTGTCAGGTTCCTCTCAAGAGGCAAAATGGTACTGTGATGCACATCCGGAAAACGTGGAAATCAAGTGGTATGAAACCGCTCTTGGTCCACAAAAGGCGTTATTCGTTTATCCCAAAAAAGTTGAAGAACCTACTGAATTAGTTGTTTTTATACACGGAGATTCGCCATTCGGAGATCCGTTTTACCAATATTTCGTCGCTAAAAATATCTCAAAAATCACCAATGCGATCACGGTTGCATTGTTAAGGCCAGGTTACGGTGATGGATGTGGAGATGTATCGGGTGGTACGAAAGGATTGACTTATGGAGATAACTATACAGAGGAAGTAGTTAATGCCATTGGTTCAGTGATCAAGGAAGTAAAAAAAGAAATCAAAGCTACCAGGACAACCGTAATGGGGCATTCGGGAGGAGCGGCCTTGACGGCACTATTAGCAGCATCCCAGCCTCAACTCATGGAACAGTCAATCTTGGCGGCATGTCCTTGTAATTTAGATGCCTGGAGGAAATCTATGAATGAACTGACTGGCGATGCTGGATGGCTCAATCCGATGCCCGGACTATCTCCTCTTGATGCCATTTCGGAACTGGATCAGGATAGAAGTATCCACTTATTTGTTGGAGATAAAGATGTTGTCGCCCCTTCTTTTCTGACTCAGCAATACTATGATGAACTTAAAGCTATCGGAGGTAATGTGTCAATAAAGATATTCGATGGGGAGGACCATGAGTCAATCGTGAGAAAAGAGGTGCTCACCAGCATATTTACAATAGTTAAATAAGAATAGCTCTTATATAAAAAAGCTCATCTTACTTCGATGAGCTCAGTATGACCAGCTTTTTTTAGTTTGTTGGTCTTATTAAATTTCCTGGGTATACGCTACGCCAATTTCTTCTTTTTCCATCAGCACTTTCAACTCATCCAGAACTTTCGGGTCCTCTATGGTGGAAGGTTCATGATAGGGTTTGCCATCAGCAATGGCCCGCATGGTGGACCTAAGGATTTTCCCTGAGCGTGTTTTCGGTAGCCGTTTGGTGATGCCGGCACGTTTGAAACTAGCCACAGGCCCCACTTCTTTGCGCACCTTTCTGATCAGTTCTTTTTCCAGGGTTTCCGAATCGATTCGGATGCCGCCTTTCAGTACGATAAACCCAACGGGAACTTGACCTTTGAGCGGGTCGGCGATTCCGATAACGGCACACTCTGCTACGGCTTCATGTCCTGAAACAACTTCCTCAATGTCGGAAGTGGATAAACGATGCCCGGCTACATTGATCACGTCATCGATACGACCTGTGATGAAAATGTATCCGTCTTCGTCCTTATAGCCACCATCACCAGCCAGGTAATACCCTTCATAGTGAGACAAATAGGAGGCTTGGAAACGTTCGTTGTTTTGCCATAGGGTCGGTAAACACCCTGGGGGCAAGGGAAGTTTGATGGCCACTGCTCCTTCTTTATTGGCCGGTAAAGCGTTGCCACTTTCATCCAGAATTTGGATGTCATACCCACAGACAGGTAGCGAAGAAGACCCGGGCTTTACTGGGACGGCTTCATAGCCTAGCGGGTTACAGATCATGGGCCAGCCGGATTCACTTTGCCACCAGTGATCTATCACTTCAACACCTATTAATGCTTTAAGCCATTCGTAGGTAGAAACATCACATCGTTCTCCCGCCAGAAATACATTTCTTAGGCATGAGGTATCGTGCCTTTGGTGTTTTTTACCCTCAGGGTCTTCTTTCTTGATGGCTCGGATGCCGGTGGGAGCAGTAAACAGGATACTTACATGATGTTTTTGGATCAGTTGCCAGAAAGTGCCTGCATCCGGGGTGAAAACTGGTTTCCCTTCAAATAGCACCGTGCTACAACCCTGGATCAATGGGGCGTACACAATGTAGGAATGCCCGACTACCCAACCCACGTCTGATGCAGCCCAGTACACTTCCCCTGGTCCCACATGGTAGAGATGTTGCATGCTGTATTTCAAGGCCACGGCATGACCACCATTGTCCCGAATGATACCTTTGGGTTTACCCGTCGTGCCAGAGGTATACAAGATGTACAATGGATCGGTAGCGTCGAGTGGTAGGGGTTCACTTGGTGTTGCAGTTTTTAATAGCTGACGCCAATCGAGATCGCGTCCTTCTGTCATGCCTGCCGTAACAAAAGGTCGCTGCCATACCAATACTTGATTGACCTGATGCTCGGCTAATTCAATGGCCTCATCAACCAGTGGTTTGTACTGGATCACGCGCTTAACCTCAATGCCGCCACTGGCAGTCAAGAGTATTTTTGGTCGCGCATCATCAATACGGATAGCCAATTCCCTTGCTGCAAAACCACCGAAAACCACCGAATGGATTGCGCCGATCCGGGCACACGCCAACATGGCAAACACGACTTGTGGGATCATAGGCATGTAGATGATGACTGTATCTCCTTTTGTGACACCTTGTGCTTCTAGCACACCTGCCAGCAGGGCAGTTTCTTCCAGTACTTCTTTGTAAGTGTAGGTCTGGCTCGTAAAGCTTACCGGAGATTCGTAGATGATTGCCGGCTGATCTCCTCTGCCGTTTTTGACATGATGGTCAAGTGCGAGGTAGCTGGTATTGAGTTTACCGCCTTTGAACCAGCGATAAAATCCATTTTCATCCTGACTAAGACCCTCAGGAGGTGGAACAAACCAATCGATGGACCGACTTTGTTCCATCCAAAACTTTTCGGGATTGTCCAGACTTTCCTGATAATGCATTTGATAATTGGGCATAGCTCAGGCAATCATGTCTACGATCACCCGACCTTTGGAACCTCCCTGTAGCATACCATCGATGTGGGGCTCCAACTCCGACATGGAACAAACAGTCGTTAGACTTTGCATGTCTGGCAGACGCCAGTCACTTCCAAGCTTTTCCCAAACTTGCAGTCGGTCTTCTTTTGCGAATGTGGCCGAATCTATGCCGATCAAATTGACGCCATTGAGAATGAATGGGAAGACCGTAGTAGGTAAAACCGGCGAGCTGACTAATCCGCAAGCAGCGATACTTCCTTCTCTCTTACAGCCCTTGATTAATGTCGCGAGGGTATTTCCACCCACAGTATCTATGGCTCCTGACCATTGGGGTTTCATGAGCGGTCGGTTGGAATCATCATTGATGAATTCCCGATCGACGATCTGATTAGCTCCCAGGCTTTTGAGATAATCGGCCATTTCGGATTTACCAGATGAGGCAATGACTTCATAACCCGCTTTAGCCAGAATGCCTACGGCCATACTGCCTACACCACCTGTGGCTCCGCTGATCACGATCGGACCCATGGAAGGAGTTTGCCCCATTTTTTCCATTTTATAAAGTCCTATTCCTACGGTGAGTCCTGCAGTTCCGATGATCATGCTTTCCTGCAAGGTCATGCTTTTAGGTAATGGGATAACCCATTCGGCTGGTACCCGGATGTATTCCGCAAATGCGCCATCAGTATTCATGCCCAGGTCATAGCTGGTCACCATGACTTCATCTCCCTCTTTGAAATCACTGGAACTGCTTGCAACTACCGTTCCTGAACCATCAATTCCGGGTGTGTGTGGATATTTTCTGGTGACCCCTTTATTGCCAGAGAAGGATAATGCATCCTTGTAGTTGAGCGCGGCATAGTGGACTTTGATAGTAACTTCTCCTTCCGGGAGGTCTTCCAATGTTCTGTCTGTGATGGCTCGGTGAAATTTACCGGAGGCATCTTCCGTGACACGCCAGGCCTTAAAGGTGGGGTTATTCATAGGTCTATTCTTGCTTTTTGGGTTAGTACTTTTTAGTGGAGGAGAAAATTACCTAAAACCCTCTTATTTTTCGATTTGATTGATATTAAAGGAACAAGCATATGTCGGCTTGGTTTATTTTTTTCGTCTCAAACCAATTATATACTTAATAATATGAAGTTCAAATCCTCATAAGCGCTTCGAAGAAGCCCATGTTCTCTCCTTTGTCTTTGACCACCAGAATGGGAATTTCGTCATCAATTTGAAGTAGTTTTTCTACCACTGAACCAATGAGCAAAGCAGAAGTTGCGGTTCGTCCTCGTGAACCGATCAATATCAAATCAGCCCCGGTCTCAAGAGCATGGTGGTAAATCAACTGCGCCTTAGGTCCTTTATCCGCGAGCAGGTAGTCACACGTTGTTGAAGGATTAATGTTATTAACTTCCATGAAACGGGAAAAGTCCCTGGAGGCATTCGTCTTCATGATTTCGACAAATTCCTTATATGACTTTCCTGTTTTGTAATAGCCAAGTGGGACACTGTACAAATGAGAAAACCTGATTTGAGCCTGACCCTCGCTTTGAAGTTTTTGAGCCAGGTCATAAACGATAGTGGAGTGCCTGGAAAAGTCGACTGGTAGCAGGATATCTTTGATAGCAGGCTTAAATGTTTCAGTAACAAATAGGATAGAAGCTGGACTCTTCCGAACAATATGTCCGGACAATAATCCAGAGCCATCCAGGCTTTTTTTTCTGCCCAGGATCACAAGATCTGCGTCATTTTCTTTAGATATTTTCAGAAAGCTTTCTAACGGCGATCCGTGTTTAACGATGATGCCATATTGCGTTGCTGAACCTTCAAAAAGCGGTGCGATTTTTTGTTCAAGTCCAATAGTAATCCCCTCATCTAATGGTGAAGCCAGTGATGGGTATTCGGACAAAATTTCGTTTGGCAGGTCCTGCTCTTTCGATATATGTGCAAAAATGATTTTCTCGAATGGAAAGGATTGGTTGAACTTATGGACGTATTCAAGAACACGGTCGTCCATTTCACTCAAGTCTAATCCCACTACTGCGACTTTATCATTGTTTTTTGTATACTTGTCCATGTGATTACCATTTGAATTTGCTAAACTCAATGTTAGTGGTATTGCTAATTTGACTACTTGACTTTTGTCAGTAGGACAACAGACTTTTCGCAGCACATTGGTGCATTTTGGGTATACTTACCTAATGATTGTTCATCAATTCGACCCTGCCCGAGGCGTGTATGAATTCCAATTTGAAGGATTGGAGACGGAGTTGCATAGCCACCCGGCAATCGAGGTATTGTTTGATGCATCAGGAAATATGCAGTTTTCGAATGGCCATACTACCTATGATCATGTTTCTCTGTTAGTCATAGATGCCAATGTCTTACATCGTGTTTTGGCCCCTGGAAGCAACGTGCAAGTAACCATGATTGAGCACCGTGAAATGCATGCTAAGCGGGTCTTGTCTACACTTGATATTACCCTGAAGGATGGTGTCTTCTTGTCAATGAAAGATCAATCTTCACACAATGATTTTCATGCACTCAAGGCCCGGTTAGCGGCAGTTGAATCAATGTCGGCCTATGACGAACGAGTGCGAAAGGTTTTGATTTACCTACGGCAACAAGCCGTGTCCTATGATGTGATGCTGAATGAATTGACCGATTTGGTACATCTCTCAGCCAGCAGGATTTCACACCTGTTCAAAGAAAACACAGGCATTTCTCTGAAGAAGTATTTATTGTGGTGCAAGCTCCGGAATACGATCGCAGCACACCTCGATACAGAAGAGGATTTATTTGCTTCTCTGATCAAAAGCGGATTCTATGATCAGCCACACTTCAGCAGAGCATTTAAAACCATGTTAGGGGTTAACCCTGTGAAAGCTTACAATAGCAGAACCGTACAACTTTAGGAGCAGCCAGTCACCTAAATTGCCGACAAATACGGAAGTAATGGCAATTAGAAAAGTAGAAAAACAAGACATCAAACAGTTGAAAACTGTGGTAGATTCCAGTGGTCTCTTTCCATCGGAATATCTGGAGGGAATGATGTCGGATTACCTTACGAACGAAGCCACGGATGATATTTGGTTTACCAAAAAGCAGAACGGCGAGATTGTGGCGATTGGCTACTGCACCCCAGAAAAGTTCACCGAAGGAACGTATAATCTGCTGGCCATCGGCGTGTTAAAAGAGCGACAGGGCCAGGGGATTGGTATTGAAATGATGAACTATATCGAGCGAATCCTGAAAGAGCAATCCATTCGTTTGTTGATCGTAGAGACTTCAGGTACCGATGAATTTGAATTGACCAGAAAGTTTTATTTGAAATTGGGTTACAACCTGGAGGCCACGATACGTGATTTCTGGACGGAGGGTGATGATAAGGTGATTTTCTGGAAGAAGCTACTTCCTTGATCAGATATGAGTAAGCGCACATTTACATACTCATGATATTAACGCAAACCCCCTTAATAGCTTTCTGTAGATATTCGTTCCATTTGTGAACTGGCTAAAACTTAAATGGCTCATTCATTTGATTCAATTGAATGATTTCTTCATTCGAAAGAGGTCGATTGAAAATGGCCAGTTCATCCATTCGACCGACAAAACCTAATCCAAGATAGATATTCGATTTTTCAGGTTCCCAGTTGAACGGATCGTCAATGCCTTCTCTTTTGCCCATTGTATTTCCATCCAAAAAGAGTTCGTATGTGGCCATTGGGGTTCCTAGATCCTTGTACAGAATCACAACATGGGTCCATGTACTGTTATCAAACGGAGGGGTCGCAACGGGAATCAATCTTCTTTCATATTCCGCTCTTGCCGAGGTGCGTACTGTATCCTGATGCCAGGAAGTGCGGTCGCCGAGGATGCCCAATCGAAAAACCCGGGGGCTTTCTCTGGTAAAGTCGACCCATATGGATGCGTCATCATATCGCGTATCAGTGATTTGAATGGGATCGGTAAAACCGGGAGCCAGCTCCGTTTCAGGGCTTACTTTGAGCCAGAAGGATATCGTGCCGGACCAGTTTTGAGGAGTATGATTGATGTTTTGGGCACTTTTGAAAAACAAGACGGCATCGTCTCTTTTGATGAATCTCAGGGCATTGCCCCATTTTCCACCTGCTTCCAGTTCATGAACTCCGGTTGCAAGGCCTTGCTGCGTAGTGCTGTCCATTGATCTTCGCGAAGCTGCGGCATACAATGCTTTATCGCCCATGGCAAAATCTGCTTCCGCCTGATCAAACGAGGCATATAAGGTCAGTGATTCTCGCAAGTTTTTGTTTGGATCGGAGCTGCAGCCAAGGAAAAAAAATGCAAAGGCAATGATCAGATAGGTCAATCGAGAATTCATAGAAATAGGTCTGTTGAAATTAGCCAACAAAGATAGAGAATGGAGAATGGTTCAAAGCAGTAGCAAATTACCAGGGTCAGAACTGACTAAAACTGCTTGGCATTATGTTCTAATCAATCATCGATTGTGGATGGATTTGATCAAAAACCCTCAGGTTTTGGGCTAGCTCCTGCCATCTGATCTTATGATCAACTCTCAATAGCCATATATGTCGCCAGGGCTTGTTGATCCCTTTGATATACCAATTCATATAACCTGTACTAACCTGCAGGGTCTTAAAAGCATAAGCGACTTCAGCAAAGGCACGGTTCTGTGTAAGGTCCAATTCATGTGTACAGAGCCATTCATTGCTCAACTTGAATTGGGCATTGCGCGCAAAATCAAACATGAGATTACTCCTAAGCCGGTACCGTAGTTGGAATGCTTCGGCAGTAGCTATTTCGTTTTCCATGACCTTGCTTAGGAATCTTTCTTCGACCATCGCTCGAATTTGAAATCGCCAACGTGTTTCGGGTATCGCGCTGGTATAACTCAAGTACTGAAAAGGCCGATGTTCCGGAATTGATTTGTAAACGGAAGTCAGGAGTTTATGTGTGGTGATAAACATCATACCTCCGCCGAATTGAATGTTTTTCAACTGATATCCTCCACTGGCCCAAAACAGATCCTGATAGGTATTGTGACGATCAAGAAAATACCTTTTTTGGAACAGAGCCAGACCTGATAATCTCGGCGTGAAATTGACTTTTTCGGAGAAATGAAGCCAAATCATGGGTTCAGATTGGGACTGACCCTGAATGGGACAAAAAAGACTTAAGAAAAATAAGGTCAGTAGGTAGACATAAACCTTCATGACTGTGAATTTTTAGCCAGGACAAAGGTCTCGTGCATGGAAGCTTCTGAGACTGAGATAAGTGGTGAGCAGAACTGATATCTGTCAGTAACCTGATCACTTAAGCGATCAGATTACTAGGGTTTGAAGTGTAGGTTCGCAAACCTGATAATAGCTTATGTCAGGAAGTGCAGGCTTTTTGTCAGTAGGGGAGGCTTGGCCCTTCTAAATCCTTACCTATTGCTACATCTTACGTAAGTAATTTTTTTGAAGGTCGAAATCAATCATGAATCTCAACGCAATCTTACTCTCTCTGGCGGGTCTAATGGTTTGCAGTGCAACCAGGGCACAAGAAGCTACTCCCCAACATAAGGACTCATTGAATACGATAATCGATGAATACTACCAGCTAAATGTCAAGGTCTTTCAGGTAGGTTCTACCGTCGCGGATATCGACAAGGTCTTTTCCTTATTTACGGATGATTTTGAATATGTCCATCCTAAGTATGGTGGTACGTACAGTCGTCAGGATTTGTACAATGGATATGTCAGGAATCAGAAAAATGGTGGATATGATGGTAGTGTCACTGATGTCAAAGTATTGAGGAGGATTGCCGGATTAAATGCGGTCGTTACGGAGAAGATTTTTGTTACCAGGGAAGGCGATGAAACACCCCAGATGGCCCTGTTCGAATTTAGGGATGGTAAGATTTCCCGGATCAAGGAATATTGGTGATATCGTTCCGATTTAGCCCTTCAGGAAACTATTTCCAAGTCACTTTTCTGAATTTCATGTTCATGATAGAGGCTGGAGTATTGTTGATGATGGTTTTTTTCAGTTCATTGACCGGACTTCTACTTCCGGTAAGAAAAGCATTTATCTTGCATTCATGGACCTAATGCTGCAACTTCTGGCGAATTCCAGGGTATTCAAAAACTTGACCGAAGATGAACTGCTAAGCCTCAAGCCCATTCTGGAACGGCGACACGTCAATGAAGGAGAAGTGATCTTCGATGCGAATAAGAAGCCTGAATACCTGTTTTACATCGAAAGCGGAAGCCTCACACTCGGGCTTTCGAACAAAGAATACAAAACACTGCAACCAGGGCAGTTGATTGGAGAAATAGGTGTCCTCAACAAAGATTTTCGTTCAGGGACCGTATTTGCAGCCGAGGATTCTACAGTGATCACTATTTCAGGAACCCTGCTATTCGATGAGTCCTACGTTGCCGCAGCCGTAGCCTTAAAAATTGTTAGGGGCCTGGCGAAGCAGATCACCAGTTACCTTCGTTCACGCGAGGAGATTTCGACCATGGAGATCATCGAAAGTGGAGAAGATGAACATGTAGAATTCAAAAGTACACTGCGATGGAACCTGCATGCCCAAAAAACGGACAAAGCCATCGAAAAGGCAGTACTGAAAACCCTCGCGGCTTTTATGAATTGCAGTGGGGGCGTCTTGCTGATCGGAGTGGCCGATGATGGGACAGTTTTAGGGTTAGAAAACGACCGTTTCAAGAACCACGATAAACTCTTGTTGCACCTGACCAACCTGATCAAAGAACGGATCAGTACGGTCCATCTCCAATTTTTACACTTTACGTTCGAGACCTATTCAGGAAAGGAATTGTTACGTGTGGATTGTAAACCGGCTTCCTCACCTGCCTATTTCCTGGATGATAATACGGATCACTTCTTTGTTAGAAGTGGCCCCTCTACCAGCGATCTTAGGCTGAGTAAGGTATATGATTATATTAATGAGCGGTTTTAAGGCTGAGTTAAGCGAGGAAGGGTTGGTGATTTTAGGAATATTACAGTAAAAGGAAACACCTCTTAATCAACTTATAATAAGTTATTGTTGAAAATACTTAATAGGGTCATTCAGGTTACGTGTTGAATTAATCCTTCTAAAGGATGACTAACGAAAATGACTCTGGAAGTTATTGGGATAACAAAAAAGCTTCATTTAATCCATTAAGAGCACTTCATCGACGTGTTTACTCAAGTGAAAAGTGTGAAATTACTATAGATGAAGCGCTATTTTTTATTTTCATTATTTGTATTCTTGATTAAGTGCGCGGATACGTCGATCAATGAAGAATCAATTTCAGGGAGTTTTATGAGTTGAATAAGACTACTGATATGGAGTTTTTCTTTGATAAAGCTATTGGCTGTGAAAGGGTAAAGGCTATTTATAATAAAGAGATACGTCAAGCAGATTTAGTATTTAATCGCATTTGTGTTTTTGATCTCGATACTAATCAATATATGTCTATGCCGATTTTCCTAAGTAGTGATTCACCGTTAAAAAAAGATTCAGCTTTCCAAAATACAAGTGCTTGGAATAAGAGATATCTATCTGAAAAATATGGCACAACTGACCTTGATAGTGTTGCTTTCTACTACCGGCAAACCGTTGAATTATTTCATTTGCACTACTCCGAGCTGTCAATACCGAAAGAGCTTGGTTATTCAAATATATTTTTTACATGAACCCCGAGACTTGGCAGGTTTATTGAGTTCAAAATCAATGATAGGATTAAAATATATTACTTGGATAACTTGGAATCTTTAACTGACTATTGGTCTAGTCAGTTTAGGAATATGAAACAACTTGATAAAAGTTGGTATTATCAAATAAATCAAGAGTGATTTATTGAAAGTTCTGAGTCATGTCATCAATACAGATAAGCCAATAGCTAATATTGAACTCACAATGCAGATAAAGTCTCCTAACTGGTAAAAAAGAACGGACATTCGCCCGCTCTCAAATACAACCAGCATCGTACTACGACAAAGCGCAGTTTCTTTATATATCCCCTTGCGGGGATTGCAGGCTAAATCATTATCCTGAGGAATTCACAGCAGAAATGATTCGCCTCTTGAGAGGGGCTAGGGGTGTGTTCTGAAGAACTGACCTTCTCAATGGAGTGGCAAAATCAAATAGGTGCCTGTAAGCCTTTGTTTATTGCTGCAAGGATGAGGACTATAATTACTGCAATGAATGTTTTTATAAAGCTTTTTCTTCCATCTTTCGGGCTAATGTAGATGTAGAGGAATAGCAATATCGTGGACCAAAAAAGGGCCAACGGTTTAATACCTCCAAATTCTTCTTCCCTAATTAACTCTACGATTATCGATATCAAGGCAAAAATCATTATTGACATGGCTCCAACGAATATAAATTTTTCGCTTTTCGATCTAGCTTTCTTGTAAAGCACTAATAATGAAAATATCCAAGGCGTGAAGACCATTAAAAAAGAGATTATTACATCTACATTAGTCTGAGGGAATAAAAGCTAATATTTATAGGTAAATACTAACAAAATCAGCGTTGAAGGCTAATGGTGATTTCATCAAATTGAATGACTTGGAACTGTGTCCAAAACAAGTATCTTCCTACTACTGTGTTGGCCTTTCAGTTTATGCTGTTATCAGAATGGAAGACAACAACAGGAAATAAAAAACCCTTCACACATATCGTATGAAGGGTTTTGGTGTGGTATGAATACCAACAAGTGGGCCCAAGGGTCCCAATTTCGAATTTTCTAGGTGCGGATACCCGTGCTATTCTGAATTTCTCTATGTGAGCTAGAGAGGTGTGATATCAATCAAAATCCATTTCAAATGAGAAATTCAACATCACAAAAAGCCACTCATTTATTCGAGTATCAAAATCAGATCCTTAGCCAGGGTCAGATCAAAGTTGTCAAGACGGGAGTCTGGGTCATTGTTGGACTCGTAGCGGGCCGTTTTGTATTGCAATTCCTGTCTGGAGCTATTCTGGCCTTCCATGATCTAGTTGCAGCTATCAGAAATCAACGAGACAATTAATCAAGTCAATTCAAGGTTGTGAGAAGCTTCATTTGAGGTCACTCCTTTTTTGAGGCATCACCGCCCTAGTGATTCTCTGATAACAAACTCCAAGTCTTTCATAGCTTCAAACATCGAATAACATGAATAGTAATAAAAAAACTGACTCCTCTGGTAATCCTATCGAAATCCGCGAAAAATGGATAGCGACTGTTTTCAACTTCCGCACCTTCCTGATGTTGATCGTCAGCGGGGCAATGATCAATAACCTTGACCACAGTGCGCATCTATATATGAAGATAAGCACTTCAGTCAGCCTCTACCACGCCTACTCAGTGGTCATCATATTTGACCTCATTGTCTTTGCGCTTATATGGATAGGAGATTCAAAAGCCGTCATCTTCGCCATTTCCATCTTCTTCATCAATGAGTTGGCCTGGGATGGTGTGGTTGTGTTCTATGAGCTCTTCTATCGGTTCTCTAATCCTGAACAACAAATCGATCCTCATACCCGCAATTACCTCGAACTGATCACAAAAGCAGTTACGATGTTAATCTACGGAGGAACATTCGCTTTCACGGTCCACCATTTCAGTGAACTATTCAAAGCTCAGATCATGAAGCGATCAAGATTCAACAAGTTGGTCAATGACCTGAGAATCTATATCAACAAGCTCAGATCAGAACTTACCCAATACCAGACTCAACTGAAATCTCATCAGGAAAAGGAACTAGAATTAACAGGTAACAATGATGAATTGAACAAGAAGCTTTCTAGTTGTGAGGAGAAGCTAACACGACAAGAACAGCTAAACACGGAACAACAAGATGAACTGGAAAACCTCCGAAATTTCAAAGAGCAAGCTGAAAAGGAGTTGATCTGTATCTGTGGCAAAAGCTTCAAAGACATGAGTTCCAAGTTTGGACATCAACGAAAGTGTAAGGTTTACAAAGCCAGTCAGGAAGAGAAGCTATCAGTCAATGTCTCACCTGTTGAACATGAACCCTGATCACGAAGCAACAGCAAAGAACAATAACTGATCAACATCCAATTCAAACTCTTTTCAAACAATTAAATCCATAACTAAAGCAACAATGATCTTTCTCCATTACCATACGGCCTTCAAAGCCCTTGATAGATATGTCAAAACCTACAACAGCAAAACTGAGGATCTATCGCTACAGATAAGACAAAGTGTTTCAGCAACAGCTAAGGAACTGATAAGACTATATGGTTCAGCTCTGATCAAAGCCAATGGAATAGAAAAAGTAGATAAGGACAATTTGCCATCACTGAGAACCAACAATGTGCAGCTGGCCAAATTGAGTCATTCAAGCACCCGCACAGTCCAACGTCATATCCAGAAGTTAATGGAAGCAGGTGTGATCACCAGGAAGGTATGGCATGGTAGTAATGCTAGTTATGAGTTGTGGATAAACCTGGATATCCTGTTGGTAATGGAGAGAATAAGCCCAGATGAGGCAAAAAAGGCGCAAGATGTTAAATCAGCAAAAGAGGCCGTAGAAGCTCAGAAAGGCCATTTTGAAAAAGAACAAACGACAAAACGTCTACATACAGATGCTGGTAACACTAGAAACACTAATAATATAATAATAGATGTGGTTAACTCGATGAAAATACCTTCGAATGAGGGCATCAACAGCCGAAACGTCTCAACTGGCAACACTTCAAAAAGGCGTGAGCGTGCGCTCACAAGTCCTCAAGCCTCTTCAGGCTACACTGGCAACACCCTTGCGGGACACACAGGGGAAAAAATGGCGATTAAAAGCGAAAAGGCGGCTGGCCGGGCGGCGGCTGTGGATAAGTGTGAGTTATCCGAAATGGCCCACAAAGATGCAGGGGAAAAAGGGTGGCATCGAGTTGGAGAGGAAAACGGGGATAAATCCCCTGAAAATCCAGCTCGGGCCGCCACTTCCTTTTACGCAGATAGGCTCTGGAATCTGGCGAAGAACGTGCTTTACAAGGATGTGTATCTCACAGAAAGGCGGGAACTGGCTGCAAAGAGATTACTTCGAAAATGGTATGAACCTGTGACTGAAAACCGCCTGACGCGAGTCCATGAGATTTACACCGAGCGCATCTTTCTGGTCAAGAAGTTTATCCAGAAAGACCCTGAGAATCGATTTGTACAACTTCCTGACCGATATTTTGATCCAACGAACCGTCATGGCTTCACAGGAACGAAGAAGTGGTGGGAAGTACAGGAAAAACGAAAACAAGAGGTGCAGCTCAAGCTGATTCTGAATGCTCAAATCCGGCGATACCTCAACAATGAGAAGAAAGATACGGCTAAGAGAAGGCCCTCACTGGAAATGTATCGGGACTGTGAACAGCGAATCGGCAAACTTGGTGATCCAATGTTGTTGAAGCAATTCCATGCTTCGATACTCTCTAACCATTCCAATCTTCAACTGAATTAAAATCAAACAGACATATTTCAAAACGCTTAAACACTAAACAATATGAAAACGACAATGAAAGAACAGCAAGCAACAGGAATTAAGAATGGATTGACGTCCTACATGGAAAATCTGTCAGCAAGCCTTTTTGGCTTAGAGAAACTGATCAATCAAAATTATCAGTGTTTTATACTGGAAACTGCCATGGAAGAAGGAGTCGGTTTCCAAACTGTTTTTGTGAGAATTGTAAAATCAAGTCAGACCTTGCGCATTTATCTGCTTTCAGGAGGGAAAGAAATTAAGGAAATGACGATCAAAGAATTAGAAAGCTGCTTTTTTGGTCCAGATAACTCCAAGGTCAAAATGAGGTTAAGCGACGTTTTTCACTCATTGATTCAAGAGTATGCCAATAAGCGCTCTGTAGACACTTCCAATATTCAGTTGCTGATCTCTGCTCAGGAAGATCAGACAAAAATCAAAGTCTTCAATAATTTGACTTTTTTGACAGGTGTTTCTTTAGGGGATATAAAATTTTGCTGACTTTAAGCCTTCAGATTACCTTATCTTGTAAAACCATGAGCCACTTCGAAAATTTCATTTATCACATTAGGAATTAAGTCCACATCAATTTTGGAGGATATAGATTTTGAAAAAAGCACTTTATCAAATTGAGCCTTCTTTTTTTCAAATAAAAGTCTCTTGGCATTTTGAAGGAAGTCTTTTGATGAGTCAAAATCAGAAACAAAAATTTCATCACCGTTTGGGTATATTTCATTAAGTATCTGAACGGAAAACTCTAAGTCAAATAGATCTTCAAAAGTGCCATTATCTAGGTAAAATAACCTGTACTTGTCTTTATTGTCCAGTATTACTCGTTCAAGGTCATCTTTCTCTTTTATTGCATCCGAGTCCAAGAGGCAAATCATTTTTCTATTTGGGTATTTGATTTTATAGTTAAAGAAATCCTCCTTCAATTTTTGTTTCGATTTGGAGTTGTAGACTTGGATTCCCTCTTGTGCAAGGATGAACCTTTTACGAAAGGCCAATAAAGGGATCGAATACTCTTCACTTTCCCCCTCTACTAAAATCAGACATTTAGGATTATCGACCTTATTAATATTTGGGATGAATTGATAGAATTTCTCTGAAAGCTTTGCTTTGAAATTCTCCTTAAAATTTTGAAAGAATACCAAGCCAATTTCTCTGGACAATTCTTTTCGAGCTAATAGAGCTTTGTATTGTAAAAGGTATTTTGGAATTTCCACCGCTTGTTCCTCACCGCAGCAAGGACAAATAACCTCCTTTGTTGGCGGATCGATTTTATCGACAGTCTCTTTAATTACCTTAAATTCATTGGCTAGATGATTGAGTGAAGCATTTTGCTCAAGCTCAAGTATTCCATTTTCAGAAATGACTTCATGACTAAAGTGGAAAAAAGAATAATGAAGAGGCTCTGACATATTCAGATTTGGGAATTCTGTTTTCTCAAGAGATTTAAAGCCGATTTTCAAATCACTTAGCTGTTGTTGAATCCTGGAATTAAATGCGCCAAAGAAAAAAGCCAATTCTTCTAGTGGAGGAAAATTCATCAATCGGAAAATCAATATCAATTGCTCTTTCCTAGTATTCGGCCTTAAATTCTCTGGTATTCTGTCGATGTAATCGTTTAGCCGAACTTCATCTACAACCTCTTTAAAATTCTCCTCAATTTTTTCTTCGGTAAATCCGGCTTGGGAAGTAAACCGGCTAAACTCTGTACTTTCTTCTCCATCCATATAGTCACATATCAGGAGTGTGTATGGAGTAACTTCTATTGACCAGTTGAACTCGTAATTTTTATCAGGGAAATACCTCTCATAAAGCAATTCCATAATTGCTTTCCATAGATTCTTATAGATCCAAAACTTATCGGTAACAATTAGAACTTTGCTGGCATTTTCCGGCTTGTCAAGAAATAGATCGACGAAATGATCTAAAATGGAGTCCACTTCAAAAAGGAGGATACGATCCATCACATTCGCTATCAGATGCATATGAACATCTTTTACAATTTCTTTGAAATCAAGTTCATCTGCCATTTTTATTATATCTAATTTTTTAATCACGCCCCACAAACCCTGAATTTGGCTGGCTGGAATATTTTAACACCTGTTTTCTTAAAGGATAAGCATCATATCTATTATTATGACATGCTTTCAGTTTCTGGATTCTTCATATTTGATGACCCAGTCAATGACGTCCTTTCTATTTTGAAAATCGAGGATTGTACCCATTTTTTGTTGTCTCTTTATTGATTCTGTTGAAAAGTAAGAAGTAGTGAAAATGATTCCCTTATTGGCATTTTCCTCCCTTATAACATCACAGAAGCTCCGAATAATGTCAATACCAATCTTGCTTTTATGTCGCTTGCACTCTACAAGAAATTTCAATGGTAATCCCCCCGAAGCCATTTTTAATGCAATGATGTCATATCCCCCATCTCGTGTCCGTTTTGTTAATTCAACATCATAACCTTCACTTTGAAGTAATTCTGCTACTACTTCCTCAAATTGTCTGGGTTCAATTATATCCAAAAGATTGTTGTCCTTGTAGATGTCAGAGATGATGAGTTTAGTACCATCGATAACTTCAATTACCTGCTTCTCATCCAATTCCGCCATTTGGTCTTCGAAACCGTATTCCAGTCCAGCATAATCTTCAGTTTCTCCATGAAAGAATTCATGCTGCAAAAACTTTTCTGGAATACCAGTTTTCAAATCTTGAAATATTGCAATAGATTGATATTGATCAAAAAGGGCTGCACTCCTGGAAACTGGTGATTCAAATGGCTTTATCCTTCTCTTTAGCTCCTGAATTGATCGAAAAGCTGGTGGGAGTACTGCATTACGTAGCTTGGTGAAATGGTTAAACTCATTATTCAATTTCATAGTTAGGGAGTAGTCCAGTATTAGTATATGAGTCTATACTTACGATATTCAGGCCATAATAGATGAATTTACTTATCTCTTTTCAGTTTTAATTCTGAATCATATTTCGCCTCCAACTCCTTTATTTTCAATTCAAGTTCTTTAGACTGACGTCTATCAATCCGCCATCCAAAAAAAACTGTTGAAAAGGTGCCAATCGCCGAAATAAATAGTGTCAAGGTTGGTAAGAGCTTGTTGATATTTTCGGAGTGAGCTTTTATATCGACGTAGGTAGCAACAAGTAAAATCATAGTCGTACACACAAAAAGCACAGAAATAACCAATGCTGACCAATATGCAACTTTTCTAAACATAGACATGAGCCCAATTAACAGTAACAACTGATCATCAGGCTTTCATAGATAACTCTTTATCTAAGTTAGAATCTATCGAATCAAAACCCAACCATTTTCTGTGAAAACAAAGTAACATAAACACCAAACCGTTTTACGTTCATTGGCAAATCCGTTACCTACATGAAGTTTTTCGGTACGTTCATGAAGTTCTTCTGGACTTTATAAAACCGTTTTTGTTCCTTAGTTGAAACTTCTTCCTAACAAGTTCAACTTTCGGTATGCATAACAAAGCCCTAACACTTTTTTTATTTAGCTACTTGCTGTGCCTGCCAAGCCTAAAGGCGCAGATTGATCCCGGAGATTTTGTCACGATCCCCAAGTCTCCTGAAGCCGCTGCCTTTAGTGCCTATGGTAACCAACCCATCTCCATGTTTACAGGAGCTTCTTCGGTATCAGTTCCCATAGGTTCAGTTTCAGGCAGATCTCTTGCTATTCCTGTGAGCCTCACCTACGGTGGTGGAGGAATCAAGGTAGAGCAGCTTGCCACAGAAGTTGGCCTGGGCTGGAATCTCCGAATTGGAGGTATGGTAACCAAGGAGGTCAGAGGGTTACCGGACCATTACATTACTGGCAGCCATTATACGACGTACAGCCCAGATCCTTTTCCTCAAAGACAAAGCAGCAGTGAACTACTAGGAGACTTTAGTTATCAGGCATACTTCGAATTGTTCAAGTCTCTTGAAATCCAAAGAGGGGATGTATTCCCAGCTAATGATAACCTCATTGAAGACTTCTTGCAATACAGGGACAGGGTGATCAAGCGAGAGATTGACACACAAGTAGACCTCTATTCCATCAACGTACTGAATGTATCCGCTAAAGTGTACATCGATTATGATTTTGATACCGGAAACCCGCTTGTAAAGAAAGCAATGGCCATTGATGATCCCACGCTGGATGTAGAAGTAACATTTGCCTCAAATGGCACCACACACAGCACAAAAATTGCTTCTTGGAAAGTTCGGGACGCCAACGGGAACACCTACATATTTAATCACGCAGAAACGACTGAATCATTTGACGACAGCTCAGACTTCATTGATCATTTGAAGCACAATTCAGCATGGTACGTGTCACAAATCATTTCCGGAGACAAACGTGATACCTTCAACTTTTCGTACCTGTCACCGACTCCCTGGAGTGCACAACAACCCGCATTGAAAAGAGCCATTTACACGGATTGGCATAACAATGCCCCTACTGACCCTGATTGTAAGGCCGCTGAAACTTACACGATGAACTCACAGATCAACTATGTCATCAGTCAGCCCTTTCTGAATAAGATCAGAAGGAATAACAAAGACATGCTGGAGCTAAAAAGACAGACCAATGATCGAAAAGACCTGGCGGGAAGAAAAGCAGTAGAAGAAATCATTATCAAAGACCTGACTTCCCAGAATACACTTCAAAGATGTGAATTAAAGTACAGCTATGCCGGACCGGATGAAAATGGCCCTGATTGGGAAAGTAGGCTCCTATTGGATGAAGTTCAATTATTTGCAGCTTCTTCGGCTAATCCTCAGAAGTACACTTTTGAATATAAAGACCGTAATTCCATCCCTTCTAGAACGAGCAATGCACAGGACTATTGGGGCTTTTACAATGGATGGGGAGGAAACAACCTCTTTCCTAAGAATAGTGACTATGATGATGCGAGTCATTTAACAGGTGTCAACCGAGAATCAAGGGTAGCTTATGCGACTGTTGGCATGTTGTCAAAGGTCACCTATCCTACAGGAGGATATACCGAGTTTTCCTATCAGCTTCCCTGGGTCAGTGGCAGTCAATTGGTGGAGAACAGAAAGTATCTGGGGAGACTCACGGTTTCCGGTGGTGAGACAGCAGGTACCTATTGCGATGATGGCGTGCTAGGTATTCCTAATTCTGCAACCGACAATTTCAGGTTAACTCAATCTGGGACTTACACCGTTGAGATTTCCGTAACAGGCAGCAACTTCCCTGTTCAAACAGCTCCCTTATACTTTGCGGCACTCACTGATGCATCTGGCGTCAATGGGGATGGCAATGACTATTGCGATTTTGTAAACAACAGTGCCATTGTGACAGAATTCCGTGAAGACGGGGCTGCGGTTGCTGTTTTGGAACAAGTAACCCTTGGCCCAGGGATCTACAACATGTTGCTGGTCAATAACATCTTTGGTGTAACCATCACCATGGACGTTTATGAAGAAACAACTTCAACGGTCAACCTGAATGTGGGTGCACCCAGGGTATATAAAACTCTGGACTATGAAGCGACCAATGCACTGGCCAAGACTACCTATTACTATTACGGTGATCTATCTCTAAAAAAGCCAAGTGAGATCACTAAATCATTTCTGGAGTCCAATGCCGCTTCCAGTGCGCAACTTCATCAGCCACGGTTATTCGAAAGGATCTATGAGCCTTTTGGAGACTGTCAGTACCTACAACGATATGCCAACAACCAAGCTACTCCTACGCCGAATGTCATCACTTATTCGACCGTTTCACAGGTAGATTGGGACGAGACCAATGCGGATTACAATGGCGTTTCAGTTACCTATTTCGAAAACAGAAGTGAAGCGCAGAGTATAGATCCCTATATCAACTACCATCAGATGAATGGTCGAGTAACGGATCAGTCCATCTACAGAAAAGACACCACCAATGACATACATGCCAAGGTGGAGGAAGTAGCCAATGAATACAGCGTTGAATACATCGGTGAGGGCTTTCACGGTTTTTGGTTCAAACAATTAGCCGATATAGATAACCGTGACATCATGATCGTCCAGGCCGATAACACCGGCGATCATGTATTTTTCGATTATGTGGATTGGCTTGAAGGCGATCAAGCTCCTTGCATGTGGGTTGGGCCAGGTTGTTTTACCCGTACCTCCAAGAAATGCTGGAAGCCCTGGTGGGGCGGCACTTCTGCAATCTGCAACAAGTTCTTAGCCTCTAATCCTGCTCAGTTCTGGGTCAATGTCTTTTCGGGAGTTGGGAATACACAATACGAAGGAGAAATATGTACCTCCAATGTCTCCTGCTTTAGAAGTGGTCCTATGCCCATCCATCAGCAACGCACTTTGGCAAGTAGCAGGTATTTCATCAAGCTCAATCGAACCTTGACCACCTCATACGATGATGATGGTAATCCCTTGAATCAGGTTACCCAATATGTGTATGACCCTTCGGTTTCCTATCAGGTCAGAAGCAAGTCAGTTTTCAACAGTCTTGGTGATGAAATCACGGAAACCTTCAAATATCCTGCTGACCTTTCTGAAACAGAGCTGTTGGCCAATCACCGAATAGCTGAAGTCTTGGAAAGCAATGTAACCAATGGCCAAACATCACAACTTAGTAGAAAAGTTGAGTTTGGATCCTATGGTAATTATCACCTGCCTGATCGAGTATTGCTAGGCAGATCGTCTTCAGAACGAGAAGAACGGATTCAACTGGATTATGAAACGACTTCTGGCAATTTGATAGAAGTAGTCAGGGATGGATTGAAGACCATTCAGCTATGGAGTTATGATGGTACGATGCAGGTGGCATCCATTACTGATTACTCCTACGCTCAGCTCACCACCGACTTGAATGCTATTTCTTCTTCGATATCGAATCTGGAATCACAAACCAGTACGGCAACCATTGAATCGATTCTATCGGATCTCAGGAATGAAATACCCGACCATGCCATAATGACGACTTACTTGTATGATCCGGGGATAGGCATATCCAAGCAGATAGACCCGAATGGTTTGATTATCACCTACCACTACGATGACTTTCATCGGCTTTACCAGGTCAAGGACCAGGATCAGAACATCTTGAAAGAATACAAATACAACTACTCCAACTAAACGCTTATGAATCTCAAAGTAATCCTGCTTCTATTAGCTACGCTTACCTCTAGTGTCGTAAGCCTTGGACAAACCAGTACGAAGAACTATGTCATGAGCCTTACGGCCCGTGATACGATAAAGACCAACCTGAATGCTCAAAGGGCCAACCAACAGCAAGTACAGACCGATATCGTATATGTTGATGGATTAGGAAGAACCAGTCAGGAAGTGATGCGCGAAGCCTCACCCAATGGGTCAGATATGGTTAAGATGTACAGCTATGACCCTATCGGCAGAGCGGATAAGGACTATTTGCCTTTTCGAGCGAATACCACATCCGGTGCTTACTACAACAGTCCACTCACGGGCCTGGAAGGGTTTTATGACGCACCTCCAACCGGAGTTGATACCATTGACTACCCTTATTCCCAAACCTTGTTTGATGACTCTCCGCTGAATCGAGCGATTGAAACCAGTTCACCTGGAACCCCGTGGCGAAGTTCTGCTGAAGGAGGAACGCATGCGGTTAGTTATACCTATCAATTCAATGAAGCCAATGAAATCAGGCAAATCACCGTCGATAACAGTGCAAATCAGATCATGACTGCTACTGGAAACTATCCAGCCAATGAGCTTCGAGGCATGCTGACTACTGATGAAGATGGAAAGATGATGCTGGAGTATACCAACAAGACAGGACAAGTGGTTTGTAAGATCAATGCGGTAGGGACTACCGATGAAACTTATACCTATTATGTCTTTGATGATTACAACCTCTTAACCTTTGTGATTCCCCCGCAGGCAGTTGCTGAGATTGGAACCAACTGGAGTTTGTTGAATGACAATAATTTCCGCAGTAAATGGCTGTTCCGCTATCAATACGACAATCGCAATCGCATGATCGAAAAACAAGTACCTGGAGCGGAGAAAATTGAGATGGTATATGACAAAAGAGATCGGTTGGTCTTTACACTGGACGGTAACCGAAGGAATGTTCCTGTGATTTCTGGCACCACTACTTCAGGCTCAGTACAGTACGTTGAGTCGGGTACCCTGGTGGTAGAAAGTTATCAGGGTAAAAACTATGTCAGAGCGCCTGGAGCGAAGATCCTTTTCAAGAAACCCAACTTCAGTGCTTCCAAGGCTGATAACTTTTCGGCAACCAAATCGACCAGTCAGGCGACTTACGAACATCAGTGGTTGTACACCAAATACGATGAGTTGAACAGGCCCGTGATGACGGGTATTAAAAGCATGACTCAAAACCGGAGTGAACTTCAGGCGATCATCGATGGTAACAATAACTATGATTTTGGCGTGGCTTACATCGGTAATGTAAGTGGGAATGTACACGGTTATGATGATACAAGCTATCCTCAGGCCTCGGGTACAGAGGTACTGACAGTCACTTACTATGACAAGTATGATTTTATTACTGACTTTAGCTGGAGATCAGATTATAGTTATGCCAATCACTATCCCTCGGTAAAAGGATTAGTTACTGGTGGGCTTACCAAATTGCTTAAGGAAAGTCCGGTCAAGCACCTAAAGTCGGTAGCCTACTATGACGACAGGTTGCGATCAAAAGCAACTATCACTGAAAACTATTTCGGTGATGCAGACCAGGTGGTTATCACTTACAGAAACAAAGTATCACCCTTAGTCAAGCGCTCTTCTACGCTGCATAGAAATGGAACTTCTACCACTACCATCGAGGAGAATTTCACTTATGATCATCGAGACCGTTTACTGATCCACACCCATGAGATCGTAGGACATGGAACCAAACCTTTGGCCAGTCATACCTACAATGCCATCGGTCAATTGATCGAGAAAGACCTGCATGATGATGGTTCACCCGCACAATCGGTAGATTACCGCTACAATGAAAGAGGTTGGCTAACGACCATCAATGGAGGAGCTAACGATTTCGATGATCCTTCGACAGACCAATTTGGAATGGAACTGAAGTATAACGATGCTTCTTCAGGTAATTTCAATGGTAATATTTCTCAGATGCTCTGGAAGGCGAAAGGCGGTGGTGTAACAGAGGCTACTCAGAATTACCAGTACTCCTACGACAATCTAAATAGGCTAAAGCTTGCCAATTATACTGGAGTTGGCAACTACGATGTAAGTGGCATCACATATGATAAGAATGGGAACCTTCAAACCTTACAGCGCAATACCATTGATAACCTGGGTTATGACTACATTGGAAATCAGTTGACACGTGTAGAAGATGCAACGAACAACACACAAGGATTTATGAACGTTTCATCATCAGTGGGGACCGAAGAATACAAGTACGACAAAAATGGAAATATGACCAGTGATTCCAATAAGGGCATCACCAATATCCAGTACAACTACCTGAACCTTCCACAACGAGTCACAATGAATACAGGGCAAAGCATCAATTACACCTATGATGCAACAGGGGTCAAACACCTAAAAACATTCAATGGTAAAGAATGGACTTATGACGGCGTATTCCATTACGAAAAGGAACCCTCAGAAGGAAGTGCGCAACTTGAGTTTATCCTACACGCAGAAGGTAGGGCGTTAAGAAATCAATCCAGCTGGAATTATCACTACAATGTGGCGGACCACCTTGGAAACATCCGAGTTACTGTAAGTGAAAATGGCTCTGTTATGCAGAGAGATGCTTATTATCCATTTGGAAGCACCTTCAACCACTCTGCCTTAAGTCCTGAAAACCTTTATAAACTCACTGGAAACGAAGAGCAAAAAGAATGGAGAGTATTCGATTTTAATGCCCGAATGTTCGATTCCTGGCTAGGCCGGTTTAATTCAATAGATCCTCTTGCCGATACTAAACAAGAGTCATGGAACCCTTATCATTTCAATTACAATAACCCTATTGCTTATGTTGATCCTACAGGATTATTCAGTACCCACACTGATTCTACTGGAAATGTAATAGCAGTATATGATGATGGAGATTTAGGCGTTTACCGGCATGATGATGCTACGACTAAAGAAGATGTTGATCAGAAAAGAGCTGATTCAGAAACAACATCTGGTGATGGGAAAAAAATGGGAGAAACCGAATATTGGGATGATTTTGTATATGAGTCAACCGGAGATGTGGTAAATGAATATGGTGTAGGGTTTAGGATTATGTTTGGTGAGTCGTGGGACTCACAGATCAATAGTTTAGCCAACCAAGCACAAGGAATGGATGTTATCCAGATAGCTATGGAATCTCGAAATAACGGGGTTTTCTCTATTCAAGATCAACAGCCTGGAGTAGGTAAGATGTTAAATGGAAAATATATTTCATCTAAAAGCGCTGGTAATTATTTGGCCGGACTTAACGCAAGCATGCATCATCTCGATTTTGACACATTTCAAAGACTGGCGGGAGCATTGCACTCATTAAATCACTCCAATCCCCCAAAGGAACTAACTGTAGGTCGCATGCTGCATGTCTACTTTGGTGGTTCATATGGTCCAGCTCCAGTGTATGGAGAGACTCTACAGCAATACCGCTGGAGTAAAAGAGGTTACGATGCAGGAGTTTCATACCGCAGATTCGCACCTAGAGGAGTTCGGTAGAATTTTTAAATTATTGGAGATGAAATATATTGGATATCTATTAATACTTTCTGCCGTTGTGTTTTCTTGTGGTGGCACTTTAGATGAACAACGAATTATTTCTCATTATCAAGATCATGAGAGAGAGTTTGATCAATTGATTTCCTTTTTTACGGCTCTCAATAATGCTGATAGAGTTCAGTATCTATTATTTGAAGACGAGTACATCACACTAAGGGTCAGGGATGAAACTTTGAAGGAAATCAAATATCAAATTGAATCCAAGGTTATTACAAATTTGAATCTAGCAGATGCTTTAAGGGATTTGAATTGGTCTGAAAGTGATTTATTAGAGGTTAAAAATCGACTTGACAAGGTCAATTGCAAAAGTTTAGCGCTTTTGCAGGCACCCAATATTGAAAACTCCGTGGAAGTAGGGTATACTGATTTTGGTCTAATTAGCGGTATTTATTACCGTATCGACCCCAAGCCGATAAGTGAGAATATGAAATTTTCAATGAAAGAGAATAGTAAAATTATTTCCGACAATGTCTTGTGGTATTTGAAGTAGCAAAATGATTATTTAGCTTCTGAGGAAAGAAAGGCTTTTATGAATGTTATCTAAAACGCTGCCATCAATGTTATGATTCGCTAATCATGTATTTAAAAAGGACTAGGTTGTTGATTCTTGGTGAATAATTGAAAGAAAAGCACGATGAATTTGCAGAAAACAGTATTATCAACGTGATGACCAAAGCCCACTATCTTCCAGTTGCACGAACCCTCTAAGCGTAAAATCGGCTGAACAGAGTGGCATTAAGTCGAATAAGCGATGAGAAGGCACGCTTACCAAGGTCTTACGTTGATCGAGCTTGATTTGGTTATAAATCCAATAGTCAGTACCAAGAGCTAATGGTCCTAGTATAACATAATTTTCACCTTTGATAGTATACAAGGCTCCACAGGCCAATGTCTTTTTATCACTCTCTAAATCTTTCAACAACGCAGCATTATTAAGAAGTAAGTCAAAAGATTTTGGTGAAATGGCATCTCGGCCCTTGTGTTTGAATATGATAGCGGAAACGAGGAATTGGGCATCTTGATAGAGCATATCAGAACTTTGAGCCAATGGCATGATAATGCTTATCAAGTCTGTTAGAATGTCATTCAATTTCCGCGGACTTTCAAAATGGAGATTATTAAGTACGCTTACACATTGAGAAATTATGGTGCTATAACTGAATAGTCGTGAGTCCATAGTCGTATCCATTTTTCGTACATAGTCAATAAGAGTAGTCATTTGGTTACTGAGTATGATACTTGTAGACCTTAAATCACACATTATCATTTCAAGTTGATTATGAAAAGGTTGAGGTGGCCAAATTGACCACCTCTTACAACCAGCATAGACAAATTCTGCGTGCGCAGAAAAGTCACGGGAACGAGCCCCGTTTTCGTTTGATAATCGTTATTGTTCCTGATTTATCAGGATTGAAAATTGTCAGCCTTTAAAAAGTCGGGCAGGTCCAGGGGTACTCCATCCCCTGTAAACTCCCACCCTGACTCAAATTAACCTATAGTGTTAACCATAGAAGCTCCAGGTCACATGGTCTAGCCAAACTGAAGATTTTACACGCTGTTACGTTTCATTCATTGTGATTCTCCATAAAATCAACCTTATCAAAACCTATCTTTTGTAGCAGTATTTTGATGTATTGATAATCTCTAGGTTCCTCTAGTAGAAGATTTAGAAGAATTTTTAAGTCATTGGTATCCTGTAATATCCTTTCGATGAGAATAGTTATTTCGGGGATCGGAGATAAAGAGTCAGAATTGAGGTTCGGATTTACTACGATTTCATTGAGCAAATCACAAACTCTTTGATAACGAGCATCTTTATTTACCGAGTCACTAACCTCACTTACAGTACCAATCACCACTTCTTCGGTTAAATACACTTACACGGCAGGACGACTTCCTGCTCTTCATTATTTCCATCACTTTTGCTAGTTCAATTTCAACTTGTCGGAATGAATAAAATTTATCTAGCTTTATTCATTGGTTTAAACATGTTGAATGTGGCAATTGACAACCTAATTGTCAATTATGACAATAATATTGCCCAATGATAGGGATAAATTCCTGAATAAAAAAACTCCGGTGAATTATTTCAGTAAGAACCTCAAAAGGCTTCGAGAGGAAAATGGATATACACAGGGTGCATTCGCTACCTTACTTGGCTTGACCAGAAGTAACATTAACTCCTATGAATCAGGCAATTATCCAAAACTGGAAACATTCATTCGGATCATGGATCATTTTAACCTCGATCCGAGCAAGTTTGTCAATCTAGATATGGAGAAAGCCTCAGTTCAGAGGTCTGACCAAGAAGGTGATGGTGACAGAGGTGCGGTCATTGACTTATTCTTTCAAGGTGATCTTAACAAAACCGATCAATTTCAATACCTTGATGAATATTCAGAGAAGGATTTAAAGGAGCTTCTGATTGAATCTCTTCTCGCGAAGCAGATACTGGTAAAAGAAAACATGCGATTGAAAGAATTGAACATCAAAACTTCGTCCAAAAATGGGGATCTTTCAGAAAAGTACATTGCGTTATTGGAACAATCAAAATCAGAAGATTGACCTGAGTTTAACACTGAAACTGGATTGATCTGGTACCTGTTACTAATCTGGAGCTTGTCTCCCTTTCTTTCTTAACGCTTCTTCGGCTACCTCTAAATTGATGCCGTAGGTACTCTTTATGTAATTTAGAAGCTTGTCCTTCATTCTAAGCGATGGCATCAAATCATTTTGATCCCTTAGTTTTCTGTTTTGAATAACAAAAAAGATCAAAACGATTATCAATAGGCCAATAAGAAAGGTTCCTCCTAGAATGCTGCGATTTTGAGAAGTTATCAATTGATCCTTTAAAGTGATTTTCTCATGCAGATACTTGGCCCTTTCAGCAATGTATTGATCATGAAAAATTTCTAGCCTTTTTGACTTGGCCACTAGTGGTTTCTGAAGCTCAATAATCCGATCTTTATATTCAATGACTAAATCTTTATTGTCATTGGACTTAGCAATGTTTGTAAGTTCATTAAGAGCCTCAAAGAAGTATTCATAGTTGACAGAATTAGGATCTAAATCTGAAGCTAAAGTGAAATAATTCACTGCTATATTAGGTTTTGAAGTTTTGATATACAACTGCCCGAGATTAATGTAACTAACGATTAAGGAATGGTTCGATGCATTTTTTTGGCGTTTTAATTCTAATCCTTGTAGAAGCAATTCTTCTGATTGAGAAAAATTGCCTAGTCTTAATTGAAGTATACCAAGACTATTTATGGACTTACTCCCGAGGTTTCGGTAATCTGAAGTGGTATCGATGATAGCCAAAACTTCATTGTAGGCATTTTTGGATGCCTCATATTGTTCATCTCGAAAATAAGTGTGGCCAATATTTGATTTACACAATAGCAACCATTTGGTTTTGCCTACAGAAGTGTAGTAATCATCAAGGTCGAGTAAAATGTCTAGGGCTTTTTGATGCTGCTTGTCCAGACGATAAGCATCAGCCAGGTTATATAGAGCATATCGGATTTTTGCAGAATCCAAACCTGGAATATTAATAGCGTCAGTATAATATTCTATAGCGTATTTATAGTGATTAGATTCTTGAAAAAGAATCGCTAAGTAGACAAGCGTTTGATGTTCACGAAGTGAATTGTTGGCAAGCCGGAAAAAGCGCAGAGCATTATAAAAAGACAATAAAGCCTTTTCAACCTCTCCAAGAAAAGAATGATTTATATCTCCTATTGAATAAAACAGTTCAGCTCTCTCACCGTAGCTATAATTATTTTCATTAATAGCGGATTCAATTAATGTAATTGCTGCTTTGGGGTCAGTTTCTTTAATTCCAGCTACTTTCTCTTGGAGCAGAGCAAAATTCTGAGCAGTAATAGTAGAAGACGGTAATAAAAGGCATATAAGTGTACCAATAGAATATAGAATTATCTTTTCCATGGATTCAAGTAGTAAGCTGGTCTCTATCACAAATGGATCAAACCATTATGACAGAACATGGCCGAAAAGATAGAGCATTTTGCAGACAATGTAAGTGTTTTGACGATATAGGAAGAAATGAGAGGCTAGGCAAAGCCTTAGCCTCTGGACTTAAATCTAGTGCGATAGTCCCTTATTCGGGTTCTTCACCCGGCTTAACTGTCCCACCGCTCTCCGCATCACCTGATTCTGTGAGGATTATATCTGAAGGACTAGAAATTTCATCTAGCCCCTCAGTAAATGAGTCGCAAGAATAGGAAAGTGATGAAATGAACAAAACGATAGCTAGAGACTTCAATAGCTTTTTCATGGTTATTATGTTTAAATGAAACGTAGCGTGAAAGTTAGCGGAACCATCACTTTTTCATTGATTTTCATATAACGCATGTATTTTGTGAGTGACTATTTGATTTTGTTTTCGAACGACACTTAAATAAGAATTCTAGAAGTGGGTTAAAAAGACCAAAGGATTAAGTGGTCATGTTTTTAGTGTTCGGGTTTCTCCCACGAAAGCCAAGATGTTCTTGCTAAAGAGTTACAAATATGAAAGAACCTTTTTCGTAGGTATTTGCTCTTATTTTGCTCGATTTGTTTTGAGAGATAAAAAGTTTCTTTAATATTGACAATAAAGTTGTCTTTATGACTAAAATATTGTCATATTAGATAGCCTTTGAATAGAAAACATCGAAATTCTGGTTTTGGTGTTTGATTTAAGAACCATATTAATGCTATTTATTTCTCTATTTTTCGAAGAGCCGTACAAGCCTATCGTTTTGGCTTTGTTTGATTGCCACTTTCCTACAACAACTTTACCGAATGAGCGACTTCAAATAAAATGAAACAGCTCTTTCCAAAGGAATTCATTGAAAGGACAATTGAACATTACACCTTTCGAATCTCTACCAAAAACTCAGTCATTTATTGGATTATACTAGCTTCTCTGGGTGTAGTTATAGTGTTGTTACCTCTTGTGAAAATTGAGGTAACACAGAGGTCACGGGGTTCAATATCAACCACTTCAGATCGACACGAAATTCGTGGATCTGCATCTGGTATGGTTTCAAAATCCTTTTTAGTTGAGAATGTTAACGTCAATAAAGGCGATACACTGTTGGTTTTTGATCAAACCCATTTGAATATTGAAAAAAATGAACTGCTTGAACAGAAACGTCAGAAAATCGAATTTCTAAAAGACTTAAGCATCCTACTCTCAACTGAAAACTTGAATGATCATAAAGCACTCAGGTCTTCATTATATCAGGTGCAATTCTTGAAGTTTACAAGCGCTTTAGAAAGGTTAGCATTAGATGTAAGGAATGCAGAAAGAAGGCTCCGAAGACAGGAATTACTTTTTGAGAAAAAGGTGATCCCTGAAATAGAATATGAAAATTATTTAGATGCATTTAAGGAGAGTCAGGCAGAACTTACGCTTCTTAAGCGACAGTGGAGCAACAACTGGCAAGAAGAGGTAATTCAGAATAAAGATAAATTAAGACAGATCGATCTAAGATTGAATCAGCTTGAGATTGAACGATCCAGATATGTGATTATCGCTGCCAATTCAGGGGAGTTACAAAATGTACAAAACACTAGTGTGGGGCAAAATTTAATGGAAGGGCAATTTTTAGCTGAACTATCATTTCGGGATGACCTACATGTAACATGCTGGATTACTCCTGGTAGTATAGGTCTGCTACATAAAGGGATGGAAGGCAAATTCAGTATTGATGCCTATGATCATCATGAATGGGGTTTTGTGAATGGAGTCATTGAACATATCTCTGAAAGTGCTTATAACATTAATCAACAATCACTTTTCAAGGTTGAGTGCTCACTAGAAAAAGATAACATGACATTGAGTAACGGCTATATCGGTTATTTAAAAAAGGGCATGTCACTTGAAGGTCACTTCAAGATTACTGATAGAAGCATTTGGAATCTATTACAAGATGAAGTTGAGGATTGGCTGGATCCTAGGACGCAGAGCATATGAAGAAAGCAGCACTGATAAAACAGCGAGATATTACAGATTGTGGAGCTTCGTGCCTTGCTTCTATAGCCGGATACTATGACTTAAAACTTCCGGTTTCCCGAATCAGACAAATTGCAGGAACCGACCAGAAGGGTACCAATATCTATGGAATGGTAGAAGCTGCAGAAAAAATGGGCTTCTCCGCCAAGGGTGTTAAGGGTGATCTAGAAGCACTCATGGAATTACCAACGCCAGTAATTGCACATGTAGTGAAGAGAGAAATAATCCAGCACTATGTGGTCATTTACGGAATTTCAAAAACGAATGGCCTAAAAGTAATGGACCCTGAGACCGGCAAAATAGAAATTTACGCCATTGAGACGTTTCAAAACATTTGGTCAGGAGTACTTGTACTGTTAACTCCTAGCGAAAAGTTTGAAAAGGGAAATCAAAAGATTTCAATCAATAGTAGGTTTTGGTTCTTGTTGAAACCGCATAAAGCTGTCTTGATTCAATCTATCGTTGGAGCCACTTTCTTTACTCTAATTGGACTGACAACCGCCATATATGTTCAGAAAATTGTAGACTTTGTTATCCCTACTGGCAATTCTGGACTGTTGAACGTAATGAGTGCCGCTATGCTTGGATTGTTGGTAGTACAAGTCTTGCTGCGGGTCTACAAGTCTATTTTCATATTCAAAACAGGCCAGAGCATCGATGCTAAACTGATCCTTGGATATTACAAGCATATTTTATCTCTACCTCAGCGTTTTTTTGACACCATGAGGGTTGGAGAGATCATGAGCCGAATTGGTGATGCGGTAAAAATCAGAACCTTCATTAACGAAGTAGGAATTACCATATTAATCAACGTGTTCGTTGTTCTATTCTCTTTTTGTTTGTTATTCACATACTACTGGAAATTGGCCTTAATGGTCCTGGTGATCATACCCCTGTATATTGTGAGTTACTTGATATCCAACCAACTAAATAAGAAGGTGGAACGGCGAGTAATGGAACATGCAGCTGAACTAGAAGCCCAGCTCGTAGAGTCTTTAAATAGCGTGAAGACAATTAAGTCTTTTGGAATGGAAGACTATACCAATTTAAAGACTGAATCAAGATTTATCAATCTATTAACCTCAGTATATACCTCGGGCATGAATGGTGTTTTTACTGGAAACGCAACATTCGTAATATCAAGAACATTTACAATTTCAATGTTATGGCTAGGTTCTTATCACGTCTTGAATCAAACCATTACCCCTGGTGAATTGATGTCATTTTATGCTATCATCGGTTATTTCACTGGACCAATAAGTTCTCTAATTGGTGCAAACAAGTCTTTTCAGAATGCAAGAATTGCAGCTGACAGACTCTTCGAGATCATGGATTTAGAAAATGATGATGCAGAAAACCGGATTAATATCACATCTGCAGAGATTGGCGATATAATATTTGAAGGAGTGACTTTCAATTATGGCACCAGAGTGAATGTTTTTGAAAGCCTGAATCTTGTGATCAAGAAAGGTCAATTAACTGCTGTAGTCGGAAAAAGTGGTTCTGGTAAATCTACTCTAGCTGGTATCATCAAGCAGCTTTATCCAATTGATGAGGGAAAAGTATCAATAGGTAATTATGATTTAGCCACGGTCAGTAAGGATAGCATCAATAGAATTATAGGGATAGTTCCACAGCAAGTTGACTTATTCGCCGGAACTGTCATTGAAAATATTGCCCTTGGAAAGTTTGATGCCGATACCAAAAAGATCATGAGACTAGCTGAGGAAATAGGAGCAATGGAATTTATCCATGAACTTCCTGGTGGATTGAACAGCTTACTTGGAGAAAATGGAATCAATTTATCGGGTGGTCAAAGACAAAGATTGGCGATTCTACGAGCACTTTATAATGAGCCGGACATTCTCATATTTGACGAAGCTACATCCGCCCTGGATCACGGAGCAGAAAATTTGGTAATCAATACCATGACTAAACTGAGAAATTCGGGGAAGATGGTTATTGCCATTACTCACCGTTCTTATGCCGCGGAAATGGCAGATCAAGTGATTTATATGGAAAAAGGAAAGATTGTTGGAATTGGGAGTCACAATAATTTGCTATCCAAGAGTGAAACCTACAAGAGTCATTGGCATCATGCGCAAAAAATGATAGAAAATTAAGGCTTAATAAATCAACCTATGATCAATCATTTTTTAGAACAGGCCAGAAAGCTTAAGCGGTTTCAAAAACTATTGGAAAATGAGAGAACAGGCTCCCCCTCAGAGCTAGGAGAAAAAATTGGAGTCAGCAGAACTCAGATCTATAATATGATTGATCAATTAAGATCAAAAGGGGCTTGTATCACTTATGATAGAAGTGCTAAAACCTACAGGTTAGATGGAAAATACCCGTTAAAAATTCAGATTGAAGAGCTTTCTGAGGAAGAGTACAAGAACATTTCAGGAGGGGATTATGGGAAAATCACTTCCGTACTTTCTATTGTACGGAGCAAAATTATCTTCGGAGGAAATTGTTTCATTAAAAACCTTAATTATGAAATTGAATTCTAACTTAACTATCCTGACAGAGGCAGAAATGAGAAATACCAATGGAGGTCAGATCATTTTTGGCCCAGGTATGCACAGGGCCGCTCAAGATGCATGGAATGTAGTTGCCGATGTTTACAATAATACCATTGGCTCTTGGTTCCAGGGAGTTTACGATGGAATAGAAACGGCCCTTGAGCACACTGGTCAACATCCATCTTCAAGTGACGAAGAATAATTAATCAACTTAAAGCAAAAGATTATGTACTTACAAGATTTATCCAAGTCGGAGCAAATGACTATTGATGGGGGAAATGGTGGAATACCAGCTTATCCAACTTCATTTGCTGATGTGTTCTACGGAGCTGGTTATCTCATGGGTTATGTGACCGCTGGTGTAATGTCAGGATTCATGTGGGTGGGTGACCGATATTCTGAATTGAAAAATGGAGGTGATAGCGATGCAGATGGTTCTGGCACCAGTGGTGGTGAAGAATAAATTTGTGCTATTGGGCCGAAAGGCCCAGCCTTTATTTGTTTTAATAAGAACAGAGCCAGTTTGAAAAGAAAAAGACTAATTAAAGGAACATTGATTGCCACAGGATTGATTCTTATGGGGTTATGTTCTTTCTATTTTCAAGTAAAAACTAATATCCCATCTATTAAAAATGTCTCAGTAATTGTTGTTTTATCTGGGATATGGGGCTACGTCACAGTAACAACTTTATTTCTATTGCAGATCCCATTAAGAAAGTATTTGAAAAGTTTTTCAATCTTTCTGGAATTCCCTGCTGCGCTGGCTTGCTTCTACTTCGGATGGTTCATTTTTCCCCTTGCCTTGTATAAGGTTTGGAAGGATACAATAATCAGCAACAAATACTTGAACTATGCTTTTCTATCTGGGTTAGGAGTATCGTTACTGTGGACTTTTTTCCTGGGAGCTACAGTATTTGGGTTCTTCTTTTCACAACAAGGTAATCCTCAACATATTAACAGTGTTCAGACCTATGAATTACCAATTGAATATACAAACAGTAGCCACCTTAAAGTATGGTGTGAGATAGAAGGAAAATCTTACCCTTTTATCCTAGATACAGGAGCAAGTAACATCATTTTCATGGATGCTGATGATCCCCTTCATAAACAAGCTGGCGTGGGCCTGAAATGGTTTTCTGTGGGGCTTGACGCTACATCTCACTTGTTTTTCACCTGGATATATGAAGTCGAAGAATTTAAGATGTCAGGATTAACTTTTAACAATTTCAAATTTGATGGAGTAAGGTTTAAGCCCAATCACTGCGATTCCGATATAAAGGGGATTATTGGAAAAGACTTAATGAAGCATTTCACATGGTATTTTAATTCCAGTGATAGACGTATTGTAATCGCAAACAACATTGAGTCTTTAAGCTTGGATCAGGTATTTGATACCCTAAATGTGAGTATAAACAGGAATAGCCATCACATTAGACTAAGGCTAAAAGTGGATAATAGCGTAAAAGAGCCTTTTATATTAGATACAGGTTACAATGGAGGAATTGGACTTTCCGCAAATCCAGAATCTATTGGCGGAGAAGATAAAGTAAGAGTTATTGGAAGTGCTGGAAGGAGTCTCAGCAACAAATCAGATGAATTGCACAGATACAAGATTCCCTTGGTTAAAACCTCAGAGGAAAATTTCGTATTAGCGCGGAATGTCGCAGGGTATATATCACCTGGTAGAGCAAATTTACTCGGAAACAAAGTTTTGAAGCGGTGGGACTATGTGTTGGATTATCAGAATAAACAAGTTCTCATCAGAAAAGACAGCAGCAGGTCCATATCCATGAATCCCAGAGGTTACGGGTTAACATATGATATAAGTGACTCAATGGACGTGTTAATATCTAGTGTGGATGAAGATGTCTATATATCATCAGGTATCGAACCAGGATGGAAAGTCTCAGCCCTGAATGATCATGAAATCAACGCCGATAACTATTGCGAATTGGTAAGTGCCGCGTTCAGAAAGGACTCAATAAAAATCACATTCATAGAACACCCAGAAGCCATTTCCTTAAAAAAGAGATACTTGTTCAATAGCTATTAGAAATTAAGTTGACAGACTTAAACGCGCGTAAATAATTAAGATGTATGCTCTGTTTGGCGGAGTAATACCGATGCTGGTTCTATTGGTAAAGTCGGGACGTTTCGTCCCGACTTTCTTAGGTTCTATGATAAAGTGTTACTGCTTCAATTCAAAGGTAGAAAATCAAACTAAATACACTTTGCAAAAGAAGTGGGCATGATCTTCTTTTTTTACCCTTATTTTGAGACGGGGTAAATGGATTATAACCCTAAAATGTGCGGCTAGAATCGTACATTTTGGCCTATTTCTCTCAAACAAGAAGCTACTATCCCAAGCTCAGCGAATAATTGTAAGATCCTTTTCAAGTGTTATGTCCACAGTATCTTAGCACGTGTTTAAGACTTACCTACTTATTTCACTGCTCGTTTTCTTAACGATGATTAGTGCATGCAGGCATCAGTATAACAGAGAGATCATCATCGACGATGTGTCCAAAGCGAGAACAGATACTATTGGTTTTAAGCTTGCTTCTCATGAAAGTATCAGCCACCTATCACTTTCTATCAAGGGGAACCTCAATGGCAAATCGCTGATCGACGAAATGCAACTTTCACCAGGAAAAATAGATACGGTCTTTATCATGGAATGCGATTCCTCTTCCTACATCCTGAGATACATGCCCATCGGAGCGACTGAAGGCATCCTCCAAATCAATTTGGAACTTGCGACTGAGGTCAACTTCTAGCGAGGGTAGCGCATCAGCTTTCTTCGCTTTCTTCAAGTATTTACCGACCACCTAGAATCTTACGTCTATGTCAAATCGAATTCTTTGTCCATTTTCTTTAAAGGCTCCAAGAGCCACCAATTGTTGAACATTGTAGTACTTCATCTTCAGGGTGATGTTATCATGCATGCTTCTCCCTACTGTAAATTCTATACCCTGAAAATTAGTCAATCTGCCATCTGGGGAATCATAAGCAGAATAATCCCATCTAGCCCAATCATTCTGAGCCATGAAATCCAAAGCCGAATAGCGCTGCAAATTGGCATAAGTAAGCTTAATATGCCAGTTACCCTTAGCCGATAGCTCCCCATAGCTTACAGCCATGGTTATGCCTTCCTTTTGCCCCGCAAAATTCTGTGGAATGGAATCGTTCTCACTATAGTCTTCGAGATTATGGTACCAGTCCATTTCTAATTTGACTAATGGTGACTTGCTCAACTTGATATACCCTCCGATACTTAGGATTGAATAATTCAAGCGATAGGTTTCAGCTCCATCAGGGATGTTTTGAATATTTTTAAATAGATATAGCGAAGGCCAAAAAGAAACCCTGTCATTGAAATTTTGAGAGACGATTTGAATCCCTTGCATGTAGCTATCATCCTCAAATCTGCCTCCTCTTGTATTCATGATAAAGTGGCCGGCATTAAATGATAAACGATCTATCCATCCAGCATTCAGAGGAACTATTTTATTCAGATATATCCCCTCGGGAAATACATTGTCACTCCAAAAAAGTTCATTTTGTTTCTTGAATGAGAATGAGTTTTTACCTAACCAAATCCTAAAACTTCCCAATTCTGTTTGAAAATAGGCTTTTTCCAATGCGATAGGTAAAGTCCCAAATTCATTGAACCCTTCACCTAATGTCAGTTGAGGGTCTTGCTGTTTTCTGGGATTACCGGTTCGTAATCTGACACCAACCTGGGTTTGATGAATATGCTGATATACTACGCCAGCTCTTATCCTGTACCTCAGCCTTGATCGATCAGTTCTGAACTCTCCACTTGATTTGCGAGAGTCCCAATCTTGTTCAACCCTAAATCTGAAATCGCCACTAAAGTTAATCTTCGACTTGAGGGAATCGGTCTGAGCAGCCAGAGAAAATGAAAAAGCCAGGAATGAAAAAATAGAGAGATACCTGATCAAATGGTGTATTGGTTAGTGCTATCCTCGCTAAGATATTATGCAATGTCTATTTGAAAAAGCAATTTATCAAGTAGCTTATCTCCTTGTACTCGGCAAGGAATAGGCAAGTCCGTTGCAATTTTCGACTCACCTACAATATGGTCCTATTAGCCGAAATCAATCATGAATCTGGTTATCCTGCTAACGTTCTATGTATATTTCATCCGTGGTTTAAAAATCCTGATCGGACATGTACAAGATTGAAGTGAAAAGTTATGGAATCAAACTCACCTTCGAAGGATTTATTAGTCCGGAGGAGATGCAGGCCTATAAGGATGAATTCAAAACAACATTGGATTTGGTACCCCAACAATTTGGATTATTGGCAGATATGCGCAGCATGAAACCTCTCCCAGTGGAAAGTCAGGCTATTCTCAGTGCACACCCGGAATGGACAGTCACCCGAATTGTACGGTCTGCGACGATTATCGATAGTGCACTGGTCAAAATGCAATCCCGAAGATTATCAAAAGAATGGAAGCAAGATTCAACAAAGAGGTACATTGATTCCACCCAACATCACGATTGGGAAAATCGAGCTGAAAAATGGATCAAGGATGGGATAGAGCCGGAATAGTCTAAACTAACCAAATATCCACCCTTTCAAATGAACCTCTACCATATCCATGATGGGTTGATCTTTCTTCTGGTAGGTGACAATCATGTCATGTCCATTTAAACTGGCAGCGATTTCGAAAGAAAACTCGTAGTTCCGGATCTTTATCATATCATAGCTCCCAGGAAGCATCTGGCTAAAGTTTGTAACTTCCGAGCTCCCAAATAGAGAGAAGGACTGGACAAAAGACTCATCAATCCGTTGACTCAGTTCATATACATGCTTGGTATACTTTCTGCAATTCTTGGTTTCCTTGAGTGTAAATCCTTTGTCCATTTATTAGGTCACATCCTGGCGACAACAAAATCGTCGAACTCATCATTCATCGTTCTGGTCTGATGTCAACTACAAATACGGCATCATCATACTGGCAAAAGTCAGTGCCAGGAAGAAACCCAACATATCGGTCACGGTGGTAAGCAAAGGACCAGAGGCCAGCGCCGGATCTACATTGAACCGCTTTAAGATCAAAGGGATTGCTCCACCTAACGAAACTGCAATCAGGGTATTGATCCCCAAGGCTCCACCAACGACCAGCCCCAGATAGATATTCCCTTTCCATATCCAGGCTGCCGTTCCTATCAGCATTCCCAATACCACACCATTGATCAAACCAACAGAAGCTTCCTGCCACAATACCCTCAACAACTCGAAAGGTTTGATTACCCCAAGTGAGAGCTCACGTAAACTCACGGCCACGGCCTGATTACCGGAACAGCCACTCATGTCAGAAATGATAGGCAAGAACACTGCCATAGCAATGACTGCCGATAGCGTATCCTGATAGACCGCAATCACACTGGCCGCAGCGATATTCAAAAGAATGTTAACACTTAGCCAGGACAATCGTCGTTTCGCTCTGGTTAGTATCGGCAATGTTCTAAGTTCCTCACCACCGACGATACCCTGCGTTTCCAGGTGCTCATAGTTGATCTGTTCCGTTTCCGCCTCGCGGAGGTCTTTGCGCAACACCACGCCTAAGAGATCACGCTTGTGATTGACAACAGGCACTCCATAAAAATCGTGGGTATCAAAGAAACTGATCAGTTCTTCTAACTCATCGTCATCATTTACCGTGATTGCATCCCTCAAGACTATTTCCGACAAGCGAGTGTCCTGTTTTCGTAACAACAAGTCCCGCATTTGCAGGACACCTTCAAACTTCTCATGGGCTGTCACATAAATGTACAGCAGATTGTAGCGTTCATACTTCTCGGCATTGTCACTGAGATTTTTGACTACTTCACCGACAGTCATGGATTCATCAAAAGCCAGGAATTCCGTGATCATCAAACCACCAGCGGTCTGATCATCATACTGGATCAATTTCTTGACTTCCTCCAGCGCCTCTGGTTGCCATTCATCCAGAATCGCATTTTGCTCTTCCGTTTCAAGCTCCGTAAGAAAGTCCGCCTGATCATCGCTAGGCATCTCCTGCAGGATGACAGCAGCTTCCTTCGCATCAAGATCCTCCAGTATTTTGACTGCTTGCTGCCAGGGAATTTCATCGATCAATTCTGCTGCCTCCGCAGGTTTAAGCACAGTTAGCAGTTTTACTCGTTCCTCTTCCTCCAGGTGACTAATGATACCGGCAATGTCCTCCGATCTCAATTCCTCCAGAAACAGCTTGATCTCATCCGGATCTGGAGCCGCCAATTGTTCTTTGATGACTTCCCAGGGTTTCTCAACGATCATGGTCTGATTTTTCAAATAATGCTATTGGCTTCTTAAATGGTTTAGCAACATGTAAAGATCATCATACCGCCCCTCTACAGGGTCTTTTTTTGATCTTAATTTTTTATGAAACAAATAAGGCTCCATCAAAGACAAACTTTCAAAGGTTTCCCTTCTTGTGTAGATTTAAATAAAACCCGAGCAGGGGTTTCACCAACATCAGGACCAGGCAAAAGCGATAATGCGATTAGGAAAAGGGTCCAAATCCATCAATAGATCAAACAACTCACACAAACAACTATTCTGTTACTTTCTTCACGGAGTGCAAATTTCGGGATGGTTAGAGGGTCAATTCAAGGAAATTCATCCAATCCATAGACACTTTTTTACTCACGTTGAGACTTAAATCCTCTTAGGGCCTATCACTAAGTTTTTCCTCATGCAGGTTCTCTAGATCAAGTATCACCTTGTACAACTGCGGATCCTGAAACTGCTGCGAATCATTGATAAAGATGCCAAAATCAGTACCAGCAGTGCGATCAATTTGTACAAAGCTTTCAGTTTCTTATACACTTCAGCCGGGAGGCCCTCGAAAAGTCACATGACTTGTACTTCTTTTTAAACAAGGAGAGCGGCAACCTCTCAATTGCCGCTCAACCCCTAACCGAGACCCGGACGCTTTCCAGGTCAAACACCAACCTCTACCAGAGAAAGCTCTTCCATTGCCTGATCCAATCCATTTTCAGCCACCCATGTTTTTAGTGATGCCTGTTCATCGGGGTGAAGAATGTTCAGGGCTTTGTTGTATTCCTTTTTCAGCAAAGCAGGGTCGAAACTCACTTTTGCTAGTATCGTCTGGTAATAGTTTAAGAAAGATGTCTGCTTCATCATGTTCAGATTTAGTCATTCAAGAACTTCACTACTCAAATGCAATCTTCCATTTGCATTTAGCCGTGTCTTTACTTGCAGCCACAATCGCTGGAAGGCCTCTGTTCCGAATCTCAAGAACATTCCTACGATCAGCATGGTGGCCACGAACAGTAAGAAAAAATCAAGTATTGCTCTCAGTATCTTCATTTGTCAATTGATTTTAAAAGTTAGAGGGGGGTCTCTCATCCCCCTCTACTCGCTCACCATCAACCTCGACCAGGGCTCCCATCCTGGCCATCATTATTTATTTACCCAAAGGGTTGTCTCATAGGCGCCTTCACATTGATCATCGATTGTGGTAGTCTTCTTTTGATCAATCGATTTTGATGGATTACCTCTTCCTTTCGGTTTCCACCACTTTCGAACCAGACACAAAGCACCTTTGCATTGCTTACAGTTGATTTCCCAAGACGTTTACCCTGTTGGACGTATTTGATTACTTCCATCACAGGTCCGCCCGACTTCAATTGAACTCTATCTCCAGGTTTGAAATGTCTTATCATAGTAAAATGTTTTTTGATTAATTCAAGATGCTGAGGCCCATAAACGAGCCCCACCATACACTCAAGTCAAACCTGCCTCGTTGGCAGATAAACCATGCCTCGTCGGCAGGCGGGCTCAAAATAGAATGCTGATCTGATTAGGAAATGGAAATGGTCCTAACCGGTTTTTTACGTGCCTCCTCTTTCTTGGGGATCGTTACAGTCAAAATACCATTCTCATAGGCTCCTTGGATGTTTTCAGCCTCAGCCGTTTTTGGCAGATAAAATGCCCTTTTGAAAGTATGATAACTAAACTCCCGTCGGGTATATCGGATACCTTCCGTTTCCTCAGAATTAGATATTTCTACCTGAACGGTCAACATATCATTTTCCAATTCCACATGAAAGTCTTCTTTGTTATAGCCTGGTGCGGCTACCTCAACAAGGAATTCATTGTCTCTTTCAAGCACATTGGCTCTTGGTACTACTTGATCGCTGTTGGTCCAACCTGACCAATCAAACAGATCTCTGGTAAAAAAGTCGTCAAAAAACGACGTTGAAGGATAGAAGTTGCTTCTCTTTACGATGTTCATTTTAGTAAATTCTAATAGTTAAACAATCCAACTGTTTTTGCTAAACCGTAACCCAACTTTTCAGAAAGGGCTATCAAAACTTATTGCCATAAACAAGGCAGGTCGCTACTCGACCATACGGTTATTTTGCAATACGGTACTCAGTAGGTCTTTGGTTTCACTAAATTTTAGTCTTTAATATTTTTTAACAAATTGGGATAATTACATGGAAGCATGCCTATATACCCACATTCTTCCATGTTCCTTGAAATACTACAATCCAAAGGCGTAGAATTGTCTGGTTTTTCGATCTGGATCGTACCCCTCGATCAGTACGCCACCTTCTTTACGCTGAAGCACACGCGCCAGGTCTTTTTGATCCCTGATGACCTGACGATCTACCTTGGTAATGATAAACCCTTCGCGCATGGACGTTTCACGGCGCAACTTGCCCGGAAAGAGCTTTTTCACCCTTACACCTCCGCTCAATCCGAGATCCCTGGCGGTCTTCTTATCGAGATCTTCAAATTCGGCACCCAACATGTTCAGCACCTCATCTCTGTTCTTTGCCAGGAAGCGGGTCTCACCCTCACGATTTTTCAACTTCGCCTTTAATTCCAGTTCCTTATTACCTCTTGCCACCTTCAATGCCACTTCATCACCAGGCCTGTGTCGCGCAATCATTTCCTGTAATTCAGGAGCACTAGCCACTTCAATACCTTCTACTGCGATAATGACATCACCTGAAGCTAGTCCAGCGTCCATACCTGCACTGTTTTCGGCAAGGCTATCTACGTACACACCTTTGGTAACGTCCAGGTCTTTTTCCTTGGCGAGATTGCCATCTACACTACGGATGGTAATGCCCAGGTATCCACGTTGCACCGCTCCATATTTCAGTAGGTCCTCTACGACCTTATTGACCATGTTTGCAGGAACGGCGAAACCATATCCCGAATAAGCTCCCGTCGGACTGGCAATGGCAGTATTGATACCAACAAGTCCTCCCTGCAAGTTGACAAGTGCACCTCCACTGTTTCCCGGGTTGATCGCCGCATCAGTCTGGATGAAGGACTCAACAGCATACTGATCTCGTAAGATGTTGATGTTGCGAGATTTCGCACTTACAATACCTGCTGTGACGGTAGAATTTAGATTAAATGGGTTGCCTACCGCCAATACCCATTCACCTACCTGTACCTGATCTGAATTGACAAAGGGTACGGATTTCAAACCGGTTTCCTGAATTTGGATAAGGGCAAGGTCCGTACTTGGGTCCGTACCGATCACGGAAGCTTTATAGGTGCGATTATCATGGAGCGTCACTTCAATGTCATCAGCATCCGCAATGACATGATTATTGGTTACGATGTAGCCAGATTCGTTAATGATCACACCTGAACCTGTACCCACTCTGGGCTGCGGCTGTGAACGGTATTCATATCTCCTGTTAGGTCCCGGCTGTCCAAAAAAGTCATTGAAGAAGTCATCCCCAAAAAAGTCTCGAAATGGATGAGGTGATTGCTGATACTGACGTTGCTGCGTCAGGGAACTGGTTTGGGTGGATCGTATATGTACGACCGCATCCATTACATCAGCCGCCACCTCCGTAAAGTTCAATGGTACAATTTCATTTTCGCTATTCACAGTATAAACAGCCCCTTGCGCAGGTGTACCGTTCACATGTTCTATTTTAATCGTTTGGTCGCTTCGAATAAGATCTGGCGCTAACCAAACTACGCCCAGAGAAATAACCAGGGCGATCATTCCAGTCACAATGTAGTTTTTCATTTTCACCAAATTTTAGTCCTGTTATCCACAAGACAGACGTTAATGGATTTTGCTCATGCGGCCTTGTTAAGCTTGCGAGAGGTGCTTTCGATTCGTTTTGAAACCATCAACTTGAAGTGAATGGATTTCTTAGATCGAAGCGTGCTAATGCTGCTTTTCATGTGTATGGTTTTATTTCAATCGCCACATGGAATTCGCATCAATGATATTCACCCTAGGTTGCTATGACCCTGATCTTATGCTCATTTCACTGATCTGACAATAATTGTGCGATACTCAATCAGGAGCAAAAGCAATACATAGAAGAGGCACACTACCACCATTCCAATAGCTAACAAGCCCATGTGCAAGTATTAAATAATAAGTAGTAATTGGTTAAATCAGAAATACGCTAATAAAGAACGCATTTTGATTGCAAACGAAGATTTTTCAGGAATCTCAAATTACCCCTAGCCCTAATGGGAGTAAACTAAGCCACCCCTTTAGGGAATTGAAGGGTGATTCAGTAAGGTTACTTTTGTTTTTGAAAAATCTTCGTTAACACTATACTAAACACTCAGTCCTTCCGGGTGGTAGACCACCCGGCATTGAATGAATTATCCGATCTGTATGGTTTTCGGTGGCTTAGGCTTGGCTTCTTCCTTTTTTGGAATATTCACCTGCAAGATGCCATTTTCGTAAACCGCACTGATCTGCTCACTATCCGCACTACTAGGAAGTGTGAATGACCTTTGAAAAGCATGATAGGCAAATTCACATCGGGTGTATTTCACATCCTCTTTCTCTGACCGGGATTTCTCAGAAGCTATGGTCAATATGTTCTTCTCCAAGTCAATTTTGAAATCTCCCTTTTCCATGCCAGGAGCGGCCATTTCTACCACGTACCCGTCCACATCTTCCATGATGTTGACTTTCGGCAGTGTCGTGTTACTAGAAGAATAATTATTTCGTCTCCAAACACCAATCTCAGTGTTGAAGAAATCGTCAAACAGATGGCTGAATGACGGAGAAACTGATCGATTTGCTACAAGCGTCATGATTTTAACTGTTTAATGATAAAAGAATGTTCTTGCTTTTTTTCAAACCCTATACCAATCCTTATTTCGGTCTAAAATCCTGCAAATTTGGCAGTCTACAAGGTTTTCACATACTTAAAGCACTGTCATTTTGACAAGGATTAGCTCATCGAAGCTACAAACTCAAAGCAAATCCCACATTGATCGTATACCTCGATTGTACCGCAGGGCCAGTGGTTCCATCGTCCCGAAGCACATCCACATCTTCATCGTAGATCAACGTCCCGGATATACCAGAAGTCAGGAATTTGTTCACTTTCATGCGAAGGGCCGCGCGTAAGTTCACGTCAATAAATTCAGGGTTTCGGTATCCAGAAAACAAGTCTGCAGCCAACTTGAACGTGACACCTTCGAAGATCTCCCAGGACAGATTTCCGTTGATATTGGCCCCACCTTCAAATCGATGGTGCTTACCGGGAGTGACTCCAAAGGCTCCCGCATTAGAAAGCGAGTCATTTGCCACGAAAGTGAACTTGCCTGTCAACGGGGAAAAAGCCACCGAATAAATGTCCTTCTTTTTCAAAGTCCAACCCAGGTTCAAATTCAGATATCCAGGTGCCAATAAGCTCGATACAAGGGTTCTGGACGGTTCGTCCGCATCATCACTGTAGTTGAATCCTTTGGAAAGTTGCGTCCTGAACTCCGCCAGGAAGGTCAGTGTTTGCTGCTTATTAAAGCGCCGACCAAAGAGGGATCTTAATACAAACTGATCATCTGTTTTTCGGAATTCTTTATTATCCCCTAATCGGGTCAACCCATAAAGTATATTTATTTCATTGTCCCAAATGATGTTCTTACCGTAATAATCAAGGCTGTAATCCAGGTCCAGTGTCAGAGAAAGCGCGTCCTCACCACCACCGGACCAGTTGTTCAATCCCACATTGGCAAAGTTGGTATTCAGTGATCCTTTGGAAGTCCATCCGAAAAGGGAGTCTGCTTCTTTAAATTTCAAGGACTCTTGAGAAAACCCACGTAACGAAAGCAAAAGGAATAAAAGAGTGATGTAACGCATAATAATTAATATTACCAGGGTACTATGCGAGAATCATGCCTGGTAGAAATTATTACCGTTGATCCATTTACCTAAAACTCACGATTACTCCACTTCCCATGTCACTTCGGAGATATTAAAAATATACCGACCAATTACCTTTTTGTAGATTAGCAAAAAGCCTCATGCATGGAAGAGAAAATCGAAATCAAACCCTCCACGGAAAAGCGAATTGGCGGGCATCTACATCGCATCACACCGGTAGCCAATAAGTCTGGCGAAATACTCAACTATGTATTACGGCCCTTGATGGTCGAATTCAAATTGCGAGACATCTTTCAGGTGTCTGTGGGTTCTGCGTTGCTGGCGATTCCCGTCTCGTTTACAGAAGAGGCCTGGCAACTGGCCGAAACCTTGTCCAATGCCAACATCATTGGCATTACGGTATTCTCATTGCTCCTCACTTCCATCTTTATCTATTCCAACTTTTACCGAATCGCTTTCAAAGGGCACGAATTTGAATTTCTAAAGCGCGTGCTAGGCACCTACCTCATCTCCATGGCCATGGTTGCCATCATTCTCACGCTCATTGATAAATGCCCCTGGGGTGTAGATAACCTTTTGGCCTTAAAACGCATCGTCATTGTCGCTTTCCCAGCTGCGATGAGTGGTACACTCAGCGATTCTATTAAATAGCAAATAGATATTTGAAGCCATCGCCAGGTTGTAGAATTAGCACCACAAAAAGGCCTGATGTGTTGCATAAAATCCACACATCTGCATCGTCATAGGTATCGTCTGCCCTTGTAAGTAGGTGGCATACTGTTTGAACCTGTATTGTCGAACTAGAATAAGAAATTATGACGATTACGACGATACATCCCCAAATAGATAAAGTGCTGGACAAGCTTTTCATGGCACACAAAATTTACAATCAAATCGTGAGCAGCGAAAACTGTCCCAACCGAAATATCTACCGGGAGCTTGCCGAGCATACGGACGAGATTTTGAATGGCTTCGCTGATGTTTTCAAAATAGATCGTTCAGAAATTGAATTGGATTTTCTGGAGAAAAGTAAACTGACCTGGGACCAGGTTGGAATAGAGCTCCACGGACTCCTGATTGAATACAGCAACAAAAAAGTACTGGAGTATTGTATCAACTACGAGGAACAACTGAATGCAGAATTAAGAGAAGCGATCAAGGAAGCCGCATTTGTGAAGGAGGAGAAACAAGTATTGGCCAATGCATTGATCACCTCTACTTCCTTCATATCCACTTTACGACTAGAACACGAAACTTATCAATTCTAGACATTGAAACGGCCCATATGTTGATCAATTCGTCAGCCACATTCGGTTGGCAGAAGGAACTTATTTCGGTAAGGTCCTTTTTTTAAAGTTTTAGGAAAATGAATTCATTGCCAGATATTCATGAAAAGAGCACGTGCGCTTGTTGCGCATGGTCTATGCTGGTTGTATTGCAGCGTGGCTTCGGCTCCGCTGTTTTTTATTCTAACAACTTACGTGACAGACAATTAACCATCTTCCATTTCTAATTCCAACCCTAGAAGTAGTTCAATAGGTGTTAGCAATGGAATATCCGAATGCAACTCATTGTGAATGGATACCGTATGGGTACCAACTTGTTCTACAATAAAAAAAATTGGATCGTATCCGAAGTTTTCAAATTTCAGCCGATCACCTTCCTTGAGTGTTTTTAGTTGTTCGATTTTAATGAGTTCTGTCCACATATTTCTAGAGTATCTCGGTTAATTGTAGTTAAAGCCTTCTTGAATTCACCTGTGGTAATTTCAGTTAATCTTCATCTTCATAATGCTTCCATCCCATGATCGTGTAATAAATGATCAAGCCAATCCATATATGCAAAGATCCTACAGACGCAACTATAGCGATTGGAATTAGGGATTCGGGATAAGCGAGATATGTAAAAAAGGCGGTTAAAATGACCACTATAAAACCAGTTAATATAAATCCCAAATCCGATGTGGGCTTTTTATAGGGCTTTATGACTACACCTTTTTTTTCAATGGATACTATGAAGTTATCGTCTAGATTTTGATCAGTAGATTCCAGCAAGAGGCTAATGCTAAGCTCTGTCCTTCTATTCAGAACTTGAACACTATATTCCCTAGTTGTATCAAGATAACCCCAGTTTTTAGCCTCCTTTTGCTCCTGAAATAAAAATGAATCTTCCAGTTCTACATGAGTATCTGTATTCGTAGCAAAACTGGATAGAATTCTACTGTTGTCTGGGGAAAGTATGGTTAGAATAAAATCATCAACATCCTTGCCAGTATTGTTAAATATTTCGATATGTACGGACTGGAGGTGATTGATTTTTTGCTTGTTGTATTGAATTGAAATGTCTCCCCAAAAATCATCATTCGAACTGGCAAGTCTTTGAATTGAAACTCTTTTTTGTAATCGTACTAAGGAGCTTTTCAATCTAAAAAGCAGGTACCCTCCGATAAAGCTAATTATAGAAGGTATCAATATTGTGAGTGTCAATTTGATATCCATTGATAAGCTGCTAAAAGCAAATCCTAAATCTTTCGTTCATTTCTGTTAAAAGTAATGAATACCGCTTTAATATCATACGCCCACTATCAGTGATTCATTTTTTACGCGATCCGTATTCCCATTGATGTATAGATTTCTAGAATAATCCAATGATCCTGTCCCAGTTGGAAATCAAGGCTATCATTAGCATAAAAATTGAAATGATTATACCAATTAATGCTAGCTTGTTTTTTGCGGCTTTGGTCTTCTGATATTTTTGTTGTTCGATCGTGCTATTATTGTTCACTATAACATTATCAGCATTCTGAATATTAGTAGTATACTCACTATTAGATTGATCGTTCTTCTTTTCAGTCATCCAGTCTTCAATTACATCCTTTATAACATCAAATTCCGGAACTTCTCGTCCGAATAATTCACTGTCCTTATTTCTAGCATTTTCAATTTTAGCTCTGATTATTGGAATGATCGAATACTTAATATGTCTCAGAAATTCGGAAGTTTCTCCCTCATAAAACTGAAAATGATACTCTATGAAGTCACGAACTTTGTAAACCGGATAGATCCTGAATAACATATTCACAAACTCCGAATCGATGCATTCATTGACAAACTTATTTTGTTCGAATGGACTATTACGATTCAATTCTCGAGATGCCCAGATAAAAGAAGGGTAAAGAATTACTTGTAAAGGTGACCTTTCTGAGTCATCATATTCATAATCTGGAGTGACTTTGCCATTATAACTGAGGTGAAATTCTTCCATTAGCATTTCAACCGCACTCATATTTTCAGTATCAGTATTCTTAGGCAGAAATACTTGAAAAAACTTATGGTGTTCTATTTCTTCCAAGGTATACTATCATTGTCAATTGCGTCAAATTAAGATATACCTTGATAATTACAACCATTTTCTGCAACAAAATGAAAGACTTATTCTTGATCAGACACCTCTTGATTAACATGCCCTAGCTCATCCTCCACCAAATCCAGAAAATCAAACAAGGCCGGCACCTCCTTCATAAAGACCTGAAATTCTGCAGATAATTCCTGATGCTCTCGATTCAAATAGTAAAAAGTAAGCATCCTTAAAGAGCGACTTAAGGTTTTAAGATCCGTACCAGATAACAATTCTGCTAGCTCAAGGATCATAGGTTCGGAAATGGGGAAAGACTCGGGAATATGGATTGTTTTGGTAAGCCGGCTCATAAACAATGTCAATTAATTATACGACAAACATAGTAACCGAAATTGAGTTGTCAAACTTTTATATGACACAATTGTCGTACTGTTCGTTGACATTTGATTTGTGACGAAAGACGAGCTTAAAACCAGAATCGGTCAGCGGATCATTGAGTTGAGAACAGCTAAAGGCTGGAGTCAATCAGATCTCGCGAGGGCTTGTGGGAAGGATCGTCAAGCAATAGAAAAGCTGGAGAATGGCAAAGTGAACCCTACACTTTATTCCTTGTATGAAGTGGCGAAGGCTTTGGAGGTTTCTTTGAAGGAGGTGGTCAGCTTTTAGATTATTTGGTTGAGATAAATCCTACGCAGATACTAGGGCAATTCAAAATACGCTGAGTGAAAGGGCTTATAGAGTTTCCTCTTAAACATAGTTACCATTTCCAATCACTTGCTCAGCTTTATCGAGTAAATTATCATAATGGAGTATTCTGAATCTGTCACTCATCATTTTCCGAGCCATTCGATAAGTCACTTCATTAAAATCAGTTCGTCTCCCTGCTACTGTAATGTAGTGCATTCGAGTTGTGTCTAGTTTCCTAAATTCTTCAGGGAATTCACAGGTTGTACCTTTAAATTTCTCAAACATCAACTGTAAATGATTGAAGTTAGATTCAATCCAATTGTTCCAATCGCTTAGCTGCTTTATTCCTTTTCGAAAGGTACTTCCTAGACCGCCATCCTTGACGGTAATACTATTATATGGGTTTTCCAACTCAACAAATACGAATTCGTGTCCGTAGGAACTTTTTCCAATAATCAAGTAGTCTACTCTATAGTCTGGCGGCAGTTCGAATTCAGGGAATGCATAAGCCACATGGTGGCCGAAATGGAAATCAACTAGTACAGATGCAATAATAAAATACGCTCTATTAGACTTAATAAAGTTTAAAATGTCTCGTTCCGTCGATGCTCTACTATCAATTAAAGAACGAAAATCAGACAGAATCCTAGTTGTTCTATCGCTTATCATAAGTTCATCAATATCCAACATATTATTTGGAAAAAGTGATTCATAGAAAAAAGCAGCTTTGGGCATTTTTTCGTAATCAATGATCACTCCACCACTATCTGAAGAAAATGGTTTTTTCGCTTTTTCAAGTTCTGATTTTTCTTGTTCAGTGAGTTCTAGGTAATTTCTTTCGTAAAGCATATAGAAAACAACGTCCAACTTTCATCCGTAAGCTTATCTTTTCAAATTTTCACTAAAGTTTCGTATCACATTAACCTTTGCAAGTAGCTCCGTTATCTTAGAGATGATAGTGTTTGTTTCCTGCATCTCATCAGAATCCATACTTTTCTTTTCTAAGTTTAAATGCTCGTTCTCCACCTTCCATGACTGATGTAATCTCGTCTCTAATTTCATTAGAGTCAATCGAACCTTGGTATTTGATATATCCATTTGTTTGTTCACTGGTCTCATTATAATCGCAACAAACCACAAGTTCAGAGTCTCCATTCACGACCAAATTCGCATTATGACTGCTTATGATTATCTGCCGTTTCTGTTTCGAAGACCACAGATTCTTGATTATTACATCAATCTGCCGGTTGTCGATATCGTCCTCAGGTTGGTCAATTATCAATGGGTAGCCCCCTTGGTTTAAAAGGACATTTAATAACGCAGTAGCTTGTTGACCAGCAGAAGCATCTTCGAAAGGGATTTCATCACCCATTTCATTATTTGTGAGGTAATTGAACTTCGGAAGGTATTGGAGCTTTGTTAATGCGAGATTGATTAACGAATCTGCTCCAAGACTTTCAGCGCATTTCCTTTTGTTTGTCGTTGTAAAAGTGGCTGTATCGAGAATTGGTGTATGGGGTAAATCTTGTTTGGAATCTGATCTAAGATTAAACTCAATCAAACTCTTAAATTCATAGATGACATCCTTCCATTTTTGGAGTGGGTCCTCAGCTTTTGAAATAAGTTGACATAATGACTCAGCGCGCGATTTTTGAATACTAAGGCCATGTGATGAGAAAACAGAATTTATATGCCCCGAGAGTTTATCATTATCTATTATTTGAGAAAAATCAGCCTTTATTAAGCCACCTGAGAGTTTTGTAAATAGGGAAGTCGCGGCTTTTAATTCATCAGTCTTTGCCTTCTGACGATCAATGAATTGTTGGTATAATGAGTCAAAACTATCGTCCGTAGAAATAATTGATGATTGTTCATTTCTTTTTTGGCGAATTACACTATCGAGTCGGTCAATCTTCGATTCTAATTCTTTAATTGAGTTGAGTGTTTGCTGACTTGATGTAGTTTTTTCTTTGGCTTTTTTATACAATTCTTCAAATTCATTTCGAATCACCAGCCATCTGTTTTTAATTTCTGAAATTTTTATGTTCGATTCTTCTCGTTTAACTAACCATGAATCAACGCTGGAATTTAATTCCTTCAGGAAGTTTGAAAGTTCAGTTTCCATTTCCTGAATTAGGATGCCATTTTCATACCTCCTAGTCTCAACTTGGCGATTAATCAGAGTTCCAATCGATTCTTTGAGGTTTCCCAATTGATCTTTTAATGAAGAGTAATCCAGTTCAATTTCATCGATTCTATTTCTTTCATTGGCGAAGAAAGATGCCCTTTCAATGGTCTTTTTGTCTTCTTCAGACATACCTTTTAACTCACTTCTGAGCTTTTCTATTTGCAATCTATAGGAATTAAGCTCTGTATTATGCTTATCAAGTTCGGCATTGATAATTTTACCCTGAGCTAGGCTTGAATAAGCTGACTTCACCTTTGATGACAGACTATTTATTTCAGAGTTAAACTCATCAATGCTTTTTGATATTGGCTGTTCGATAAACCGTTTCAGTTCGTCTGGCCTAACAGCTACACTGCTCAGTTGTTTTTGACTATAAGCTTGAATTGGCAAAAGCTCTTTTATCTGATTGGGCAATACGCTCTGAAAATCACCATCTCCAATCTTCAATAGTACATCCTCAGAATTGATATTCCTTTTAATAATATGTCGTGTTCCATTAACCAAAAAAAAGACCCGAACCTCGGCAGAATGTTCTTTTAAAGTCTTATCAATTAAAGTTTGTCTTTTCCTTTGAATCTCTGACTTTTCCTCATCCTGATTAAAACTCTCCGTCTGATCACATAATGCCCACCTTATATACTCTAAAATGGTTGATTTTCCAGTACCCCTTCCTCCAATGATGGAGTTCATTTGTGGGTTTAAGTCAAGAGCAAACTTGCCCATAAATGCGGAAGCAGTTACGTCAACTTTTTCAATGAAAATGTTCGGTACTTCAGGATCAGACAAGCTGATTCTTGATTCTCTTGCTAGACAAGCTTGGCGCAATGCTTCCGCTGTTGGACTGGCCCATTTAATCCATGAAGCAATGTCATTTTCGTATATTTTAGTGTCACCTCGAAAATCTGAGGTTTGAATGACAGCAACTGACTTAAACCCATATTCTTCAACCTTGCCTTGAATTTTATTATTATATCCAATACTTGTTCCTTCTAATTTCCCGTCAATATAACCGCCTACACATGGCATATTGGAATATGCTTCTCTGAAATCCGATTTAACCAAAGTCTTGTGTCCCTTCTCTTTTACATGAGGTAAGAATATGTACCTGCCTTTGATGTCACCAACGCTATCTAGTTTGACATGGAGATCATTGATACTAGAGATAGTGCCATTAGAAATTGGCTCCGTCTGAATTGTTTTTTCATCACTTTCTGGAGCCTGAACTATTCCAAGGATTCCTAAGACGGTTGTGAACAGGTTTTCTGGAAAGTTGTAGTCAAGAATTAAAATACCCTGAATGGAGGGTGTATGAAGGGTTAGTTCAATTGCTGGAAATACAATTATCCTATCCTTTTCTGGTACCAATTCACCATCTTCCCTTCTTTCATCATTAGCAGCTCTCTTTATGTATCCGTAAAAGATCATATCATGATGATCGGATATTGCAATTGCGTGTAATCCGGCTTTTCTACAATCTTTGATAAATGACTTGCTGTATTCGGTTCTTTCGGTTTCTGAAGTCGCTGAAACTCCCTTCCATCCTCTATCTCTAGGGGAGTGAATTTGTAAGTCACATTTATAGAAGTGATTTCCTTTATCCATTTAGGCTAGGCTTTGATAGTGAGTATGGCTGTTAACTTTAATGATAAGAACACCTATGTGCGCTTATCCACCTTATACTTTCAGGTGTTAAGCTTTCATTTTCCAACGTCAAAAGCGTTTATTGTCAGAAATAAGTACACTTTGACTTACGCTTACAAGGTAAGACATACCTCTCCAATAGCCAACCCATTTCCTGCAAAAAAAACACTACCCCTCAATCACTCCTTCCATCTTCAGCTCTTTGAAGGGGCAACAACCTTACTTCCCCTTCCCGGCTTTTTGCTTGTTTCGTACATAGATCAGCTTGTGCTTACTTTTTGAAGCTTCTCTTTGCTCCACTTCGAACTTACCAATGGATTGGATCAATGGCGTGAGCTTATCAAACCCGTAGTTCCTGGAATCAAAATTGGGTCGTTTCTTTTGGATCAAACTGCCCACATCACCCAAGAAAGCCCATCCATCATCATCCGATAAGTCCCGGATAGATGACTGGATCAGCTGCACCTCGCGATTACTGATTTTTTCTACGGCTGACTTTCCTTTCTCCTTCTTCTCGGTCTTATCATCCGACTGACTTCTGAGGATCTCGATGTACACAAACTTATCGCAAGCCACGATAAACGGATCTGGTGTTTTCTTTTCACCCAAACCAATCACGAGCATTCCTGCCTCACGTAAACGGGTCGCCAATCGAGTAAAATCACTATCACTGGACACCAGGCAGAACCCTTCCACTTTGCCACTGTAAAGAATGTCCATTGCGTCGATGATCATTGCGGAATCGGTGGCGTTCTTTCCGCTGGTATAGGCATACTGCTGTATCGGGGTGATCGCATTTTCTAGCAGCAGGCTTTTCCATTTATTCAAGCCCGGGCGCGTCCAGTCTCCATAGATCCGTTTGATGGTCGGATTGCCGTATTTCGTGATTTCCTCCATCATTTCTTTCACGTGAGCGGAGGGTATGTTGTCGCCATCGATCAGGACAGCCATATTGATTTGGTTACTCATGAAATAAAGGTAGTATCCTCATTAAGGCGAACCAATTTTAACTCTATGCGATTCAGTTCAGTTTTCAATTCCGCGCAAGTAGTGTTTCGAAGTGCCGCGATTTGCTCTAACGTCAATCCATCCTGGTACCTCATCAGGATAATTGATCGCTCAAATGAAGTAATGAACTTTAGAAGTTCATTAAGGGATTTATTCCCGATCTCAGAAAAAGCTGCATCCTGCATACAGTAAGCCATATTGCTGACTCCATGTGAAAGTCAGGTTTAATTCCTTTTAATACTCCAAGTTAATCTTACATGCTTATTAGCTTGTAATTTCTCGACAAACGCCACACATAGGTATTTAGCGAATCATTTCTGGGGATGAACGCATGCTCACTCCCATATTATTCAACCAGGTGAACACTACTAATCATTGGCTGTAGGTGGTTCGGAAGTAGTTTCTGGTTGCTTTTTCTTCTTCCTGATCAATCCAGGCAGAAAGGCCAGCATAGTAAATATAGACCCCACTGCCACACAAAGCAGCATCAAAATGGATTTCGATAATTCCGCTTCAAACCCCAGAAAAGCAATACAAGTCGGCTCCGCATTCTGAACTGAAAAAATGACGAGTAGTAAGGTAACGATTAGTATAAATATGATCCTGAGTGATTTCATTTGATCGAGATTAAAGGTGAAAATGATTTGCACCTGCTAAAGGTCAAGAACCGTACAACCTCGATCCGATGAAAAAACGTCCCTCAGCGCGTCATTTCGGAATTTTTGGCTTTAGACTTTTTGGAAAGGCCAAAAATATCCGTAATCTCATTTGCCGCGCTGGTGAGATTCCCGACCAAATGTGCCTTTATGAGAATTTAACACACATTTTTCGAGAATGACGTTTTTTCTTTTCGTCGAATTCACGTGTTCACAACAACCTGAAGCCACAATGTACCAAAACAGCCATTCAGCATGAAACTCCCTCTGCTAGATTTTTAATAAAACTGTGGTGGAAATTCCACACCTGGGGAGAGAGACCCACAATTAAAACCATTCAAAACGCCCTTCAGGCCTTTATTCGAGCTTGGATCGGTTTTTTCACTATAGTAGATGAATCAAACGATGAAATATTATGGAAAACTTAGGATATTATAAACCATACAAAGGAACACAGCCATACGGAGGTCGCAAAAGGCCTGACATTGTTAGTCTCGTGCTAGGTTTATTGATCACCTTGATCATCAGTGGCTTTGCAACAAGCTGTGTCTCCACTCAAAAATATAATGCTGCAGTAGAAGCGAAAGATACGGCAGAAACCCAATTGGCTCAATTGAAAGTCGATCAGACCTTTCAGGAATATGATCACGCAAGTGAGCTCTATGAAAAGCAAAACGACATTTATAGTAAAGAGCAAGCCTTGTTTGAAAAAGCCAAACGCATGGACTCGCTACGAAGAATTTTAACCCTCCAGAAGCGCGCCTTGAACGATGCCAACCGGGTGGTATCCGCTTTATCTGACCAGGAATGGCAAGTAGACGAAATCAATGGGCTCCTGAAGTTAGACCTGGATGCTAATCTGATGTTCCCGCTGAACAGTGCTGAATTAACCGGCAATGGCAAGGCCTTATTATCCAAACTGGCACATTCCATTGATAGCCTGAATCAGGAAGTCAACGTACGCATTGTTGGCCATACCGATAGTCAACCGTTTGACCATCCCAGCTATGATAATTGGGACCTGAGTGCAGATCGATCTTTGGCCGTAGTTAGAGCATTACAGCAAGAAGGAATCGACCCGACCTTGATAAGCTCGGTAGCCAAAGGACCTTATGATCCCATGGCGGACAATGAATCAGAAAAGGGACGTATGCTCAACAGACGCGTAGAAGTCCAGCTAGTACCAGTAGGTGTACTCGATGAAACCATTAGTGAATTATTAAGCAACAAATCATGATTAAGAACATAGTAGTACCCTTTGATTTTTCGAAAGCAAGTTTTCAGGCTTTAGCTTTCACCAGCAAACTCGCGATGAAGTTCAAAGCCAAGGTTCACCTGGTAGCCATCCAGGACCCTGGAATAGGCGCTCCTTCGACGAATACACATGACAATGTATTGGGTGCCTTAGCGCCGGTGCAGTACAACCTGGAATTGGCTGAAGAGAACGAAATGAAGGAGAAGCTCATCCACATCATGCGTGAACAGGTATTTCCGACCATCCAGGGAAAAATCTCATTCATCTTCAAAGACTTTTATAACGCCTTTGAACACTTCACAACAGAAAACAAAGTGGACCTGGTGGTCGTCGGTGCAGAAAAAGAAGATTCCTTTTGGGAACATTTCACCGGAAGCCTGACGCAGGACCTGATCCAGAATACGAACATTCCCCTGCTCAATATTGGAAAGGAGCAAAGTATTGAAATGACTGATGTTTTGATCTTCACTGATCTAAGCACCGAAATTCCTGAAAGACTATTGCAAGTCAGTCGATTATTCCAACACGAAGGAGCCAGACTTCATCTGGCCAACGTAATCGAATCTGAGCTCCTCACCAAAGAAGAAGTGACCGACAAACTGGTTGAGTATGCCTGGGCCAATCAACTGGGTCGCCCCAAGTATCACGTGAAGAAAAATGCGGACTTCATGGAAGGATTTCATGAAATCGTTCAGGAAACCAATCCGGACATGATCCTGATGAAGACCTATGATAAATCGGCTTTCCGGTCATTTTTCGAAGGCAGACTTGCACAAAAAGTCATGCAACAGTTCGATGTGCCGGTGTTAGTCGAGAAAGTTTAACATAACCCCCAATCCCATTGCTAAATATATTCAGAAATAAACCTACCCCATCAGAACAGCTACCTACTGATCGTCCTAAGGAAGTCAAGCAAATCCTGGACGAGCAGGTAGAAGCAAGCCTGAAAGAATTCAACAAATCAAATCAGGGACTCCTGATCAGTGCGTTCTCGGCAGGCTTGGAAGTGGGCTTCAGTTTGTTGCTCATGGGCACGATCTTTACCTTGTTCGCCGATCAGATGTCAACCGAGACTTTGCGCCTGAGTTTGGCCTTGTGCTACCCGATAGGTTTTATTTTCGTGATCATCGGCCGTTCCGAACTCTTTACCGAGCATACCGCACTGGCCATTTTACCCGTTTTGAAAGGGTCAGTAAAAGTCAAAGAATTATTGATCCTTTGGGCATTAGTGTATATAGGAAACTTACTTGGTGGCTATGTCTTTAGCTTACTTATTGTGAGCATTGGTCCCGATGTGGGATTTCTGAGTCTAGACTCCCTGCACCATTTCGCCGAGGAGCTTACCCACCATCAATGGCATACGATTTTGATCAGTGCGTTGCTTGCGGGCTGGATGATGGGATTACTTGGCTGGCTGGTCACCTCTTCTCAGGAAACCATTAGCCGGATTTTTGTCGTGATTTTGGTAACAGCCATCATCGGTATGGCAGGGCTGCATCATTGCATCGTAGGGTCCATTGAGGTGTTTTCCGGAATGATCACCAGTGAGGACATCACCCTGATGCACTATCTAAAATTCCAACTTTGGGCCACGCTAGGAAATGTGATTGGTGGAGCGGTCTTTGTTGCCCTCCTGAAATACAGTCACGTACGGTTCGCAGATGGATAGACAAAGGATATCCCCTTTTAAAGCCTGTGATTAACAAGAAATTGAACTACTTTACCCTACGATAATTAAATAAGATGAAAGCGCTCATAGTCGACGATGAAGACGATATAGGTTTCATGGTTTCCCGGTTTCTTCAAAAAGAAGGCATTGCCACAGATGTGTCAAATCGCATCAATGATGCCCGTAAACAGTTGAACCAGAAAGACTATGACCTTTACATTCTTGACATCAACTTACCCGACGGCACTGGTTTCGACCTGATTCCAACCATTCATGAGCAAAATGACCCCTACAATATCGTCATGATCAGCGCGCACGATGGACCAGAAGAAGCGCGTAAGCTGGACGAATTTCAAGTCGATGCATTCATCAAAAAACCATTCACTAAAAACGAAGTTATCCAGGTAGTCCAAGGATTCAAATCATGAGTAAGGCCCACATTCTGGTCATTGATGATGAGGCAGACATCTGTCTTTTATTGAATAAATTTTTCACCAAGAAAGGCTATGAAGTTACCACCGCTCAGGAAGGTAAGGAAGCCGAGAAAATATTAAAAAAGCAGACCTTCGAAGTTGTCATCTGTGACTTCAAGTTGCCGGATTATGACGGACTGGAATTGCTCGAGAAAATAAAAATCATCCAACCTCGATCCAGGGTGATCATCATTACGGGTTACTCCGACGTACGTATTGCCGTCCAAACCCTGAAGAAAGGCGCATTCGATTATGTGACCAAGCCACTTTATCCTGATGAAATCCATCTGACCGTACAGAATGCCTTGGAGCAAACGGAATCTGCTGTAGGCGACACGAAAACCAAAGCAAGCCAAAAAGTCACCAAGCAACCGGATTCCACATTTGTCTGGGGCGAGAGTAGTCAAAGTCAGGTTTTACAAAAGCATATTGCGCTCATTGCTCCCACCGACTTATCGGTGTTGATCCTTGGAGAAACAGGAACAGGCAAGGAATATGCGGCCAGGGCCATTCACGATAAAAGCAAGAGAAACAATCAACCTTTTGTCGCGGTAGATTGTGGTGCACTACCCAACGAGCTCGCCGGTAGTGAGTTATTTGGACACGTCAAAGGTGCATTCACCGGGGCCGTATCCGATAAGAAAGGATGTTTCGAACTGGCCCATGGAGGTACGCTCTTTCTGGATGAGATCGGAAACCTCAGCTATGATAATCAGATCAAGCTACTTCGCGTACTCCAGGACCACAAGATCAAACGGCTGGGCAGCGAAACAGAACAAAACGTGGATGTCCGTATCATTGCCGCCACTAACGAAGACCTGAGTACAGGCATGGACGAAGATGAATTTCGGGAGGATCTTTTTCATCGCGTCAATGAATTCAGGATTGATTTAGCACCCTTACGCAAAAGAAAAGCGGATATTCCAGCTTTTGCACAGCATTTTTTAACAAAAGCCAATGCTAGAATTGGACGGGAAGTGGTCGGTTTTGATGACTCAGTACTCGATCTTTTCAAAGAAAAACCCTGGCATGGTAACCTCAGGGAACTGGACAATGTGATCAAAAGAGCGGTTTTATTAACAGAAGGTGCACAGATCAAGATGGAGGTTCTTCCTCCCGAACTGATCCAGGCAACGCAAGATGCTCAGGAAGTCATGACCACCGAATTTCCGACCACCCTGAGAGCTGTGGTTGAAAAAGCTGAAAAACAGGCCATTCTGGCTACCCTACAACACACCGGCAACAACAAATCAGAAACAGCCAAATTACTTGACGTAGACCGCAAGACCCTTTACAACAAACTAAATCAATACGAAATCGAGCATTAACATGAGTAATCTGGGCCCGATCAATGATCAGGAAGAATTCCTACGAAGTATCCTGAACTCCTCTTTTGACGGGATCATGACCTTCAAATCCGTTCGCGATGAACGGCAACAAATCGTCGATTTTGAATGGCTATTTGTCAATCAGGAAGCTTGCCAAATGGTAGGCCGGCCCTCACAGGAACTACTTGGGCAAAAACTCCTGGAATTATTTCCAGGTAATAAGGAGGCAGGCCTATTTGATCGTTACCGGGAAGTAACTGAGACAGGGAAGCCAGCAACCTTCGAACAGTTCTATCCAGGTGAAAATCTTAACCGGTGGTTCCGCATATCAACTGTCAAGCTAGAAGATGGTTTTACCGTGACTTTTCAGGACATTTCAGATCTCAAAAAGGCCACAGAAGAGGCCGCGGTAAGAGATAAGCAATATCAGCGTCTTTTTGATGAGTCCATCGACCCTATTTTGCTACTTGGTCAGGATGGCACTTTTAGAGAAGCCAATCAGGCCTTTCAAACGGTCTTTCACTTTTCTGAGGAAGCACTTCCAAACGTTTCGATGAAGCGGATGACGGCAAAGGTTGAGCAAGGAGATGCCTTTTGGCGAGACATGGTTCAGCAAAAACGCATTGAAGACCGGGAATTGTTCATTCTGGATGCACAAGGAAACAAAAAGACCTGCTTCATCAACGCTGTGGCCATCCCTACGGAACGAGATGAAGACCTGCTCTACCTATTGGTCATCCGTGACGTTACCAAAAGAAACCAGTCGGAGAAAGCCCTGGTTCGCGCTGAAAAACTCTCGTTAACCGGAAAGATTGCGAGGACCATCGCTCATGAAGTGCGTAATCCGCTGACCAACCTGAACCTGGCCCTTGGGCAGTTAAAAGACGAGATCCCCTCTGATGTAGAAGATGCCGACTTGTACCTGGACATGATCAGCCGGAATGCCGATAGAATTGGCAATCTGATCAATGACCTCCTCAACTCCGCAAAACCAAAAGCGTTGCAACTGGCCGAAGGTGAAGTCACCCAAGTTGTCAATGAAGCCGTGGCACTCATACAGGATCGATTGCAACTCAAAAACATGCGGCTCGAATTATCAATGACCGAGGAGATCCCCAAAATTCAGCTTGATCATGAACAGCTAAAAGTGGCTTTCCTTAACCTGTTCGTGAATGCCCTGGAAGCCATGCAATCGGAAACAGGTGTGCTCACGATTGCCGGTAAAACCTCGATAGATCAGGTGATCATTTCCGTAAAAGACAATGGCAAAGGCATCCCCGCCGATCAAATCAATAAACTTTTTGATCCCTACTTCACCGAAAAACGAGATGGTACCGGCTTAGGGCTATTGGCTGTACAAAACATCATTCACGGTCATCGGGGCTACATCGAAGTGGATAGCGAACCTGGTGAGGGTACCACGTTTTCTATTTATCTGCCTTTGCGGTAAGTCCGTACTTACTGCGGATTTTCTTTTCAATAGTATAAAGACTTTGGTTTCGTAAGAATCAGAGCAAGTTGTTATGGATGTTTTGCTTCCTAGCTGAAGGTGAGACCATTCATTGTTGACCTGTGGAAAATCTACACAGCTTGAGGCATTACCTCCCCACGAAAACACCACAAAACACCCAGATTCCGCTCTATTCCTACTTGGCACCCTTTTTTCACTTAAGAGGCTGAAATCAATTAGAATCAAAATATGAATAACATAGAAACGTCAAATAAGCAATATGCTAAGAAAATCACTGCAGTAAAGCTTGGATACACGCGCCTCGAAACGGCAGAATTGGTGGAAGGCTTGAATAAGCTATTGGCGAATTACAGTGTCCACTATCAGAAACTGAGAAACTTCCACTGGAATGTAAAAGGTCCTGACTTCTTCGATATCCACGAGCAGTTCGAAAAGCAATACAACGATGCCAAAGTAGCCATTGATGACATTGCCGAAAGAATCCGGGTCTTTGGTCAGACTCCTTTGAGTACGATGAGAGAGTTCCTTGAAAACTCCGACATTCATGAGAGCCCTACGGACCTTTCTTCTATCGAGATGGTCAGTGAAGTCTTAAGAGACTATGAAATGCTGTTAGAGCAAATGTTCCATGTCATCGAAAAAGCGCTAGAGCATGGTGATAGCGGAACAGAAGACATGGTGAAAGGATTCGTGAAGACCATTGAAAAGAACCACTGGATGTTCACAGCATTTTCTCAAAAGTCATAAATACGACCCATTACCCCCTCTAAATTACTAATTCCCCCTTTTAAGGGGGGCAGGGGGATTTTAGCTTAAATCGAAATCCAATTTTTCAATATTAAATACATTGATCATGAATACCATTTTAAAAACCCTTTTTACTTTTCTCGCAGGTGCAATCATTGGTTCAATCACGGCGCTTTTGACAGCACCCCGAAGTGGCAAGGATACACGAAAGAAAATCGTAACCGACATCAATACGCAAAAAGAGAAATTGGAAGAAGCAGCAACCAAAAAGCTGGAAGAAGCCAAGGAAATCCTAAATAAGAGCATTGAGACTTCTCAGGAAGCTTCGAAAAAGCAGATCGACAAAGTCGCTGAAAGTCTCAAAGTATCCGACAACTAAGATGAAATGTGTATTGATCTAAGGGAGCGTTTACCAACCTGCCAGTTGGGCGGGTTGGCATTTTTTAGGACGCTCTCTGATTATCCCCAATCCTCCAACTCTTAAGGAAAAACCGTATGGACTTCAATATCTCAAGAGCAATAGACATCTTATTAGCAAAGATCACCACCTGGTTAGAAGAGCTGATCAGTATGCTTCCTAACCTTCTGGTTGCTGTTGTGGTCTTATTATTTTCCTACTTCGTAGCACGGATCATCAAAAGAGTCAGCCTAAAACTGTTCGATCGTTTCTCCGAAAAAGAAGCCATCAACAACTTGTTTGCAACCATCATTTACCTGATCGTTATAGGCATGGGGCTGGTGATGGCACTCAATGTACTTCACCTGGATCGTACCGTTTCCTCGCTGCTGGCCGGTGCAGGAATCATCGGTCTGGCCCTTGGTTTCGCCTTCCAGGACATTACAGCAAATTTTATCAGTGGTATCCTCCTGGCATTTAGAAAACCAATTCAAATTGGAGACATTGTGCAGGTTCAGGATTTCATGGGTGAAGTGGAGAAGATTGATTTACGAGTGACCATGATCAAGACATTCCAGGGGCTTCATGTGATCATTCCAAACAAAGATGTCCTTCAATCACCTGTCACCAATTTCACCAAGACGTATGAAAGGAGAATTGACTTGGAAGTTGGAGTTTCTTATGCAGAGGACCTGGATCAGGTGGAAGAAGTTGCCATTGAAGCAGTGTCTCAGTTACCCTACCTACTGCCCGATAAGGAGGTGGAATTGTTCTACAAAGAGTTCGGAGATAGCAGTATCAATTTTGTGATGATGGTCTGGATCCACTATCCAGATGAACCAGGTTATCTGAAGGGAAGAAGCGATGTGATCAAGTCGATCAAAAAGGCTTTTGATACCAATGATATCACCATACCATTCCCTATTCGCACCTTGGATTTTGGTATAAAGGGTGGTCAATCGCTCCATCAACAAATGGTTACCCGTAAGGACAACCACACTACCTTAAGTATCAACTAGCCCTGGAGAACGCTCAAAGTCCAATAGCTAGTACTAAACCTGTCATAACTATGACTCATCGACATAATACCCATCATTCTTGCGGATACGCTTCTTTTAGAAAAATAGTAACTCTCTACAAAATCAAATTTGACATGAAATTCCCTATCCTTTTGATCATGACTGTCATCCTCTTCGGATGCCTGGACAAAGATCCTAATCGAGACACCTATAGCGAACAAGTCCTTGAGGAAAACGAGATAACACAGGACCTTAAGCCCAGTGATTATGTGAGAACCGATTCCGTGTACGTTCCCATTTACTCTAATATTTACAGCCGTTCAAAAGAAATGAGCTTCTTGTTGACCGCCACCTTGAGCATCCGAAACACAAGCTTCAGCGATACGCTTTACATCAACTCCATTGACTACTACAATACCGAAGGTGACCTGGTAAACAGATATCTGGAGCAGCCTATCTTTCTCAAACCCATGGCCTCCATTGACTATGTAGTGGATGAGGAAGATGATTCCGGTGGAAGTGGTGCTAATTTTATCGTAGTTTGGGGTAGCCAGTCATCAACCACGCAACCCATTATCCAGGCCGTAATGATCTCTACCAATGGCCAGCAAGGCGTGGCATTTACTACGGAAGGGAAGTCTTTATCAGATTAAGGAATCGTTCATTGCCCTTTTCCAATCACTGAACCTCCCAAACCCAGCGCTCATCGACATTTCAATAACTTCGATAATCTGGGTATTTCATTTGCTTTTTAGGAGTACGAATTATTCCATAGCTGGTTGAAAAAGGGAGGAGTACTGTATGTGCTTCTCCTTACTTTTGATGTCTCACCATGTCCCACATTTACATGAAGGCACTGCTCACTTTCGCGATCATATTCACCAGTTTGACCACTCAGGCATTCTCAGAGAATGTAATCGAGGATATTCCAACGGAAGATATCACGGTTTGTCAGGTGCCGATCGCGGTAAACCAGGCTTCTATTTCTCAACAGGCACTTGAATTTTTCTCAACATTAGGGTCCACCAGTGAATGGCCGCCTAGATGGTATTGTGGAGAGTGGTCCACCTTTCACGGCTGGTTCTACATCATCAGTGATTTCCTCATTTGGTTGGCTTACTTCGCCATACCCCTCACCCTGTTCTATTTCATTCGCAAAAGCAATCAAAGACTTCCCTTTCAAGGAGTTTTCTCATTGTTTATCCTATTCATCGCAGCCTGTGGTATCACCCATTTGATAGAAGTAGTGATATTCTGGGTACCTATCTACAAGATCAGTACGATAGCCAAATTTGGAACAGCGCTAGTATCTGTGGGTACGGTTTTCGCACTAGTCCGAGTCACTCCAAGTGCACTGCAACTCAAAAGTCCCGCCCAACTAGAAGCAGAAATCCAAAGACGAAAAGAAGCGGAACAGGAACTTTTGAAACTCAACGCCGAACTAGAACGCAAGAATGCCAGCTTGGAAGCCACCCAAAAAGTTGCTGGTATTGGTCATTGGGATTTTGATCTTGAAACACAAAAACTGTTTTGGTCTGACGAAATCTTTAGAATTCACGAACTCGAAACATCAAATCCACCAGGTGTTTCGGACGCACTTAATTTCTATCATGATGATTACAAAAATCAAATAACTGAAGCTTTTCAAAAAGCCATTGAACAGGGAATTACTTACGACCTGGAATTGAAGATGGTCACCGCCAAAGGGCGTGAAATTTGGGTGAGAGCAATCGGAGAACCTGTAGCTGATGAAAACGGAAAGATCTATAAAGTTCAGGGGCTTTTTCAGGATGTTGACCTTCGTAGAAAACGTGAAATCGAAATTGAGTCGCTTAACCATGAACTGGAAAAGCGAGTAATGGCCAGAACCAGTGAACTGGAATCCGCAAATGAAGAATTAGAACAACTCACTACCATTGCAACACACGATTTGAAATCTCCACTCGCCAACATTGAAGGCTATCTGCTTTATACGAAAGATCATATCTCCGAAGACAATCCAAAAGTCAATGAATCTATTGAGTGGATGAGTAAATCTATAACAGAGGCAAAAAGTAAAATCAGTAACCTGGTCCGAGTCAGTAAATTCAGAAATGAATCCATCAAGGAGAAGGAAGTAATTCTCGTGGATCAAGTCCTTTCAAAACTCATAGAAACTGCCATACCAGGAATAGACAAGAATCATATCCAAATCAATCTGGAAGATGCCCCCAACATTTGGTTTCCACGATCAGATTTTGAGAGTGTATTTCAGAACCTCTTAACCAACGCGGTAAAATATCAGTCCGATAAAAGGCCGCTTGAGATCAGTATCAAAGCCAAAATCGAAAAGGAATGGACTATCATCACTTTTTCAGATAATGGACTGGGCATAGATCTTGAATTACAAAAAGATAAACTCTTCAAAATGTTTCAACGATTCCATGACCATCGGGAAGGAGATGGATTAGGCCTTTACCTGGTTAAGAAGATATTGCTTCGGAATGGTGCAGACATTGAACTAGAAAGCCAAATTGACCAGGGAACCACCTTCCACCTTAAATTTCCAAATGATGAAGATTGATAGAATTCTGCTCGTTGACGACAATGAAGCTTCGAATTTCCTTGCACGAAGTATTCTGCAAGACATGGACCTGGCTGCACATGTTGATACAGCAAAAAATGGCGAAGAGGCAACTCATAAACTTGAGGAAAATACACCTGATCTATTGTTTTTAGATATGAAAATGCCTGTGATGGATGGTTTTCAATTCCTTGAAAGGAACAACCAACTACCTGATAGCATTCAAGTCATCTCATTGACCACTAACCTGACACCTCCGGAATTAGCTAGGCTAAAAGATTATGGCGTGCGACACTTCATGGAAAAGCCCATTACCAGACCAAAGGTAGAAGCACTTATAGGCAAGATTTCAGGATAATTTTTGTAGCTCCTCCGTAATCTGCTCCAATACCTTTTGAAGCAGAGTAATAATTGCTGTTAGTTCCCGTTCTAATACCTCCTCATCCATGTGAACCACTTGATCTTCTATGGCTACTAAGCGGTTATGAACAGTTTGAAAACCCAAATCACGTGTATGAGATCCCAGGGTATGTACGTGCCTCACAATTTCCTCTCGCTCCAAGGCACTGACAGAATTGTCAGCAAAAATTTCAAGACGATCGCGAATATCACCTTCATAGATGCCAAGCATATTTTTAACAAATGCCGTTCCCAGATCATGAGAATGTAAAAAGTCCAGATTGATCTTTTCAGTTAAGTCTTCCAAGGTTGATTTCGTTTAACGACGATTTTTAGCATCTAAGCCTTCTATCTAAGCGCTTGTAGAGAAAGTTATACAATAAGTTTCAATACGAATATTCTTGCGGCACTATCAGTTTAAGAGAGAATTATGAATACATCCATTGCCCTTGAAGATAAGAGAGCGCTTAAGTGGCCTGAAATTTACAGTCTTGGCGCACTAAACGCTGCTGTAGTGATCAGTTGGATTGCTTACCACGAATATCAACCCGTCCTGGTTGAAAAATTCAACTTCCAGGGTCTCGTACAGTTTATGATTGCGTCCAAGGCGATCATCCTCGTTGTAATCCCACCCCTGGCAGGTTGGTTAGCTGATCAAATACTCAAGAAGAACGGCAAATACTTCACGGTTTTCACCGTAGGGATCAGCGCCACAGCCATGATATTCATGATTGTAGCCTCGTTGATCGGAGCAGGCCCTTTAGAATCCGTCAGAGCTGTTCTTCCGGTGATGATCGTTTTATGGCTCATTGCAATGAACCTGTTTGTGAGTCCCGCTAATTCCATGATTGAAGCGTTTGCCCCAGCTCAAAAGCTCCCGATCGTAGTAGGCTTCTTATTCTTGGTTACTGAGCTGATCTATGCCCTGGAGCCTGTTATTGTGGCATTAGTTCGCTTTTTTGGCGATACAATAACCTTTGTTGTTGGTGGTATTTTAATTTCAGTAACCGGTTATATTTTCCACAGGGTTTCATCTAATGAAGTGATGCAAAGAAAGAAGGAATTGGTAGAGCAACCTGCTGTAAAAACCAGTGCCATGGGCTACCTGGCTATTGTCATGGTTGGACTACAACTAGGTATTGGCAAAGCTTTTTTGGTTGAGTTCTTCCCCCATCGCATGGATGAGAAGTTTGTTGAATTCGCAGCATATTCAGATTATGTGGCGCTGGGCCTTCTAGCATTGGCCGCGATACTGGCTTTCGCCGTTAGTAAAAAGGTGGCGAAGGCCAAAGCTGATCAAGTCATCACTTACGCTACACTTGGACTTATCCCTGGGGTCCTATTGATCATCATGGGATCATCCATTGCCTTATATATTCTTGGTGGCATAATTACGGCTGTTGCATTTAGTGTACTCAATGTAAGTGGCTTACCTTTCGCAATCAAAAATTTATCTATTCGCCATATCACTTATGGTGTAGGAGTTTTTATCGGGGCTTCAGAGCTTTTCACAGGTCTGTTTGATTACTTTCTTCACTAAATTTTCCAGCAATTAGTCCATCACGGGAATGATTTGTATTAATTTCATTCCCGATGAATTGTATTGTGATCGACGATGATCCTGCTTATTGTGAGCTATTAAGTGGGATCATTGGCAAAATCCCCAACCTAACTTTAGTAGAAACCTATCAGGACCCTATTTCTGGGTTAGAAGGCATTAGACAGGAGCAGCCAGACTTAATCTTCTTAGACGTAGAAATGCCTGAACTCAATGGGTTCGAAATGATTGAGACTATTCCAATCGAACAGCGTCCCATGATTATTCTGATCACCTCTAACAAAGCTTACGGCCCGGAAGCATTCGAAGTAGAAGCGTTAGACTATCTGGTAAAACCACTCAACATCCAGAAAGTACTGAAAGCCGTGGGAAAGGCTAGAGATAAAATGACCAGTTCTAATGCCGTTTCAAGCATCTTCATCAAGGTAGATAGCCAACTCAGAAATGTACCATTGTCATCAATTAATTATATAGAGGCCTATGGTGATTTCTTAAAAGTTCACTTGGCAGATGGCATGCTTCTATCCTCATCTTCAATGAAAGACGTTGAAAAGGAATTGCCCACCAACCAGTTTTTTAGAATTCACCGATCATACATTGTAAGGATAGATGCCATTCAAAACATCGAACAGAATAATCTCGAAATTGATGATGCAGCCTTACCGATTGGTCAAAGAAGGAAAAAAGACCTATTGGAATTGATCAAACAAATTTGATACTGATCATAGAAACTGGCTACCTCTGTGAATTTGCCTTCTACTTTCACCAAGTTGTTTAATTAAGACGGATCTATGTGATCGGTCACCAAATTCGATCATCTTCTCATAACTCTTTAGCAGTGAGTTCTCCTGTGCCCTGCAGAACATGACTAGTTGCTCATCTGATAAGTCTTTCACTATATCATCGGCTTGTTGAGAAGCAGGGTATAGTGTAACAAAGAGGCTATTCTTTATGGATGAAAACGTTTTAGAGGAAACAACCGTCGACATAATTTCATTGGATTGTCGTTCCTTCAGGGATAAACACTTACCCAAATAGTCATTGATATCTCTATCTGTGGCCTTAAACCAGCATTTCTCATAGATAGCGATGACCAGCGCCAGGTTACCAATTAGCTCTTCCTGATCGGTAAGCACTAAATTGATCTTCTGGTCCCAGAGAATAGTTGTTTCTTGTTGTGTTGCTATCGATAATTCACTCATAGAGTGAAATTACCGGACTCCAGTACAGCAAATTGACATTCTCTGTAAACGCAAGGGTTCTTCCCGTGAACTAAGCAAAATACGGATTAAGTGATAATCACTAGGATTAATTTATTCAGCGTTCATCGGCCTTGTTTTTGCACTCGTCGATCTTGGCAGATGCCGCTCAAGAAAATTTGGAAGTTGCAGAACAACGGGAATTGAAAGAAAGTCAGGAAGGTGAGGCGCTGGCTTTGATTGGAAAAGAAGATCAAGACTACAAGTAGTCTTGAACCTGTCTCCCAGCGCGGTGATGATGCTACTGAAAAAGAAAGAGCAACACAGCAATATCACATTTCAGCATGAGTCCTCGATGGCATCAAATAAGAGCCATGTCCATTTATCACTCAGATACAAAAACTAGTAACTCACGGTAAAGAATGTAGCGTCTATCGAAAAATGCTGTAGCAGATGCCAACCAAGATGATATTCGAAATTCTAAAGGTCCACGATAGAAACGCATATGAAGTTCAAAGAATTAAAAGCAGAATTCTCAATCAAAGAAATAGTAGAATTTGCCGTCATCATTGGCGGTATCATTTTGGGTATTTATATGTGAAAAACCCTTCGTTATTACCCTTATCAGAAATTTAGCAAGTTACTGCCTGAGAGCAGCACGCAAATATTCCAATGTCTGGAATCAGTCTAATTGATTTTGATCAATTTACTATCTTCTACCACCCAAGAATTGGCAATGCGTACGACTCCACCCATCCAAAGGGATGATATCTCAGAATATCGAATCTTTAGAAGAGAATTTAAGACAAAAAAGCATTGATATCATCAATGAAGCGTATCGTTTCTTAAAAACTTAATTTGACCTATATCGACCTGACCCCCTTCTACGACCAGCTACCACAATTAGATGACGAAAACCCCTGAGAACAACTGCAGAAAAGATACAAGAACTAAGATCACAGAGGTAAAAGAGCAAATTAGCTGGCTTGACTTACTGCATAACTCTGCTAATTGTAAAAAATGAGATTCAAACGCACCATAGAAAGAGCAACAAATCTCTATCTGTTCAGACTTTCATCTATGAATCTTGCTCTTCAAAATTGATTACGCTTTCAAAGAAGGGAATGAAATGCACTTCTTCATGATAGCGCACTTATTCTCCTTTTCTCATCGTTCAACCAGCGATTCTCTTAGTTTATAGATAAAGTGATATTCAAAATTCGATTAGTCCTATTCTTACCCTGATTTTGACAGATCATAGCTAAGACAAAAAGTGTGACCGACACAAGTAGTGTCCGTCTATTCATTGACAAATTGAATTTGACCAATACACATGAAATACGTTTTTGGGTTGCTGTTATTCAGCCTTGCGAATTATCAGAGTTTATCACAATGTCCAACATCAGGTAATATTGCTTCAAATTGCACCACTAGTGGCAATTTGACTATCACTTCAAACACGCTTACCGCTCAGTCTGGAGTGACTGTTACCGTCACGGGGACATTAACTATCAGAGGAGGTAGCACCTTAAACGCTACTGGAGCTACATTCAATCTCGGTGGCCTTAGCGAAACCTACGGCAGCTTAAACACCATTTCCGGTGGTACCTATCAAACGGCTTCTTTCCAGACAGGCGGAGGTGGAAACTTCACGCTTTCAAATGCACAAATACAATTGAATAGTGCCACAAACATTGCCATCGCAGGAAGCAACGTTCAAATCTCCGGTACAACTTTCACCAACGTAGCCAATTGGACAACTAACGTTAATGCCATTAGCCTCAGCGAAACGAACATCAGTGCGAGCGGCAATATTCAGTTGGAAGATGTAACGGTCAGTAATAGCACATTCAACGCATCTGGTTCATTCAGTACTGCCAACGGTTCAAATAGTCTGAGTAACAGTAATGTGAATGCTGGCACTTCAGTCTCTCTACGCAATACGCAATTTTCAGATGGGTCGATGGATGCTGGAGGAACGTTATCGATTCAATCAGGAAATGTTTCCATTTCAAATTCCACAGTTCGCTCTGGGTTTAATAATGCAGGTACAAATGACGCAGTAGCACTCAACATGAACGGCGGAGGTGTGCTCACATTATTGAATAATACACAAATGTCCGTTAGAGGTTCGGTGATCAATAATGAATGGTACATCGACAATTCTGATGTGGTCATTACCGGGGATTTCGACAATGCCGGCTCTGAAATCTTGGAAGTCCGAAACGGTGGAACCATACAGGTACAGGGTGATTTTGATAACTCCGGTAGTGGAAATGTATCTGCAGATGATGGTGGTTCGGTTCAGGTTGATGGAGATTACAACAATTCTGGTGGAGGTAGCACCGATGTAGACGGAGGAACAGTAATTGTTGGCGGAAGTTATGCTGGTGATGAGCCTACTGGAGATACAGGCACTTGTTCTGGTGGAAGTGGTGGCTGTAGCGGAAGTAATTGTAGTACACTTCCTATTGTACTAGCCGAATTCAATGTGAAGATCGAAAACAACCAAGTGATCATAAACTGGGTCACCGCCCAGGAAATTTCCAACGACTACTTCACTATCACACGATCAATGGACGGCATCATGTTTGACGAAATAGCACGTATCTCTGGTGCAGGAACTACAGGCACACCGCAGCAGTACTCCTATGTAGATCCCTTTCCACTGAATCAGAAGGCTTTTTATCAGTTAACACAAACAGATTACGATGGTACCAGTGAGTCATTTGAAATCGTCTTAATTGAATCAACCTCTACCTTTGAATCACCTAAAGTATTTCCTAATCCAATTCAACAGGGGAATGCTTTCTCAGTTACCAATTTGGCCTTTGGCGCAAGCTGGGAGTTGAGAAACTTACGCGGCCAATTGCTCCTTCGAGGAAAATCAGAACCTGGACAGGCCATTTCAACAGGGAACTTATCGAAGGGAACCTATCTATTGAAGTTTCCAGATAGCCCTCAAAATCCTTTAAAAGTGCTAATACAATAAGCTGACAGTCTTCATCTATATCAGACTATCACTAATCGAATTAATAATGACAATTCAGATTTACGAAGCGAAATTGAATGATGTAATATAGCCTAGAAAAGTACTTGATCAGTACGGTACTAGAACAGGTACAGATTCCTGTTTGCTTTTTTAAGGGTTAATTTAGCTTGTATACATTTTGAGATACTTTCCTGTATAGCTCGTTGGATGTTTCATCAACTCATTTGGAGTCCCTTCAAAAACCAGTTCACCTCCTAATGATCCGCCTTCTGGCCCTATATCAATAATCCAATCGGCAACATGAATAATATCAAGACTATGCTCAATGACAATAAGCGTATTCCCATTATCAACCAATTCATTGAATAGTTTGATGATTAGTGATATATCAGATAAATGTAATCCTGATGTAGGCTCATCCAATATGTAAACATTTCCTTCTTTATGTAATTCACTTGCCAATTTCACACGTTGGCATTCTCCTCCTGAAAGCGTTGAAAGGGATTGTCCTAATTTCAAATAACCCACTCCTACTTTCTCAAGTAATACGAGTTTCTTTAGGATCGATTCCTCTTCAAAAAATCGGATTGCCTCATTGATCGTCATATCTAATACTTCAGCGATATTCCTCCCATTCAACTCATAGACTAGAGCCATTTCATTATACCTCTTACCTTCACATTGTTCACATTGTGTCTTTACTGGATCAAGGAAGGCCATATCAATGTGAATAAATCCAGTACCGCCGCATTTTGAACAAGCACCCTTAGCATTGAAGCTAAAAGTCGACGGGTGTACATTATTTACTTTACCAAACGAATTGCGGATGTCATCAAAGACACCAACGTAAGTAGCTGGATTGGAACGATTAGATTTTCCGATGGGGCTTTGATCAATCACTATCGATTCAGGATGTTCTCTTAAGAAAGCCTGATGTATCAATGAACTTTTTCCAGAACCTGCCACACCAGTAACACACGTAAATATGTTCGTAGGTATTGCTAAAGATATGTTTTTAAGGTTGTTGTCATTCGCATCAGAAATTGAGAAATATCCATTTGCTTGTCGATAATTGCCCTTCTTGGGTACGCCTTCCTTTAGCATTCTTCCCGTCAGAGAATTGCTGTTTCTAATTCCTTCATAAGAACCTTGATATACAACTTCTCCTCCATGTCTTCCTGCTTTTGGCCCCATATCTATGATATGATCCGCTATTTTGATCACGTCGGGATCATGCTCAACAACTAAAATGGTATTACCAGCATCACGCAGATCCATTAATAGATCATTTACTAAATGCACATCTCTTGGATGCAATCCCACACTAGGCTCGTCCAACACATAGAGCATTTCCGTCAGACTATTACCTAACTGCTTTGACAGCTTAACCCTTTGCGCTTCTCCTCCTGATAGCGTTCCTGTTTGCCTGGACAAATTCAGATAACCTACGCCCAAATCAATCAAGTTTTTTAATCTAAATGTGATTTGATCTAAAACAGTAATTGCCTCTTCGTTTTCAATGCTCAAAACGAAATCATGGAGGTCATTTAATTGATATTCCGACAGTTCATGTATATTACTTCCAGCTATTTGAACATTTAAAGCTTTTTGAGTCAGACGGCTCCCGTGACATTCATTACAGGCGTTAGAAGTGACAAATTGCTCAATTATTTTTCTTCTTCTCGTCGATAAACTACTAATATCTTTATTCAGGAAACCCTTTTTAATCTTCGTTACAATTCCATTGAAATTTGCATCAAAAGCAGTGTCACCATGTCCATATTTGAACTTTTCTCCATTAGCATAAAGTAATCGTTTCTTCTCTTCCTCGGAATATTGATTGAGAGGTTTGTCGTTATCAAAAAATCCGGAGTTGGCTACTATTTTCCATCCTAACGAATCAACCTTAAAATCGGGAAATTTTATAGCACCTTCATTCAGTGACTTTGTCCAATCAAATACCTTATTTATATCAATTTCATTTATTGTGCCTACTCCTCCGCATATTGGACACATGCCTTCGGGAGAGTTAAATGAAAAGTAATTTGATGGGCCAATTGATGGATGACCAATACGTGAAAACAAAATCCTAAGAAAGCTGCTAATTTCAGAGATTGTTCCTACTGTTGAACGCGCATTGCCGGTGATTCTCTTTTGCTCCAGCAGAACTACAGGAGAAAGTCCCTGTATTAAATCATAGTCAGCTTGAACGAATTTCGGTAATCGACTTCTGGCAAATGTGCTGAAGGTATCATATAGCTGTCGTTGAGCTTCCGCAGAAATGGTCTCAAAGACCAAAGAAGATTTTCCAGAACCAGAAACACCAGTAAATACAACTATTTTATTTCTAGGTACCTCTAGATCTATGTTTCTTAGATTGTTTTGCCTGGCCCCTTTTATAATGATATTTGACATGGGTTAGAGATAATCCACAGTGTAATTCACTTGAATAAAATCATTTGGATAAGATTCAACTTTCGCTGATTTCAGGTTTATGTCCTTGGACGTTTTTCCAAAAAGACGTTTCCCTTCTCCTAAAAGAATTGGAGCAATAGTAATAGTTACTTCGTTGATTAATTCTTGATTTATGAATCCTTGAATTGTATTACCCCCATCAATATAAGCATGCTTATAGCCGTCATCTTCAAGTCTGGAAACCAACACGTTGATATCCCCAGAATACATTTCTACCCTATCCTTTAAGTTATCAGGTGCTTCTTTAATAGAATTGCTGAGCGCGTAGATTTTAATGTCACCGTATGGCCACTGATCTGGAGCTAATTCAAAACTTGAAAGAACCTCCATTAACTTTCTCCCGATAATCATACAATCCACGGTTGCCAAATATTCCAACAATCCCATTCCCGCATTGCCTGCCATGTCTGCTTCTTGATTGCCAGCACGCTGTAACCAATCTACGCTATCATCCGGTTTAGCAATGTATCCATCTAAACTGGTCGCAATAAAAACTGAACATTTCATAAATGAATCCTAGATTTTTGTCGGCAAACCTCATTATTAAGTTGGATTCAAAATTGTACAGAGTTTACCCCCTACCAAATCTGCTATTTTGAAATTGCTTGGGTGTGCATCCGTGATGTTTCTTGAAGACTCGGATAAAATGAGACTGATCATAGAACCCAGACTCAAAGCCAATTTGGGTCAAGGCAGCATTTGGATGTCTTTGAATCAACATTGTTGCATAGTTTACTTGCTTCAACCTTAGGAATTCACTAGGCGTAATCACATAGAATTTCTTAAATTTTTCAATGAACGACTTTTGTGTGACAGTAATTGAATGATTGAAATCTCTTAATGCTCCACTCCGCATGAATTGCGGTGAGATCTGACGCTCAAACTTTTCCAAATCAGGATCGATATCCGCAAAGACAAAGAAACTAATAAGTGCAGGTTCCGCTTTTTTGAAATTTGGAGTTCCAGGCTCTACTAACTCATGAAAGATTACCTTGGATAAAGCAAACATTTCTTTACTTCCCAATTTTCTTTGAAGTATTCCATAATAATGAGGTTTAAGCAGAAATCCTACATTCAAATGCTTACCCGATAGAGTGGTTCGAAAAGGAGTGGTTTTTAAGCCAGAGATTATGAAGTGACCCGATTTAGATGCCCCAAAGCTGTCCGTATTTTCACCCTCTACCCGAAATTGATCACCATAATTAAAGATTAGTTCGGTAAACAGTGGTGCATGATGTCTTGCTGAGAAATCAAAAGAATCAGCTTTTGCTACCCATATAGTATCAATTATTTGGTTTAGCGGGAACTCAGGTTTGTATGTGGTATGATAATCGATAATTGTATAAAAATAAGAATAAAAAACCCTCAGCATTTTTTAACATTCCTTAGCAAATGCATCTCCCCGCTGAAGGAGGAAGAACCTGGAAATGGCCAGACTTTGTGTGTAGGCACACCAAAGAGGTTCCCTTAGAAAATATCAAGTTTTCTTAAGGAAATGTGGTGATTTACACGTCAGCATGCACTGTAGTAAAAACGAGCTTCTTAAGCGCACCTGCACTTTTTTAAACACCATGTATGAGGCACTGACCTCATCCAGCCGAGTTCGCTTAGGAAAAGCGCTTACATCGTGCGAGTTTCCTTAAGGATTTTCAAATTTCAATACACCCCCTTAAGGAGTGAGGGAATAAATTCTTAGCAAATACATCTCCTCGCTAAAGGAGGAAGAACCTGAAAATGGCCAGACTTTGTATGTAGTTACACCAAAGAGGTTTCCTTAGGAAATATCAATTTTTCTTAAGGAAATGTAGTGATTTTTCATATCAGAACTCGCTTTAATCAAAACAAGCTCCTTAAGCGCTCTTACGCTTTTTTAAAAGGATGTAAGAGGTATGGTGTCATTTAGGCGAGCTCAATTAGGAAAAGGCTCTTATATAGTCGAGTTTCCTTAAGGGTTTTCAAAACTCAACACACCCGCCTTAAGGAGTGTAGGAATAAAAAACCCTAAGCAATTTTTAAATTTCCTTAGCAAAGGGATCACCTAGCTGAAGTGGAACAAAGCTGAAAATGGCCAGACTTTGTGTGTAGTTACATCAAAGAGATTTCCTTAGGAAATATCAAGTTTCCTTAAGGAAATGCAGTGATTTTCATGTTAGAATTCGCTTTAATCAAAACGGGTTTCTAAAGCGCATCTGTGCTTTTTTGAAATACCATGCAAAAGGCATTGACTTCATCAAGCGAGTTTACTTAGGAGAAGCGCTTACATGGACGAGTTTCCTTAAGGATTTTCAAATTTTAGCGAACCAACCTTAGGAGTGTGGGCATGAAAATCCTTAGCAAATGCATCTCCACGCTAAAGGAGGAAGAAGCTGAAAATGGCAGGGTATTGAATGTAGCTCCATCAAAGAGGTTTCCTTAGGAAACAGCACTTTCAAATCAAGTTTCCTTAAGGAAATGCGGTGATTTACACGTCAGCATGCGCTTACAATCAAAACAAGTTCTTTTAGCGTACCTGCATCTTAAATCTCAATAATTAAGCACTGTTGGGGTCAATGAGAACATCAACACAGGCTTGCTTAAGGAGCTGATCTTCTTAGGCCAATATTTCTTAAGGAATAGGTATTACATTTCCATACGAATTCTTAGCCAAGTGCAATCATTAGTGGGGCTTCCTTAGGAGTAGCTTAGAAAAATCATATTTTCATGGATATTTCTTTTCAAGCAAGGAACGGAATCTCGCTTTTCAAAGCAATTAGCATTCCTTAAATCTTATCGATCTGCTCTTGGATGATAACTGTAATCATCTGACATTCCAGTTCGACTCTATCAACTAAAAGGCATTTGGATGATCTATCTCAACACTTAGTGGGCAGTAATTTATATGGGGGATAATTAAAACTTCGATTTAGGAGGTAGCTAAATAAGTAAGACAGGGATCCTCCAATCTCCTCAAAAAGATCATTGCGAGAGCCAACCGTATCGAGGAACGGTCAAGTCCTTAGATAATAGAAAGTAGACTAATGATCTCAATTCTTTAAATGGAATAGCTGATCTTCCATCAATCAATCCGTACTACGTGATGCCTGGAGAGTAAAACTCACATCACCCTTCTTTGAAATTGAACAATTCTAATATCGCTTATTGGTAGCTTCCAAGTAACCTTCCTGGCATTCTCATCAATTATTACCACTAAAAAGAGGTAGTTAAGGTAAGTGTGAAGGTATGTTTTTGTACCAATTTGCCATTTTCAGACACAGAAATATCGTCGAAAATTGACTTTAGAAAGTAGCTTAATTATACTTGTAAGTGATTGATAGACAAATACTTGAGCTAGTTTACAATTTCTTTCACCTCAGTTTTAAAATAGTTTACAATGAGTTTCATCTCGCTTTACATCTAATTTACAATGAGTAACAAAACCCTGAACAATTACAGCAAATTACAACAACAAATCGACCAGGTAATCGGCAAGATCGGATTAGACAAAACCATCTTTTTACTTTCAAGTTTTATCGACTCCTCAGACATTGCCGTCTCTCAACCCCAGAAGTTCCAGATGCTATCCCGCTACCTGATTACAGAATGCATCCGCGTCTTCGAACTCAATGACAAACTGTTCTTTACTTCCAACATCCAGGAATACAGAGACGCGAGGATGGTTTGCTATCATTTACTGAAGAAATACACGGGATTGAGCTATTCCAAAATCGCTGAAGACTTTGGATTAACAAAACGCAACATCCTTTACGGGGCTAAAAAGTGTGAGGAGAAGCTATCGGTGCCTTACTACTATGAAGGATTTGTTGAGAAATACGACTTGCTTGAAAGCACTTTCCTGCAATTCATTTCTAAGCTATCTCCAAAGACTGAAGAACATAATTGAATGCTGATATAAGAAATAGGATGAGCCGAAAAAAGGATAAAAACCAGGTTCAATTTCAGCTGAAAATAAGGAGCACTTTTTGACGCTCAATTAATTGGAATAAAATGGGGCATTTTGACACGATAAAATGGGTATTATCATCCTTATTGAAGATGAATCAAGATTTTTTTGTCAAACATTAGTTTATACCCTTGGTACAAAAGCGAACCTTGTCTTGTTTCCTCCTCACAGCTAATCTTATCCTCATAACAACAGTGAAAGGAATAGCTAACAACATCATGCGGCAAAGCTCAATATCAGAAAAGAAAGACATACAGGAGACGAAGCTCACCATCGAAGAACTAAGACAGTTTGACGGTTTTGAGGATATTGATGAAGAACAAGGGCAGGAACTCATCGATTTTCTTCATGGCTTTTGCATCCTTATTTACGAAAACTACGTTAGTACACCCAAGACATCATAGCATTATGAGCAATAAAAATTTGGACAGGTTCCTGAAGTTCGCTAACAAAAACGTTCGTGTACCCATCAGGAATTCAAGAGATGTCGTCATCTATACCCGTGTATCCTCCAGAGACCAAATGGAGAATGGGGCAAGTTTGGATACACAGATGAAGTACTGTAAGGAATTTGCTCGGAGAAAGGAATTGAATGTTGTTGCTTTCTTTGGAGGTACTTACGAATCAGCTAAATCAGATGACCGAAAGGAGTTTCAACGCATGATCAACTATGTAAAGCGATCAAAAGACGTTGCGGCCATCATTGTCTATTCCTATGATCGATTTTCTCGCTCCGGCAATAACGGAGCTATGATCAGTGAGGACTTACAAAAGAAGTATGGTGTCTCTACTTTATCAGTCACTCAGGAAGTCAATCCCGAAAATGCAACAGGAGCTTTCCAAAGAGACATGTTCTATCTGTTCGGCAAGTTTGACAATACGCAAAGAACAGAAAAGTCCATCACAGGGATGCGCGAAAAGATCAGAGATGGACATTGGGTATGGGCTATTCCAATCGGTTATAAGAACCTGAACAGAGGACAAACAGCCGATAAACATGAACTCATCATCACAGAGCAAGGAGAGTTACTCAGACAAGCGTTTCACTGGAAGGCTGAAAGGGACATGCCGACCGTTGATATTGCCAAGCGGTTAACCAATCAGGGGTTGAAGATGACAGACAAGAAACTGTCCAAGATCTTTCAGAACCCATTTTACTGTGGTGTGCTAACGAGCAGCTTACTACCAGGAGAAGTGCATCGAGGAAAACACATCCCTCTGATCACCGAAGAGCTATTCTGGAAGATCAATGATCCCAATCATAACCGACCAAGAAAGAAAGGGTACAAGGTGCAAATACACAATGATAGACTGCCATTGAAAGTATTTACCAAGTGCGATGATTGTGGAGCGCCTATGACTGGTTATTTAGTCAAGAAGAAAGGATTGTACTACTACAAGTGCAGAACGAAAGGCTGTGGCAAAAACAGGAACGCAGATGTCGTCAAACAGGGATTTGAGTCTCTACTCAGCAACTTTCAATTAGATCGCCGATATCAGGACATATTAGCCGCTCAGATGAAGAAATTGTTCTTCAAGCTGAATGAGGATAAGCTACAGGAATTAAAGGCTTACAAAGCCAATTTAACAGAGGTTACGGGCAAGCTGGAAACCATAGAGGAAAGATTTGCTATTGGGGAAATAGATCGCCCTATATTCGAGAAATATCACCTAAAATACCAGGGGGAGAAACTTGAAATCGAGGGAATGTTGGAAAATGCCTCAATTAGCAGTTCGAACCTTGAGCAATGCGTAGAATACACGGTTGATTTAAGTGGTAACTTGCTGAAAATGTGGCGAGAAGCAGATGTTCTGGGCAAGCAAAATATTCAATCCTTGGTATTTCCAGAAGGGATCAGGTATAATCGAGAAAAAGACGAAGTTCGAACCGAAAGAGTAAACATATATTTCAGTGTAATACCCACACTATCAGCTCATTACAGAGAGGAAAAAGAAAAGGGAAAGTACTCTAAAAATACTTTCCCCCATTTGGTGGAGCTGGAGGGATTCGAACCCTCGTCCAGAGAAGGGAATTATGCACCCTCTACATGCTTAGTCAAACCTTGAAATCTTGCTAGCAAGCTGGTGGTAAGACTACCTACTTACTAGCCAGTCACTGAAATCTCACTGCTCCTTAGTAACCTCGAAGCAGCCAGTCCTAAATTTTGACACCCTGTGATCCAGCCTAAAGGACAGAGGCTTAGCAGGATGTGGCCGGGGATCGTCGCTGGACGGTCAACCCTTTAAGCCTGTCTATTCAACAAGTAGTCGAATTAGGCAGCCATGGCATAGTTAGACTCGCCAATTAAAATTTGAGCATATTGATTACGGATGCATACTCAACACCCGGCATGCAAGTACATACCTCACACTTCCTGTCGATTCCAGTCAGCCCCTTAAAAAGGACAGCAAAAATAACGATGTTACAATTAATCTTTACGAGAATTTTGGTGTGTTGGATTTGGATGTGGGATGAAATAAGTTAAACGCAATCCCATGCCCTGACTACTATCGGTACTGATGTATGCCATCGAGCCACCTAGCTCATAGCTTAAAGAGGCTCGCAAGCGTCGCCATTGATAACCCGCCTCAAAGTTGATGAGGAATTGGCGATCTGAGTTCTTCTGCGCAAGATTGACGGGATTTGCTGTTTCAAACGTTTTGGTTCCAGTGGCACTTGTGGTGAATCCAATCCCAGGTCCTACACTCAGAAATAGATATTTATCTCCTACTCCAAAATTGAAATTGCCATTCAGAATAAAAGTAAATTGTTGCCAGTTATAATCCACAGTTGAAAATCCGTCCACAACCGGCCCATCCTGGAAAAATACTTCTGAAGTTTTGAAGCTGCGGTGAAACCCTAATAAGCCTAGATTGAAACGTTTACGTTCTCTGGTATTTAAAAGTATGTGAAACCCAATATTATGCACAAAATCTGCGGGTGTGTCAAAATCTGCCGGGATTCTGCCTGAGTTTTCTAGTTGGACATCAAATAACTGGGCGCCGAGAATCAGACCGAACCGGGCCCTCGAACCGCGAGCCACTTTTGGCTTTCGATATGTTGAAACATTGTTGTTGCATCCATTGTAAGTTGTGATGATGGCCGTAACACTTTTTTCAGTGAGTTGTGATAATCCAAGGATGCTACTCATTACTTCAGGGCAATCTCCTAGTAAAAAAGTCAGCTGCCCTTTGTATTTATCGACTGTCTTGAAAGCACCTGAAGCATTGGGCTGCATGGTGGTCTCATCAGATACCTTTCGCTTTCCACTGATCAATTCTACCGGGCTGGGCGATTGTGCATTTTCAAGAAAATAATGGTATCGCCCGCGTTCCTGATCAAAGTTTTGGTACAAATTAGCCGATCCGAGCAGCAAAACTTTGGCGAAGAAACTTTGTTCCTCAAACTGATCTTTCCCCAATTCCAGCAATTGATCCGGGTCCGTGGGACTGACGTCAACTTCGACAGTCAAACTTTGAAAGTAATCTCCGTTTTCGATGCTAAATCCTTTCAGGTTGGAGGGTGTGAATTGTTCTTCTTTTCCACCATTGGTCCTGAAAGTGAGCGCATCAGGTCTGGTTGTCCAGTTGAAATTGATTTCTCCCTGAACTGAGTCCCCAGCATTATTGATAATATATCCAGGCTCAAAGTTGGTTTGTGCATTTGCCCACTGAACACAAAGCAGTAGGGCTACAAATATTAATTGTCTCATGTGTTGTTTTAGTTTGATTACATTCGAAATTATTCGCGAAATAACCATGAAAGTAGCCCTTATCCAAGATTCTCCGGTGCTTTTCGATCTGGAAGCCAGCTTGCAAAAAGTAGAAACATTGGTTGCGGAAGCCAATGAACCTTCAGTAGACCTGGTACTGTTTCCGGAGGCCTATTTGTCCGCTTATCCACGGGGATTGTCCTTCGGTACGGTAGTAGGTAGCCGCAGTGAATTCGGAAGGGACATGTGGTTGAGGTATTGGGAAAGTAGCCTCAAAGTACCCGGTCAGGCAGTGGATCGATTAGGTGAAATCGCTAAAACCCATGATTGTTTTCTGGTGATTGGTGTGATCGAGCAAGGCGAAACAGGAACCCTGTATTGCACGATGCTCTATTTTGATCATAAGGGGACACTGCTGGGTAAACATAGGAAACTTAAGCCTACGGCAGCGGAAAGGATTGTCTGGGGTGAAGGAGATGGCACGGACTTGCATGTCTATGATTCCCCATACGGTAAGCTGGGAGGGCTAATCTGTTGGGAAAACTATATGCCATTGGCCCGTACCTGGCTATATCAGCAAGGCGTGGAGATCTACATGGCACCCACAGCCGATCAGCGAGATAGTTGGCAAGCCACCATGCAGCACATCGCTTGCGAAGGCCGGTGTTATGTTTTAGGATGCAACCAATACGTAACCCGTGCGGATTACCCGAATGATCTTCCGGGTGAAGATGTGTCCCAGTTGCCTGAAGTCAGCAGTAGGGGTGGAAGTGTGATCGTAGATCCGCTGGGCCAGGTCATCGCGGGCCCGTTGTGGGATGAACGAGGTATCCTGAGGGCTGAATTAGACTTGAAATTGGTGACTAAGGGTAAAATGGACTTTGATCCGGTGGGACACTACGCGAGGAATGATGTTTTCCAGTTGCTTGGACCTGAAAAGGAATTGTAACCGCACATACCTGACAAATTAGCAATGCGATTTTCATTCTTATGCTATCACAGTTAGTTATACCGCAAATGACGTAATCCTTTCGGCTGATTTTCACTGCTACTGTTGGTTATGATGAGCGAGGCACGTAATTTAAGCTCGTGAATAGCCGGCATAAACTTCTTGGGCTCGTGCTGATGTTGAGTGTGCATCTGGCAGAAAGCCAAATCTTACAGGTAGATCATCGACAATTTGCCAACGATTCCATACATGGTTGGTTGGGTGATATTCAGGTCAATTTTTCCTTCAATAACCTGAATGAACCTGTAAAAGAGAACGAGATATTTCTCTACCTGGGCGTGAATGGTAATGTCTCCTACTTCACGAATAAGGACCATTACTTCTGGAAAAATTACATGGCGTATGGCCAGACAGGCAATTTTACCTTTGTCAGTCAGGGTTATTCACACTTTCGGGTGGATTTGAATTACAAGAAGAAATTCTCTCCCGAATTTTTTGCGCAGGTTCAATATGATATCACCCGACAAATGCGATTAAGGGCTGTAAGTGGCCTGGGGTATCGGTATGTTTTTTTTAGAAGTGAAAAAGCGGAACTGGAGTATGGCTTGGCAGGTATCATCGAACATGAGCGATGGGATTTCATCGACGAATCGGGTGTTTCTGAACGAACTTTGCCAAAATTGGCTACCTATGTCGGAATCTATCGAAACTTCGAGCATGTAAAGATTTCCTACAATCAATTTTATCAGGTAGGTTACGATACTACTGATGAGGTGTGGAGGAATCGACTAAGTGGAGTATTCGAAGTGGATGACGAGATCTTTAAAAATTTCCACCTGATCTTTAACTTTACCTACGACTATGATTTTAATCCGGTCATAGACAATTTGAAAAACCTCTTTTATCAGCTAAATAACGGCATCCGATACAAGTTTTAATCTTGATCGAATTTTTTGACAAAGATTCGGTGAGATGTTCCTTAATTTGCAGCCGTGGACAGCTTCGTAGTATCTGCTCGTAAATACAGACCTCTCGGTTTTGATGAGGTAGTCGGTCAATCACACATTACCACTACCCTCAAAAACGCCATTGATAGCAATCAATTGGCACAAGCCCTCCTTTTTTGTGGCCCTCGAGGAGTAGGTAAAACAACTTGTGCCCGGATCATGGCCCGAATGGTCAATGGTTTTGAGGCGGAAGAACAAGGAGATAACTCAGGCAATTTTAATATTTACGAACTTGATGCGGCTTCCAACAACAGTGTAGAAGACATCCGAAACCTGATTGATCAGGTTCGTTATCCACCTCAGCAGGGCAAATACAAGGTGTACATCATAGATGAGGTTCACATGTTGTCTAATCAGGCATTCAATGCCTTTTTGAAGACCCTGGAAGAACCTCCTGCATACGCGATTTTTATCCTCGCTACCACGGAAAAACACAAAGTAATTCCAACCATTCTTTCCCGTTGCCAGATCTATGATTTCAACCGAATTGAGATCAGTGATATCGTGTATCAGCTACGAAAAATAGCCGATAATGAAGGGGTGGAAGCAGAGGAAGATGCCTTGCATCTGATCGCGCGTAAAGCAGATGGTGCCTTGCGTGATGCTTTGTCAATCTTTGACCTGATTGTCACCTTTTCATCAGATGGCAAGATCACCTATCAGCAGGCGATCAAAAACCTGCATATCTTAGATTATGACTACTATTTCCGACTGGTCGATCATTTTCTGAAAGAAGACCTGAACGGATCCCTACTGTTGTTCGATGAGATCCTGAGGAATGGATTTGATGGCCATAACTTTCTTGTGGGACTTCAATCGCATTTTCGGGACCTACTTGTTTGTAAGGACAAGTCCACCATCGCACTATTGGAGGTTTCCGAGAAAGTGAAAGAGAAATACATCTCGCAATCAGAAGCGATCAATTCCTCTTTCTTGTTGACGGGATTGAATTTACTGAGTCAGTGTGATCTAAGCTACAAGGCCAGTAAAAATCAGCGACTCCATATCGAGTTGGCTTTGATGAAACTTTCCAGTCTGAACCGAGCGATAACACTTGCAGCTGCCGAAAAAAAAAAGGTAGCCTAGTCCAGTCCGAAACGCCTCCACCTCCTACATCAGAACCTATTTCAGGAGGTAATGCACCTGCCTCTGCCGGAACCACCAGACCTTTAAGGAAGCCTGCTGATGGCAGTGGCTCAAGCGGAGAAAGGGAAACCCCAAGCTTATTTAAGCGTCCAAAAAAAGTAACAGCAGAGAGTGAAACACCGACGTTGAAAGAAGAGCGTGTTACTGAGTTTACACAAGAGCAATTGGAGCAAGCCTGGTCGGCGTTCAAAGCTTTGGATGTGGAACGAACCTCAACGGAAAATGAAGTACTGAAACGAAAGATCACCAAGGCCCATGGGCATGAAGTAGAAGTCCATTTGGTCAGCTCTTTGGAGATCACCATTTTCGAAAGGATCGAAATAGAAGTAGTTGGGTTTCTTCGATCAAAACTGGAAAACGACAAGATTGCCGTCATAAAAAGCGTGGAGGAGGTCGAAACATCCAAGAAACTCTACACCAGTAAGGACATCTACGAATACATGGCTGAGATCAATCCCGCCATTGTCACCTTGAAGGAGAAGCTGGGGATGGATTTTGAATATTAGAACGCAAACCGATCCTTAAAGGCAGCAATCTCACTTGAAAAGTCCTTGTCCTGCCAACGTGGGATGTAATCAAATAGTCTGGAAGCCGGATCTACGCGCAACTCTCGCAATTTCATATGCTGGTTCGTAAACATGAACTCCAGGTTGGGATATAGCTCCTTCAGCACATCGACAATGTCGAGGATCTGCAGGTTTTTGTCCACGACATTGTAGGTTCCGGAAGGCACTTCATTGATGATGGTATTTCTGATACATTCCACCAGATAGTCAACATGAATAAAAGCGCGACTTTGTTTGCCAGATCCAAATATCTGGATGCGGTTGTTGAAGTTTGCTTCAAACATGAATTTGTTGATCACCGCATCGAATCGCATACTTCTACTCGGTCCATAAACGTTGCCGCCACGAAGTGCGATCGCATTTTTAATAGCTTTCAAGCGATCCACATGTTCTTCACCACGCATTTTCGAAATGCCATAAAATGTTCGTGGGTTGGGGTGGGTATCTTCAGTGGCAATCTCTTTGCCAGCTCCATAGACGGTAGTACTACTCAGGTAGATGAACTTTGAAATATCACTTTCTTCAGCCGCATAAACTACCTCGGCAGTACCCCAGTGATTCACTTGTTCAAAAAAGTGTGGGTCTGTATTGGAAAATGGAGTGGTCACTTTAGCCGCCAGATGGACCACCACGTCACAATCCTTGATGTATTTTTTGAGTCGCCTCGAATCGAGGATTTCTCCTTCAATGAATTTTATCTTGGCGTTTGGATAGCGCTCCCCCATGAAAAAATTATGGTGGCCTTTGCTCAGGTTGTCATAGACCAGAATTTTTGAGATTTCCGAGCATTCACTCAATTGCCAGGTCAGGACAGTGCCTATATATCCGGCGCCGCCGGTGATCAAAACTTTCATTTACTTACCAAATCAGTGTGTAGTCCACATTCTACTTTATTGAGGCCATACCAGCGAGCTTCACGCTCTTGCATTTCTGGGTCGGGTTGTCGCGTACACGGTTCGCAACCGATACTGACAAACCCTTTGGCGTCCAAAGGATGTCGGGGCAGGTCTTTTTCTTTGATGTACCTGAATATCATGCGCTTGTCCCAGTCCAACATCGGATGAAAACGCATGGAATTGAAGGGAGCAGGCTGTTCTACTTTCATCGCCTTTCTCGTGGCACTTTGATCGGCACGCACCCCATTGATCCAAATGTCAAAACTGCTCAAGACAGCCTCCATCGGTTGGGTTTTGTTCAGGTAGCAACAGTGGTCAGGGTCCGTGGTGAACATGAGTTTGCCATTCGGTTCTCTTTGCAAATACTTAGGGGTTTGTGGTTTTAGATCGATCACATTCAGGCCAAAAGATTCGGCTACCTGATCCCGAAAAGAGAGGGTTTCGGGGAATAAATACCCCGTGTTGATGAAATACACAGGAATGGTGGGGTCAACTTCGCTTAATATGTGAAGCATGACCAGGCTATGCGTTTGAAAAGATGACGTAGTGAACATGCGCATGCCTTTGGCCCGGTATTGCTGGATGCTGGACCTTATCTCGGAGACGACCATGCGGCGAAGATATAGTAGTAATGCGGCAAGCAACGAATAATTCTTTTTCTTTGAAGCAAATTGGATAAATCAGAACATTGTATCACCAATGCGGGTTATCCTGCTCGTTACGGAATTAATTCCGGTTGCTATTCGTTAATCGTTTGGAATGAAGGTCGCAGTATTTAGGAAGGAACATTTTAATGCCGCTCATCGTTTGCATAATCCCAGTTGGGATGTGCAAAAGAATGAGGAGGTATTTGGGAAATGTAACAATGCTAATTGGCATGGTCACAATTACGAGTTGATCGTTCGACTGGTTGGCGAACCAGATCCTGATACAGGATATGTTTATGACATGAAGTTGTTAAGCGACCTGATCAAGAAACATGTGACGGACAAGTTCGATCACCGGAATTTGAATCTTGACGTTGAAGAATTTAAAAATTTGATCCCTACGGCAGAGAATATCGCTGTAGTGATCTACAATATCCTACGCGAAAAGATCGATTCTTCGCTGGATATGAAAATAACCCTTTATGAAACAGAAAGAAACTTTGTTGAGTACCCCGTCTGATCACGATAACAAGGATTTAGAATTCGATCATTTTTCTAATTCGGATGAAACGCCTTTGAGAGCAGATGCATTCGTAATGGACGATGACCTAAAAATTGAGCTTATCGAGAAGCATTTTAGAGAGATCATGCACATCATGGGACTTGACCTGGATGATGATAGCCTCAGTGGTACGCCTAAAAGAGTTGCTAAAATGTATGTGAAGGAGGTATTCTCAGGTCTCAATCCTGCCAACAAGCCGGAGCCAAAGCTCTTTGAGAATAAGTATCAGTATGATCAAATGCTGGTTGAGAAAGACATTACTTTCTACTCACATTGTGAGCATCACTTCGTGCCTATTTACGGAAAAGCACATGTGGCTTATTTCTCTAGTGGCAAAGTGATTGGATTGTCTAAAATCAACCGAATCGTACAATATTTCAGTAAAAGGCCACAAGTTCAGGAGCGTCTAACAGTGCAGATAGCCAATGAGCTGAAAAAGATTCTTGAAACTGAGGATGTAGCAGTGGTAATGGATGCTGCGCACATGTGTGTTTCTTCCCGAGGAGTCAACGATACTAATAGCCGTACAGGTACGGCTCACTTCAGCGGTAAATTTAAGGATCAGGACATCAAGAATGAATTCCTGAATTATGTAAATAGTCGAGCTGAAATTTGATTGAACAGGATCTATTGACGTTTTCTCCGAAGGGCATTTATTGCCCTCGGGCAGACGTGTTCATAGATCCTACGCATCCGGTGGACAAAGCGGTAATTACCCATGCCCATTCAGATCATGCACGTTGGGGACACAAATACTATATCGCCCAACGCCAAAACAACGAAATTCTCAAACTCAGGCTTGGCCAGGACATTCATCTTACCCTTAAAGAATTTGGAGAATCATTCACCGTCAATGGGGTGAAATTCTCCTTCCATCCAGCTGGGCACATCTGGGGTAGTGCGCAAGTCCGCGTGGAATACAAAGGAGAAGTCTGGGTAGCATCTGGAGACTACAAAACAGAGCCTGATCATTTTTCACCGGATTTCGAGCCAGTAAAGTGCCACACCTTTATCACGGAATCTACGTTTGCCTTGCCCGTTTTTCAATGGCAGCCTCAGGTAGAGGTCATGAAGGAGATCAATGATTGGTGGGCGGCCAATGCTCGGGTAGGGAAAGCGTCTATCATTTGTGCATATGCCCTGGGTAAGGCGCAGCGTATCATCACGAGTGTCAATAGAGACATTGGCCCTATCTATGTACATGGAGCTGTCTGGAATGTACACCAGGCCCTGAATGGTGATGGAGCCCAACTACCAGAGGTTTCCTATGTCTCCGAAGAACGTAACAAAAACAGAGACTTTGCCGGAAGCCTCATCGTCACACCTTCTTCGGCGCTAGGCACGAGCTGGATGCGAAAATTCCAGCCATACGAAGTAGCAACGGTTTCTGGATGGATGAATGTCCGTGGGATCAAGAAACGTCGCAATAGCGGGCATGGGTTTGTGCTGTCAGATCATGCCGACTGGGATGGACTCAACTGGGCAATCAAAGAGACAGGGGCAGAAAAAGTGTGGGTTACACATGGCTACACGGATACATATGCCCGATGGCTAAAGCAGCAAGGCCTGGATGCCCATAGCGTCAACTCCCTTTCCATCCGAGAGGAAATAGAAACATCTGAGCCGACCTGAATAGAAGGGGGAGAGCACTCCTTATATATAAGTGTGGTTTTGAAATTTTTCTATTGAACTAACTTGATCTAAATGTTCAAAGAGACAGGCATCGGTTCCTGTTTGCCATTGCCGATGTTCCAGTGTATTTTCAGATCCTACATTTAGCGTTTTTATAATTTCATCATTCCTATATCTTTGCACGACGTTTTCAAAAAAAGGCAACCTAACGGTCGTGAGAAGAACCAAATTCAAAAGTCAATTAACGAGATAAGAAACTCCAGAGAGAGAAGATTGATGGACCGTTGCAGAAATTCTAAAAACTTATGAACTACTTGATTTATGCAGTTCCTGTGCTGGGACTGATTGGCCTGCTTGTAATGGCAGTTAAAGCCAAATGGGTAAATAGTCAGGATGCAGGAGATACCAAGATGCAGGAACTGGCCAAATACATCCGAGAAGGTGCATTGGCTTTCCTTTCGGCTGAGTACCGCGTGTTGGCCATATTCGTGGTGATCGCTGGTGTATTACTAGGGATTGTTTCAACCATCGTGGAAACCACACACTGGTTTATCGTGGTGGCATTCGTATTTGGAGCTGTTTTCTCCGCTTTGGCTGGAAACATCGGAATGCGCATTGCCACGGCAGCCAATGTCAGAACCACTCAGGCAGCGAGAAGTAGTTTGCCAAAAGCATTGAAAGTTTCATTTTCTGGTGGTATGGTCATGGGACTTGGCGTTGCTGGTCTGGCGGTATTCGGATTGAGCGTACTCTTTATCTTATTGTTCCACTGGTTTATGAACGGCACATGGTCGGCTGACGGTGTGGATCAAATGACTGTCGTACTTGAAGCATTGGCTGGTTTCTCACTTGGAGCAGAGTCTATCGCTCTTTTTGCCCGAGTAGGTGGGGGTATTTACACCAAAGCTGCTGACGTAGGAGCTGACCTGGTAGGAAAAGTAGAAGCAGGTATCCCTGAGGATGATCCTCGTAACCCTGCCACCATCGCTGACAATGTAGGAGATAATGTAGGTGACGTTGCAGGAATGGGAGCTGATTTGTTCGGTTCTTATGTGGCTACTGTTTTGGCCTCTATGGTATTGGGTAACTATGTTATTCGTGACATGGGCGGATCAATTAACGATGCATTCAATGGTATCGGACCGATCTTGTTGCCTTTGGTGATTGCCGGAGTTGGTATCATCTTCTCCATTTTAGGGTCATTCCTGATCAAGGTGACAGATGAAGGAGCGAAAGAACCACAGGTTCAGGCTGCCTTGAACAAAGGAAACTGGGGTTCCATCATTTTAACTGCAATTGCTTGTTGGTTTATCATTAAACTGTTGTTGCCAGCAGAGATGACCATGTATTTCTTCGGGGAGGGGGCATTGGCTGTTTCTTCGAGACACGTGTTCTATGCCGTATTGGTAGGTCTGGCTGTAGGCGGACTAATTTCTTACTTTACAGAGTATTACACGGGATTGGGTAAGAAACCTGTTTTGGAAATCGTACAAAACTCTGCAACCGGAGCAGGTACCAACATCATCGCTGGTCTTTCTACCGGTATGATGTCCACATTCGCACCAATTATCTTATTTGCTGGCGCGATATGGGGTGCTTATGAGTTGGCTGGATTCTACGGTGTAGGTATTGCAGCTTCTGCGATGATGGCTACGACTGCCATGCAATTGGCCATTGATGCATTTGGACCTATCGCTGATAATGCGGGCGGTATCGCTGAAATGAGTGAACTTCCTGAAGACGTTCGTGAGAAAACAGATATCCTGGATTCTGTTGGAAACACCACTGCTGCGATCGGAAAGGGATTTGCAATTGCTTCTGCGGCATTGACAGCTCTGGCCTTATTTGCGGCTTATGTGACTTTCACAGGTATTGACGGAATTAACATCTTTAAAGCAGATGTTTTGGCGGCCTTGTTTATTGGAGGAATGATCCCTGTGGTATTTTCTGCTTTGGCTATGAGATCTGTAGGTAAAGCAGCCATGGAAATGGTGAAAGAAGTGAGACGCCAATTCAAAGAGATTCCAGGTATCATGGAAGGTACGGCCAAGCCGGAGTATGATAAATGTGTAGAAATCTCCACTAAGGCGTCTATCAAAGAAATGATGTTGCCAGGAGCCATCACCATAGTGACACCTGTTATTATAGGATTCGTAATGGGACCTGAGGCATTGGGTAGCTACATGGCAGGTGTTGCTGTGTCTGGAGTACTTTGGGCGATCTTCCAAAACAATGCGGGAGGAGCCTGGGATAATGCCAAGAAAAGCTTCGAGGCAGGAGTTATGATTGATGGAGAGATGACATATAAAGGGTCAGATGCACATAAAGCGGCAGTAACAGGAGATACCGTAGGTGATCCATTCAAAGATACTTCCGGTCCCTCCATGAATATCCTGATCAAATTGACCTGTCTGGTAGGATTGATCATTGCACCAATTTTAGGTGGTCATGGAAGTGGACATGCACAGTCTGATAACGAGATTACCGTAACTGTAGCAATGAATGACGATGGTGTAAGCCAGACAACTTCCATCTCAAAAGAGGTGAAGGTAGAGATGACTGCTACAGAAGGAGAGGATTACGAAGCTACAGTTACGACGAAGACCACTGAAAACGGTGAAGAAAAAACTTCTGTTACTGTTCTGAAAGGTAGCAAGGAAGAAATTGACGAAAAACTTGATGAAATAAGGTAACACTTTACATCAATCATGAGACAAAGACCCGGACCATCGTCTGGGTCTTTTTTTTGTCTTTTAGTAAACAATCAGGAGATCGTTAAGAATTAAACTACTGTTTAGTTTGGAAAATCCCTATTTTATTCTTAAACCTCTGTTGATTTTATCGCCAAAACATAACATTATCTCAATATTTAAATCTTCCAGATATGCTAATAATTGTTAAAGCGCTATATATTTGAAGCGAGTAATTGCCTATTCCGGGTTTTGCGTTGCCTGGTTGTTGCTCACCAATGTGTTAAAAGTTTTACTAATCAAATGTGTTTTTATGAAGAGAAAACTACTATTTAGTTTACTGTTCTCTTTTTGTGCGATCGCGTCCGTATTCGCACAAAGGACAGTAAGCGGATCAATCACATCTGCTGAGGATGGGTCTACTATCCCTGGAGTAAATGTTGTGCTTAAAGGTACAACTACCGGTACTACCTCAGACTTAGATGGTAACTATCGTCTCACTGTGCCTGACGAAGGTGGAGTGCTTATTTTCTCCTTTATCGGTTTAGTTTCTCAAGAAGCTGAGATTGGCTCACGATCTGTGATCGACGTAGCCATGACTTCTGATGTACAGGAACTGGAAACCGTAGTTGTAACTGCTTTGGGTATCGAGAGAGAGTCCAGAAGCTTAGGTTACTCTGTATCAGGAGTAAAAAGTGATGAACTGGTAAAAGCCAGAGAAACCAACATTCTTAACGCACTTCAGGGTAAAGTAACTGGAGTAAGAATCGGACGTTCTTCTGGTAACCTGGGATCATCATCAAAAATCACTATTAGAGGGGTATCCTCTTTGGCAGGTCGAAACAACCCACTTTGGGTAGTTGATGGTGTGCCAATCTCTAACGCTCAGGATGCTTCAACTAGCCGAATCGCTGGTAACAGAGATTTCGGTAACAACGCAGGACTATTGAACCCAGATGATATCGAGTCTATCAACGTATTGAAAGGTGGAGCTGCTGCTGCACTTTACGGATCTCGAGCAGGTGCTGGGGTAATCGTTGTAACTACCAAGAAAGGTAAAAAATCAGCTTCTGGAGCGCCTACTGTTAATTTCAGTACTTCTTTCAGAGTTGATGAAATCTTTAAAGTTCCTGATTTCCAGAATGGTTATTCAACTGGTACGCTCGGAAAGTATGATTCATCTTTCCTTTCTACTAGCTGGGGTGAGCCTATCCAGGGTCAGATCAGAAGAAATAACATTCTTGGTATTGATGAGCCTTTGCAAACACAAGATGAGAACTATAAGGATTTCTTCCACAATGGTTTGACATTCATCAACAACCTTTCAATTGCTGATGCTGATGAGCGAGGTGATTATCGATTGAGTATTACCTCTTTGAATCAGGAAGGTATCCTTCCAGGTGCGAACCTTGATCGTTTGACTACTAGCTTAAATGCTGGTTTCAATCACAGCAAGAACCTGAAGTCTAGATTCAGTGCACAATTCGTTCGCTCTATCAACAGAGGTGTTGGTGTTCAGGGTGCTAACGACCCTAACATCTTCGGTATAGCAAACTTTGGTCGTTCAATCGATTTCAAAGATTTCCAGGATTGGGCTGATGACAATGGTAACCAGGTTGGTATTATCGAGCAGTCTACTAACAACCCTTACTGGACTCGAAGAGAGAACCAAAATGATCAGAAAGTTTCTAGATTCTTAGGAAACTATTCTATCGATTACTCTCCTATAGATAACCTGACTTTCAAAGGACGTGTAGGATACGATTTCGTACAGGATAATCGATTCATTGCCAACGCAAAAGGTACATTAGGTCGAGTTAACGGAGACTTTCAAACTGATAACATCAACCGTCGACAGTTGACTATTGATGGTATTGCTAACTACAATATCCCTGTTAACGAGGACATCAATATCAACATCCTTGGTGGAATTCAGTATAACGAGCGAATCTTCGAGCAGGAAACAAACTTTGCTCAGGATCTTGTAATTGCAGGTCTTTTCCAAACTGCGAATGCTGCTAACAACTCTCCTGATAGAGGATTCTCTGAAATCAGATTATATGGTGTTTTCGGAGAAGCTGAATTTTCTTACAAGAACTGGTTGACTTTAACGGCTACAGCTCGTAATGACTGGTCTTCAACACTTCCTTTGGATAACAATTCTTATTTCTATCCATCGATCAGTGCTGCATTCGTATTTACTGATGCATTCCAGATCTCTAACAACATCCTTTCTTACGGTAAGTTCAGAGCTAGCTGGGCAAACATTGGTAACGATGCTGTGCCTTATCAGGCGGATTTCCGATTCTTCCCTAGAACTACTGCAAACGGACAGTATGGTTTGAACCTTACCTTCCCTTATAATGGCGTTCTTGCTTTCGGAAAAACAAACCGATTCCCTAACCAGAATTTGGTTCCTGAGAACAAAGCAACGGTCGAATTTGGATTCGAACTTGGTTTCTTCGATGGTCGAGTTGGTTTAGATGCGACATACTTCAATGCGGTTACTACCGATCAGTTCTTCCCTGCTCCAATTCCAGAAAGTACGGGTTTTGCAACCATTGCGTTGAACGCGGGAGAAGTACAAAACGAAGGTATCGAGCTTTCTTTGAACGTGGATATCATCCAGCAAGGAGATTTCCAGTGGAGTGTAAACGCAAACTTCTTTACTGCTGAGTCTACAGTAAAAGAATTGACCGAAGGTGTTGATCGTCTATTGATCGCTTCTGCTTTCAACAGCTTACAAGTTGTTGCTGAGCCAGGAAAAGAATTCCAACTTTTCGGTATTCCTTTCTTGAGAGATTCTGTTTCTGGTCGACCTATCATCAACCCTGTTAACGGAGCTCGTCAGGCTGGTGAAGCAAGAACATTCGGTTCTGTATTCCCTGAGTGGCAAGGTGGTTTCACCAATAACTTCTCTTGGAAAGGCATCAACTTCGGTTTCACTATCGATGCAAGTGTTGGTGGTTTGATGAGATCTTCTACTGTAAATGCATTGTGGACAGCAGGTTTGACTGAAGAGACATTGCGTAACAGACAAGGTACATTCATCGATTTGGAAGGTGTACTTGATAACGGTGACGGAACATTCAGAGACAATGACGTTCCTGTAAGATCCGCTCAAGCGTACTGGCAGAGCCTCGACGATAACAGTATCGCCGAAGCTACCATCTTTGATGCTACTTATGTGAAATTAAGAGAAGCAAACATTTCTTACACGCTTCCTTCTTCTTGGTTATCTAACTCTCCTATCCGATCTATTACAGTAGGTTTCGAAGGACGTAACCTCGCTCTTCTTTACTCTACAGTTCCTCACATCGATCCAGAAGCTAACCTTTTCGGTTCTGCTAGTGATGGTGTAGGGGTTGAGCGTCAGTCAGTAGCTTCTACTAGAAGCTTTGGTTTCAACCTTAGATTCGGATTCTAAAAAGAAGACTAGTAATGAAAAAAATCTCTATATATATGTTTATCGCAGCGATGTTCTTCGGAGCAATTAGCTGCGAGGAAAAGCTGGACATCAATTCTGACCCATTGGCGTCTACAATTGCTGACCCTGCTACGATCATACCAAATGTTTTGGTATCATATGAAGCTAGAAAGCAAACTGAGCTTGGAACTCGAATCATGGACGTTCCTCAACATTTCTCAGCTTGTTTCAACTCGCCTCGTGCAGGTATAACCACAAGTTTCTTGACAGGTAACACCTGGTTCATGTACTACAACCTTGTGTTGGGTAACCTGGTATTGCTAGAGAATGATGCGAGAGCAGCTGGTGAAGTTCAGAATAACGTAACTGCATTTGCAGTGATCATGAAAGCCCTGGCTTTCTATGAGTTGTCAGTTATTTTCGAGCAAATTCCATTCACCGAAGCATTGAATGGTATCGATTTCCCTTCTCCTAACTTTGATTCACAAGAGACTGTACTGAAAGGTACTGTTGATATGTTGGACGAAGCAGTATCATTGATCGCTGCTATCCCTGCAGAAGGTGCATTCCCTATCGGGTCTGAGGATTTCATCTACGGTGGTAACATGGCGAATTGGGAGCGATTTGCTAACTCTTTGCAGTTGCGTATTTTGATGTTGATCAGAAATGCTGATCCTGGATACGCTGCTCCTAGAATTGCTGACGTTCTTACTCGTCCTTTGATCACAGAGCTCGGACACGTAGCAAGATTCCCTTTCTTTAACAATGTTGGTAATCAAAATGCATTTGCAGATTTGAACAATACCTTCTTTGGAACTGAAAACAATGAAGTTGTTGGTGTTTACGCTGCTTCTCCTGTCTTAAGGGATCTTTTGGTAGATAACAGTGATCCTCGTTTGGGTATCTTTCTTACTGATATCAACGGTGGTGATGATTACGATACGCCTCCTTACGGTAGCTTCTCTTTTGGAGCTTTCGGAGCAGTTGTATCAACTGGTATGATCCGTTACAACTTCCCAGCTGTATGGTATACGCCTGCTGAGACTGCACTTTATCGTGCTGAGTTGGCTTTGGCTGGCGAGGTAACTGGTGATGCTGATGCACTGACTCAGGAAGGTGTTACACTTGCTTTGCAGTACTATGGTGGTGCTATTGACGGTGCTACTGCATCGATCGCACAAGCTGATATCGATGCTTTTGCAGCGACTTTCGTTGGTGTTACTCAGCAGCAGATTCATGAGCAGCAGTACCTTGAAACTTTCATGCGACCAGTAGTTTCCTGGAACCATGTAAGAAGAACCAGAGTTCCTGAGCTTGATGAAGTACCAGGCGCTGTAATTGATGATTTCCTTCAGCGATTTTCATTCCCTCCTGATGAGGTTGGAGCGAATCCAAATACTCCTCCTCAGGCAGTGGATAATGCAGTGAAAATGTGGTTTGCCCTTTAATTTCAAAGAATTAATTGATGAAAAATTTAGTATATATTCTTTTTGTTGGCATTATCCTGTCATCTTGTGATGGATTCGATCTTTCGGATAATGGCCTGGATAACCTTCAGGATCTTCCTGAGTACGTAGCATTTAATGCGCCAGGTTTGAATGCCACTTTGCCTCCCTTCGATGAGACAGAAGGATCTAGTGTAGATTTGATCGTTGAGGCTCCTGCTGGAACGCTCGAAGATATCGTAGTATCTTACTCATTTGGTGGAGATGCCGTATTTGGTGTTGATTTTAACGTTGCTGGTGCATCTGCTGCAGGTGGAACGGTAACTGTTGAGCACAATATCAATCAAGCGGGTACTGAAACCACGGGTGGTGTAGCCTTTACTGATCGTGGTAATATTGCTGTTGAGTTGTTGAGTGACGCAGTTGTAGATGGAGATAAAGTCCTGACTGTAACACTTACTTCTGCTGCTAGAGGTTCAGAAACCATTGCTGTTGGCCGTGGTGGAACTGACTTCCTTCGTGTAGCGACAGTAAATATTGCTGATGAAGATTAATTGAAAAGCAATTTCTAATTGTTATAAAAGCACTTGCACTTGTTGTAAGTGCTTTTTTTATGCTTAATAATACATGACAATGAAAAAAATCTTAACTATCGTAGCATTTACGCTGATTTTTGGTGGGACTTATGCTCAAGTATCAAATGATCCCAACCTGCTTGTGAAAAATAGGGGAAGCATGTTTGGGTACATCGATACTTTCGCTCCGGACCCTGAAATAGAAGGAGATTATCTGTACTTCAAAGAAACAGTTCCGGTAACATTATATCTCAAAGATGGGAAGGGGACTTATAATATTGAAAATGCCAATATTGATCTGATCAATAAGGCAGTACTGGTAGACATCAAAGACAACATGTATTCCATCAATTACTCAAAAATTGACTCGGCATTGTTTCAAGGTCTGCGAGTAATGGACTATCAAACTAAATCTGATGCTATCAATACAAGCATGATGGCCTTGATCATGGATAGTAACAGTAAATCCACGCTGTATAAAACGGTGGATGTCCAGGTAATCAAACCTACCTACAACGAGGCATTGGACACAGGGAACAGAAATTATACCTTACAGCACAAAGTCAAATATTTCATCGATGTGAAAGGGAAAGGCGTAATTGATCTTTCCAGGAAGTTAAAGTCCTTCAAAGGGACGGACTACTTTAATGAGGTGAAGCAATTTGTTAAACAATACGGAACAGATTTTTCATCGGATAAAGACGTTCGAAAATTGAATAGATTCATCACGACGATTATCTGATTTGCCTTTTGGTTAAGGCATCCATTTGGTGGTCAGATACGGTATAGGTATCAAAATGTGTTTTTAGGGAGGTAGTATGAGAAGGAGAAGAGTAAGTTTTGGATTAGCCGTGATGGTAGTTGTTGTATTCATGGTGGTTGGGTTGCTTGAAAAGCCAGACCAGGTTCCACAGCGAGTGAAGATGAAATCCAGGATTGATGGGGTAAGGCACATTCATCAAATGATCAAGACCAAAACTGGTCAGGAGGACATTGGCTACTCTGATGAATATTTATCCCTGGCTATTGCTAAGTCAGGAGATCGATCAAAAGAACAGGCTAAAGTATCGAATGATATCCCCTGGGTAGAACGCGGCCCGGGCAACATAGGAGGGCGAACTCGATCAATATTAGTGGATGCTTCAGACGTGTCCAATAATACCTGGTTGGTAGGAACTGCAGGTGGGGGCATCTGGAGAACAACAAATGCCGGAGATGCATGGACCAACGTCACTCCCAACATGCCAAACCTGGCAACAGTTACCATAGCTCAATCGTCTGCTAATCCAGGTATCATGTATGCAGGTACAGGGGAAGGTGGATTAGGCGGAAATTTTGTCAATGGTATAGGTATTTATAAGTCACTGGATGGGGGCTTAAACTGGGCAATTTTGCAATCTACTACTGGCGAAAATGTAAGCAACTTCTTAAACACAAACAGGATCATCGTTCATCCGGAAAATGCCAATCTACTCTATGCGGCCACTTCCAACGGGGTACGACAGGACTTCATTTCAGGTATTTTTAAAAGTGAGAATGGAGGCCTTTCCTGGGAACAATTGCTGGAAGCTAACTCACGTGTTCAACAATTGGCATTTGACCCGGAAGACCCGAATACCATTTACGCTTCTTTGATCCTCAACGGGATTTATAAAAGCACTGACGGAGGAGCTAGCTGGTATGAGACACCTCTAAGCAGCATCGTTCTTGCAAGTGGTGGGGAACCGGGTAGGACCGAATTTGCCATCGCGCCAACAAATCCTAATAAAATCTATGCTTCTGTCGCTTATAACAGAAGAACGGGTTCAGGACTATATTGGTCCACGGACAAAGGGGAAAGCTGGAAGGAGATCAGAGATCCGGCGCAGGACGGTACCGATTTTCTGCTTCAGGGAGAATATGATAATTCAATAGCTATTGATCCGTCCGATGAAAATAAGGTTTACTGGGGTGGGGTTGAATTATGGACAGGTACGGTAGATGAAATGGCAATTGGAACTTCTACCAGAGACTTCATTGGTGTGGATCAAGAAAATACGGAAACGTTTTTATCTTTTGTGAACTTTAACGCAGGGACGCACTTTGGTAACAGGCTCTTAATCGGAAATCCGCAAAATACCCCAAACATTGAGATTCGTTTTGGAGGGCTTACACAAAAGGCACATCGCTTTCATGTACCTGTAGGCGGAAATGCAGGAGTTCCTGCGAATGATTATACCTACCAGGATTACGTTGACGTTCCTTTTGAAGTGTGGGATATCGATGCGAATCGGCAGCTCATGGTTTCTTTTAGAGATCAATCCAGAGATGGTGCATTCAATCTAAATTTTCGCGGATTAGATGCGGATGAAAGCATCAATAGGGAGTACATATTCATTCACAACAGGTCGTATGATGCGAATACACCGGATGTGGACCTTACCGTAGATGGAGGTCATGAAAATGATCAGTTGGTCTTTGTCTGGCCGACTCTAACGGATGGAGGAACCTGGGATCCGGACAACCTTCCTTCGTCTGTTTTTCGAATGAAATTTGCAGTGATCCAATTTCAGGAGGGGAATATCATTGAAATGCCAGGTACAAATACCGTTCATGATGATCATCACTTACTGACCTTCGCTGGTGATCGCCTGATATCTGTCAACGATGGGGGTGTAGCCTTTAGTGATAACAAAGGCCTCTTATTTACGGAACGGGAGACCGGCCTGGTGACCAGTCAGTATTATAGCGCAGATAAGAAACCCCGGGCACAGGTCTACATCGGCGGCACACAAGACAATGATGTGAATTTGTCATCTCTAAATCCGTCTATTTCAACTTCCTGGGACGACAATGCATTTTTCAACTTCTTTGGAGATGGTTTTGAGGTAGTTTGGAACAGAGACGGTCGTAGGGTCCTGGGATCCAATCAATTCAATTTTATTTTCAGATCAGATGACGAAGGGGCAAATTGGTCGGAATCACGTGCGGGTATTTCGGATTCTGATTTTTTTGGAGAAGATCCCGATGCCCCATTCTTTACCAAAATTGCGTATTCTAAGCTGGGGCCTGACAGGACATTTGCGGTCAGCGACAATGGTATTTGGGTTAGCCAGAACTTTGGAGAACGGTGGTCTATCAGGAATGTCAGCAACCAATGGGGAGGGGCGTTAGATATAGAAGTGTCAGATGTGGATACGGACGTAGTTTGGGCAGGTGGTGCGATGGATGCAGATCGCAAGTTATTTGTATCAACAGACGGAGGAAATGTCTTCAATACGGTAAATGTATTTGAGGCGTATCCTGATAAAGGGAACATTACTACCATCGTCACCGATCCAAACGATCGTCAAACTGCGTATGTGGTGTTTTCCCAACCAGCTGAACCGAAAATTATCAAAACCACTGACCTTGGACAGACCTGGACAGATATCTCAGGATTTGTAGATGGAGTTTCCACCGTAGGTTTTCCTGATGTAGGTACTTTTAGCCTGTTGGTGTTCCCTGATCCAAATCGCATGTGGGCTGGAACGGAAATTGGTGTCTATGAAACCCTGGACGGTGGTGCGTCCTGGAACATTCTACCCAATAGTTTTCCTGCTGTTACGGTTTGGGACATGAAAGTTGTAGATGGTGAAGTGATCATGGCTACCCATGGACGCGGTATATGGACAGCTGATATGGGGATCGATTATCCTAGTCAAGAGTTGCTATTGAATGCAAATGAACCCATTGAAGAAGAACCTGTTGTTTATCCTAATCCATCACAAGGTAAGTTTAGTGTGATTATTGACGGAAGGCCCATTAATCGCCTTGAGGTCTGGTCTTTAGAAGGTAAGCTCATTCAAGTATTTGATGAACCACAAGAAAGTTATTCACTCGATCAAAAGGGACTGTTTCTTACTCGCATCTATCAGGAAGGGAAGATCATAACTGGCAAATTGGTGATTGATTAAGTTTAGTACACTTTGATAATATAAGGAAGAGGGGCTAGATGGCCCCTTTTTCATTTTATTTTTGTAAATCGAGTATTGTATAATGATTCATGAATGATCAATGAGGAGATCTGTACACAAAGGGGCTTTATTACTACTATTGTTACTGGCTTTTGTTCAGGTGCCGAAAGCGCAGGAAACATCAATTGCACGTGAGTGGAATGAAATCCTATTACAAGCCATCCGCGATGATTTTGCAAGGCCTACGGTACACGCCCGTAATTTGTTCCACTCTTCCATCATCATGTATGATAGCTGGGCATTTTTTCAACCGGGGCGACCAACCTATTTTCTAGGCAGGACCATCCATGGTTTTGAGACGGACATGCCAGCCGTGCCGGTGGAAAATGCCGGAAAAGAGGAGATCAGAGAGGTCCTCAGTGTGGCCATGTATCGGTTACTGGAATTTCGATTCAGGAATTCTCCGGCTTACCCTCCTTTGATCAGAGAAATGCGCGACAGAATGGAAGCATGGGGTTATGGAGCTTATTTTTCTGACCCACCTAATGACCTGGCCGTACTTGGAGAACTGATTGCTGAAAATGTCATAACCTATGGACTGCAGGATGGAGCCAATGAGTCATCCAACTACGGTAATAATTTTTATGAGACCGTCAATGACGCCCTCGATCCTGAAATTCCGGGTAACCCAAATCTTTCGGACCCTGATCGCTGGCAACCACTGGACCTGGGGATGTTCATCGATCAATCAGGAAACCTCATCGATGGGGCCATCGATTTCCTAAGCCCGGAATGGGGGTTTGTGTCACCGTTCGCGCTTACGGAAGAAGATAAGACGGTTGAAATGCGGGATCAGGAAATGTTTGTTTATCATGATCCCGGGCCACCGCCCTTATTTTCTGATGAAGACAACTCATTGTACAAGTGGGGGTTTGAGCTGGTCGCTATCTGGGGGTCACACCTCGATCCGGCAGATGAAGTGATGTGGGATATTTCACCAGGTCGAATCGGGAATGTTCCTTCATTACCTACTTCTTTTTTTGAAATGCTGGAATTCTACAATCTGGTAGATGGGGGTGATCCAAGTCTGGGATGGGATGAAAATCCTGCAACCGGACTGCCATATGAGCCGCAAATGGTGCCTCGTGCGGATTATGCGCGTGTACTGGCGGAATTCTGGGCTGATGGACCGGATTCTGAAACACCTCCCGGCCACTGGTTTACGATTCTCAACTATGTCAATGATCATCCACTGTTTGAAAAGCGATTCAAGGGCGAAGGAGAGGTATTGGATGACCTGGAATGGGATGTAAAGGCCTATTTTGTTTTAGGAGGAGCCATGCATGATGCTGCGATTGCTGCCTGGAGCATCAAGGGTTGGCACGATTATATTCGACCAATATCCGCCATTAGGTATCTCGCTGATCTGGGGCAAAGTACCTTTCCTGAAGGAATGTCCTATGATCCCAACGGTATTTCTATTTACGATGGTTTGATTGAATTAGTGGAAGTAGGGGATCCATTAGCAGGAGATAACGATGAACATGTAGGGAAGATCAAGTTGTATAGTTGGCGTGGCCCAGAATATATCGATGATCCTGATACTGACCTGGCGGGGGTAGGATGGATATTGGCTGAGAACTGGTGGCCCTATCAACGACCGACATTTGTAACGCCTCCTTTTGCAGGTTATGTGTCCGGACATTCGACCTTTTCCAGGGCAGCTGCAGAAGTAATGACTTTGTTGACTGGTGATGAGTTTTTCCCAGGAGGAGTAGGTGAGTTCGAAGCAAAACAAAATGAGTTTCTGGTGTTTGAGGAAGGACCCAGTCAGGATGTCGTATTGCAGTGGGCGACGTATCGCGATGCTTCGGATCAAACCAGCTTATCTAGAATATGGGGTGGAATACATCCTCCGGCGGATGACATTCCAGGAAGACTCATTGGTATAGAAGTAGGCATTGATGCATTCAATTTCGCAGAATTTGTCTTTGGAAATGATCTGGTGCTTTTGCTGGATCGTCTGGAGGCTAAATTGGAAGTGTTTCCAAATCCATCTACAGTCGGTCATGTGATTGCTATTGATGCGGGTTTTGCTTTTAAGGAAATGAATATTCGATTGATTGATTTACAGGGGAGAACGCAATATCGCGAATCGATCAGTAATGAAAATGGAAGTCAGGTTACGTTCAACATGCCGGAAGTAAGTGCAGGCCTGTATTTGATGCTGTTCAATATTGATGGACAGCAATTCACCCGACGAATTCGAATTCGGAAATAACTACTGCTACTCACTTTTAACCACTAATTTTGCGGCTTATTTTCAATTGATCGAAAAATGAGTTCTGTCTCCGAAATCAAATTCAAAGTACAACTGGATGACCAAAGCATTCCCGAGAAGATCGAGTGGGATGCTGACCATAAGGATGTTCCTGGCTGGAGCGAAACCAAGTCCATTTCCATCGCGCTTTGGGACCATCTCAATAAAAACTCGCTTCGAATGGACCTGTGGTCTAAGGAGATGCCTGTCGATGAAATGAAGCGCTTCTATGTGGATTGTGTGGGTGGATTGGCTCAAAGCATACTCAATGCAACTGGCGACGAATACATGGCTCAGGAGCTAAATGCCGTTTGTGACCGATTGGTCGAACACGTGAAAAAGGAATTCGGGTAAGTTCCTTTTTGACCAAAATACGATTGGTTTCCATTTCGGTTTGCTATTTTTAAAACGATGGGACATGACTACAAATATTTAAAGGGGCTCAGGACCCGCCTATTTATTGTCGTGTTTGGTACGAATACCCCAGCAGGTAAGCTATTTGATATCGTACTGCTCTGGGCGATTGTACTGAGCATCATACAAGTCATGTTGGAAAGTGTTCCTTCCATGAACGCGCGGTTCGGTAGTTTCTTTGAAGTAGCAGAATGGGCATTTACCATCCTGTTTACCGTGGAGTATACGCTTCGACTGTTCATCGAGCGAAAACCAACACGCTATGCGTTCAGCTTTTACGGCATCATTGACTTCCTGGCGTTATTGCCTACTTACCTAACACTATTCCTTGCCGGTGGAAGTTACCTGGTGGTCATCCGCGCCATTCGTTTGTTAAGGGTTTTCAGGATACTGAAGCTTTCCCGATACATGGGGGAAGCCAATGTGATCACCAGTGCTCTTGCGGCAAGTCGTTACAAGATCATGGTGTTTCTTGGAGCTGTATTTACGCTGGCCATCATCACGGGAACACTAATGTACCTGATCGAAGGGGGTGAAAACGGATTTACAAGCATTCCCAGGAGTATCTATTGGGCCATTGTGACCATCACTACCGTGGGTTATGGAGACATTGCCCCACAGACGGTTGTTGGGCAGTTCCTCGCGTCTTTTATCATGCTAATGGGTTATGCCATCATTGCAGTGCCTACGGGAATTGTAACTGCGGAGATGACGGCTGCGACGATGGTGGAAAAAACCTCTAAGAGTACAGTCCAGATCTGTCCAAATATTGAATGTGACATGATCACCACGGATATGGACGCCAACTACTGCAAAAGGTGTGGGGAGAAGTTTAAGAAAGACAGAGAACACTCTCACGACTAAATCCCTTCCTTCGCCACTCTTACGTGCATTTCATTGACTTTCATCAAGGCCGCTGATCCATACCAGGGATGAAGTTCCATGGCCAAGCTTCCTGCTTGGATGGCCGGATCTGAAGCGGCAAGTTTTTCTGCTTCCTCAAGAGACTCCACTGCGAAAATATAGATGCCCCGGATATTCGTATCGTCCATGAAGGGGCCTGCTAAAATTAGTTTACCTTCTTCCGCCAGACGAGTGATGTTATCGAGATGTGCCCTCTGAAGTTGGTCCGCTTCTTCTTGTGGAAGGTCACGATTGGGGCCTGTCTTGAGGTACGCAAACACATATTGGCGCATGCCATATTGGTCCGCACCAACCTCAGCTGCTAATGCCGGATCATACCCTGAAGATTCAGGCGCTTCTGCCACTTCTCCCGAAGGCGTGCTACAGCTAAATATGCCTGCTATCAGAAATAAGGTGAAAAAATGCTTCATGTTGAGGAAGGTTATATGGTATAACCTCCGTCGGCTGTATAAACCCCGCCGGTCAGAAAACCGGAAGCGTCTGTTGCCAAAAGCAAGGCCAGTCCGGCAATGTCGATGGGTTGTGCGACATCTGGCAAAGCTTGCTTGACCATGACATGTTTCAGGATGTGTTCATTGGAAGTCAATGCTTCACTGAATTTGGTTTCTACCAATCCTGGACAAATAACATTGGCACGAACACCTGCTTTGCCCCATTCACGGGCCTGTACTTTGGTTAGCGCAATCAATGCAGATTTACTGACACTATACAATCCCAGCCCCTGACCTGGAGTAATGCCTTCGATGCTACTGATATTGATGATAGATCCTTTGACTTCTTTGAGGTGTGGAAGTGCTGCTTTGCACAGTGCCCAGGGACCTTTCACATTGACATCCATGATTTTATCAAAAGCCCCAGGATCAGCTTCTTCCACGCCACCAAATACCGGATTGGTCGCGGCATTATTGACAATCACATCGATGGAACCAAAAGCCTCGACCGTTTGATCCACCAACTTGGGAATGGTATCGAAATCTCCCATGTGACAAGCAATGCCCTTGGCCTGGATACCTTGTTTGGCGAATTCCTCCGCTACCTCGTCACAGGCTTCCTGTTTACGACTGGAGATCACCACATTGGCGCCTTGTTGTCCAAAGGCCTCTGCAATAGCAAGTCCAATTCCTTTACTGGCGCCGGTTACAATAGCTGTTCGTCCGGAGAGATCAAATTTTTCAATAATTCCCATGCAATCAAATTAAGTCAGTTCTCCGAAATTATCCATAATTCAGTAAATCCGGGTGAGTAAGCTCCAGGATTATTAAGAGGAAGCCATGGATGGCGATGATTTTGAGGTATGAACGAGTAGCAGCTTATCATTGGCTCCATGTCATTCACCTTCAACTTGCAGGGATCTGTCGAATAAGTAGGTACGTATATTAATGAGGTCAATATCTTAGAGATAGCTTTTCAAACACCACCATTATGATTGCTCGCTTCTTCAAAATCTTACTTGTTCCTCTACTCTTCTCACAATGCGTAAGTAAAGAGAAGACACAACAATTGGTGGTGGAAGCCAGTATCAGATCAGGTGAGCCGGTAGAAAACATCAGTGTCAGGTTAGTTGATAAGCATGGCTTGGAACATGCCAAACCCGTATCCAATGCTGACGTGAGATTACTCTCACAAGGCGTCACCTACTTACTTAATGAAATTGCTGGTAAACCTGGTTTTTATGGCTACTATGGCTCTGATCTGGAAATTGTTTCCGGCCAGGAATACATGCTATGGGTACAGCATGAAGACGCAGTGGCAGTTACTTCAACGGTGATCAAAGCAGACACCCTTGTTAAAGGCGAAATCGAAAATGGATTGGGCTATTTTGTAGCCAAGGAATAAGTAATCATTCACTCCTCAACACCTTCACCGGATTGATTGTGGCAATTTTTAATGCCTGATAACTCACTGTGATCAATACGAGCATAGCGGTTAACACACCCGCAATTGCAAAGGAAAGCACACCGACACTGACGTGATATGCAAAACTCGATAACCACTCGTTGAGAGCATAAAAGGCAATTGGAATTCCGATCACGAAGGCCACACTGATCAAAATGATAAATTCCTTAGAGAAAACAGCAATGATGTGTGGTAGTGAGGCACCCAATACCTTTCGAATGCCCATTTCCTTACTCCGCTGATTGACCACATAAGTAGCAAGAGCAAATAGCCCTGTGCAGGACATGATGATTGCGATGTACGTAAATATGTTGAACATCTTAGCGGTATTGTTATCTGATTCATACTGTTGCTGAAGATCCTGATCCAAAAACGAATAGTTGAAATTCTCTTGACTCATTTCCTGCCATAGCCTTTCAATTGAACGAATTACTTCTGTAGTGTTAGTTGAATTTACACGAACCACCACATTGGATAAGGAAACCCCGGGCGAGGTATTAAAGACGATCATCGGCCCAACTTCAGAATGAAGGGAATAGAAATTATAATCCTTGACCACTCCGATGATGGTTCTTTCTGGCCCCCTGGAGCCATCCGCTGTTGCGGAATACAATTTGTGATTGTTTGCTTCTTCAATGCCCATAGCAATTAAAAAAGCCTCATTCACAACAACTGACAAAGAGTCATCAAACCGCTCCTCGAAAAATCGGCCTTCTATCAGTTCAAAATCCATGGCATTGAAATAATTATCATCTGCGGAACAAGTATTGGCTCTTACATCAGGAATTTCAGGATTGGTGCATTTAAAAACGCCACTGCCGTGAAATGAACCTGGAAGCAAAGTTGCCGCACCAATTTCCATTACACCTGGAATGGAAGCCAATTCATTTTGAAAGGACTGGTAGTTTTCTGCAAGATTAAACGCCTGTTTTACCACCAATACATTATCCTGATCAAAGCCGAGGTTTTTATTTTGGAGGAAGTCCATTTGTTGAAATGCCACAACAGACCCAGAGATCATCACGATGGAAATTAGGAATTGGACCATGATCAGCGCATTCCTAAGCCAAACGCCTTTACTGCTGGATTTGAAACTTCCCTTGAGTACTCTGGAGGGAAGTAATGAAGAGATGCTTATGGCTGGATATAGCCCCGAAAGTACGCCGGTTAATAAAATAAAAGCGAGTATACCCCCAATAGCTACTGGATGAATGAGCGTAGAGTAGTGTAGGTGAGTGCCCACTAGTTGATTGAAATTGGGAATGAACAGGTACAATACTCCAAGGGCAAGTATGGATGACAAAAAGCAGATGAATACTGATTCTGTCAGGAATTGACCGATGAGAATACTCCTAAATGAACCTAGCACCTTGCGAATGCCAACTTCTTTGGCACGTTCCGTAGATCGGGCGATAGAAAGGTTGATGAAATTGATTGAACTAATGATCAGGATGAAAAAGGCGATAGCGGTTAATACATACACAAAGGCCAGGCTGCCATTTGGCTCTACCTCTACATCCAACTGCGACTCAAGGTGAATAGAAGAAACAGGCTGCATGTAATATTCGAAAGCATGTCCAGCCTCTTGCCAATCAGCACCAAGCGAGGAAGAAAGTTCGGCATTACCATTTTTAGCCACCATGTCATCAAATTGCGCTTCCAGGGCGTCCGGATCAGCACCTTCGTGTAGCTTCACATAGGAATAGACCCAGGGATTGGTCCAGTTGTTCGTTGCAATGGCCTGATCCAGAAAACCTAGCCCGGTAATGGTGCCAAGCAGGTCAAAATGGATGTGCGAATTATCCGGAATGTCTTCAATAACCCCTGTGATTTCAGCGGTCTGACCACTCAGGTTGATGGTGCGATTGAGCGCGGCATCTGTCCCGAAATACTTCAAGGCGGTAGATCGTGTGATCACTACCGAAGATTCCCCATCCAGGGCAGTGGCTGGATTACCATGGATAAATGGATGTTCAAAAACCCGGAAGAAAAGCGAGTCAGCAAAGAGAAAACGTTTTTCAATGAATGCCTTGTCTCGACCCTCAATTTGCACCGGTATTTCGTTTTGGAAGAAGAGTCGATGCAGGCGGGTGGCTTCCTCTACTTGCGGATAGTCTCGCTTTAAGACAGGTGCAAGATTGATAGAAGAGGTGCCAAAATCCTTGGTTCGGGTGGGATAGACCCGATGAAGGGCTACCCGATAGATACGCTCGCTATTCGAGAAAAATTGGTCATAAGAAGTTTCGAAGTGCACATACAAACCAATCAGGATCATGCTGGCAATGCCCACGGAAAGGCCAATGATGTTGATGAAAGCGTAGACTTTGTTCCTCGCCAGGTTGCGATAGGAGATCTTGATATGATTGATCGTCATCATGGTATGATTGAGTTTTTGAGTTTTTCTAAGAATATGGGGGCGGAGGAAACGGAAAGCTTCCCACCAATAGATCAGTCTTGCAAGCCAAAGAGACTTTTCCATGTTATCGAGGAACTGCTCTTCGAGATCACCTAATACTTCGTCTTTCCAGGTATCATCACAGAACCATTGAACAAAATATTGGGCAAGTTTAGGTGGCCGGCGACTCATGGTTCAGAAACTGATTTGGTCGGGTGAGATCCTGCTCCACAAAGACTGGCGAAGTTTTCTTAGATCTTCTGCCATCTGATATCCTTTCGCCGTGAGGCTGAACAAACGCTTACTTCTGCCGCCTCTTTTATTGGAACTGCCGCCCATATGCGACTTTAGCAGCCCTTCATTTTCGAGTCGATAAAGAATGGTGTGAATGGTGCCAAGTGACATGTTTTTGCCGGACTCCTTTTTGATCTCTTCTTTGATCGCATAAGCATAGGCGTCCGGATAAAGTGCACCAACTGATAACAAGACCAGTTCTTCCTGATTACTGATATTTTCCATTTTCTATTTGTTTTGACGTCAGAAAACAAATAAGGTTACGTTGTGTTATGATGAAAGTGACAGAAGGATAGGCCTGATCTAGGCCTTGGAAAGCGTTGGTCGGTACTTCAGGAAGGCTTTATATGATGCAATCCCCGAACGTATTCGGACCTGAAGCTGCGAGAAATGGGTATTTGTTCATCATCTGTAAGCATCAGATGCCGTGATCTGATGGATTTGATAGCAGCGGAATTGACCAGGTAGGATCGGTGAACGCGTAAAAAACCACCCTTCGACAATTGCTCTTGCGCGTTTTTCATGGTCATACGGACATGAAAACGCTGATCCTTCTCCACGATAATTACATAATTCTCATCGGCCTTCAGATAGCGAATTTCGTCAAGGGTACCGCTATATTTTTGTTTGTCACTACCTAGTAGTTCGATGGCCTGATCATTTGGTTGAGATGCTTGAAGAAGTTCTAGTAGTCGTTTGTTTTGTCGATGTAAAATAGAAATGGCTACTGGGATTACTCCGTAGAGCAAGGTAAAGAACTGAAACTTTAACCATGCTTCCAGATTGAGTTTGATCCATCCGAGTAAATGGAAGATGAACGCAACAGTACTGCCCAATAGTAGCAGATAAAAAAGGGTTTTTACGATTTCATGTGCGACTGTCCAATTGATCTTTTTGGACAATACAAGATTGAGTCGGTCCAGCCCCAACTGCAGCACAATCGCGATCATCAAAAAGCTGATTCCCAGCAGTAACATGATAATGCCTCCAAGGTGCAATCGAAAAGGGTCACTTACCGCAAATACCACAACAAACAAAGAACCGATCAGGAGCTTGCGCTTGATTGTGCTGTATATATGTTCCGGTAGGATAAAAGGTTCTCGAAGCAAGGATGGTATCATGTGTCAATGGTCACAATTAGCAGGTTGTTGGTCACAATACTTTTTTCGCCTGAAAAACCGGCGCTACGATTGCAATCCTACAATTACAAATTAATACGAATGGTAAGAAACAAGAAACTAGCGATTTGCACAATTATCATGATTGGACTGATCCAATGGAGTTGTTCCTCGCAAACTTCAGCGTCTAATGATCAGCAGGTCCGGGATGAAACTAGATTTCCAGAGGCAGTGATTCATGAATTGGAAAACATGTATGACGATGATCAATTCTTACGATTCACCGAAGGTTATATCGAAGAGTGGTTGAATGAGTTGCGGGAAACGAAAGGAGAAGATGATCCGACATTTCAATTGGTGGCGGAGAAACACAAAATGGCGGAAAAGGAATTTACTGAACAAGACGAAAAAAATGCGAAGAGACTGGATGAAATTTTTGGTCGGTATGGCTGGCCGGATCGCAGTGTTACCAGTCGAATGGCCAATAAGACGGCCTTTCTTATTGTTCAACACAATTTTGAGATCCAGGAAAAGTATTTGCCTGTCATGTTAGAATCAGCAAAAAAAGGAGAAACTCCTGCTGGATATGTGGCTTACTTGCAAGACCGGATTTTGATGAAAAATGGAGAGCCTCAGCTTTACGGAAGTCAAATGTTGATCTTAAATGGAGAACAATTCTTGTGGCCAATTGCTGATATGGAAAAGGTGAATGAACGCCGAAAGGAAATGGGATTGTCCACGCTTGAAGAAGCATTCGACGGCACAATACCGGAAGTACTCGAAGAAGGACAGGTGACTTTTAGCTTTAAATAAGCCATAGATGATGAAATATGCGAATGTCCTGCTCAAAGTGGCGACTTTACATGGTGTGCTGATTGGTCTCTATCACATTATTCTGCCTTATCAATGGGGATGGTCCAGGTTTACCCAGGACCTGCCACCAATTATTGAATGGTCCTTATTTGCCCTGAATTTGTTCTTTTCCGTTTTGCTGATCCTGTTGACGTTGTTGGGAGGTATGGTATACAGTTTTTTGGATATTGCCGGGCGTCTTTCGAAAATGATCCTGCTTGCTATTGCCTCTTTTTGGGCCATTGATATCGGATATCAGCTTTTGAACCCTGTTCCTGCTCCTCAAGTGTATTGGTACATCAAGCCACTATTTCTCGGTGCTGCTATATTGAACTTTGGCATGTATGTCGTGGTGTTTTGGTCCTTTATGTTAAGATCGAATGTGTCGAAACTAAAGATAAATTTCGTCAGGTAGCTAGGGGAATGGTATCCTGAATTGTATAGGATAAGACCAAATTATACTACGACACCAAACTACCTGATCTGAATGACTTTTTCAGTATTGACTTTTTGTATTGCCCTATGGGGTGGTACTCAAGGCCTCACCATCGAAACCATCAAAAATGAAGTTGATGAGATGGCATTTAATATCAATTACCTGCCAGACCGATTTCAAGCAGACTTTGAAGCTTTTAGGGATCAAATCGAAGCTTACGAAAGCAGTCCCAACAATGATGATCTTGAAGAGATCCAGCTGACTTTTGCCAAACTGCAATACGGATACGAATTGCTTCTGACGATTAATAAAGACGAACGTCGGATAAGACAAATGTATTTCGATTCCTGGCATAAAGTTTCTCAATTGAAAAAACGCGTCGATAACCTCTACATCTCTAAAGCGAAGGGTGGAAATCAGGCTTTGATGATTGAAAGCGAGATATCCAATGTGCGGAAGAAGCCCATCTATGAAGCTTACTCCGCGATCTACCAGGACTATGGCAAGAAGCTAAAGGCTGCTGGTGAATGTGATCATCGAACAAAGACCGAATTGGTGAATAACCTGATCTCATTGCTGCAGAATGCCGAGAAACTGCTGGATGTAGAGAATACCCGCGCTTTTGAAAAAGAACTTAAAAAGCTTGAAAGCCTTGCCGAAAAGGAAGTGCGTATCGTGAATTACGCTTTCTGACAAGATACTCCCAATCAATCTAAAAGGACGCAACGATAGCTGCACCTGAATATCCTCGGGTGTGGCTTTTTTTATTCGCTCCAGGCATCTTTTCCGCCGGATTTCTGGTACAGTTAAGGGACTGTCAAAACTTTTTTTATCTTGTCCCTTAGACGAGTCTCAATTTTTAAGCATCATGACCGAAAATAATACGGTAAAATGGCGTGAGATTTATAGCCTGGCAGCCCTGAATGCCGCTGTAGTGATCAGTTGGATCGCCTATCACGAGTACCAGCCAGTACTCATGGAAAAGTTCAACTTTACTTCGCTGGTGGACTTTCTCATCGTGACCAAAGCGATAGTGCTGGTAGTCATACCCCCGATTGCCGGGTTATTTGCGGATAGGATCATGAAGAAAAACGGCAAGTTCTTCATCATATTCACTGTTGGCATAGGAGCTACTGCCATGATCTTCATGATTGTGGCAAGCATCATTGGTGCAGGACCCGTCAGTGCAATAAGGCCTTTTCTTCCGTTCATGATCATTTTGTGGCTGGTGTCCATGAACCTTTTCATCAGTCCTGCTAATTCAATGATTGAGGCATTTGCGCCGGTACAAAAACTGCCAATGGTCATGGGGGTGTTGTTTTTGGTGACTGAATTGATTTATGCGTTGGAGCCACTCGTGGTAAGTCTGGTACACTTTTTCGGTGATACTTTAACCTTCGTGGTTGGCGGTATATTAATTGCTGGTTCCGGCTATTTATTCCATTTGGTCTCCTCGGATGAAGTAATTCAGCGTAAAAAACAATTGCTTGCGTCAACCTATAATAAAGGGCAGACTTTTATGTCTTTTCTTGCCATTCTGGTAATTGGGTTGTTGTTAGGAGTGGCCAAGGCCTTTTTGGTGGAGTTTCTTCCGGATTACATGGACACTACCTTTGAGGGGTTCGCGATCAATGGAGAATACGTTTCTTTCGGACTATTGGGATTTGCGGCCTTGCTGGCGTTTGCGATCGGAGGATATGTATCTAAACAAAACCTGACCAATGTATTGATGGTAGGATTTGGTGTGTTGCTGATTGGCGTTATTGTGCTGATCCTGGCCCCCAATGCACCGGTTTTCATTGTCGGCGGCGTACTAAGTGCGGTAGCCTTCAGTGTTATTAATGTTTCCGGTTTACCCTATGCCATCAAAAGCCTGACCGTGAATCACCTGACGTATGGGGTTGGGATTTATTTGGGAGCATCAGAGATATTCACCGGTTTGATGGAAATTTATTTGCATCGGGCTTAAGATTTCAACTAGGATAAGACGGTGGGTTTTCATTAATTTCGCCTCTCTAAAAAAATAAGTTTCACACCGATATGACTGCTGATCAGCTGAAAGATTTAAAGGCTCGTGTTAATGCCTTGAGGGGGTACCTTTGACTATGATCGTAAGAAAAAGGAGCTAGAGGAGGAAGAACTCGTTACAGCCCAACCCGATTTTTGGAATGACCCTGCCGGCGCGGAAAAAGTGCTTAAAGCCATTCGTGCCAAAAAATCCTGGACGACCAGTTTTGAAGATTTGCACAGTGGCCTGGAGGATGTAGAAACCCTTCAGGAATTCGCGGAAATGGACGAAGCTTCTCCTGAGGAGGTAGAAGCAGAATACCAAAAGGTCATGCAAAAGCTGGAAGACCTGGAAATGAAGAAAATGCTTTCCTCAGAGGAGGACCAGCTTTCGGCGATGCTTCAGATCACACCGGGTGCCGGTGGTACGGAAAGTAATGATTGGGCCAGTATCCTCATGCGGATGTACATCATGTGGGGCGAAGCCAATGGCTATAAAGTCAAAGAAATTGACTTTCAGGCTGGTGATGTGGCAGGAGTGAAGTCCGTGACCCTCGAATTTGAAGGAGCGTTGGCTTACGGCTTCCTGAAATCCGAAAATGGCGTACATCGATTGGTGCGGATTTCTCCTTTCGATAGTGGGGGAAGAAGACATACTTCCTTTGCTTCAGTATACGTGTATCCTGTAGCGGATGACAGCATCGAGATTGATATCAACCCCAATGACATTGAATTACAGACATCAAGGTCCGGTGGTGCGGGAGGTCAGAATGTAAACAAGGTGGAAACCAAAGTGCAGTTGACACACAAGCCAACAGGTATTGTCGTAGTTTGTCAGGTGGAGCGATCACAATTGGCCAACCGCGAACGCGCCATGCAAATGCTGAAGTCGCAATTGTATCAACGTGAAGTAGAGAAACGTAACGTCGAACGAGACAAGGTTGAAGCGGGAAAAATGAAGATTGATTTTGGTTCGCAAATCAGGAATTACGTCTTGCACCCCTACAAGCTCATTAAAGATGCCCGGACAGGCTTTGAACGTACAGACGTGCAAAATGTACTCGATGGCGATCTCAATGACTTCATTAAATCAGTCCTGCTCCAAGCTCAAGAACCCACGGATTAAGCATTTGAAATTAAGGGCCAATCCATAAAATCCTAAAGTTAAGTGTTCTTCGACCCTCCTAAGCGAAGGTCACTCCGCTTCCGCGTACGGCCTTGGGAGTCTTTGTAAAATAGATTGAATATCTATCCGATTTCCAAAGATTCCTATCAGGCATGACTTGTATGAAATATGTTTAGCCTTCGCTTAGCAGCATTCATGTATTTCTGCGGTTATTGAAAGCCAGGTACGGTTTTTGACTGTAATGGTCAAAACTACTATTCCTATGGCCACATTTCGACTCCTCTGTTTATCGCTACTCTTAACCAGTTGCTATTCCTTACAGGTTACCGATGGAATCCAGGTTCGGGAAGACATAGCCCGTGGATCCACCCGCCTGGAATGGGACATTGTCTACTATTTCCCAATCGAACCCGGGACACCACTGGTGAAGATGTATCAATCGGTGGTGAAAGAGATAGATCAGGATAATGAAAGTTTCTATCAATTTTATGACCTGTTGCTATTCAGGCCGGGTAGCCATGAATTGGAAAAAGAAGCCTATCTCATTTTGGATGATCGGATTGTGGTGACCCTGGATATCGACGCTTTTCATCGTGAATTGAGTACAAAAATCGATGAAGAGACAGGAAAAGCTTTGAACGACGATCAGGAGGAGATCAGTGTAGTGACAGGTTATTCTCAGATAACCAGGAAAAACTACAAAGTGGAGTATAACCTTAGTCAGAAAGTCATGGACATGGTGATGGATGCAGAAAGTATACAATTTCGATATTATGCCGGCCCGGACATGATCACTTTGCCTTTGTCGGGGTATCGCTTACGCCAATTGAAATCGCTGGTTGCGTTGGATGATGAATCAATTGCTGCGGAAAATAATTCTCGCTCTTTCTTTCACTAAATTGGATCAGCATGGGCGAATGACTACCTTCGCCGCGTGCGTAAGTACTCCATAAACTTCTGGCTTCTTTGCTTAAGTACCTTTCTGTTTTTTTCTTCTTTGACGATGATTCTGGCCGAGTTGCCGGATTATTTAAAATCCCTTGGAGGAGAGGAGTATTTGGGGCTGATCATTGCCCTTGCCACGCTTTCAGCGGGTATTTCCAGGCCTTTTAGTGGCAAACTGACCGATATGTGGGGCCGTGTTCCAGTCATGATCTTTGGATCAGTAATTGGAATGATCGTTTGCTTTGCGTACCCGGCCCTGGCTTCCGTATATGGATTTCTGACGTTGAGGTTTTTGCATGGTTTCGCCACAGGGTTTAAACCTACCGGAACTTCTGCGTACGTGGCAGATATTGCGCCTGAAGAACATCGAGGTGAAGCCTTAGGCCTGGCCAGCTTCTTTAGCTCTACCGGTATGGCCCTGGGGCCGTCTATGGGTTCTGAGATTTTCCTGATGTACGATATCGAGGTATTGTTTTACGTCAGTGGGGTACTGTCTATTTTGTCAATTATCATCCTGGCCGGGCTAAAGGAGACATTACCTAATCCTCAGAAGTTCAGGTTTTCAATGCTGAAGGTCACCAAAGACGATTTGTACGAACCTACTGTGATTCCGGCATGTATCGTCATGATCTTGTCTATGGTGGCGTTTGGTGCCTTATTGACGCTATCACCAGACTTCAGTAAGCATTTGGGTATTGAAAATAAAGGACTGTTTTTTAGTTTTTACACGGGAGCTTCTATGATTGCCAGGATGGTAGGAGGGAAGTTGTCCGATAAATATGGTCGGATCCGCGTCTTGCGGGTAAGTATGGTGATCATTTTTGTGAGCATGGTATTCACGGGATTTGCCAACAGTCCTACCTGGTTATTTGCCGGTGCATTGATCTACGGTGTGGGAAATGGCCTCACCAATCCCACCTTGTTTGCCTGGGCAGTGGACCTTTGTCCGGATCATCTTCGGGGAAAAGGAATTGCCACGCTTTATATCTTTTTGGAGATAGGAATTGGATCAGGGTCATTAGTTTCCGGATGGGTCTTCCAACAGGATCCAAGTCGCTTTCCAATCATTTTTGCAGTAGCTGGTTTCTTTTCACTTTTTGGATTTTTCTATATCATGAAGAAGCGATAATTCGTCGTTTCTGGTATTTTTATCAGTGATGACTTCCTACGTACTCTTTTCGCTTTACATCGCAGCTGCGATCGTCAATGTAGTTGCGCGCTTATTGGTTCTGGATGCAGTGGCCATGTATTCCAAGGTCTTGTTGATGCCCCTATTGATTGCCTATGTCTATGAAGCCGCTAAAAAGAATGTGACGCTATTGGTTTTGCTGCTTTGCGCAGCATTGATTTTTTCCTGGGGCGGCGATGTAGCCTTGTTATATGAAGGTGATACCTATTTTTTACTGGGCATGGGATCATTCCTGATTGCACAGTTGATCTATGCCTATTTATTTAAAAAGTCCATTCAATTGAAGATCCACTGGAAGTGGTGGTACATCGCGCCGGTTTTGTTACTGACCATTGGTTTTTTAAGTCAAGTGCTCCCCAAAGCGGGAGCCTTTCAAATTCCTATTGCTGTTTATGCACTTGCGATTTCTGTAATGGCTATCGCTGCCATTGCGAGGCATGGTAAAGTAGGGGAGAAGAGCTTTAAGCTGGTGGTAGCCGGTGCCATCATTTTTGTAATCTCAGACTGTACAATTGCCTGGAACAAGTTTGTGATGCCATTTGAGTTAGCAGATGCGTTCGTGATGTTGACTTACACCACCGCGCAATTATTGATTGTTCGAGGTATCCTGATCCAGAAGTGGAGGATTGAAATTGGATAAGTAGTAGGGCGTATTCTAATCCGAATATTTAAAAGCTATATTCCCTAAAGAAACATCGAGCTTAAAGGTCAACAGATTGTCGGCTTCCTTGTCATAATGCCGATTGATGAAGACATTCTTTTCTACCTCTTCGAAATCTTTGACCATGTTCATGCCTCGGAAAGGAGAGTCTTTGATGTAAATGATTACTGGTTCATCCTTTGGAAGGTATATTTCCAGGCCTCCTAGCGCTACATTGGCCTGCACCTCGCACTTCTTGGTCAAAGCATGAGAAAAGTCCAGCAAGGCGCTTCCAAAGCCTATGTCAGCGATGATGTAGCTTGCTCTCGCATGGTCCAGGTCTGTGGCAGAAAAAGAACCCAGGTCTACCTTCACCATGAAGGTATCCATTTCGCAAACATTGGGAAGTTCGTGATTGTAATTGATCCGAACGTCAGCACTGCCTGTCTTAACTTTTAAGCGTTGAACACTGGCACCACTAAGGTCAATATCTGAAGTGCCTATTCCGAAGTGGAGGTCCAGGTTATAGACCTTTTCGTTGCTGAGTAATATTTTCCAGTAATTCGCGTCTTCTTCTGTTGCAGAAGTACCCATCATGGCAAAAGCCAGGCCATCACCAAGTCCGGATGCGCGATATTCTTCTAGCTCCAGGTTTACATTACAAGTCCTGCCCTGGATCAATGCATCAAAAGTAGGATTGATTTTTTCCAGATCCGGATTACCGTAAATGCTTAAGGGGTTTTGCTGCGGGATGTATCTGAGGAAAGAATGGCCGGACGTTGCCACGAAATCGAAATTAACGGTATCAAAATCCGTAACATCGTCCAAAGAATAAAATTTCTTCAGTTGGGCTACCCCTCCAAAACTCAACGCAATACTGAGCCCAACCGTCAACGCCAACTTCAACATGCCCTATAATACGGAAAGTCTACAGACATGTTGCGATGATAGAAAAAGACTAGAAATATTCCTTCATTCTTTCGAAGAAACTTTTGTCGCTTTTCGAAGGATTGGGTTGGAAATTTTCAGAATCACGCATGGACTCCAGCTTCTCTTTTTCTTCCTTGGTCAGCTCCTGAGGCGTCCAGACATTGACATGTATCAGCTGATCACCTTTACCGTACCCTTCCAAGTCTTTTATTCCTTTTCCTCTGAGCCTCAGTATTTTACCGCTTTGAGTTCCTGGCTCTATCTTGATTTTCACTTTGCCGTCGATGGTAGGTACTTCCACGGAAGTGCCCAAAACCGCATCAATAAAGCTTAGGTACAATTCAAAGATGACGTTGTTCCCGTCTCGTTGAAGGATGTCGCTAGATTCTTCTTCAACGACAATTAAAAGATCACCGGCAATTCCACCCGCAACTTCATTTCCTTTACCAGACATGGAGAGTTGCATCCCTTCCGCTACACCTGCAGGTATTTTGATTGAGATTACCTCTTCTTGACTTTTCAGTCCGGAACTATCAACACCCGCTGCTCTGGAATCCACCATCTGACCAGAACCACCACAAGTGGAACAGGTTGTGGTAGACATCATTTGGCCGAGCATGGTGTTCATCACCTTTTTAATCTGGCCAGTTCCCTGGCAAGTTTGACAGGTTTTGAAAGTCGTATTCGGATCAACTTTAAGACGGTTGACTTTAATTTTTTTCTCAACGCCATTGGCAATCTCTTCCAGGGACAATTTGAGCTTGATGCGCAGGTTGCTGCCCTTTCGGGTTCTGCGTCCGCCACCACCGCCTCCAAAGAAGCTGTCAAACGGGCTGCCACCACCGCCGAAAATGTCGCCGAATTGGGAGAATATGTCTTCCATATTCATGCTGCCCCCAAAACCGCCGCCTCCGCCGCCAAGGCCTTGATGACCAAAACGATCGTACTTCGCTTTCTTGTCGGCATTGCTCAGCACCTCATATGCTTCCGCTGCTTCCTTGAATTTCTCTTCGGCTTCTGCATCCCCCGGATTTTTGTCCGGGTGAAACTTGATCGCGATTTTGCGATATGCCTTCTTGATTTCGTCGGCGGAAGCCGATTTGCTAACTCCAAGTACGTCGTAAAAGTCCCGTTTTGCCATGATTAACCTTTTGCTCCTGTTACGACTTTAGCGAACCTGATCACTTTGTCGTTTAGGAAATATCCTTTTTCTACTACATCCACAATTTTACCTGCCAGGTCTTCACTGGGTGCAGGTATTTGCGTAATGGCCTCATGAAATTCATCATTGAACTCGTCACCAGCATTGACCTCAATCACTTTAAGGCCTTTATTTTTAAGTGTATTATGGAATTTGTTGCTGATCAATTCCATCCCCTCACTCGCTTTCTCACCGTCCTCATTGTCTTTCAGGGATTTCAAGGCACGCTCAAAATCGTCTAAGACAGGTAACAGATCCACCATGAGTTCACGGCTGGCCGTATTGATGATGTCAAGTTTCTCTTTTGCGGTTCTCCTTCGAAAGTTTTCAAACTCAGAATACAATCGAAGATATTTGTCTTTGGCTTCAGCTACTTCGCGAGATAGTTTGACTTCAATGTCCTCCTCTTCTTCCTCTTCCTCAGCTTCAGTTTCGGCAGACGCAGTTGTCTCTTCTTGCTCCTCTTCGGCAGCTTCCGTCAATTCGTTTTCCAATTCTTCGTTTTGGTCTTTCACCTCTTGATCCATTGGGAGTTTATTTCACAATCTTTTGCTAGCGACGCATTGTCAATTTCTTTGCCAAAATCAATTCTGTGACAGAATGTCAGAAAGGCAGTCAGAAATACCTGTAAATCTTAGATTAATTCAGTTTTTGCCAGATAAGATCCTTTAACTCTGGCAGTCCTTGTTGGGTAATACTGGAAATGAAGACATGTGGAATATCCGGTAATTGTTCTTTCATTTCCCCGATCAATTCATCGTCCAGTAGATCAGATTTGGAAATGGCCAGGATTCTTTCCTTGTCCAGTAGTTCGGGATTGTATTGCTGCAATTCTCCTAACAACACCCGATAATCTTCTCGAATGTCATCGGTATCTGCCGGGATGACAAACAGCAAGGCACTGTTGCGTTCAATGTGCCTCAGGAAGCGAATGCCTAATCCCTTTCCTTCCGCAGCTCCTTCGATGATCCCGGGAATATCCGCCATGACGAAAGACTTATAATCGCGATAGGCCACAACCCCGAGATTGGGGGTTAAAGTGGTAAAAGGATAATCTGCGATTTCTGGTTTAGCGGCAGAAACCGCAGACAGTAAGGTGCTTTTCCCAGCGTTAGGAAAGCCTACTAGTCCAATGTCGGCGAGCAATTTCAATTCCAGAACCACCCATTTTTCTGTAGCGTCTTCACCTGGTTGCGCGTACCTTGGCGCTTGATTGGTGGAAGTTTTATAGTGACTATTGCCTTGGCCACCACGGCCTCCTGCCAATAGTACTTGTTCCTCCTGATCTTCTAAGATCTCAACCAGTTTTTCTCCAGTTTCCGGATCTTTGGCAATGGTGCCTATAGGGACTTCCAAAATGGTATCTGCACCATTCTGCCCGTGTCGTTGGCCGCCTTCACCTGGCTTGCCGTGATCTGCTTTGATATGTTTACGATAGCGCAAATGAAGTAGTGTCCACAGTTGTTTATTTCCTTTGAGAATAATGTGCCCACCACGACCGCCATCACCGCCATCAGGACCTCCTTTCGGAACAAATTTTTCCCGTCGGAAGTGTACAGACCCTGCGCCACCAGCACCCGATCGGGTGTAGATATTTACATGGTCTATGAAATTGGTATCCATGGATCAGAAACTTTGGATGACCTCTCCAATTTTGGTAGAGATCTCTTCTATTCCACCAACGCCATTGATAGAATTGAATTTATTTTGGTCTTGATAGAAATTCGCCACAGGTGTGGTTTCATCCATGTAGACTTGAATTCGGGTGTTGATCTTGTCTTCATTCTGATCGTCCACGCGACCGGAAGTTTTTCCTCTTTCCAATAGTCGCTTTCTGAGCTCATCGTGAGGTACTTCCAATGCGATCATGCCAGAGATGTTTAGGTTGTGAGAGGCAAGCATCGTGTCAAGTGCTTCCGCCTGAGCTACTGTTCGAGGGAATCCATCAAAAATGAACCCTTTAGCATCAAGATGATCCTTGATCTTGTCCTCTACCATCCCGATCACTACTTCATCAGGAACTAGTTTGCCAGCATCCATGTAACCTTGAGCCAGTTTACCGAGTTCTGTTCCTTCACCGAGGTGTTTACGAAAAAGATCTCCGGTCGAAAGGTGTACCAACTGATAATCGTTGATCAGAAATTTGCTTTGTGTGCCTTTGCCAGCACCGGGAGGGCCAAACAGTACGATGTTAAGCATTGTATGGGTTATTCAATTTTGATCGCCAAAGGTAAGACAAACGGCCCAGATGATCTTTCGATCATTGGGCCGCTTCAAGATTCTTATAAAAACTTACTTCAAGTTAGAGAAATCGTACGTGTCGAGGAATTTGGTAGTAAACTGACCCGCTTTGAAATTTTCATTTTCCATGAGTTCCAGGTGCAAAGGAATGGTAGTGTCGATGCCTTCAATCACCATCTCCTCTAAAGCACGCTTCATTTTAATGATGGCTTCTTCACGTGTCTGTGCAGATACGATCAATTTTGCAATCATAGAATCATAGTAAGGAGGAATAGTATAGCCTGCGTACACATGGCTGTCTACCCGAACACCATGTCCACCAGGAAGGTGTAAATTGGTGATTTTACCAGGGCTTGGTCTGAAATCCTTGCCTGGGTTTTCCGCATTGATTCGGCACTCCATGGCATGCAATTGCGGATAATAGTTTCTTCCGGACACTTCGATACCGGCAGCCACTTTTATTTGTTCCTTGATCAGGTCAAAATCAGTCACTTCCTCGGTGATCGGGTGCTCTACCTGGATACGGGTGTTCATTTCCATGAAGTAGAAATCCCCATATTTGTCAACCAGAAACTCAATGGTGCCTGCACCTTCATATTTGATGGCTTCTGCACCTTTGATGGCAGCCTGTCCCATCTTCTCACGCAATTCCTGCGTAACGATAGGAGAGGGAGTTTCTTCAATCAGTTTTTGGTGTCTTCGTTGGATCGAGCAATCACGCTCCGACAAGTGGCATACTTTGCCATTCTTATCACCCACCACCTGAATCTCTATGTGACGAGGCTCTTCAACGAATTTTTCGAGGTACATGCCATCGTTACCGAATGCCGCACCAGCTTCCGCACGAGCACTGTCCCATGCCGCTTCAAATTCGCCTTCTTCCTTGACAAAGCGCATTCCTTTACCACCACCACCAGCAGTGGCTTTCAGCATGACAGGATAGCCAACTTCTTTGGCCAGACCCATGCCTTCTTCCAGAGATCCCAACAAACCTTCGGAACCAGGAATAGTCGGTACGCCCGCTTTTTTCATGGTATCCTTTGCCGTCGCTTTATCTCCCATCATGTTGATCATCTCAGGAGATGCGCCGATGAATTTGAAGCCATTTTCGGCACATACGGCCGAAAATTCTGCGTTTTCAGACAAGAAACCATATCCCGGGTGGATCGCATCCGCATTGGTGATTTCTGCCGCAGCAATGATACTAGGGATTTTCAGGTAAGAGTCCTTACCCATAGGAGGTCCGATGCATACTGCTTCGTCCGCGAAACGAACATGCAAGCTGTCAGCATCTGCAGTAGAGTAGACCGCTACCGTCTTAATGCCCATTTCCTTACAGGTACGAATGACCCGCAGGGCGATCTCGCCTCGGTTGGCGATCAATATTTTCTTGAACATAAGCGCTCGCTCTTAAGAAGGATCTACCAGGAACAGAGGTTTGCCGAAATCTACAGGAGAAGCATCGTCCACCAATACTTTAACGATGGTGCCAGAAACTTCACTTTCGATTTCATTCATGGTCTTCATGGCCTCCAGGATGCAAAGTTTGGTTCCAACAGAAATGGAATCACCAACTGAGATAAATGGGGCTGCTCCGGGCTTAGATGCACGGTAGAAAGTGCCGATCATAGGAGCGGTGATGGTTTCGTAATTGCCGTCATCACTAGCTGCCGGTGCTGCCTCCGCTGCTGGCGTAGCCGCAGGTGCTGCTGCAGGAAGAGGCGCCGCTACGGGTGCCGGAGTAGCTGCAGGTGCAGCCGCCACTACTTGCTGGTCAGGAGACCTTTTTACACTTATTTTAAATTCTTCGGTTTCAATGTTTACTTCTTCAAGTCCACTGCCCGAAATGAAGTCGATAAGTTCGCGAATTTCTTTGGCCTTCATGGGTTAAGATTAGGAATTAAAACTCAGGTTAAATCTGAATGCCAATGATCTGACACATCAAGAGCCACATCATTAGCGGGTTAAAATTAATATCGTTTGAACAAACGTGGATTATTGCTTTACGCGTTCCACGTATGCACCACTCTTGGTGTCTACTTTGATCATCTCATCCTGGTTGATGAAAAGCGGCACATTGATCGTAGCACCGGTTTCCAATTCCGCAGGTTTTGATGCGTTGGTGGCGGTATCACCCTTCAATCCAGGCTCGGTGTAAACCACTTTCAACTGAACATGTTGTGGTAATTCACATCCCAATACACGCTCTTGTTCCGTATGGAAGATGACTTCACAGATCTCACCGTCTTTCAGGAACTGAGGGTTGGTGATCAGTTTCTCTTCGATCGGAATTTGCTCGTACGTTTCAGAATTCATGAAGTTGTAGCCCATGTCATCCTTGTACAAGTACTGATATTTATGTCGCTCAACACGAGCGGTTGTGATCTTGTGTCCTGCAGAAAAGGTATTGTCGATCACTTTGCCTGAAGTCAGACTTTTTAGCTTGGTTCGAACAAAAGCTGGGCCTTTTCCAGGCTTCACGTGTTGAAATTCAACAACAGCGAAAAGATCGTGATTGTATTCAATCACGAGGCCATTTTTGATATCGGCAGTAGTAGCCATGATAAATTACTTATGAGTGAATTACTTGGTGTCGTAAGCCCATTTGACATAGGTCGCACCCCAGGTGAAGCCTCCGCCAAATGCAGCGAATACAATATTATCACCTTTTTTTAGCTTGGACTCATAGTCCCAGAGACAAAGTGGAAGCGTACCGGCAGTAGTATTGCCATACTGCATGATGTTCAGCATTACTTTGCTGTCTTCAATACCCATGCGTTTGGCCGTCGCGTCAATGATTCTTTTGTTGGCCTGATGTGGAACCAGATATGAAATGTCGTCCGCTACCAGATTGTTGCGTTGCATGATCTCCGCTGCGACATCTGCCATGTTGGTAACAGCAAATTTGAATACTGCCGTTCCTTCCTGATATACGAAGTGCTCTCCTGCATCAATGGATTCGTGCGAAGCAGGCTTTCGGCTTCCGCCCGCTTTCATGTGCAGGTGAGTCTCACCGGATCCATCGGATCTTAAGACAGAATCCATCACCCCAACTTCTTCTTCGGTAGGCTCGAGCAAAACGGCACCAGCTCCGTCTCCGAAGATCACGCAGGTGGCACGGTCCGTGTAGTCGATGATGCTGGACATCTTGTCGCCACCAACGATCACTACTTTTTTATGAGAACCAGATTCAATGAATTTTGAACCTGTAGCCATGGCATACAGGAAGCCAGAGCAGGCTGCGCCAATATCGTAACTAAAGCTGTTGACTGCT